>NZ_JBITWR010000025.1:0-114047 GCF_044544025.1 Streptomyces sp. NPDC055243
GACATGCTGAGGTGCTGGACCCGCACCTGCACCACCTGCGGCCGCCCCCTCAAGACCAGCAGAACCAGAACAAGAACCTAACGAAGTACTACTAGTGTCCTGCGCCATGGGGGATCCAGCGTCACTCGATCCATGACGAGCAGCGCTGAGCCGATGTACTCCAGTCGTTCGCTGACTTCGTCGGTGAAGGAGCCCGTCTCGGGATCGAGGAGGACCTGAGCGGTCTCGTGCAGCTCCTCTGACTCCTCCTCCATGGCCCAGTACGCATTCCGGGCACCATCGAGGTGCACCCGGTAGAACGTCATCGACCCCACGGCGGCCTCCTCGACCGTGCACGAGGGGCAATCCGCCGTGCCGCAGCTACTCGTGGCCGCTGGTCCCTGGCCTCCGTCGTGCACACGCCGACGGTGGAGGACACCCACACTCCATCGCTCCAGCGTGTCAGCCTGCGGGGTGTCCCACAGGGGATCGTCGAAGGAGATACGCAGGTACAGGTCGGAGGGATCGCCTGGTAGCTGGGGCCGCTTGCTCACCCGGCAAACCTAGACGTTCAGGTCCTGCACGATGCATCAAGGACCTCGATCGACGCCCTGGGACAGCAGGTACCGCCGCGCATCCACTGCCGACCCGACACCGCATGGACCAGTGGCTCCCGCCAAAACAGCGTACTGATCACCAGAAGCAGCGGGTAGAGCCGGGTTCCTGGGGGCGGGCAGCAGCCCGTTGCTCGTCCGCGATCCGCTGCTGGTCCCGCCGCTGAGCGTCCACTCGGGCCTCGGGGCTGACGGCGCGGCCGGTGGTGATCGCCTCGGTGCCGGTCACCGTGGCCAGCGAGTACCGGAGTGGCGATTTACTGGACCGCGTGGGTAGGTGCAGCCGGGCCACACCGGCCGGGAGTTCGGCACGCAGCGCTCCGTGCCAGCGGATCCACAGAGCCGGGCGCCCGCGGAGTGCTTCGTCCCGGAGCTTATCCACGGCGGTGCTCTCGTCCGCACGGTCGATCTCCAGGGCGACCGGCGGGCCGTCTTTGCGAATCACGCGGAGGTCAAGGTAGGCAGACCAGGACGGCGACCAGTAGGAAAAGCAGCCCCCATCCAGCAATCGAGGCGGATCGATGTAGCGCATCTGCGCCTCTGTTCTGCACCTCCACCCCGACGCTCCCACCCAGTGCACCACAGCCTGGGTAATGGACTGGGTCGCCTCCTTGCCGGTCACACCGGTGAAGGAGAAACCGGTCCTGGACAGGTACGCGCGTAAGGAGACGGCGAGGTTCGCGGACTCACCAGCCTCCGTCAGTTCATAGGCCATCCAGCGATTCTCCGCTCACCCACTGACAACAGCGGGGCTCCAACCCGGTGATCTCGCAGGGGCATGTCAGTGGCGCGACCTACCGTGCGTGGCCATGACACGTCGCACCCGCTTCTTGGTCACGGAGCACCCGGCCATCGCTGCCCAGTGGCATCCGGACCTGAACACCCGCCTGGACCTGGAGCAAATCGGTCCCGGCTCCCACAAGGCGGTGTTTTGGCAGTGCGATGCCGGACACGTCTGGCAGGCCCAAGTCCATTCCCGGGTCGCCGGAACTGGCTGCCCATGGTGCGCGGGGTACGTGCCCCGTGGCCGGTCCACCCTCAGCGAGCACTCGCCTGACCTGTTGGCCCAGTGGCACCCACGCAACGACGCCTCGCCGGACCAGTTTGGGCCTGGCTCGCAGCGCCAGGTCTGGTGGCGCTGTCCGATCGGGCACGAGTACCAGGCGCGAATATCCAACCGCACCCGCGGGACCGGCTGCCCGGTCTGCGCGAGAGCCGGCCGCGTCGCCCCGGCCGGGCGCTTGGTCGACATGCCTGAGCTGTTCGCGGAGGTGGACCCCGACGCCGCACCGGCCGATGTGGCAGAACTGCTGGTCAACTCCCGCGTAAGGCTGGGATGGCGGTGTTCCCGGGGCCACCGCTGGGAGGCGAAGGTGAGCCACCGAACCGTCGCCGGTTCGGGCTGCCCGGCCTGTGCCCGGAGGAAGCGTGCTCCCGCGCTCCCCGAGGCGCGACCTGATCTGGCGGCGCAGTGGTACCCCGCGCGCAACAACGGACTGACCGCTGATGCTGTTACCGCCGGTTCACACCGCCTGGTCTGGTGGAGGTGTGGCGTGTGCGCCGGCGAGTTCCGGGCCAAGGTGTTTCATCGCGTCCGCGGCGTGGCAGCGTGCCCCTCCTGTTCTGGCCGGGTGCGCTACCAGGCGCTGTCGATCGAGGGTCCTGAGATCGCGGCGCTGTGGCACCCGTCTCTAAACGAGGACCTCACCCCGGCCGGGGTTACGGCCGGGGCCAACGTGCCAGTCTGGTGGCTGTGCCCAGCCGGGCATGAACCTTGGTCCGCGCAAGTGGCGCACGTGTTCATGGGCAGGCAGGGCTGCCCGCGCTGCCGGAAGCGGACAAACGTCTCCCGGCAGGAGATGGAACTGTTCGCCGAACTCCAGCTCGTCCTCACCGGCGGGGAGCAGCAGTACCCGCTGCAGACGCCGAACGGTCGCTACCGGCTCGACATGCTCTTCCCAGCAGACCACGGCCAGGCGCTGGTTGTGGAGTTCGACGGCTCGTACTGGCACCGTGACTCTGAGGAAGGCGACCGGCTCAAGGCGGAAGCCGTAGAACGCCACCGGCCCGACTGGATGGTGGTGCGGGTACGTGAGGAACCGCTGCGGCCGACCCGACATCGCGATGTGGTCGTGCCGTATCTGGCGGACCCGTTCACGGCCGCCAGCATCGTTCTCGAGCAATTGATGCCGATGGTGTCGTGGCCCGACGGTACCCGTCAGCGTGCGCGCGCCTACCTCAGGGGCGGGCGCCGTCTGGGAGCTGCGCTGGCCCAGCATCTGATCAGCGAGCGCCAGCCTGCCGCTGCTGCGGGTCGGCGGCCGACCCGCATCCCAGCCCCACCTGGGACGGATCGCGGGCCTGCAACCCGCTCTGTGGTGAGGGGCGTCGGTCGAGGACGGGCTACTCGGCCAGATGCGGACCCCTCTTGAGCTGTAGCCTTTGTCCCCCAGGACGCGATCGGGCCGGGCTCGGGGCCGTCCCGGTCCAATCCGGGGCACCCGGATCGATTCCATCACGGCGGTGAACTGGGTGCAGTCGTTGGTGTTGCCGCCCGTCACGACGGAGGCGAACGGATGGCCCCGGCCGTCGCAGGCCAGGTGGATCTGCTGGTCAGACCACCAGCCAGCCGACGTCGCCGGCGGCGTCCGCCTGGGCGGCGCGGAGCATCCGCTCGAACGTGCCGTCCGCCGTCCACCGGCGAAAACGGGTTTCCAGCGTGGCCCACGGCCCGTACCGCTCTGGCACGTTCCGCCAGGCCGTCCCGGTACGGAACTTCCACACGATCCCGTTGAGGACCCTGCGGTCATCCAGCCGCTTGCGCCCGGCAACTACACGGGCAGTAACGGTCGGAGGAACTCCCACTCGGCGTCGGATAGTTCATGGCGACGCATCACCCACCCATGATCCACCACTCAAGAACATTTGAAGACGCTGCCTAGCGGGAACGCAGCCAGAAGATCAGAAGGCCAACCATTCCCGAGCCAGCGGCACCGGCGGCGCTGAGTGCCGCCTGTTGGGCGAGCCTGCGCCAGAACCCCGCCCTGGCGGAACGCAGTCGCTTGCTCTCGTCGGACATAGCCATGGCGCTTCCTCCTCATCAGGACTGGGGACTGTGCCCCAGCCACTGATGATGGCCGACCAGAGAGCACCGAAGGCTCATGGGAGCGTTGCCACTCACAGTGGCAGCGCCATCCGGTGTTGCCAGCTGAGGTAGCAACTCATCTTGCGTGTGGACGAGTTGGTATGCCGCAATACTGACTCAATGCATAACGGACAGGTGCCCGCCCCCAAGGAAGCAGGCGCAATCAGCCCGGTCCGGCCAAAAGCACGCCTGGAGCCACTGAAGGACGGGTTAGCTCCGGAGAAGCGGGCTCTGGCTGAGGACCTGCGTCGCATCTTTCTCGCGCTGAAGATCAGCGTGCGACGCTACGCCGAGAGGCAGTACCTCAGTCCAAGTACCGTGACGCGCTACCTCAATGGTGAGCGGATCCCACCGTGGAACTTCGTCGCGGGCGTCATCACGGAGGCGCAGGAGTACCGTGCGCCCCTCACAGCTGGCGCAGAGGACACGCTACGGGAACTGCACCGAGAAGCCATCGAGGCCAACAGACACAGTGATGTACAGAGGCTGCAGGCCAGAGTCGTGGAAGCCGACGAGAACACCCTGCGCATCGCATCGCAGCAGCAGGCTCTTCGTAAGGCCCTGCGGGATCGGGAAGGCCGCCTGACGAGCCTCCGAAGTCGATGCCGGAGCCTTGAGACGCAGTTTGAGGAACAGCGGCTCGCTCACCGGGCCGAAGTCCAGTTCCAGCGCAGCGAGTACCAGCGGTTGCAGGAGGAATGTAGTGACCTGCAAGATCAAGTGGCCTACCTGCAGGAGGCCCTGAGCCTAACCCGCACCGAGCTGATCGCTGCCGAGGACCGGTGCCACCGGTTGGAGACCCGGCTCGAAACTGTCCAGGGGCTATATGCGGACGAGCGCGAGGCCGACGAGGTGCACTCGCTCATGACGAGACTGGTGGAGCTTGCGGACCACGGCTCCTCGGTGCCTGAGTTAGTGCGAGCCGTGGGCAAGCTGGAGCGACGAGCCTGGCAGGCCGTAGAGAGCGGGTTGCCGTCGTCGGCTGACCAGTCGCACTGCATCGAAGGGGGAACGGGGCTCCGGGCCGCACTGGCTATCTATCGGGAAATCGGTGATACCCAGGGACAAGTCCGGACTCTCTTTCGACTCGGCACTCAGGCTGCAAAGCAAGCAGATACCAAGCGGGCTATTGACCACTTCGGTACATGCGCCCGTCTCGCCGCCCAACTCGGCGACTACGAACGCGGGGCTCGGGCACTGGCTCATCTGGCATCCTGCCATGGAGGTATAGGGCAACTTGATGAGGCGCATATGTACTTCGCCGATGCGCGAGACATGGCCAACCATCTCAAGAACCCCATCGTCGCCGCGCAGACCCTGCAGAGAAATGCCGACTTTCTGTGGACCCAGGGCCGGATCGGTGAAGCCATTACCCACCTGACGGACGCGGTGCGCTTACTGGAAGACACCGGGGAAGGACGCGACTTGGCGCGGACCCGGGTCGCGCTGGGGGAAGCACTTGTGGTCGCAGGACGATGGAGATATGGCCTTCAGATCCTGCAGTCGGTTCTCGCCGAGACGGACCATTCATCCCCTGCGCTCAGAGCTCAGGCGACGCGCGCGCTTGCTATCAGCCACTCGCGCAGGGGTCTCCACAGAGAGGCAGAGTCGACCATCATCCTGGCACTTGACCAGTGCGAGCGGTCCGCCCACGAGTCGGGGATCATGCAGTGCAGGCTGACTCTGGCCAACGTGTACGCCCGCGACCAGGAATGGAGCAAGGCACTCGATCAGTACAGCAAAGCCACCAAGCTTGCCGTGGAACAGAAAGCCCTTCATGCGCTCCTCGTCGCCCGTGCCATGGCTGCGGTGTGCCGGTTGCGAGGTGAGGAGCGAGACCGGGCTGGCGACGAGATCGTCAACCTCATTCCCCTCATTGAACAGTTTGGGATGCACTCGGTTAAGGCTGCTCTGCGTCTCAACCTAGGATCGCACCACGCACGCTTCGGTGATCACGAGAAGGCGCTGACTGAATTCCGCAAAGCTCGGACCGTCATCGAACAGCTCGCTGACGACACCCTGCGCGCCCCCTGCTTTCTCAACATGGCTCGCTCCTACCGGGCACTCGGTGACATCGAGCGGTCTCGCACACACGCGCTGGAAGCCTTCGCTGTACACCACGAACTCGGTGATTGGCCACTGGCCGGCGAGGCGCTGGTGCTGCTCGGAGGTCTGTACGTAGACGTGGGGTCGGGCAACTCCTTCGAGCCCGCGCTCGAAGATCTAGTTGGGTCCGAGCAACAAGTCGACGAACGCGCCCTGGAGGCCATCGCCCGTTCCCGCCCCACCAGGAACCGATCCGTCAAGGAAGCTGGTACCAAGGTCAGCTACCCCCTTACCGTCGCCTCTGCCGGCAGGAAGATCAACATCTCGGATTCCGTCCGGCGAGCACTAACCGGAATCGGCATTGATCCGCTTCTCAGATACCTCGGGAGCGCCCGCCGGACATGCGAGGTGTGCCAGCTCTTGATCGACGAGGCAGGGAAGGCCGAACTTCTCCTCATGAAGCACCAAGCCATGGACCGCCTCATGCTGCGACTGTCTCATCCTCACTGCATGGTCTCCCAGGTGGTCCAGCTGGAGGGCTGGGCGCCAACGGAACCCGAGGTCGTCCTCGAAGTGGAGTGCATTCTGTTCGGCGGAGATCGCGCCGGGATCATCGTCGACTGTTTGGGGGGGTGGGGCATTCATGAAGACGCGCGGGTCGAAGACCTCGTCCTCACGACGTACCGCAAGGCAGGGTTCACCGATCTGCAGATGATGCTCCAGACCGAGAATCATGAACGCGTGGATCTGCGCGACATCCCAGGAGTCACTAGCGGCAGCGTCCGGGCTCACCTCCAGGATACGAATCTCTCAATCAGCAGCCCAGACGGCCAGCTTCTCTGTCGCATGCCGCTGAATTTCTACCCCAGCTGGTACCGGAGCGCAGCCCAGGGGTCATTGATCGTCGTAGTGGGAAGGAATCTACAAGGCATGGCGGCCGACGATCCGTCCTACCTTCTGCGCGCCATGGTTACGGGGAACACCGTCGGCGGCTCCGTACCACTGACAGTGGCCGCCTAACCTCCGGTCACCTTCGAACCGGGTGGCGATGGCCCACTTCGAAGCGACACGAACGCAGACGCTTGGGGACGCTGTGCGTTCACGACGAGGGCTCCCCGGCGTGCTTCCTTGACCGGGCGACGTGATCTGGCTTTCATCGTTGCGGGCCAGTGAACGCCCGGCCGCGCGTTGGCAGAGCCCCCGCAGCTCCTTCGCCGAGAACGGCCAGAAGTGTCACCAACCGTCCCAGCACATCAGTACCCTGCACAAAGCGCTCGCCGCCGGGGGCCGGTCTCGCGCGGAAAAACGACCATGCCCCGACCGTCCGCTCTGGGTCTCACCACAGACCGACGTCGCAGCACCGGAGAATCCCACCAGGCCCTGCACTCCCTCCTCACGGGCGACGGCCAGGCACTCGCTATCCCGTCAGCTCGCCACCGTGAACAGGCGCACTTGGAAGCCGAACTCTTCCTCGCCTGTAGCAAGATCGGTGGTCTCTCGCAGCACCCTTTCGGAATCGCCTGTGCCCGTCCCGAACAGGAACTGCTCACTCTGCGACTCGTCAACGAGCCATGTGTCCTCCACTACTGGATCGAGTTCCTTCTGCCCCGCCTCGCCGACGAGGAGGCAGCGGATCCGCAGGACCAGCTCACAGGCGTCGCTGGACTGCGATTCCGTCACGAGAGTGGCGGCGTCTGCCTGTACCTGCCCGGAATGCCCGCGAGGATCAGGCTGACCGGCTTCCATCCCCGCTGGTGGAAGCGCATCGTCGACCGCCTCCCCCACGAGTACGGGGACACGCTCCTCCACAATGAGCCGGACTGGACACCGGTCGAGCGGGCGGCCTACGCGGCAACCGCTTCTTCCCTCTCTCCTCGCGCGCCAGCTTCGGTCTTCTCCGATCTCCTCCGACGCATCCGCGCAACGGCTGGCCCCGGAGAGATCAACGCGACTGATGCTTGGCGGGCGTTCAAGGGCTTTCGGATGGAAACGACCGACGGACCGCCCTGTCCCGATCTCATCCGACTCCTCGGCGATGGCCCCACCGGACTTGGCTGGGTAGTCGACCGCAAGGTGTGCACCTGTCTGTGCGACCACTTCCATGCAGATGTGGGATGCAACATCAGCTTTCGCATGCCCGCCACAGGAGGGGTGGTGTACTACTCCAACGCCAAGTGGGGCCGAACCCTCGATGGCAAGAGGAAGGCAATCATCGCCGAGCTGAACCAAGCCGCCTTCCGGTGATGCCGCACCAGCCCAGCTCCAACTGGCAGAAGCCGAACAGGCCACGTGCCGAGCTGGCAGACAAGCCAACTGCCAGTCTCTGCACCCGCTATGGGCACCTGGGCGCCAGACAGATTCCAGCCCCCGGGATCGGAGATCCCAAGGGCTGGACGGGTCATGCGTATGTCAGTTCTCCGCGGAGCCATCGTCGGTGGCGTGGTCCGTACGGCGTCGGCGCGTTACGACAAGGGTGCCGGCACCTGCGGCGAGGAGCACCCCGGCGACGCCGATCAGCCACGGGGTGGCGTCGGCGCCGGTGTGCGCGAGCGAGCCCGCGGGGGCGGGCGCCGCGGTGCTCGACGCGGTCTCGTCGGCGGTCGGTGCACCCGAGGCGGACGGCACCGAGACGTCCTCATCCTTGTCGGGCGTGTCCGGAGTCGGCCGGTCGGAGGGCTTGTCCGGGGTCGGCAGGCCGCTCGGCTTGTCGGTGGGCTTTTCCGTAGGCGGTGGAGGCGTGGCGGTCTTGGCGTTGGTGGTGGTCACCGTCACCGGATCGCCCGGCTTGGCCTTGAACGTCTTCAAGGGCTTGTAGATCTCATATCCCTCGGGCGCCTTCACCTGCTTGACCCAGAAGCCGCTGCCGGTACGGGAGTTGACGGGCACCTTGCCGGTGGCTGTGCCGTCGGATCCGGTGGTCAGCGTCAGGATGGTCTTGTCGCCGCTGCCGATGTTGACCGTCGATCCGGGCAGCAGCTTGCTGGTCTTGTCGTCCTTGGCCTTCAGCAGGACCGAGGCGTCCTTGAACGGGTCGACGATCGTGAGTGGTGTGTCAACGCCGGGGGTGACGATCACGTCCTGGTCGTCGACCGTGTCGTGCAGAGGGCTGCCGCTGGTGACCTCCTTGAGGCGGTAGACCCCCGGCGTGAGGTCCTGGAGAGCAAGCTGCCCCTGAGCGTCGGTCTTGCCGTTGGCGGCTTCCTTGCCAGCGGAGTCGAACAGGGTGAAGGACGCGCCGGCGAGCACGTCGCCTCCGGAGTCCTTCTTCAAAATGGCAACGCCACCGGTCTCCGCCTCGGCCGCTTTGCGCGGAGTCGAGGACGAGGACGGTGTGGGCTCGGTGCTCTGGGCCGATGCGGTGGGTGCCCAGGACAGGCTGCCGGTCGCCGCAGCAGCGACGGCGACAGCGGCCGGAAGGGTGCGAGCGGAACGGATGCGCAAGAAGGGACTCTCCAAGGGATACGGGCGGGAACAGGTGGAGGTGGGCGGGCTCAGCGGGTGCGGGCACCGTTGTGTGTGATCGGCGGGACGGCCGCACTGAGCGCGGTGCGGCTAGCCGTGCGGCCGGGCGCGGACGCGGTCCAGGAGCCGGGGAACCAGACGCCGGTGTACTGCTCGATGGCGTCGCGCAGCCCGGTGGTGACGGCCCCGTCCCACGGTGGCCGTCCAGGACGGTGGTATTTGTCGAAGGTGCCGTACTGCTTGGTGTTCGGCCGGGTGTTGGTGGCTTCGTCGCGGCGGTGGAAGGTTCCGTGGTCCACGAAGCTGAGCGCCACCGCGTCGATTTCGCCGCAGTCCGGGTGAACGACCGCCACGCGCAGACCGCCGTAGGTGTCCGCGTGGATGGTGCGGCTGAAGTCGATCCGCAGCCGCAACGGTGCGCCCGGGACGGGGACGGCGAAGTAGGTGTTGCCCACGACGGTGTGGGCGTGGAAGGGGAGGCACAGCTCGGCGAAGAACTCGGGGGCCTGCAGGGACAAGAAGGCTTCTCCGGTCTAGGGTTGGGCCGCTGTCAGCGACGAGGGCCGGGCAGCGCAGGTCGGCTGGTGGTAGTCCAGCGCGGGACGCTGGCCGCGGGGAGCACGGCCGGGCGTCGGGACACGACGGCCCGCTGCACGTCGAGCGGCGTGGGGGCCGGCGGCTCGGCCGGGAGGATGGGGGTGAGCTGGGCCATGCCCTTGATGTAGCTGGAGGTCTCCTGCCGCCACCGGGGCAGCGGAGCCGGATCGGCGATGCAGTCAGTGACAGCGGTGAGCAGGGCGACGGGGGTTTCGGTGCTGGCCGTGGCGTACCAGGCAGGCCGGTCGATGGACTTGCCTGCCCACAGCTGCCAACGCGCGTCCCGCGTGGTCAGCTCGGCTTCCGGATCGAGATCGCCGGTAGTGAACTCCATGCCGGCGAGCCCGTCCGGGGCCTGGACCGCGAAGACGCCCCCGCGCGGACGGTCAATCTCCCAGCCCTGTTTCAGGAGCGGGACGACGGCGAGAAAGGGGTCCTGCTCGTCGGTCCCGGAGACCGGCTGGGCCAGGTAGGCGTCCGGCCCCTGCTCGTACGCCGTGGCGAGGACGGTGGTGAACGCCTGGACGAACTCGGTGGGGACACGGTCGTTGAAACACACACCCCACGCCGGCGGGCCGAACGAGTCCTTGTAGGCGTTGATGCGCCAGAGCCCGTCGTCCTCCCCCTCGGGCAGGTAGCCCAGGCGCACGCGCCGGTCGGGAGCGCTCACGTACACGTTGCCGAGGTCGTCGTGCTGCAGTTCCCAGCCGAGGTCGAGCAGCGGGGCGAGAGCGGGGTCACCGATCCCGGTGGTGGACGCGAGGTGACGCGGGGAAACGTAGACGTCGCCGTCGATGTCGCGGAGCGGATCGGACTGTTGGCTCATCGGTCCGCCCTTACCGTGACGGTGATCTCGTCGGCGGCGATGTCGAGCCGTTCGGTGACCTCCGCCGTACTGCGGCCGGTGACGATGTAGAACCCGGCCCGGGCAGTGAACACGTCGCCTTCGGGCGGCAGGAGGAGCGTGTCACCGATCTCGCGGATCCACTGCACCTGCCCCAGCCACGGAGTGTGAGCGGTGAACGGCTTGTTGATGTGCCGTGCGGTGAGGGTGCCGGAGGCGTCCGGGTAGAGCATGCGGATGCCCGCAGCCCCGCTGCGGGACGGGGTGAGGTCCGGTGCTCGGCCGCAGGCGAGGTCGGCCGCGGCTCGTGGCAGGTCGACTCCGGTGGCGAGGCGGACGAGGTGGCCGATCATGTCGCCGCCGATGCGTGCGTTGACCTCGATCAGCCGGGGCCGCCCGTCCACGAGGCGCATCTCGACGTGCTGCACACCGTCGGTGATCCCCAACGCCTTGACCGCGGCAGCGGCGGCCGGGGCGACCTGGGCCAGGAGCGGGTCGGTGGCATCGACGGTGTGGCCGGTCTCGTCGAAGTACGGTTCGGGTCCCAGGTGCTTGCGGGTTAGGGCGACCGCAGTGGTCGCGCCGTGGTGGGTGACGCACTCGACCGAGACCTCCGGCCCGTCGAGGTACTCCTCGACCAGGACGCCGGTGTCCTCGCGGCTGCGGCTCGCGCCGGCCGAGGCGAACGCGAACGCGGCGGGCAGCTCTTCGGGGCGGTCAACGCGGATCACGCCGATGCTGCCGGCGAACGCGGAGGGCTTGAGGACGGCGGGGTAGCCCAGCGTCTTCGTTGCCAGCCGGGCCTCCAGCGGGGTCCGCACCTCCATCGAGGAGGCTGACAGCACCCCATGGCGGGCGAACAGGGTGCGGGCGACGGACTTGTTGCGGCAGGCCCGCATCACCTCGACGGACGTCGAGGACAGACCGAGCGCGCGAGCGAGGCGGGCGGTGGGGACGAGGTTCCACTCGTCCCAGGTGACCACTCCGACGAGGTCGTGGCGCTCGGCTAGGGCCCGGCCGGCGGCGAGCAAGGCTGCGGGGTCGGTCAAGTCGACGACGGTGTGGTCGACGATGAACGGCTTCTCCCATGACGGCTCGGCGTTGGTGAGCAGGACGACGTCGTACGCGGCAGCTACCTGCTCAAGGCAATAGCCGCGATAGGTCTCGTCGCCGGGAGAAACGACGAGCACGAGGGGAAACCCCGGGGAATTGCGCTTAATGCACGATCCGTTGGGGTGCGAGCTGGGGACCTGTGACATTGAGCCACGTCCTTCCTATCAAATCGAGAGTTGTTGACCTGCCCCTTTGCGGGCAGGCATGCATTTGATGCAAGATTCGTGCACCCAGAAGATGGGAGTGTGCGTGTCTACGACGGGGTTAAGCGAGGGCTCTGCACGCCTCGTGCTGCTCGACGGCGTCTCGCTGCTGCACCCCGAAGACGCTGTTTTCGAGGCGATGTTGGAAGGGTGGAGCCGACAGCAGCGCGGCGGGCGTCGGCTTCAGCCGAAGACCATCCGCGACCGCCGGAACCTGGTCCGGCGCTTCGGCGCATACGTCAACGCCTATCCGTGGCAGTGGTCGGCGGCGGACTGCGACGAGTGGATGACACACCTGCTCGCGGAGTTGCAGCGCGCAGAATCGACCATCCGCAGCTACCAGTGCACCTTGCGGCTGTTCTGCGACTACGTCACGTCGCCGCACTACCAATGGCCTGCCGAGTGTGAACTGCGCTTCGGCACCCACCCGGTGCAGATCTGCCACGAGTGGAACACCATCGCCCACCTCACCGACTACGAGGGTGACCCCGACCGGCGGCCGATGACCCGCGAGGAGTGCCAGGCATTCTTCGACTACGCCGACAACCAGGTCGAGCGGGCCATCCGGCTTGGCCGCAAGGGCGCACTCGCGGCCTACCGGGACGCCACCGTCTTCAAGACGATCTATGGATGGGGCTTGCGCGCCACGGAGACCTCCCGCCTTGACGTCCCCGACTTCTACCGCAACCCCAAGGCACCGGAGTTGGGACGCTTCGGCTCGCTCCATGTCCGCTACGGCAAACGCACCCGGGGCTCGCCGCCGCGGCGCCGGATGGTGCTGAGCGTGATGCCTTGGGCGGTGGAGGCAGTCGAGGACTACGTGAGCAACGTCCGCCCCCGGTATGCGCATGCGTCCCGTACGTCTGCGTTGTGGCTGACCGAGCGCGGCGGGCGCCTGCAGGCGCGGGAGATTGAGGAGCGGTTCGCTGCCTACCGTGACGCCCTGGGCATGGACGCAGAGTTGGTGCCGCACTGCCTGCGACACAGCCACGTCACGCACCAGATCGAGGACGGCGCGGACCCGACCTTCGTACAGAACCAGGTCGGACACCGCTTCGCGTCGACGACCGCGCTCTACACCGGGGTGAGCGGCGATTTCATGAACACGATGATGCGTAAGGTGCTGGACCGGGCCCTTCAGGGCGGACAGTAGGGAGTGGGCATGACGGCGAAACTGGACTACCGCTGGCACCTGCGGGAGGTGATGGCTACACGCGGCCTGTTCCAGACGACCGACCTCGTCCCGCGCCTGGCCGAGCGTGGGATCGAATTGTCCGCCAGCCAGACCTATCGCCTGGTAACCGAGCGGCCCGAGCGTCTGAGTCTGCGGACGCTCATGGCCCTGCTCGACATCCTCGGCTGCACGATGGACGACCTCATCGAGCCGGTCGCGGCCGTCGGGGCCGGACGTAAGAAGGCCGCCACTGGTGAAGGTCCCCGTCGCGGTGAAGGTCCCTCTGGCGTCGGGGAGTTCCGTCCCAAGCGGGCCCGCATCGTTCCCGAGTAGCCGCCGCGTATGTCGGAGATGCTGCCGCGTTTCGCCAGCGAGCCGGAGCAGGTCATTGTCGAAGCTGTGCAGGCTGTCGAACCACAACTCGCCGCCACGCTCGTGGAGCGGGTGCTGATCACCACGGTCAAGCGCCGGCCCGATCGTCGCGATTTGGCCCAGGCCCTCGACGCGGATCCCGAACTTCTCACCTCCACACGGGCAGCAGGACCTGCGGCGCTCGGTCGGCTTATCCACGGCTTGCGCGAGCATGGCGCCGTCCGGCTGCAACTGCCTCGATGCGCCCGCTGCGGGGCCCAGCGCCAGCTGAAGGGCCAGCCCGGCCAGCCCCGCATCTGCGCCTCCTGCCAGACCCGGCTCATCGCCAGGGCAAATCCGTGCGTGATCTGCGGCAGCCGGAACTACTCCGGCCGCGACCGCGATGGGCAGCCCCGTTGCACCAGGCACCCGCCCCATGACGGGCGTGACGTCCTGGCCGAGCTGGTCCAGCTCATCGCAGAGATCCCGATCGCACTGCCAAAGGAGACGATCGCCGAAGCTGTCCGCTCGACGGAACGCAGTAAGAACGGACAGCTCCGGCTGCTCTGGGCCCTGGAGGACGTCCCCGGGCTGCTCACCGGTGACGGCACACACGGCCCTCCTCGGGGACTGCGTCTCATCCACGAACTGCTCGCCCGCGGCGCGCAGGGCGTCGTCAACCCGCCTTGCCCGTACTGCCGGCGCAACATTGGGCTGACCATGCAACGGGACGGACTGCGCTGCTGTCGCAACTGCTGGCAGGAGATCCGCCCGCAGACCTGCTCGCGGTGTAAGAAGAACGCGCAGGTCGCCACCCGCACCCACGACGGGAAAGCCCTCTGTGGCAACTGCTATCGAAGTGCGCCGTTCAACCAGCGCATCTGTGTCCAGTGCGGCGAGCTGAAGCGGGCCCTCGGACGAACCAGCGACGGACTGGTATGCCGGCGCTGTCACCAGCTGCCGTTCGCCCGCTGCTCGGTGTGCGACAGCACGAGGCCCTGTCACTCCTCCCGCACCGGGTCCCCCGTCTGCGGGCCTTGCCGTATCGAGGCACACCCTCCCAAGGAGTGCAGCGGGTGCGGCTTGCTGCGCTGGGTCGAGTACCTCACGGCATCCGGCGAGCCCCTGTGTAAACAGTGCCGCGCGCCCAAGGGGCTGTGCGCACAGTGCGAAAGGACCCGCCCGACCTACGGACGTACCGCACAGGGTGAGCCGCTGTGCGAGACCTGCTGGAAGCGGCACGAGCGCGCCCGACGGCCGTGCTCTGGGTGCGGAACTGTCGAGAGGCTGTTCCACTTCGGGATGTGCGCCAGTTGCGCGGCCCGCCACCAACTCACCCTCGCCCTGACCGGCCCCGACGGAGCCATGCGTAAGGAACTGGTGTACGTCCATTCCGCATTGCTCCGCATCACCAGCCCGCGCGCGCTGCTCGCGTGGCTGCGCCGCAGCCCCGGCAGCCGTGACGTTCTCAACCACCTCGTCCATGGAAGCGGCCCTGTCACCCACGAGGTCCTCGACGACTGCCGACCGGTCAAGGTCGCCCGACATCTGCGCGCCGTGCTGGTGGCCGGAGGCGCGCTGCCCGAACGCGACGAGCACCTCGCCGTCCTTGAGCTCTGGCTCGCCGACGCATACGTGCGCGTCCCGGCAGCCGAGGACCGTCAAACCCTGCGCAGTTACATCACATGCCAGCACCTGCGACGACTGCGACAGGCCGGTCGGCCAATCACGCATGGACAGGCCCAGGGTGTACGGCACGAGGCTGCCACTGTCGTACGACTGCTGCAGTGGCTCGACCGGCAGGGCCACACCCTCACATCCTGCGCTCAAGACCACATCGACACATGGATGGCCGATGGCCCCGTCAACCGCAGCCGAGCCCGCTCTTTCCTGAACTGGGCCGCCCGCCGCGGAAGTGCGCCACCACTCGAATTCCCCACCGAAACTCGGGACTTCAGCGTCGAGGTCATCGCCCAAGACCATCGCTGGCAGCTGGTACGTCGCCTGGTCCACGACGAGACATTGGACGACGTGGTCCGCGTTGCTGGCCTGCTCGTCCTGCTCTTCGCGCAGCCGCCCAGCCGGATCACCCAGCTCACCACTGACCATGTCACCTGCGCCGAGGACAGCGTCAGCATCCGGCTGGGCAAGGTCCCCGCACAGGTGCCGCCGCCCTTGGACGAACTGATCCGCCGCCTGGTACGGCGCCGCCGCGGTCACAGCGCCACGGAGCCCGACGAGAATCTGGCGTGGCTGTTCCCTGGCGGCTATGCCGGGCGACCTATGTCCTCCGCACACCTGAGCCACAGGCTCAAGCAGATCGGCATTCGGCCGCGCGCCGGGCGGCATACCGCACTCATGGACATTGCGGCCGAGCTGCCCGCTGTCGTGGTCAGCCGGCTGCTGGGCTTCCACCAGAACACGGCCGACCTGTGGCAGCGCGAGCGCCAAGGTTTCAGCCCTGAGCACGCCGCCGACCTCTCGCGCAGGTGATCGGTGCTGGTCCGCTCCGCGGCCCGACGATGCGGAGTGATTCCGCAACTTCGAATAGCCGGGCTTGCCAACACGAGCGGACAAGAAAGGGTTCTCCGTATCGGTGGACGGCAGGACGAGGGCGCTGGGGTGTCTCAGGCCGCACGGCGGCGGCGCAGCTCGAACGCCCCGGCCCAGTGGGGGTGGTCGTCGATGAGGCGGCGGGCGTAGAGGGCGGTGAAGTTGTTGTTCAGCCCGGCGACGCCGTACGGGAGTTGGCGGCGCACGTCTTCGAAGAGGTCCTTCAAGCTGACCCGTGTGGCGCCGGAGGCCAGTCGGCGGGCGGCCATGCGTTCCAGAGCGCGGTAGACGTGCGGGTTGTGGACGTCGAAGACGTGGAACTGTTCGGCGATGGTGCGGCCGGTCGCGCGGTGCGATCCGAGGACGGCGGTGGGCATGAGGTTCTCCACAGGCTGGGGGTGCAGCAGGGTCAGGTGCGCAGGGCGGGATCGGCGCGCAGGCGGGCGAAGGCGCAGAGCAAGCCGAGGGCCTGCAAGACGGCGCATACGGTGATGACGTGGCCCATGGCGTCGGGCGGGGTGAACGCGGTGAGCACGCCGGCGACGGGGAAGGGCAGCAGGAGGATGAGGATGGTCGCCGACAGGGTGCTGCCGAACTTCTCCGGGGGAATCAGGCGGGAGCGCAGGGTGCGCAGGACGACCGTCATGCCGCCTTCGCCCGCCATGAGGACCGCGACCAGGACCAGGTAGGACCAGTAGTCGGGAGCCTGGGCGGCGGCGAGACAGGCGAGCGAGGCGAGGGCTGCGCAGGCGGCACCGACCGGCCACAGGCCCAGGCGGTCGATCGCGAACCGGCAGAGAGTAACGCTGAGGAGCGTCGCTCCAGCGGCTGCGGACCAGAGCAGGCCGACGGCGGTGGTGGACTGCCCGAAGTGCTGGACAACGATCACGGGGCCGGCCGCTTGGAGGAGTCCGATGGCCAGGTTGGAGAGGGTCAGCCCGGTCACGAGCCAGCCGAGCGCGGGAAGCGAGCGGATGGTGCGCCATCCGGTGAGGAGTCCGGCGCCGGATTGGCCCTTCGGCGCGCGGGCGAGGGCGACGGGCGAGGGCGGCGTGCGCAGGGCGAGCAGCGCGGCGAGAAGCGAGAGCACCGTGATCACCGCGAGCATCGGCGGCGGCCCGGCGAGCAGGAGTACCCCGGCGAGCGCCGGGCCGGCCAGGGTCGCGGTCTGGTCGATGCCGAGCAGGACGGCCTGGACGCGGTGGGCCCGCGCCCCCGCTCGGCGGCCGGCGGCGGCGGCGCCCGCGGTCTCGGCCGCGATGTAACTGAACTCGGTGAGCACGCCGGTCGTCGCCGCGAGCACCATCACGGTCACGCTCGCCGCGGTGCCGTACGGGTGGAAGTGGAGCATGACCGCGCCGGCGGCGAGGGCCAGCGCGCGTCCCAGAGAGGCGAGGTGGAAGACGACGGCCGCCCCGCGCCGGTCGACGAGCGATCCGGCCCAGCCGAACGCTGCCAGACGCGGGATCCACTCCAGGGCGAACGCGGCTCCCGTCAGTGCAGCGGAGCCTGTGGTGGCCAGGACCAGCAGCGGGATGCCGTAGGTGGACATCGCGAAACTGAGAGCGTCCGCCGTGCGCGGCAGGTAGATGCTGCGCATCAGCCCGCCGGTATTGCGTGCGTGCCGGGGTGTGACCGCTGCGCTCACGCGGCCGGCTCGTGCGCCCGGGAACCTTCGGGGTTACTGGCCAGCCACTGGATCAGCAGAGCGCGGGGACGGGAAAGGTCCGCCTGGGCCTGTTCGCTGAGCAGGCGCGCGGCGGACGGCTGCGAGAGGCCGTCGGCGCGCTCGGTCATAAGCGAGGGGGCCAAGAGGTCGAGGACGTGTCGGATGCGACTGCTGAACTCGCAGACCGGTGCCGGGTAGGCGTGGCGTCGGGCCCAGCGCGCCGCCCCGTCGTACAGGTCGGCCAACTCCGCGCCTGAATCAGTGAGTTTCAGTCCGGCGCCGGGTTCGGTCCGGACGAGACCGTGGTCGCGGGCCGCTTCGACAGCGCGGCGCAGTTGGTGCGAGGAGAGGTCGGAGAGGGTACCGGCAAGCCGTCGCGGAGGTATCGCCCCGCTGTCGTCGATCTCGGTGACCAAGCGGATCAAGGAACGCGAGGCCAGCACCTCGATGGCGTTGCGTACGTCGGTAGGGGTGAAGAGGGTGGTCATCGGCGCGGACCTCCCGCCTGGGCAGCCGTCTTCGGGCGGGCGGTGCTGGCATGGGAGAAGAGATCGCGGTGGTGCCACGCCGGAGAGGGCTCCGTCCGGGCCTTCGGGAACGCCGCAGGGGCCGGCCGCGACTGGCTGCTGACCCACGGCCTCGGCGCGGGCTTCGCCTGCGCATGCCCCCAGACCGGGTGTTGGACCGCCTGGCGGAGGGGCTGCCCAGCGGACCACGCGGACAGGGCACCTAGAACGGGCCCCAGGCCGTCGCCTGCCGCGGAGAGCCGGTAGGGCCGGCCTTTCCCCTCACTGTCGACCAGACCGTCGGACACGAGCTGCCGCAGCGGCGGGTAGACGTTGGTCCAGTCGCTGCTGGGCATCACGATCCGGGCCAGGGCCCGCCCGCTGACCTCCTCGCGGGACTTCAGCACCCACAGGATGGCGGCGGCATGGCGTCGGGTGAGCAGGGTGAGGCTGTCCTCGATCTGCTCGATCGCGGGCATCGGGCGATCCGCCGTCTCCAGATGCGCCTCGGCCCAGGTGACGATCATCGGCAACACCGGCAGCAGGGCGACACCACGCTCGGTGTGGCCGTATGTCACATGCCGTGCGGTGTGTTCGGTGCGCTCGACCAGGCCGGCGTCGCACAGCGCCTTGAGCTTGGGGTGGAGCTGGCCGTTCTGCAGCCAGGACACCTTGTCCGCCAGCTCGCTGTACCGCACGGGCGGGCCGGAAAGGGCCAGCAGGATCCGCACGTTCCAGCGCGGGGTGATCATGGCGAGGGCCTCGGTGACCCGGGCGATGTCGCCGTCGGTGTCAGGGGGCAGAGCGGTGATGGCCAAGGGAGGAACTCCTGGGTGAGTAGGGGAAATCGCCTGCGGGTCAGCGGCGGTGCGTCGCGCTCTGGGCCGCACGGGGCGGCGCCGGAACGGGCGGCGAGCACGTCGGCGGGGACGGCGCTGGGGCCGGGGCGCGGGCCAGGCTCTGCAGAACGGCGGCGACCGACTTGGCCTGGACGTCGCGGACGGCGACTGCTTCGGCGAGCCGGCGGGCGCCGTCGAGAAGGTGGGAGACCTCGTGCCGGCCGATCTGCCGCTCGGGGTGGACGAGCCGGGCGAGGTACTCGCGGTGGACGTCGATGCCGCGCTCGGCGAGGGCGAGGTCGTCGTGCATGCCGAGCAGGGCGGAGAGCATGCCGGGCGGCTGGTCCTGGGCGTGGGCTTCGAGGTCGTCGAGCGGCGCGCCGTACAGGTCCTCGATCCGTCCGGCTATCTCGGTGGACGTGAGGTGGGGCAAGCTGGGGCTTTCAGGGTCGGCGGGCCCGGGCCGCCCCGGCACGCTGGGGTGCCAGGGCGGCAGACGGGGGCAGGGTTGTGGTGGCCCTGAGTTGTGCCGTGCGGACGGGACGGGCCCGCTGGTCGGGCGGGGGCATGGTGCGCAGCAGTTCGCCGAGGGCCGCGCGGTAGCCGTCGCGGGCATCGAGCGCCGCCTCCAGCCACTGCGCGTCGAAGCGGAGCGTGGCCGCCGACAGCTGGCCCATGTCGCGGTCCGGATCCATGTCCGCGTGCACGCGGTCGCGGACGCGGGCGACCTGTTCCTCGGTCAGCGCCAGGAAGGAGCGCAGCTCCAGGGCGCGGGCGAGGGCGGGCAAGGCATCGGGTCCGGCGACCGCCTCGTACAGCTCGGGGACCGGGCTCCCGAAGACCTTCTGCAGGTCGCCGTCCATGGTGCTGGCCGTGCCCCGGCTCATCGGGCGGGCCTTCCTGCCCGCCACGCCGGCGCCGGCGTGGGGGTAGCCGCGGGCCGGTGGGGCATGCTGGTCTGCACCGCAGGCCCGGTTCGGGGGCGAAGGCGCGCAAGGCGTTCGGCGGCGAGGCCCGTCTTGCCCGGGGCATCGGGGTCGAGGAGCCAGCGCACGACCATGGCCCGGCCATCGCGTGCGGTGACAGCGGCGTCCACGCGGTGGGCCAGGCCCATCGTCGGGTCGTCGACCTCGCTGGGCTGGGTTTCCAGCGCGGCGAGCAGGTCGTCCTCCGCGTGGTCGAGCACGGACTGGGCCTCGACGAGGAGACCGTGCCACTTGACGACGTCGGTGGCGTCAGGATTCGCGGTCGGCGCGGCGGCGACCGCGGCCTTCAACTGGCCCATGTCCAGTGCGAAGCGCGCTCCGATCCGTTCGGTGAGCACGCCCACGACATCCTCAGCGTCATCGGATATGCCGTCGGACAAAAGGAAACTCCTGTTCTGAAAAGGTCGATGCCTGGGGGAATTGGGGGCCATGCCCAGCGGCTCAGCTGCTTAGGGGCGGCTGCTGAGTTCCTGTCAGTCCAGGCACATGCGGACGTCGCGGTAGACGTACGTGGCGGACACCCAGCCCTTGACGCCGGTCGACTTGTCCTTGATGTAGAGCCACTTGCCGCTCTTCTTGGACACGCTGAACTTGTGGCTCTTGTAGAGCACGCCGACCGCGGTGGACTTCGCGCTGGCCTTGGACCGGATGGTCACGGCCTTGGCGTGCACCGTGTACGGCAGCGGCGGGAGGTTGTGGCAGCTGGCCGCGGGGGCGGCGGTTGCCGCGGCGGGCATGGTCGCGGCGGATGCGGTGGTGGCGGACAGCACTGGCAGAGCAAGTGCGCCGAGCATCGCCGCGGATATGGCAATTCGGGTGGAGCGCATGCGGAAGAAACCTCCGGGAAGGCAGAGGGATTGCCTGGAATGGCGCCCCGGGAATGTCCCGGCGGCTGTATAAGAGTCCGGAGAATCGCCGGTTTGGCTAACCGGCGATCGTCGGCTATGTTTCGCCGCTCGCCTCGGCCTTGAGGCTCAGCGGATATGGCCGGGCGGGCGTGGAGCAGGAGCCTTCGGCAGGGCCGTCGGGCGGCTGGCTACGGCCGCCGGGCGGACCGGCGGGAGCGGGCCGGCCGCACCGGCGATCCGCTCGTCGCACCATTGGAGCGCTTCTTCGACGGTGGCGAAGCCGCCCTCGCGCAGGGTGTGGGTCCATGCCTCGGGGTCGACTTCCTCGACCACGACGCGGAATGGCGAGGGGGCCCGCTCATCCATGGCACGCAGGGCCACGACGGTGACCCAGTCGCTCGGGTCGTCGCTGGTATAGGAGTGCCCGTACGCGTAGTGGTCTCCGTCCCCCATGAGCCGTCGTTCCAGGGCCCGTGTGGCCTCATCGGCCGGCGGGGGGCCCAGGTCCGGGTTGAGGTCGATGGCGTCGGGTGGGCAGCCTCGGTGGATGAGCCAGGACTGCGCCATGGCCGGTAGCGGCAACTGCTTGAGCTCGAAGCTGAACGTCTGGGCCGACAGGTCACGTTGCAGGTGGAGCGCGACGATCTGAGGCATGCCGGGAAAGCCCCAGGTGGCTGACCCGTCGTGCAAGACGTAGAAGCTGTTGGCGCCAGCAGAGCTGTGATGTTCGGCCAGCGGGAGGAGCTGGTCCTCGTGGGCCCCGACCGCGTGCCAGAACGCCTGATCGGTCACATCGTCCACGGCCGCGAAGTCGTCAAGGCGAAGGTCAAGTTCGGGTGTGGTCAAAGATCTCCTCGGGGAAGCGGGCGGGTTCAGCGGCGAGGGCGCGCAGGGGCAGTGGGCCAGCTGCCGGGCCTTGGCGGCGCCAGTACCGCGGCCGGAGGGTGCCTGCGGCTGCTGGCCAGTGCGGTGCGGCCCGCGTCGCTCAGGGTGACCGGCTGCCCGGCCATCTCGGAGTGGCCGGTATCCCGCGAGACCAGGCCGGCGGCTTCGAGCCGCTGCAGGTGGGTGTAGGCAACTCTGGTGCCGGAGGCGGTGGGTACGGACATCCGCCCGGTGAGCAGGTGCGCGTGTACTTTGGCGCCGCCCGCGATGGACAGCAGCGCCGCTTGATCGGCGGCGGACAGCTGCTCGTGGCCCTCCGGGGCGTGCGGGGCCGTGGCCTCGATCGGCTCCAGTGCGGTAAGCACCCGCTGTGCGGCGCCGTCGCGTACCTCGGCGGCCTTTTCCAGCTGGTCCACGGTGCGGTCGATGCGCTCCAACAGGGGTCCGTCGACGGCGAATTCGCCGCTGGCCAGGCGGTGGAGGAGGGTGCGGTGGAAGTGCACTCCGGTCTCGGCCGTGGCCAGCTCGCGATGGCGGTCGACGAGGTGGGCATGCGGTTCGTCGAGGATGCCGCGGTCGCGGTAGGTCCACAGGGTGTCGACGTCCTGGCCAGTAGCGACTTCGATGCGGTGGTCGAGCTGGGACACCGGGCGCCGGGCGACTGCCGGCGCGGGGTCAGGGGGCATAGACGGGGGCTCCGTTTGGTCAGCGAGTGTGGTGGTGCGCGGGGTTGGGCGCGAGGCGGGAAGGCCCGGCAGTCCGGAGGGCGGCGGACCCGGCCTCGGTACCGGGCCGCGGGTCAGCAGCTGCGGAGGGCGAGAGCGCGCCGCGTGGGTGCGCGCGCTCAGCGGCCGGCGGGACATCCCCAACCGGCGCCCGACCTCGTCGTAGACGTCGTTGTTGGCACGAGGCCGGACGGCAACGACATGGATCTCCCGCCGGTGCGTGGACTCCTCGGGTGCCTGGCGGACGCCATAGACGAGGCGCCATTCCTTCCGGGAGTCGACGAACAGCTTGCGATATCCCTCCAGGTCGCCCGTGAGCCGGAGCCCGAACCGCTCGGCGTTCACCACTTCCTGCAGGTGGGCGAGGGTGAGATCGCGGATGTCGCCGGGTGCCTGGAGCAGGTCGGTCAGCGCCCGGGGGTCGAAGCTCAGGCCGAAGGCCGGCTGCTGCCCGCCGTTCATGACGTCGGCTCGTCCGGCTCAACTGGCTCGGCGGGGCCTTCCGCGGTTGTCGTCGCCTTCTCCGAGCGCGCGGAAGGCGGCGGGCCGGGAAGAATCCGGTGCGCGGGACGCTCCGGGGAGGTCATGCAGGCCGACAGCGGACCCCCCGGCCCACGGACCGCCGCGACGGCGTGGGTGAGGAAGTCCCGGTGCCACACGAACAGACCGCTCAGCCCGGCTTCGGGATCCTTGTGCTGCTGGTAGGCAAGCCACAGGGCATGCAGCCAGGCCACGACGTCGTCGTGCTCCTGCCACTGCAGGCACCAGGGCGCCGCCGTAGTGACCTCCGACCCGTACACCGGCAAGAGGAAATCATCGATCCAGTCGGACAGGGCGTCGAGTTCGTCCTCACGTTCCTCGCCGTCCAGCTCCATGATCGGGCGCGGCTCCGGCGGGGCGGCCGAAGGCGGTCCGCCGAGTCCCGGCATGCCGAACGCGGCGAACGGCGAAGGGTTGGCGGTGTCCGGTGCAGAGGCCAGACGGTCGAGCTGCTGCTCCTGCTGCGCCTGCCGGTCGATCAGCCGCCGGACAGTGGCCTCCACCCCCTCCCGTTGCGGATCGGGGATGCGTACCGGCCCCAACTCCCCATCGTCAGAGGGTTTTATGGATTCGGGCATGGAAAAGTTGGGCCTCCTGTGAAACGCGGAATGAGAGAAGGACAGAAGCGGCGGCACGCGGAGCGGCCCGCGAGTGACAAGCCCGCTGCATCGGATTGCCGAGGAGGGCGCCTATCGCCTTGACGAAAGGCGCGCTCGCGGCTCAGACGGTGAGAATCACGTCGTCTTGCGTGAGGGTCTCGCGGATCGTCTCGGTGAGCCGGTCGGCCGCGACGGAGGCGTAATGCTCGGTCTTTTCCACGCCGATGAAGTCGCGGCCTTCCAGCAGGGCGGCGACGCCCGTGGAACCGGAGCCGGCACAGAAGTCGAGCACCGTGCCGCCCTCGGGGCTGATCTTGACCAGCTCGCGCATCACCTCGACCGGCTTCTGCGTGATGTGCTGGCGCTTTGCCCCCGAGGGCTGCGACGCCGAGTACATACCCGGCAGGTAAACCGGGTTGCGGGAGCCGTCGATCGGCCCCTTGGACGCCCAGATGATGAACTCGCAGTTCTGGGTGAACCTGCCCTTTTGCGGCCTGGCCTGCGGCTTGTGCCAGGCCAGCACACCGCGCCACAGCCATCCGGCCGCCTGGATCGCATCTGTCGTGGTCGGGAGCTGGCGCCAGTCGGTGAACAGCAGTGCCGTGCCGCCGGTCTTCGTCAGGCGGTGGGCTTCGGTCATGACCTGCGTCAGCCAGAACGAGTAGGACCTCTGGTCCATGTTCTCGCCGGTGAAGTCAGCGAGTTCGCTCTTGGAATCGGCTGAGGTGTACTTCTGCTTCGCGGAACGGGTGGTGCGCTCCTTCGCAGTCCGGCCGCCCGAGTTGTACGGCGGATCGGTGATGACGGAGTCGACGCAGCCGTCCGGAAGGTCGGCGAGAACACTGAGAGCGTCGCCCTGGTGCAGGGAAAAAGGCAAAGAGGTACCCCAGTTCGGGTGTGGAAGCGCGGAGGGAACTCGCCATCTCGCACAGGAATCCTCGCGGGCCGAAAGGGGGCATAGAAATGCCCGGGGCCGCAGACCGGGGAGGGAGAGAGGGAGTCCAAAAACTGTAGAGGCGAATGTGCCGACGACCAAGAAGCTCCCTGCCGGGGTGCCGGATTCCGGCACCCCACGCCGACTTTTTGGTCAACCGCCAATCCACGCCTACTGTTTTTGAACCGCCCGGCACACACCGCCGCTGGCTACACCCCGCCACACCTCACGGAGGCCCTCCTTGCCCCGGCGCACCTAACTCACGGCCCGGCGCGCGGAGCGAGCGGCAACTCGCCCGCGCCGGCCCGTCCCGATCGCCCACCCCGGCCGCCGCGCCCTTCCACCACGCCTCGCGCACGCGGCACGCCGGACACCGCACCCCGAAGGACACGTCCATGACGTCTCACTACCCGCCCCTGCCCGAAATCGCTGACGTACGAGCGGTCCGCGCCGGTTGAAGGCGCTCGCCGCCGGTATCGGCGTCGTCGTCCTTTCCCCCCTGCTGCTCGCGGGAACGGCCATGATGATGGCGTCCTCCAGCGAAGCCTCCCAGTCCACCAGCGCGTTCACCGGGCACCTGTGCGCCGTCGACACCGCCGACGTCGCCAGACAGGTGACGAAGATCCTCGACGGAGCGTCCGGCAAGGACGTGACGGTCGAGGGTCTCTCCCTGCCCGACGAGCAGGTCCCCAACGCCCAGACCATCGTCGCCGCGGGCATCGGCCTGGACGTGCCCAAGCGCGGCCAGATCGTCGCCCTCGCCACCGCGATGCAGGAATCAACGCTGCGCAACCTCGGCTCCGGTGACCGCGATTCGCTGGGCCTGTTCCAGCAACGCCCCACCCAGGGCTGGGGAACCGCGCAGCAGATCCGCGACCCGGTCTACGCAAGCGAGAAGTTCTACCAGGCGCTGCTGAAGGTCAACGGCTGGCAGCAGATGACCGTCACCCAAGCCGCCCAGGCCGTGCAGGCATCGGGCCATCCCAACGCATACGCGCAGTGGGAGGACCTGGCCACCGCACTGCAGAAGGCCATCGCCGCCACCTTCCCCAACGCCGGCAAGGACACCCCCTCCAAGGACGCGAACAAGGAAGCCGAGCGCGCCATGCCGGACTGCGCTCCTGCCAAGGACGGCTCCGGCTTCGGCCGCATCCCCGAGGGGAGCGTCCCGAAGGGATACAAGATCCCCAAGGACGCCGCCCCCAAGGCCCGCAAGGCCCTGAACTGGGCGATGCGCCAGCTCGGCACCCAGTACCAGTGGGGCGGCAGCTGCACCGACTCGCACGGCCCCGACCCGATGGGCCGCTGCGACTGCTCCAGCTTGATGCAGCAGGCATACGCCCACACCGGAGTCACCCTCACCCGCACCACCTACACCCAGGTCAGCGAGGGAAAGGCCGTCTCACGCAACAAGCTCCAGCCCGGCGACCTGATCTTCAGCCGCGGCACCGCGAGCCGCCCCGAACATGTTGGCATGTACATGAGTGAGGGACTGGTCATCGAGGCGCCGCGCACATCCAAACCGGTCCGGATCACTCCGCTCAAGGACTGGGCCGTCCTCGCCGCCCGCCGCGTCATCTGATCCCGGTCAGCCCGCAGGCCCGCGAGCCGCCGCCAGGACCTCGCCGGTGGTCTGCCCGCTAGCTGGGCTCGAAGGCCAACTCCCTATCTCTCTCCGTTACTTCGCCCGACGAACCGCCCAGCAGGACGAGCCGACGGCCCACTCCCTATCCCCCAACACCCCGGAGCATCCACGTGCCAATCCACTCCCGCGTCCGACGTGCCCTCGCGGCCAGCTCGATCAGCCTCGTAGTTGCAGCCGGCGGCCTAGCCAGCGCCTCCACAGCCCAGGCGTACGACACCAGCCGCACGACGATCTCGTGCAAGGCGGTCAAGGTCCACAAGGATCCCTCGAAGAAGTCCGCCGTCGTGGGCATCGCCTACCGGCACGACAAGGTCACCTATAACCAGTTCGCGTACAAGCGCGCAGAGAAGACCTGGTACACCCGCGGCGCGGTGACCCGGAAGTCCGACGGCAAGAAGATCCGCGGCTACATGATCTACGACTGCGCCAACCCGTACGAGTCGAACCCGGCGCCGAAGCCGCCGCTTCCGAAGTAGCACGCCCCGGCAGCTCTCCCTGGCCCCGAGCCGAAAAGGCGGCTTCGAAGCCGCGCCTCGGCCCGAGGAGTGGACTCTCCCCGCCTCTGCTCGACGCAGGTCCGGGCAAGCCGCCGCCGCGGCCACTTCCGCGCCCCGAGCGCACCCCTCCCCTCCGCTTCCCCCTTTCCCGCCGGCCCTCGCCTGGCGCCCGCGCATGCAAGGAGCCCCGCCACCTCTATGTCCGTCCCTCTCGCAGACAGCCTCATCCAGCTCGCCTACGACCCAGGCATCTCCCCCAAGGGCGGCGGGCTGCCCGGCCTGAGCGTGCTGAAGAACGTCGTCAACTCGATCAACCTGTTCGGGATCGTCGCCGTCGTCGGCGCCCTCGCCGTCAGCCTCGTCGTCTGGGCCTGGGGTCACCACACCGGCGGCCACCAGGCCGAAGCCAACGGCAAGAAGGGCGCGACCGTCGCCGCCGGCGCCGCCCTCGGCCTCGGCGCCGCCAACGGCGCCGTTGCGTTCTTCTCGGCTCTCGGCTCGCAGGTCCACTGATGCCGAAACGATTCCCCTCCCTCTCGTTGTCCTCCTACGGCGCGGACTGGCCGGCCACCCGGCGCATCGCGCTCGTCGCCTCCCTCGTCGCAGTCCTGCTGGCCACCGCCGGCGTCGTCGCCTGGCTGTCCGGCGGCGGGGATAACCACCAGGCCCCGCACACCTCCACGCCCGCTCCGGCTGACAGCCCGTCCTCCTCCGAGGCCGCCCCCAAGCCCGCAGCCGGATCTGGATCGGTTCCCAAGCCCCCGCAGATCTCCGAGCCGGTGGCCTACACCAAGGCAGCGGCCCAGATGCTGTGGTCCTACGACACCCGCGACACCAGCCGCGACCAGCAACTCACCGGCATGCGCGCGTGGATGACCAAGGAGACCAAGTACGCCGACTGGGCGTCCGTCTCCGGCCAGGTCCCCGACCCGCTGCTGTGGTCGCGCATGGCCGACCAGAACCAGCACGCCACCGCGTCCGTCACCGAGGGCCACTACCCCGGCGCGTTCAAGCAGGCCCTGGCCGAGGACCCCTCCGCGATCACCAAGGCATACATCTACGTCGTCACCGTCAACGGACGGCAGCAGATCGCCTGGAAGAAGGGCGGCGGCGGAGCCGAAGAGCGCGCCGTGACCCTCGCCGTGCAGTGCCGGCCCAGCCACGACTGCCGTCTGGCCGCCATCGCCCCCAGCGTCACGCAGTGACCCACCACACCGACAGATAAGGAGGCCACCCTCCCTTGGGTTTCTGCGACTTCCCCCTCGCGGACAAACTCTGCGCCGTCGGCGAGGCCGTCGACTTCGCGAGCGATCCCGGCAAGGCCATCGGCGACTGGATGGCCAAGAGCGCCGGCGAACTCGCCGCCGCCGCGGCCGACCTGGCGGCCAAGGCCGTCAACGCCACCACCAAGGTCGATCTGCGGGCCGGCTGGTTCGTCGACAACTACGAGATGCTGCTGCCGATCGGCCTGGTCATCCTGGTCGCAACGTTCTGCGCGCAGCTCGTCCGGGCCGCCGTCAAACGCGACGGGCAGGCTCTTACCCAGGCCGTCACCGGCACCATGTCGGGCGTCCTGTTCGCCTTCTGCGCCATCTCCCTGACCACGGTCGCCATCGAAGTCGTCGACGCCCTCTCGGACGGGCTGTTCAAAGCCGCGCACCTGAATATCGAGTCCGCGGTGCGCCGCATCGTCAAGGTCAACCAGATCCCCGGCCTTGCCGGACTGGGCTGGCTCGTCGCGGTGTTCGCCGGTCTCGGCGCCGCAGTCGGCGCGTTCCTGTACTGGTGCGTGATGATGGTCCGCAAGGTCGGCATCCTCGTCATGGTCACTTTGGCCATTTTCGCCGGAGCCGGCGGCGGCTGGGAGGTCGCACGCCGCTGGCGTAAGGGCTGGATCGAAGCCACTGCCACCCTGGTGGTCTCCAAGCTTCTGATGACCGTGATCTTCGTCCTCGGTATCGCCGCCATGGGCAAGACAGAGGCCAAGGACGGCATCGGCGCCCTCGCCGACGTCATGTCCGGCATCGTGATCATGGTTCTGGTGCTGCTGTGCCCGTACGCGGTGTTCAAGTTCGTGCACTGGGCGGCTGAAGGCGCCGACGGCGAGTCCATCCACCGTGCCGGCGGTTCCGGAGCCCAGATGGCCAAGCAACATGCCGAGAAGGGCGCCCGCAAGGCCGCCGCGGCTGTGGCCACCGCCGGAACTGGTGGTGCTGCCGCCGGAGCAGGCACCGCCCCGCAAGGCCCCGACGCCGGCGGTGGGAGCGGATTCCCCGGCGACGTCGCCGCCAACCCGACCGGCGGAGGCGGAGAAGGCACGGAAGGCTCGCAGGGCGGCGGAGCAGGTACCCCGCCCGGCGGCGATGCCATCAAGTCCGGTCTGGAGAAGGCCGTCCAGCCCGCGCCGACCAGCGTCTCCGACGACACCAGCGGGCAGGTGGGCGGCGGCCAGGGGCCGGGCGGATCCGGCGCGAGCGCCGCCTCCGGCCAGGACGGCGGATGGAATTCCCGCCCGCCGACCACGACTCCGCCGCCGCAGGGTGCACCCCCGTCCTCCGGTTCACAGAGCGACACGACCAGCGGGACGGCCTCACCGCCGCCGCCGACCGGCCTCTGATCCCCTGTCCGTCTCCCGGGGGCGGGAGGTGCACGCCGCCTCCCGCCCCCGGGGTCCACCCGCGCCTCCAGGACCCGCCCCTTGACTGATCTCTCCGTCGCCCCGGTCACGGTGAAATTCCCCCACCGGTCCCGCCGCGGCATCCTCCTCGGCCTCTCCCTGCCCCAACTCGTCCTGGTTTCCTGCACGCTGGCGCTGCTGCTGATGACGGTGGTCTCCACCGGGCTGCTCGGCGTCGTCGCCCTGGCCCCGCTGTGGGCGGCGTCCGGCGCGCTCGTCGCGATCCGTCGGCACGGCCGCTCCCTGATCGACTGGGCGCCGATCGTCGCCCACTACGCGCACCGCCGCCGTACCGGGCAGACCCTCTGGCTCGCCCGGCCCGTCACCCGGCCCCGGCAGGACGGCGTCCTGCACCTGCCCGGCACCGCCGCCTCCCTCAAGGTCGTCACCCCCGGCGACTCCGCCAACGGCGCAGCGGCCGTGCACGACCCGCACCAGCAGACCCTGACCGCCATCGCCCGCGTCAGCAGCCGCGCCTTTGTTCTCCTCGACCCCGCCACCCAGAACCACCACGTCAGCAGCTGGGGACGCGCGCTGGCCGGCATTGCCCGCACCGGGCACATCGCCACCGTGCAGGTGCTGGAGCGCACCGTCCCCGACAGCGGTGACACCCTCACCCGCCACTGGGCTCAGAACGGGCAGCCCCAGACACCCGTCGCCGGGCAGATCTACTCCGAACTCGTCGACTCCGCAGGCCCGGCCGCCGCCCCGCACGAGACCTACCTCGCCATCTCCCTCGATCTGAAGGCCGCCAAGCGGCTGATCTCGCAGGCCGGCGGCGGGCTGCCCGGGGCATTCACGGTCATGGAGCAGACCACGTCCAGCATCGCCCAGGCCGCCCGCAACGCCGGGCTCCAGGTCACCGGCTGGCTGACCTCGCGGGAGATCGCCGCCGTCATCCGCACCGCCTACGACCCCAAGGCGCTTGCCGCACTGCAGCAGTGGTCCGAGACCGGCCGCGCCGAGGCCGGCCCCGCAGCCGCCGGGCCCGTCGTCCAGTTCGAGGAGTACGACCGCCTCGCCACCGACTCCGCACGGCACGCCACCTACTGGGTGGAGAACTGGCCGAGGATCGAGATGGGAGCCGGATTTCTGCACGGGATCATGTTCACCGCCGGAGTGCGGCGCAGCCTCTCCCTCATCTACGCGCCGCAGGGGCTCGAGTCCGCATTGCGGGACGTGCAGCGGAAGAAGGCGGCGATCATCGCCGACGCCAACGAACGGGCCCGCCGCGGACAGGTCGACAACGAAGAAGACTCAGTCGAGTACGCCGACGTCAAAACCCGCGAACGCCAGCTGATCGCCGGGCACGCCGACGTGGCCCTGACCGGCCTGGTCACCGTCACCGCCGAGACTGACGCCCTCCTGGACGCCGCCTGCGCCCAGATCGAGACCCACGCCGTCAGCTCGGGTGTCGACCTGCGCAGGCTCAACTTCCAACAGCCCGACGCCTTCACGCTCGGCGCCCTCCCGCTCGCTCGTAGCGCCCTGTGAGCCGCTTCATGCCTTCAGCCGAACCTCACCTGATCGACGAGATCCGCGCCCTGCTCGACGGCCTGCACACCATGCAACGCACGCATCAAGAGCGGCTCGACGCACAGCGACCCGCAGACGACGTGATGGACGCAGCGCAGCTCGCCGAGTGGGAAGACGTCCTGCGCGACATCGCCGTAGAGGCCAGCGACACGCTGGACACCACGATCACTCGCCTCGGGCTCCTCGCCGCCCGGCCTGCACGGCGGGCGTTCACCGTCGCCCTGGCCGGGCCCGGATACGACGAGGGTGAACGAGCATGGCTGTTCGTCGTCCTCGCCACCGACCTCGACGACGCACACCGCACCCTCACTCAAATGCCCTCGCACAAGCGGTGGTTGCAGGACATCGCCCCTCCCTTCGCCTCGGGCCCTGCACCCGGCGACGGGGAACTGGTGGCCGCGGAGAGCCACCCGGGAACCCGCGCCCCCAACTCGTACATCGACCTGCGCCACGAGCAGGCCCTCCTGGCCGAGCGTGCCCCCGCGCAGCTCACGACCGCAGTCCCGGCCCCGCCGTCGAAGGCGCCGATACGCCACCGCTGACCAGAGACCTGACCCGCGCCCCTCGACCCACCGCGGCGCGGAACAACCGCCGCAGTCCCTGCCTCCCGGCAGGAAGGAACACCACCTTTGACCTCTCACACGCGTCCGGACGACGCACATCCCTACCTCCGGGCTGCGAGCGCCGGAGTCCGCCACCACACCCGTGCCCTGGCACGACCGGATGCCGCCACTCCGGTGGATCGCGCGCACCTCGACGTGCTCCACGCCCACCTCACCGCCCTGCACCAGCTCGTCAACCAGCTCGCCGAGATCACCCGGCCACCGCACCCCGCCGCGGGCCAGCACCTCTCCACCGCACACACCCGCCTCTGGCAGGCCACCACCGAGATTCACCTGGCCTTCCACCTGCTGCCCAGCAGCACAGCGGCGGAAAGCACCGAGGCGAGCGAGTGCCATCCGGAGCGGCTGCCCGAGGGGCCGCCCGTGCTGACCATCTGCCAGCGCCACCTCGCCGCCGGACACGTCATCCGGCGCAAGACCACCCCCGCCGATCTCCGCGCGCACACCACGGCCTGCGTGCGATGAGCACCATCCGCAGAATCGAGGGCCTCCCATGAGCCACCGGCCCGCCCGCCGCGCCCGCCGCGCCTCCGCCTCCCCCCTGTTCACTCCGCAGGGAACCGACCGGGCCAGCCGTAAAGCAGCCCGCCGCCAGCTCGCCGAAGCCACCGCCAAGGCCCGCGCCGAGGCGAGCACCCCTCCCGCAGGCAGCGCGCCTGCCGAGCACGAGACACCCGCCGCGCTCTACCCACCCAGCGGACGACCCGGACCTGCATCAGCCCGCAAGAACCGGCTGAAGCTGCCCGCCCACCGCATGACGACGGCCGTCGCCGCCGGTGCGTACCCCTTCCTCGCCGAAGGCGGCCTCGGCGCCGAAGGCATCTACATCGGCCGCGACGTCCATGCCGAGGCATCGTTCGTGTTCGACCCGTTCGCCCTGTACGGCAAGATCGAAGGCTTCACCAACCCCAACATCCTGCTCGCCGGGGTGATCGGACAGGGCAAGAGCGCGCTGGCCAAGAGCTTCGCGCTGCGCTCGGTCTCCTTCGGCTACCGCGTCTACGTTCCGTGCGACCCCAAGGGCGAGTGGACAGCGGTGGCAAACGCCCTGGGCGGCACGTCCGTTGCGCTCGGCCCGGGCCTTCCCGGCAGGCTCAATCCGCTGGACGCCGCCCCGCGCCCGCAGAGCATCTCCGAGTCCGACTGGGGTGGCGAGATCCGCAAGCGGCGCCTGCTCCTGCTGGGCTCCCTCACCCGGACCGTTCTCGGCCGGGACCTGCTGCCCATGGAACACACCGCCCTGGACATCGCCCTCGACAGCGTCGTCACCCGCGCCGCCGACACTGGCAGCACCCCGCTCCTCGGAGACGTCGCCGCCACCCTCAACAACCCGGTCGCGCTCGACGAGGCCGCGGGGATGATGTCGGGACAGCTCGGCGACGCGGCCCGTGACCTGGCCCACGCCATGCGCCGGCTGATCCATGGTGACCTGGCCGGCATGTTCGACGCCCCCTCCACTGTGGCCTTCGATCCCAGTGCGCCGATGCTGACCATCGACCTGTCCCGGCTCGGCGGCTCCGGCGACGACACCGCGCTCGTCCTTGCGATGACCTGCGCCTCCGCCTGGATGGAGTCCGCCCTCAGCGACCCGAACGGCGGGCGGCGCTGGATCGTGTACGACGAGGCATGGCGCCTGATGAGGCACGCCGGCCTCCTGCAGCGCATGCAGGCCCAGTGGAAGCTCTCCCGCGGCCTGGGCATCGCCAACCTCATGGTCATCCACCGGCTCAGCGACCTGCTCACCGCGGGCGACGCCGGATCACGAGGACGCGCCCTGGCCGAGGGCCTCCTCGCCGACTGCAGCACCCGCATCATCTACCGCCAGGAAACCGACCAGCTCCACGCCGCCGCCTCCCTGCTCGGCCTCACCTCCGTCGAGATGGACGCCATCGCCCACCTCAACCGCGGCCGGGGCCTGTGGAAGGTCGCCGGAAGATCATTCATTGTCCAGCACCTCCTGCACAGCCACGAGCTGGCGCTCTTCGACACCGACGCCCGCATGCATTGAAAAAGCGCCGAGTTCACGAAAACTGAAGGTTCCCCTATGCCCGACATCACCCGCCCTGACTACTTCCTCCAGCTCGCGCGGAGCCTCGACAGGATCTTCGATGACCTTCCGCAAGCCGAGGACCTGCGTCGGGGCGACGACATCAGCCCGGCTATCCACACGATGGTCAGCGACATCGGCTACGTCTTGACTGAGATCAGCGAAGAGCTGGCCACCAGCAACCGCCACGAATCCGAGGCGCCCTCGGCGTACGGCCACGCCGAACGCGCCTGGCGACGTACGGCTGGTCCTCCAAGAGCATCTTGACTACACCGGCACCGCCCTGCGCACGGCCGCCCAGCAACTGCGCGGCAAGGCCACGCAGCTCTCGCAACCGCCTTCCGCCCGCACCGCAACCACGCCATCCCACGCCGTGACGCCATCCGCTTCGCCCAACTCCGGCCGAGGGCGCTGACTTCGGGCACGGCCCGCGTTCTCGACGGGAAGACCCGGTGGACAGGTCTGGTCACGAATATGGCCACACCTTCCAGATTCCCGACGAAACGACGACTTCCCACTCCGCAAGCGGGCCCAACTGCCGGTAGTCGCAGTTCGCCAGCCCAGAACGGTCCCAACCGAACCCACGGCATTGCACACGAGCGCAAAGGGCTCATGAATCCTGATACCCAGCGCGAACTGATACCTCGCAGCGACACCCACTGCCTTATCGGCGCGCTCGAAAGCGTGAAGGCCAAACTCCTCGACGCCGCCGGACAGTGGCAGCTCCTGGACGACACCGGTCATGTACCGGCTGCGCCCTCGTTCGCCGCGTTGTTCCAGCATGCCGCTGACGCCCAAACCCTCGCCCACGATGTCGTCCAACTCACCGCGGACTTTGCCCGGACCGCACACAGCACGAATCAGGCGGGCAGCAGAGTCCTCACCCATCTCGCGAGGGCCGCCACCATGTCGAGCTACGCAGCCCCACACTTCGCCGACACTGCGGAAGCAGCTCTGGCCCTGCCCCGGTCCCCCGAACGGCAGTTTCTGGGAAACCGCATGGTCATCGACCACGCCACGGCGCGCGCCTATCTGCGGCGCACCTCGGAGTCGCTCGGCGACGCGGTCGACGAACTCAACTCCCACCTCGAACTCCACCGCTTCTTCCCGGCGCTCTCCCTCCGGGAGACCCCAACGCCTCCGCCGCCGAGGCCGAGCCCGCGCCACCGCTAACCCGCGCCACAGCGTTGAATCCGGCGCTACACATCCAAGGAGTCTCCTGAACCGCCCCGCCCATTACAGCGACGCCGACTGGGCCGAGTACCAGCAGTGCCAAGCCGAGCATGACGACCTCATGGGCCAGGTCGCCGAACGCGAAGCCCAGATGGAACACGACCTGATCGCCACCTGCGACGAGTACGAACTCGATGACAGTCCGGTTCCGGAGCTGGAAGCCAGCCCCACTCGCCGGACACTTCCGCCGTACCGCGCACCGGCCTCCCGCAGGAGGAGCCGTGGCCGCTGACGGAGCGAGCGTTCCAGACGCTCGCCGCGCGGCTTTGCTCGCGCCGCTTCCCGACCACCGCAACGTGGACACCCCGTGGTGGCAGGAGCTGTGGCGCCGCCACGCGCACATCACCACACCGCTGCGCGAGCGCGGGCTGGAGTGCGACGTCGAGTTCGGCCTCAGCACCTACATCGTGCGCGTGTCGCTCCCCGACCACAGCCACCTGATCATCAGCCCGCCGCAGGAGTCCTCCTCCGACCGCGCGACCGGAGACCCCGAGGGCTGGATCGCGACCCGTGAACACCCCAACGACCAGACCCTGTTCGAGATCGTTTACGACTCAGCTCCCTCCAACGACCCCGGTGCCCTCCAGCGGCCCGAAGCCCGCCACGGCGGCAGCGCCCAACCCCTGATCGTGGCGATCGACCATCGCCTCGCCCAGCTCGGGCTGCTGCCACATCCCCTCCCGCCCACTACAACCCCGCACCCGGCTCCGCCAACGCCCCTAACGGGCACGGCGCTTGACGTCTGCGATACAGCAGAACGCACCCCCGTCTACGGCGATGCGATGCGCGCCCTGACCGACCGGCTCAACGGAGCCGAGTCGCACGCAGATGCCGCGGCCCTGCTGCACCAGATCCTGGAGCCCAGCGACGGCCTGCTGGCGCAGCTCGGCGAGTTCTTCGAAGCGGCCGGCGAGAAGGCCAAGGAAGCCGAGGAGGACGACGGCTTCGATCTGTCCTACGACCTGGCCGACGCCGCCGCCGAGGTCCGCAACCTCGGAGAGGTCCTGCACGTGGCCGAGGACCGGATGCGGGCACTGACCCCGCTCGTGCCGGCACCACGGTTCCCGTCCACACCGGCCCTTCCCCCGCGAGCCCTCCCGGCGGCACCGCCGCGGCGCACACGCTGACGCCAGACCACCACCTCTCTCCAGGAACACATGGCCTCACCCTGCACCGCTCTGTCCTCCTTCGCCGCCGGCCTTGCCGCCCGTCTGCCCGGCACCTGGACCAGCGAGTACCAGCGCCACGCGCAGTACGCGGACCAGTTCCCCCGCACCGAGCAGCTCTGGGACACCGGCCACGTCGACTACATCGTCAGCCAGTACGTCCTCACCCACGACGCCGTGCTCCACGGGCCGGCCAACCAACGGCTGTACGTGACTGACCGGCCCCGCTACCCGCACCAGTTCGTCGTCGCCCCGCTCGCCCCCGACGGCCCACACATCAAGCCCCACCACTTCGACGCGGTCGAGGAGCCCAACGGCATCGCCGTTCCCCAGGATCCCGCGCAGGCGGCAGCACACATCGCCCGGCGGGTGCTGCCCCGCTACCAACAGGCCCTGCAAGCGGTCCTCGACAACGCGGCGGACCAGCCCGACCCCCCGCACCGGCCCGCCCCGCCGCAGGTGTCCCAGGTCCTCACCCTGCCCCTGTACGGCGACGGCGCCCTCGGCGCGCCGTACGGGGGCGTGCCGGTCGATGCCCGCAGGACGCTGTACGCCCACGGCTTTCAGTACCACCCGCACCAAGCGGCGTTCCTCCTGCCCACCGCCTACGGGGAGAGCGGTCGCGCCCTTCGCGTCCACAGCGTGGTCCAGCAGCTCACGGCCAAGGGCATCGGCGTGAACCTTCGCCACTCGGCCCCCACCACCAGCGCCGCCATGCCGCCGACACCCCCCAAGGCCACACCAACGACCAGCCGCACACGCTGATCCACTCCCACCCACAGCCCCTTGGAGCCTCCATCCGCATCGCCCGCTCTACCCTGCCGCTGTCCGTCGGCGCCGCCTGCCTCACCCTGGCCCTCACCGGCTGCGCCGGCGAAGACGGCCCCGCCCAGGCCCGGCAGACACCCAGCGCCAGCACCGCCCCGAAGCCCGCCCCGGCCCTCACCGCCCCCCAGGCCCGCGACGTCATCACCCAGTACTCGAAGATCAACAACAAGGCGAACGTCGGTCGGAATCGGCACCTGCTCGACACGGTCGAGGACGGGCCGCTGTACGCGATGTCCGTCTCGGACTACACCGAGACCGAGGGCTTGCCCAAGGCCGACCGCAAGCCGTACAAGCCGTGGTCCTACGACACCAAGAGCGCCAAGTTGTACATCCCGCGCCTGGCCGCCGGGCAGGACCGCTGGTTCGCCGCCGCGCTCTCGGGCCAGAAGGGCAAGGCCCCCTCCCGCCTGGCTGTGTTCGCCGAACGCCCCCAGCACAAGCGCTGGGAGCTGGTCTCCATCGTCGACACCGCCGGCAAGACGATGCCCGACGTCGACCTCGACCAGGACGGCTACGCGACGGCCGTCGCCGCCAACGGCAACAAGCAGATGCCGGCCAGCGCCGACCTTCTGCGCGCAGGCGTGATCGACAACTTCGCCACCGGCGGCACGAACACTGGCACCAAGGTCTTCAAGCCGACCAAGGCGAGCAAGGAGCAGGTCGAGGTCCACGACAAGACCGGCACCCGGTACGGGAAGCAGGGCACCACCGTCTTCGCCGGTGCCGCCAACCGTTACAAGGACGCCTACGCGCTCAAGACCACCGACGGTGGCGCCCTGGTTCTCTTCTCCCACACGCACACCCAGACCGACGCCGTCGCGCACTCCGGTCTGCAGATCAACCCCGGCAAGGACGACCGGGCCTGGCTCCACGGCGTGCCCCGCACGTCCATCAAGTACACGTTCGTGTGCAACGACGCCGCCACCGTCCCCGCGAAGGCCGAGCCGTCCCGCCTGATCGGCTACACCTGCGCCCGCACCGACGCCTCCGGCCCTCCGGTCGCCTCCTGGTCGGACCGCGTGTAGACGCATCCCGTCCTACGCGCCACCTTGCTGGCCGCCGAACGCTCCCAGCCCGTTGCCCGATCCGGAGAAGCCCCTGTCCATGACGTTTCTTCATCGCCCGCCCCACTGACGGCACGGGGTAAAGCGGTATTCACGTCCAGCTCGACGGGGTGCCCAGCCACCATCTGCCTCTCCTGCTGGCCGCCTATCAGCACCGGTTCGGTCGCGACGTGGAGGCCATGTCCGGTCATCTCATTGACGATGTTGCCTTCGGCTGGGAGGAGTTGGGCACCGATTTCCTCGACGGTGTCCCGCCCGCGCTCGTGGCCGCGCTGACCGGCGGCGAGCAGTGGCCCAGCCGCCGACTCGATCATCTGGTCACCCCGGACGGCTCCCCGCCGGTGCGTATGGCGGTCACCGATGCGACCGCCGATGCGCTGGACATGCAGTGGGGGTACGTCCTGCACACGGAGGGCATCGAGGTTGATCAGCCTCCTGCACGAGGATTTCGGCCCGATTGTGGACTGGGCCACCGACCCCCGCACTGCTTTCAACGACCACCCGGCGGCTTGGTCCTCCCTCGGCCCGGCTCCAGCCATCCGGGCCTCGCGCGGCACGCCGCCCCGGAGCGCTCCCGCCGCTGCCCCGGCGAAGGCCGGCACCCCGCGCCCCGCCACGCGCCGCTAGTCACCCGCCCTCGTTCCCTGGAGTCTTCGCTGCCCCCGCACGCCACGCCCCTGATCACCGTCGTCATCGCCAGCCGCCTGCGCGAGGACCGGCTCGGATACCTGAGCGCCATGCACGCCAGCCTCACCCGGCAGGCCGTGCCCTGGGAGGCTGTTATCGCGCTGGACGGGGTCTCGCCCGACCGGCTGCCCGCTGCGCTCGCGCAGGACCCCCGCGTGCGCACCCTTGCCCTGCCCCGCCCGGTCGGTGCCGCCTGCGCCCGGAATCTGGCTCTCGCACAGGTGCGGACCCCGTACTGCAACTGGGCTGACGATGACGACGAGTTCACCGACGACGCCATGTCCGTGCGGCTGACCACCCTGGAAGCGGCCGGGGTGGGATGGTGCGCCGGATGGAGCGAGGACCTCTACCAAGACGGGGCCACTCGGCTGTGGCGGTGCCCCGCACCGCCCGGCCGGCACGAGGCCGGTGACGTGTGGACGTACTGGAAGTCCCCGGCGGACACCATCCCGATCGGGCCGACCACGATCCTCGCCCGCACCGACCTCGTCCGCGCCGCCCCGATGGGCGGTCTGGTCCAGGGCGAGGATTACTGCACGGCCGTCGGCATCTCGAGCCTGGCTCCCGGGATCTTGCTGCCCACCCCGGTGTACCGATACCGGAAGCACCCGGGCCAGCTCACCGCCCAGCCCGGATACGACCAATTGGAGGCCGCGGCCCGCGAGCACGCCTGGCACTACGGCCGCAGCCTGCGCTCCGCCCTCCGCGGCCACCAGTCGACGCCCGCTCTCCGCACCCGACCGCCGGAGCCTGCCGCAGGCCCGTCGGCTCGCGCGCACCGCTGACCTTCAGGACCACCGACATGACCAACCCGCCCCCCGCGGAAATCATCCTCTCGACCAGCCGCACCCACGGCCTTGTCGCCGTCGCGTCCGGCGAGAACTTTCTCCAAGCCCGTGACGCCCTGCAGGAAGCGGGATTCAGCCGCCTGCCCGACGGCGCCTTCGCCGCCCCGCTGAGTGAGGCGCAGACCGCCCGCGACACCGCCAGCGCCCTGGTGCACCGCGCCCACCACCACGGCGCGACCATCACCACCAGCCCCCGCCCCTACCTCGGCGACACCGGCCAGGAGATCGCCGCCCGGCTGCCCGGCACCTGGAGCGCGAAGCTGGAGATCTACCCCCGCCAGCACTGGCAGGAGGACCTCGTCGGCTCCCTGTGGGACAGCGGCGACCTCCTGCAGATCATGCTCCATGACCGCATCCCGTACGCGGTCATGCTGAACAACCACGCCGGCACCGAGCTGCTGCTGATCGAACGCCCCGGGCACGCCAGCGGCTATCTCGTGGGCGCCTTCGCCACCCAGGAGTACGACGACAACTGGGACGAGCCGAACGCGCCGTGCAGCATCGTGCTGCCCGCCGCACCGGACCTCGCCGCCCGCGCCGTCGCCCACACCTTCCTGCCCAACTACCGCAGAGCTCTGCACCATCGGCGGCTCGACACCGTCATGACCGCCCTGAACCGGATCCGCCCGGAGCACGAAACACTCCAGGCGATCAAGGAATCAGGCCGGTACAGCGACGGCATGCCGCTCACCAACTCGCGGCTGCAGCCGGAGATGGAGCGTGCGTTCGCCGACCATGCCTGGCTCTCCTTCCGCGACGTCCTCCAGCACGCACCGCTCCTGCTCAGCCGGTGCCGACCCACCGCGAGTCCCTGGCCGCAGGACGCTGCCGCACTGGCCCGACTGCGCGAGGCACTCGCCAGCAGTCAGGACGCCTGGGCCCAGTTCCATGACCTGCGCGCGGAGTTGTACTCCATCCCCGCGACTCTGCCGGCCCGCGAGTGGAGCCAGGTACGCAGCGAACTCGGCGCCGCCGTCCTGCCGGCCATCGAGACATGGCTTGCCGACGGCGAGACGTTCGAGCGCCAAGCCCGCGCCGCCGTCCCCGGCGGCCACGTGGCTCTGTCGGCGCCCAGTCCGCGGCAGCTCACCGCCCGCCCGGCCCCGCCCGCCCCTGCCCGGCCGGCGAACGCACACCTCTGATGCCGTAGAGATAAGGTTTCCCCTCTGTCTGACCATTTCCGCTTCGGTACCCACCCCGACCTGGGCTTCGTCGCCGCCGCCTCACCTGAGTTGCCCCCTCATCTGGCCAAGTGGTTCCTGACCCGCGAGCAGTTCGAACCCGTCCCCACCAACCCAGGGCTGTATCGGCTCAGCGAACCCGAGCGCGACGGCCACCGTCGCGCACGCCAGGCCGTAACTGACCTGCGCCGCCAGGGATATGCCGTGCACGCCGACATCGCCCTCGAACCCGCCCTCTCGCCCGGCCCACCGCGCCCGGCTCTGCCGAACGGGCTTCTGGATCGCCGCAGCCGCCTCGCCCAGGCCGCCGCCGGCCGCACAACGCAGCGCGGTACGCCGCCTACCACGTCGCCGCCTTCGGCCCGGCCGACCCCGCCGAAGCCCACCTACGCACCGACCGTCCACCTGACGGCCTCGGGCGGCGGGCGGACCCGATGACGCCCGCCAGCAACTCGGCCCCCGACGGGCCCCGTCCGGTGACACCCGAACTCGCCAACAGCGCCCGCGACTTCCGGCTGCGGATGGCGGTCATCGACCGCGAGACCGAAACCGCGCTCGACATGACGCGCGACCGCTACGGCCGGACCGTCCACGCAAGCGCCGCGGCAGCGGCGCGAGCCCACCGCGACAAGGCCGCGGTGGAGGCGTACACCATGTACCTCGCCCCGCACGCCGACGCTCTGCTCGATGCCGCCCACCGCGCGCTCGACGAGCTGCCACCTGCCCGGCACCTGGCCGGGTGGCGGGCCGTGCTGGACGGCCTGGCTGCCTCCGCCACCGAGATCCGCCGGGCGCTCGATCGGCCGGCCGCCCCCGGCTCCGCAGCCGATCGCGCGCAGCGCTCGGCCCTGTGGCCGCACCTCGCTGCCTGGGCGGATCACAGCTTCATCGCCAGCGACCTCGCCGACCAGAGCGATGGCCAGCACCACAAGGCTCCGCTGGCCGAAGAGGAACAGCAGATGTGGACCGAGCTAGCTCAGGCTGCGCAGAGGCGAGGCGAGCTGGAGCTGACCGAGTCGTGGTATGCCGCCGACGGGCAGCCGATCACCCTCGCTTACCTGGTCGAAGGCGACGACTCGACGGTGATCGCGCTGCGAGGCGACCCGGACGCACCGGGCTGGCAGGTGATCGGGCACTACGCCCACGAGTACGAGGCAGGGAAGGTATTGCCTGCCCCGGTCCCGCCCGGTGTGCTGCGCGCCGATGCCTCAGAGTTCAACCGGCCCGAGCCTGCCCCCGAGATCTCGCTGCAGGAACTCGCCCGGGACGTCGCCGAGGCCCAGCATGCCGGTGACGCGTCCAACGCGCTCCTGAGCGCCACCCAGCGCGGATACGACGCAGGGCCGATGGTCCGTCTCCAGGATCTCTTGGGAACGAGTGGCCAGTTCGCCGACGCGCTGGAGACCGTGCAGGGCCGCCAGATCGCCGCCCGTCTCTCAGCGTTGGGTCGGCAGATCGAGTTCCTCACCCGCGAGGTCGAGGAGGCCGCCGAGGACCTCGGTGCGACCGTCGCCGTCCTGCCGCCGCACCGCACTCCTGTGCTGCGCGTCCGCCCGCGCCCCGCAGTGGACACCGCACCACCCACGCCGCCGCCCCGCGCGAGCACGCCAGCCCGCCACCGCTAAGCACCGAGAAAGCACCCGTTGTCCCTGACCACACCCCCGGCCCCAGCATCGCGCATCACCTACGGCGCGGTGCTGGGCAGCCCGTACGTCGCCCGCCTCCTCGGCGGCACCCTCACCGGCCGACTCCCCAACGGCATGGCACCCGTCGCCATCCTCCTGTGGGCCACCGCGAGCGGCAGCAGCATCGCCTTCGGCGGACTGCTCAGCGCCCTGTACGGGCTGTCCTCCGCGCTGGCCCAGCCGGTCAAGGGACGCCTCATGGACCGCCACGGCCAGAGCGCGGTGCACCTTCCCGCCGCCCTGCTCAACTCGGCCCTCCTGGTGGCCCTTCCCCTGGCCGGACCGTACGGCGGACCCGGCCTCGCCACGGCCATCGTCGTCGCCGGCGGTCTGACCACCCCGCCCCTCGAGGCCGGGCTGCGGGCGCTGTGGCCGAGCGTGCTGCCCGACCCCCGACTGCGGCATGCTGCGCTCGCCCTCGACACCGGCACGCAGGGCCTGCTGTACATCGTCGGCCCCCTGCTCGTCGCCGCGCTCGCCTCCGCGTACAACCCCGCCGTCGCGCTCGCCGTCACCGCCGCCCTCGGCCTGGCCGGCACCGCCGCGGTCGCCCTCGCGCCGCCGTCACGACGCTGGCGACCCGAGCGGCCCGGAAGCCAGGACGCCGCCCAGACACAGCAGTTGGCCACCCCCGCCGTGTTGCTGCTGTTCGTCTCCCTGACCGGCATCGGGTTCGCGATCGGATCCCTGAACGTGTGGTCCATCGCCATGGCCGAGCACCGCCAACAGGACATGCTCTCGGGCATCATCCCCGCCGCGTTCTCCACCGGCAGCTTCCTCGGCGGCCTCATCTACGGACGCCGGACCTGGTCGGGCACCACCACCAGGCGGCTGGTCATCGCCACCGGCGCGTTCCTGGCCGGGTGGCTGCCTCTCCTTGCCCTTCCGGGCCCGTATGCGGCCATCGCCGCGGTTGCTGTGCCCGGTGCGTTCCTGACCATCGTGGTCGCCTGCGCCTACGTCACCACCGACGCCCTCGCGCCTGCGGGCCGCACCAGCGAGGCGTACGCGTGGCTGATCCTCGCGATCGGCGCCGGGCAGTCCGCCGGCACGGCCCTCGCCGGACGCCTCGCCGAGCAGCCCCTGGCCAGTGCGGCACTTCCCGCCGCCGGTGCGGCCTTCGCTCTCACTGTCCTGCTCGCCGCGCGCCGACGTCTCGGCCTCACCGGACAGCGGCAGCGCGGCCGACGTCGCCGCCCGCTCCCAGGCTGGCACACGACGTCCTGATCAGGGCGTAACTCCCGTACTTTTCAACCCTTTTGAGGAGATCCATTTATGGCCGTTCGCACGCACTGGTCCGTGGAGCACAGCTGCTCCCACCAGGTGGTTCATGATCTGTCCGGCCGTCCTGCCGACAAGCGGGCCGGGTTCGCCCGCTGGCTCGCGGCTAAGGACTGCACCGACTGCTGGAAGGCGGCGCGCGACGCCGACACCGACTCCAAAGAGGAGTGGTTCGCGGCCAAGCGCGCCGCCGAGCAGGAGGCTGCCACCGCGTGGGCGAAGCAGTTCGACATGCCGCAGCTGGAGGGCCCGGAGAAAGCACTGGACTGGGGCGAGCGCTCCCGCCACCAGCTGATGGCAGCCGCGCACGCCGCATTGGTCGTAGAGGGGAGCTGGGACGAGGCGGACTGGGCGGAGCTGGAGGAGAAGGCCCGCTCCATCACCCGCGCCGGGTGGTGGATCGACCAGAGGGACGCAGAGGGCACCGACCTGCTCGAACTCCTCGACGCAGCCACCGAAGCAGACCGCGGGACGGAGAACCCCTTCCGCTGATCGCGGCGGAACATAGCCGGGAATCGCCGGTTAGCCAAACCGGCTTTTCTCCGGACCATTGTTCCTCCCACCCCGCCACCGATTGCGTGGAAGGAACCCATGCCCCAGCCCCCGCCCACGTCGGCGTTCGCACCGACACCCGACCCGCTCACCCCGGACCGGGACATCACTCACCAGCACTTCCAGGCCGGCGACACCGTCGTCGTCCTCAAGGGTGTGGTCGGCGGTGAACTGTGGGGAGATGCGATGCGCGTCGTTGCCCCGTCCTGGCACACCCCGACCGACGAGGACGGCTGGCGGCTGCGTGACGCGACCGGCGGCGACCAGTCCTACGTCACCGCCCACCCCCGCTACCTCGTGCACCTCTCGCGCCGCTGCCCGGACTGCCTGATCTATCTGCGGGCCATGGAGGACTCCCTCCTTGCGCGGTTCGCCGGCCGCGACGAGCTGATCGACTGCGGCTGGTACACCACCACCGCCCTCAACCAGCTCGTGCACATCGCCGACATCCGGGGTGGCCGGTGATCCCCCGCCTCCACGAGCGGATCCACCAGGCGTACGAGCCGCTTGAAGAGGCACTGGGGCGGCCGGTCTCCCCGGCCGAAGGTCTGACGCAGTACACGGTCGTCGCTCATTGGCCGGGCCTGGACTACTTCACTCCGGACGACGAGCAGAAGATCTGGACGTCCACCGGGTGGGCTGAGCACCTCGAAGCCCCAAACTGGGAGCACCCGTTCGCCCGAAGCCCGGACGACGACCGGCGCGCGATCCTCCACCTCGATGTCCGGCTTCACCCAGACGACCGGCAACTGACCGGCCCGGAGTGGGCCGAAGCCGCCCACCGGCTCGCGCGGGCCGCAGGTATCGAGATCCCCGGCAAGGAGCACGGCTGCCGGTGGATCGCTATCCAGGCCCAGCCCCAGCGCCTCGACCTGATCGCCAACCTGATCCACCTGGACGGCGCGTGGCACGCCCCGCCCACCGACATCCTGCGGCGCCTCTCCGACGAGGCGCGCCGCATCGAGCAGGACCTCCACCTGTTCCGCGTACGCACCGGGCCCCCAGCGCGACCCGCCGTCCGTACGGCGCCCACGGCATCAGCCCAGCTCGCGAGCGTCCTCACGCAGCTCGCCGACGAACAGGCCGGCCCACTGGCCGCGGTCCGCGGGCTCATCGAGCACACCGCGTACCGGGTCGACCGCCAGCCCGGAGCGGCCGGCACCAACACGGCGCACCGCCTGGAGCTGATCGCCCGCCGCCTCCACGCCGTCCAACAGGACCTTGACAGCACCGCAGCTCACATGGCTCGACCCCGAATCGCCGCCGCACCACCTACAGCCGCGCGCACCGCCCACCGATCGCTGTAGGAGAAACGTCTTCTTGCCTCTCGCCGACCGTTTCCTGGACATCCGCCGTGACCCGCACTCCGACGAACTCCTGGCCCGCGGCGGGGGCGTTGAGGCGCACAGCTTCCTGCAGCGCGCGGGTTTCATCGCCGTCGTCCGCGTCCACGAGACCTACCACCGCGCCCCCACCGGCCTCACCGGGGACGACGAGTCCCGTCTCGCCACCGACGCCGTCGCCCGCCTCCGGGTCGCCGGGTATCACGTCGACTGCGACGAGGACTTCGACACCGACTCCCGTCCGGTCAGTTACCTGCCGCTGGACTCCTCTGTCGCCCATATCGCCGAGCGCATCCGCGAGGCGACCACCACCGAAGAGGCGGCCGACGCGCTGATCGAGCTGACCGCCGCCCACGACGGCATCCTCGCCGCGCTGGACGAAGTCCTCACCGCCACTGCCGACTTCCACGACGGGCTCGGCCAAGCGGCCGACCCGTACATCGCACGGCGGTTGCGCTACCTCGCCGACGAGCACCTTGGCGTCATCCGCTCCGACCTCGCCGACACCCGCAACACGCTCGCTGACCGGCACGCCCCGCACCCCGGCCGCAGCACCTGCAGCGGGGAGGTCCCCGCCGCCGAACGCGAGCGCTCCGCCGTGTGCGCCTGCCCGCCCCCGCCACGCACGCTCCCGGCCCCGCCGCCTCCGGTGGCCGCCGGACTGCGCCGCTGACTCCCACCTCGCCCAAGGACACCATGCACGACCACGAATCCTCCGAGCGCCTCGCCTCGTATGCCGACGTCCTCGCCGGCGAACTCCCCGACACCTGGACCAGTTCCCACCTGTCGGCCGACGCCAAGGACGAACTCGCCGAACTCGCCGAACTCGCCGACCGCATCTGGGACCTGGATCTGGTCGCCGCCTCCCTCGCCGAGCACCCGATCCACCAGGCCGCCGTCCTGAGCCGCCCGGACGGCGCCCAGCTCGCCGTCCTTCTGGACCGGCATGACGAACGCGGGGGGTTCCTCATCGCCGCCGTCGCCCCCCGCGCCCTGCCCGACGAGGCGTACCGCGGCGTCCGCGAGCCCAACGGCATCGCCCTGGCCGACGACCCGTTCCTGAGCGCCGAGCAGGTCGCCGGCGATCTGCTCGCCCGCTACGACAGCGCGCTCGCCCAGGTCCGGCACAACGCCCTGGACGGTCTCCAGCCCTCCCAGCCCGACCGGGTCGTCCTGACCTGGCAGCCGGACGGCAGCGTCGCCACCGCCCCCGCCGACGACCGTGCCGACGCTGTCCTCGTGGCCCACGGCTTCACGCAGGACCCGCAGAGCGGGATCTACTGCCTCGGCGCGGACGACACCCAGGCCCAGGCCCGCGCCCTGCGCGAGATTGGCCCGCAGCTGGAAGCGCTCGGGATCGGCACCGCCCTGCAGCACCCGGCAGGCCGCACCGCGCCCACCTCCGCCCCAGCTTCCGTACCGCCGATTCCGGCAGGCACCCGCACACCGGCAGCCCGAGGGCGATGAAGCAGACAGAGCCCGTCTTCTGGGTGCTGGAGTACGTCACCATCACCAAGGACCCGCGCACCAGCCTGGTCGTCGCCATCGGCGGCACCGAGAAAGCGGCGGACATCCTCCAGCAGGCCGGTGGTTTCCGCTCCGCTGCCGGACCTCGCGGGGGCTATCACCGGCTTCCGCACGGCCTTCCGGTCGACCAGCAACGCCTGAAGGCGACCACCGCCTCGCACGCCCTTCTCGCCGCCGGTCACAGCGTCCATCTCGACCCCGACCTGAACACGCTGGCTACCCCTGACGGCGACCGTGACGCGGCCCTGCGCTACCTCGCCCATCTCGCCGAGCAGGTCGCTGCCGCCGAGACCAGCAGTGAGGTGGCCAAGGTCCTGACTGAGGTCGCTGCCCCTGTCCGCGGGCTGCTTCCCCTCACCAGGGAAGTGGTCGTTGGTGCCTGGATTGCCGCCAGTGGCCTCCAGGGGGCTGCGCCCGGCGAGGAGCCCGAGCCGATTGCGCGGCTCGGGGACGCCGCCAGCTCCCTGAGCCAGGCCGCCCGCGTCATCCTGCGCGCCCGCAACCACGCCGCACGCCCCGCGCAGCGGCCAGCCGCCGCACCGGCGCCGGGCCGCGCCCAGTCCCCCCCCCGCCGCCGTTGAACCCGGAGAGAAACACATGGCCAACCTGGCCGACGAGTACGGCACGGACGTCGAGATCTACATCAAAGCCCTGACGACCACCATCCACGCCGACACCCCCACCGGCGCCCCCGCCAAGCTCCACGACCTGCTGGAACAGCTCGGCCTGGAACGCCACGAATACCCCACGGTTGGGCCGCTCTACATCTGGCACACCGTGCCCGAACACCTCGGTGCCGACGAGCAGAAGCACCTGGCGACCCGCGCCATCCCCGCCCTGCTGCTGGCCGGGTACGAGGTCAACTGCACGCCCGACGTCTTCGACGAAGCCGCCTACCGGCAGCCCGTGCACGAACTCCGCACCCGTGCGGCCCGCCCTGCCGCGCAGCAGCCGGCACCGGGCAGCTCTTCCTCGCGCCCCACACCGGCCCGCCGCACCCCGTAAACGCCCGGGTGGCCCCGGCACCGTGCCGGGGCCACCCGCCCGCACCGCCCGATCCCCGGAGAAACCCGTAGCAGCCCGCACACCCCCACCGATCAGCAACCGGCTCACACCCCGACTCGCGACCGCCCTGTTCCGCCGCTACCTGCGCGCCTGCATCCCGTCCGGCCCCGACCGCACCTCCCCGCTGGCCGGCGCCCGCCCCGAGGCCGTCCTCGCCGAGAGGCAGCGCATGGGCCATCACCACCACTACTGACCGCCCCGACCTGGAGGAGCATGACTCACCCCACTCCGTATCCGGTGCGGCTGGCCGACGAGATCGCCCGCCAGCTCGGCCAGCTCGCCGACCACCTCTCTCAGCTTCCACCTCCCCAGGCCGCGCAGGTCATCACCCGCGTTCTCGACCCGGACACCGGAGTCCTCGGCGGCGTCACCCACCTCGTCTCCACCAGCAGCATGTTCGCCAAGGACCAGGCCGAGCGAGGCGCTCTGCCCGCAGAAGTGTGGCTCGCTCTGGGCCGCGCCTCGAACGAACTGCACGACATCACCCTCGACCTGGACGACCACCAAGACACCCTCAAACGCGTCGGCACCCAGCCCGCCACCAGCGCATCGAAACCCCCGGCACCCGCACCACTCGTCGTCCGGCGGCGCCGGTGAAGAGCAAGCAGTGGCAGGGCTGGGGGCCAGGCGAACAGGCCGAGCAGCACTACCTCGTTGAGCCCCGTGCCCTGGCCGGCGGCGGCGACGTCCGGCATGTCTCGGAGTTCCTGCGCGCCTCGGGATGGCGGGACAAATCCAAGACGGGTGGCCCCCTGTTGATGGAGAGCCCGGACCGAACTGTCCGTGTCGCCTACGACCCCTACGTCCTGCCCGGAGGGTGGACCATCCGCGGCAAAGCAGACGGTGCGAACGGCGAGTGGTCGGCGCACCTGGGCCGGCAGACGCCGGTGGAGGTCGTCGCCGGTCTGACCGACGCCCTCCACCGTCCCCGCTCCGCTCACGCCCCCAACGTCTGGGCGCCGTTGCAGGAGCAGGACTGGCACACGCGTGTCGAGGGGGACAACTACACGGCGACCAGCCCCGACGGCACCGCGTGGATGCAGTACCGCCGGGGCGCCGACGGCTCGGCGATGTGGTGGACCGGAGCGAAGGACGCCCAGGGCAACGGGTGGACGGCCAACTTCACGCCGAACACGCCGATGCACCTGGTGCAAGCCTTCTCGACCGAACTCGCCGGCCCCGATCCCGTGATGCGCCCGCGCGGACGCGTTCCGCACAGCGCCCAGATCCGTACCTGGTCGGTCTCCGTCAAACCCTCCCAGCTCAGGGCGTGGCAGCAGGCCCGGATCGCCGCCGCCCGCGCCGCCACCTGGGCCCGCAACAGCGCCCGCAGCACCCGGCCGCGCACCAGCGCCCGTCCCCACACCCCGGCCGGCGGCGCCCGGACCCGCCGCTGACCCGCCACCCCGTTCCAAGGAGCCCGATGCCCGCACTCACCCCGGACACCATCCGCACCCTGACCGAAACACTGTCGGACCTCACCGACTACCTGCGCGAGAACCCCGACCCCGCAGAAGCCCTCGCCCTCGTCGAGCCCCTTCTCGACGAATACACGGGCCTGCCCGTCCAGATCGCCGACACCCTGCGCGCCCTCGCCCGCACCGTGCAGGACCACCCCGACACACCGCGCACCGCACAGGTCGACCTTCTGATCACCGAGTTGCGCACGGCCGCGTGGGAGCAGGCCGACCAGCACACCCTCCACTACGTCCTGGACGGCCTCCGCGACCTGTACGCCAGCGCCGCCGTGAGCGAGCCGGAGTGCTGCTGGTGCCGGTGAGCGAAGGGCAGCTCGCCGCTTTCGCCGACCAGCACGCCTGGCAGTTCCGTTCGACACCAGCCCCCGCCACCTCGCCGGCCGCGGCGACGCCCGCCACGTCACCCACGGCCTGGCCGCCGCCGGATGGAAGGCCATCTCCGACCCGCTGAGTGCCGAGATCGTGCTGCGCAGCCCCGATCTCCGCCACCGGCTCCAGTTCGACCCGCAGTCCGCCACCTCCGCGTGGTGGCGGCTGCGGGCCGAGCCCACCGACAACGAGCCGGGCTGGTACGCCGAGTTCGGCGAACTCGTGCCCGCCGAGGTCCTCTCCGGCTTCACGGACGCCCTCATCGCCGCGCCGCCACAGGAACCGGACCCGTGGCAACCGGTCACCTCGGCGGGCTGGCACCGCGCCCCCGACGGCACAGCGCGCTCGCCAGATTCCATGTGTCACATCGAACTGCGCCCGCTGAGCGAATTCCGCGACCAGCCGTCCTGGCACGTCGAGACCCGCGAGCCCGGCCACGGAGAGTTTCCTGGCCCGCGCATCTGGCACGCCTACTTCGACGAGCACACCCCCGCCCACCTGGTCAGTTCGTTCCTCACCGCGCTGGCCGACCGCAGCCCGCTCCAGCGCGGCATGTACGACCGCACCGGCCACTACAGCGCCGTGCAGGAGCCCAGCCCGCTGCGCCCACAGCAGGTGGTCGACGCCCACGCCACGCGCCTCAAGTCCCTCCGCGCGCAAGCACGCTCCACCCGCCGACAGCAGACGAAACCCGCGACGACCCCGGCGAACGCCAGAACCGCGCCGTCGGCCGCTCGCCGCTGAACCGACAGGACTCCACCTCATCTGCACCGACCTCCTCGCACACCGCGACTTCCTGCGCCACCTCGACCACTACGTGAGGGACAGCAAGAAGATCCTCGACGCCTGGGACGCCTACTCCGACGAGCACACCGACCTCGACGGCTGGCCCCACGACGACCACGCCTACGGCTTGCGCGCGAGCCAGCGCGACGCCGACACCCATACGGCGTTCGAGCCGCTCCGCTACGGCGCCCGTCACCTGCTGGCCACGGCCGAGACACAGCTGGCCCAGCTACCGGAAAACACGGTGCAGAGCCGCTGGGTCTACCAGTTGGGCGTCCTGCGCGACGCCCTCGACCGACTCGACGAACTGCACGAGCAGTGGCTGGGAACCCGAGACGCCCTCCCCGCCACCGCCCAGCCCGGCACCGCTGACTTCGACGACGCCCTCGCCGAGCATCACGCCGAATCGTGGAGCTACCTCGACGACTGGGCCACCCACGGCACGACGCTTCAGGAAATCAACTCCGCTGCTCGCAGAGCTCGTTCGCCTCTGGCCCCCATTCCAGCCCTCGCCTCCGTCCGCCGTACCGCGGCACGGAAGTGACTGTGTCCCCGACTCCCGAGACCGTCGAGGTCGACTTCATCACCCCGCGCCACCTCGCCGGCGGCGGAGACCCCGCCTGGATCACCGTCCCCCTCCACCGCGCCTGCGGCTGGAGCCACGGCACCGACCCCCTGATGCCGCGCGTCCTGCTCTCCAGCCCCGACCAGAAGGCCCTCCTGCGCCTGGAGCCCGACGCCGACGGACCATGGTGGACCCTGCACCACGCTGCGGAGCCGGACCGGCCCGCCTGGTACGCGAGCTTCGGCGCCCGCACCCCCGTCGAACTGATCGCCGCATTCACCGACGCCCTCACCGCCCCAGACTTTACGGCGACAGCACACGCCGACCCCCATGAACCGCTCCAGCAGAACGGCTGGACACGCGACGGGAGGGCGCACTCGTTTCCCCTGACGGCACCACGTACGTCCACCGCTCGGGACCTCGCGAGACAGGCACCTGGTTTGTCACCACAGAGATCAAAGACATCCGGCAGGTATGGCAAGCCCGCTTCGGCGCACACACTCCTGCGCACCTGATCGCCGCGTTCACCACCGCCCTCGCCGATCCGGCCGCCGTGCCGCGCGCCGACGCTCTGCGCAGCCTCCCGACCTACAGCCCCAAGCTCATCACCGTTACACGCCGCGAAGTGCCCGCCGTGCAGGTCGCCTCCGCCCTGGAAGAGCGTGTCCGCTCCCTCGCCGCCCGGCGCGCCAGCCCGCCGGTAAGCCCGAGCCCTCTGCGACATCCAGCGGCCAAGAACGGCCGCAGCCGCTGACCTCTCCGCCCTCGCCCGGAAGTACGTAGCCCTTTGCCACCCTCCTCCAACAGCTCCACCGACGGGTACGACCTCGTCCTGCGCCTCCTGTTCGGAGCGCTCGCCATCGTCGTCCCCCTGTCCCACCTGGCCTGGATTTCCGGCAACATCACTGCCTACCTCACCGGAGCCAGCTGGGCGCCGTACCAGCCGACCAACGCCCTGCTCCATCCCGAGCAGGTCTGGCCCGACGCAGGAGAAACGTCCCTGCTCATCGGTGCCCGCATCGTTCCCGTTCTCCTGCTTCTGGCCCTCGGAGCAGCAGTCGGCGTCCTGTGGGCCCGGAACAAGAACCGCAGCAGCGGCCGGAAGAAGAAGATCACCGACATGGCCAAGGCCCGGGACATCGAGCCGCTGATGGCCAAGGCGATCACGACCAAGGCCCGTTCCCTGCGCCCGAGCCTGAAGGACGCCAAGCGCATCGACGCGAAGGACACCGGCATCCTGCTCGGCAACCTCCAAGGCAGCCGCCACGAGGTGCGGATGGGCTTCGAGGACGTCGCCGTCGCAATCATGGCCCCCCGCTCCGGCAAGACCACCTCGCTCGCCATCCCCTCCATGCTCAGCGCGCCCGGCCCGGTCCTGCTGACATCGAACAAGGCCGCCGGCGACGCCTTTACCACCGCCTACGAGGCCCGCGCGCAGGCAGGAGCGGTGTGGACCATGGATCCGCAACAGATTGCCCACGCCGCCCGAGAGATGTGGTGGAACCCCCTCGCCACCGCGAAATCCCTCGACGGGGCAGGTCGGTTGGCGGGCCACTTCCTCGCCGCGAGCGTCGACGCGAGCTCACAGGGCGACTTCTGGTCCAAGGCCGGTAGCAACATCCTGAGCCAACTGCTCCTGGCCGCCGCCCTCGACGATCGGCCGATCACCGACATCATGGCCTGGCTCGCCTCCCCTGCCGACCGCACCCCGCTCGACATCCTCCGCGACCATGACCTGGCCGCCGTCGCCGCCCAGCTCAAGGGAACCGTCGAAGGGCCGCCGGAGACGAGAGACGGGATCTACGAAACCGCCCGCCAGTACGCCGCCTCCCTGCTCAACTCCGAGATCGCGGCCTGGGTGACCCCGCAGAAGGACATCCCCGAGTTCCGCCCCGCACAGTTCGTCACCTCCACCGACACCCTGTTCTTGCTGAGCAAGGACGGCGGCGGCGGAGCCTCGGCGCTGATCGCGGCGTGCGCCGATACAGTCATGCGGGCCGCCACCGCCCAGGCTGAGCGCGCAGGCGGCAGGCTTGACCCGCCGATGCTGGCAATCCTCGACGAGGCCGCCAACGTCTGCAAGATCAGCGACTTGCCGGACCTGTACTCCCATCTCGGCGGCCGCGGAATTATCCCGATCACGATCCTCCAGTCCTACCGCCAGGGGCAGAAGGTCTGGGGGGACGCTGGCATGGACGCGATGTGGTCCGCCTCCACCGTGAAGGTCATCGGGGCCGGTATCGACGACCCGGACTTCGCCGACAAGCTGTCCCGGCTGATCGGCGAACACGATGTGGAGACCACCTCCACCTCACACTCCGAGTCCGGGAAGTCGACCTCGGTGTCGATGCGGCAGGAGCGGATCCTGCCCGCCGACGCCATCCGAGCCCTGCCCAAGGGCACCGCGCTCTGCTTCGCCACCGGCATGCGCGCCGCCATGCTCGACCTGCGCCCGTGGTACCGGGAGCCCGGGGCGGAGGAGCTGTCCGCGGCATCTGCCCGCGCCTCGCAGGCGATCACCGCCCGCGCCGTGGCGAAGCACGCGCCGACGCAGTCCGACTTCGGGAAGGCCGTGTGAGCGACGCCCGGCTGCACCTGGTGCCGGTCCGCTCGCGGGAGGCGAAGGACTTCGTGCGCGCCTGGCATCGTCACCACCCGCCGCCCGCAGGGCAGATCTTCGCCGTCGGCGCCGCCGACGAGAGCGGCACGCTGCGTGCCGTGGCTATCGTCGGCCGCCCGGTTTCCCGTCACGTCGACGACGGCGCCACTCTCGAAGTCACCCGCTCCGCCAGCGACGGCACCCGCAACGCCAACTCCCTGCTGTACGGGGCGTCGTGACGGGCGGCGAAAGCCCTCGGATACCGGCGCTTGATCACCTTCACCCAGGAGGGCGAGAACGGTGCGTCCCTGCGCGGCGCGGGCTGGCGCCTGATCGCCAGCCGCCCGCCGCGGGCCGGATGGCACACCCCCTCCCGCCCCCGGGCCGGCCACGGCAACGACCACGTCGCCCGCTTCCTGTGGCAAGCCCCCTGAAGCACATGCCTGGAGACGACCTGCACACCTACGAACCCACCGACCTCGACGACATGTCCCCGCGCCAAGCCGTAGACGCCGTGACCGCGGACATCCGCGACCATCACATCACCGTGGACGGCACCGGCCTGTTCAACGCCACGCGGCACATCGAGCTGCTGTGCCACCTCACCGCCCGCATGGCCGCCGACGCCGAGTACCAGCTCACCCCGAACATCGCCGACCTCCCTCCCGCCAAGGATCTCCGTCAGAGCGCCGGCCACCTCGGGCGGGCCATCGCCCACTACACCCAGGCCCTTGCCCCGCTCCTCACCCTCACCACCACAGCGCAGGACACGCTCCAGCAAAAGCTCGACTCGCTCGACCACCACAGCCGCCTACGGGTCCACCTCGACGACGCCGGCCGAGCCCTGGCGGCGGCCAGTACCGCGCTGGAAGAACCGCGGCCTCCCGCCGCATCCAGTAAGCCCGTTGCGGCACCGCTGCGTGCCCCGGCCGTCCGGCGCCGCGCATGACGGCACCGGCCAACAATGGCCTGCTGTTCGACGTGGCCGTCCCGCCGACGCCAGTTGAACGGCTGCTGCTGCTCGCAGACCAATATGTGCAGCACAACGACACGCTCGACCGGCTCCTGCGGGCCGATTCGCCGCCCGCACCCGACGCCCACGTCGATTCCGCAAAACAGCTCGCTTCCGCGACCCGCGCCGCCATCAAAGCGGTCACCGACGAACGGCTCTTCGCAAGTCGCGAGTTGTCGGACACCGTGGACCGCCTCCAACAGATCGCCTTCCTGAGCAGCGCCTCCACGGACCATCGGCTCCCGATGGCCCGCACGCTGACCGCCCTGGCACCAGAAGCAGCCATCGGCTGCGCCGACACCGTCGCCCGCGAACTCGGGCGCCGCCGTGGCAATACGAACGACGCTCCCGACCACCAGCTAACCGCCACGCATCACACCGCCCTGCGGGCGATCGCCTGCGGGAACGTCGTGGCGACCAGCTCCCTGGGGCGCCAGTACGTCCACTACCGCAACGAGCGCGTACTCATCGGCACACTGCGGTCACTGGAAGCCAACGGCCTCGCGGAACGCGTCCCGAAGTCCGCGCCCTCCGCCTACGTGGGCGGGCCGCTCCAGGACCGAGTCCGTCTCACCGTCGCCGGCGCCACCGCCCTGGCCGCCACCCTCAGCCGCCCTCCCGTCACCACAGCGCCCGGCACAACACCCCCGCCCGCGCCCGCCGCAGCGAAGACGGCCGCCCGAAGCCGCTAACCCGATCCTCACGGAGCCACACCACCCCATGTCCCCGCTCAACCTGACGGATCAGGCAGATCAACTGCGCATTCTGGCACGTGACTTCGAGGCCCTGCACGCACGCGTCCGAGACGTCTCCTACACACCCGGCACCGACGCCCTGCGCCAGATCCGCCCGCTCCTGCTCAAGACCCAGGACCTGACAGCCATCACCCTCGTCCGCCTGGGCGCGCTCGACTCCAGCACGTACACCAGCATCGCCGGCAGCCGCGCCAGCCTGGAGTGCCTGGCCTCGGTCGTGGTCTCCTCCTCGCTGGCCGGCACCGACCTCGCCGGCGCGCTGTACGCCAACCCCTATGAAGGTGCCCCCTTCCCCGGCTACTCGGCGGACAGCGCGTCCGTGCGCACCGCTCGCCATGGCGAGGCCATCCCGAAGATGACCGGCCACCTCACCAACGCCGCCCACCAGCTCGACCTGAGCGCGACCGGCTGCCAGTACGTCGCCACCGGTATCACCCGCGACCTCACCGCCACACGAGAGGCAGCGGCCACCGCACAGCGGGCGGCCGGCGCCGCACCTTCGGCCCGGCGCCGCGCTCGCTGACCACTTCCGCAGACGTCATCACCGCCATCCGATGGGAATTGCCACGTCTTCCGACACCCCGACCGCGCACGATCTCGCGCGTGCCCTCGCCGATCAGATCCACCCCGGTGCCGCTCCCCCGTGACGTGACCGTCCACTTCGGCGTGCGCCGCCTAGCGGCGGCCCAGTACGACCATCGCTCCCGAGGTGGACCCGTGACGGTCTACGCCCAGACCCTGCACGCCGCTCTTTACGGTCTTCCCGCGCACGACGAGCCGCTGCCTGCGGCCCTGGACGCGCTCTCGCAGGCCAGGCACACCGCGACCGGCCCGGTGCAACAGACCGCGGTCCTGCGGCAGGTCGCCGAGCAGCTGCGCAACGCCGCCGAGACCCTCCAGCGCTACCAGTACCGGCCCAGTGGGGCCGGTTCCCTGACGATGTCGCCGAACAGCTCGCTGACGCCCACGACCAGGCCCAGCAGATCGCCGAGGCCCTCGACCGCGTGGCTCCTGCCTTCAACAGCCGGCCCACCAAGAACGCCCCGCCCGTCCTGGGCGCCGCTTATGGCCGGAGCGCCGCCGCTCCTGCGGCCTCCCCGGCTTCATCGGCCGCACGCCGCCGCTGAGCTGCGGCGACGCCCACCCGCCGAGAAAGGCACCTCCTGGCCCCCGCCGACTCCCTCCACAACCTCCTCACCCAACCCCGTTGCGCGCTGGGCGTGTTCGTTCCTGCCGCGCTACACCCGTCCCATGTCGAGCGCCGTCATCTCGACCAGATCGCGCGGGCAGGTGCCTGCCTGTTCGAGGTCGGCCTCGCCCACCATGACGCCGGCCTCGACGGACCCGTCATCCAGGCCGCCTATCGCCGCGCCCTGCGACGCGGGAACGTCATCGACCACACCCTCCGTACGGTCGAGCACGCCGCGCGCCTGCGGCCGACCGTCGTCATGACCTACTGGGAGCCCGTCACCCGGCACGGCCCCGAACACCTGGCCCGTCTCTTCGCCGACGCCGGTGCCGCTGGCGTGATGGTCGTCGACCTGCCCGACCACCAGGCAGCGCGCTGGCAGGCCGCAGCGAAGGACGCAAACCTTCGCACCCCACGCCTCGTCCCACGCCACAGCGGTGACACCGGCCTCGCCCATGTGACTGCCGCAGCGTCGGGATGGCTCTACGCGCCCGCAAGCACGGCTCCCTCCGGCTACCGCGGTCCGCTCGACATTCCGGCGCTCGCCGACTTCACCGAGCGCCTTCGCGCCGCGAGTCCGCTGCCCGTGGTCTCGGGCGTGGGGATCTCCACCCCAGCCCTCGCAGCACGCGTCGCACCGCTGGTGGACGCCGTCGTCATCGGCACCCCGCTCGTCCGTGCCCTGGCCACCGATCCCGGGCAGACCCCCGCACTGACTGCCGCGTTCGCCCAGGCCCTGACGCCGAACACCATCACGGAGACCCGTGTCTGACTACTTCACACCAGCCGAGACCCTCGAACGGCTCAGAGCTGACGCCCTCGCCCTGCACCGGACTCTGCGCACCCCCGCTCCCGACCACACGGCAACGCTGGCCGCACGGATCACCGACGCACAAGAACTCGCTCGCACCGCACTGCGGTTGCTTCTCGACCTCGCCGAGCACACGCCGCAGCCATCGTCCGTGGATCTGCTGCTCCTCGAACAGATCGCGCAGATCGCCAAGGCCGCCCAGGACGCGGGCGCCGAACTGACCGCGGCCGTCGCCCGCGCCGTGGAGAACCGGCGCCGCGAAGCCGACGCCACGTCAGGACGAGTCGTCCTCATCGGTCCATCACCACAGCAGTTCATCGAGTCGGCCGCCGACCTCCTCGACCGCATCCCTGCCCTCTGTCTCGCCATTCACCGCGACCGGATGATCCCGCCCGTCCCGCTTACATGCCAGCCGCACTCGCCGAGAAGCTCGCGGACATCCCCACACCCGCCGGCCCCACGCCGAGAGAACTCGGCACCGACGAGGGCTTCGTCCCCCTCACCCACCTGACCCAGACGCTGCCCACGGAAGGAGGTCGCAGAAATACACCTACTGATCAGCCCGATACGCCGGAAGCTCCGTGAAGGACAACAGCGACCGCACCAGGCCCAGCTCTTCCCGCCGCTCCTCACCGAGCTGGTCCACGACAACGCTGCAGCCCACCCAGTCGCTCCCACACTCCGCCACCATCAACTTCACAGAGGCTGCCTGGCTCCCCGTCTCGATCCAGTCGTCGACCAAGAGCACCCGGTCACCGGGCCCCAGCGAGGACCGCTGAAGCCGGAGGCGGTGCTGCTGGCGGCGATAGTCCGGCGCTGCCTGACGCTCGACTTTCTCCCCCGGAAACAGCCCGTCGCCTTTCCGGACTGGGATGAAGCCGACTCCAAGCTCGATGGCTGCCGCACCACCCAGGAGGAAGCCACGCGACTCGACGCCACACACCGCCGTGACCTGGGCATCCCTGAACGGCTCCACAAGCGCGCTGACGACAGTACGCAGCGCCTTCGCATCTCGGAAGATCGCCCAAACATCGGCATGGCCGTCGATCCAAGCGAAGTGCTCCAGGGCGAGGTCCCGCGCGGTGCTGGTCATGGGCCGCAGTCTGCTGATCCCCCGGCCCGAGATCAACCGAGTAAACCCTGCCCGACATCGCAAGCCCGGGCGTGCTCGAACCGCACGGCCACGGATCCCATATCCAGCAGGAAGGTCACGCCTCTGTCTCGATTCTCAATAACTTGCCCGTTCCACGGAAATGCGCAGTGGCGCCATATCAGGGACTCCTCTCCGTCCGAGTGGGCGGACGTCGTCGAATTCGACGCGGCCATCCGGCAGGGCAATGCCCGCGCCAACGCGGCGGGCAACCGACTGCTCGGCGAGGCATTCCTGCACCGCTCCCACGTCCCCCTGAGCCAGGCCCCGATCGACCACGTCACCGCCGCCGAACGTGCCGCCCTGCCCATCGGCGCGGACGAGGCCGACGAGTTGGAGAACGGCGTCATAGACGGCTGCTCGCCCTGGGCGTGCCGCGGCGACGCCGACGCGCCGACACAGGACGACTTCGGGCTGGCCACGTGATACTCGACCTCTTCGCGGGGCCGGGCGGCTGGAGCAGAGCCCTGGGCGTGCTCGGCGTGCGCGACATCGGCCTGGAATGGGACGAGTGGGCCTGCAGGACCCGTGCGGCTGCTGGCCAGTTGACCATCCGCACCGACGTGGCGACGTATCCGACCTGGCCCTTCATCGGCCGCACCCGAGGTGTGATCGCCTCGCCTCCGTGCCAGGCGTGGAGCATGGCCGGCAAACGCCTCGGCCTGCTCGACCAGCCGCTGGTGCACACGGCGGTCGAGGACCTCGCCGCCGGACGCGACACCCGCGAACGCCTCCTCGCCGCCTGCCGCGACGAGCGCTCCCTGCTCGCAGCCGAACCCATGCGCTACCTCCACGCCCTCAATGCGGTCGGTGAGCCCGACTGGGTCGCCATGGAAGAAGTGCCGGACGTCCTGCCCCTGTGGAAGCAGTACGCGGCCATCCTCCGGTCCTGGGGCTTCTCGGTCTGGTACGGGATCCTCAATGCCGCCGACTTCGGCGTCCCGCAGACGCGCAGGCGGGCGATCCTGCTCGCCTCCCGGGTCCGTACGGCGCAGCCTCCCACGCCCACGCACGCTCAAGTAGCCGAGCCGGAATCGCTGTTCGGGCCGGGCCGCGCCTGCTGGGTGAGCATGGCCGAGGCCCTGGGATGGGGCGCGACCGACCGCCCCGTCCCCACCGTCTGCGCGGGCGGCGGACCGGGCGGCGGGCCCGAACCCTTCCCATCAGGCTCCCGCAAGGCGCTGTCCGACGCCCGGGAGCGGGGCACCTGGACGCCCCGGGCGGACGGTGTGGTCCGGCCGTCCCCCCGCGAAGGCGCCGGGGCGCACCGCTGGTCCTGGTCCCTGCGCAGCAACAACCAGGCCAACGCCACCGTCCGTCCGCTGTCCGAGCCGGCAGGCACGCTGTTCTTCGGTCACCGGGCGAACGAGTGCACCTGGGTCGCCCAACCAGCCCCGGCACCGACGGAGGCCACGGATATATCAGCGGTGCCGGAACCCATCCGGATCACCGCCCGCGAGGCCGGCCTCCTGCAGACGTTCCCCGCCAACTACCCCTGGGCCGGCAACAAAGGCCAGCAGTTCTCCCAGATCGGCAACGCCGTGCCCCCGCTGCTGGCCGGCCACCTCCTCGCCCCACACCTCGACGTTGCCCTCAATCCGGATGACTTCACCTTGGCCGCCTGATGTCCCGCGCCCCCGAACCCGACGAAGACGACCTCGCCGCGATCGCGCCGCCGCAGCCGGTGTTCCACGTCGAGCAGGCCCTCCTCGGCGCCCTCCTCCTCGAACCACACCATCTCGGCGACGTGACCGGCATCGCCGCCGACTCCTTCTCCACCGCCGTGCACGCCGCCCTGTACGCCACGATCAGCACCCTTCCACCGCCCGACCTCACCGAGCACGCGCAGAGCACCGCATGGCTCGATCGCGTGCTCTCCACGGGGCGCGAGCAGGCGCGCGGACTGACCGCCACGTACCTGCACACCCTCATCCAGGTCTGTCCCTGGCCTCGGCACGCACCGGCCTACGCACGCATGGTCGAGGCCGAGCACGCCCGCCGCCGGTTGCAGACAGCCGCCGAACACCTCGTCCAGACCGTCCACGACGCCTCCCTCCCGCACCCCGTCCAGACGGTGCTCACGGAGGCCGAAACCCTCGGCGCCATCGTGGACGACATCGCGAGCCGCTTCCCGCCGCGTGCCGGAGTGCTGCCCCGCACCGCGGCCCCGACGCCACCCGTCGCGCCCGACCGCATTGAGGCGGTCGAGGAGGAGCAGCTACTGCTAGCGACCGCCACCGCCCACCCTGCCGACATCGACTCGGTCCGGTGGCTGGTCCCCGACGACCTGACCCTGCCCCTGCACGCCAGCCTGTGGCAGTGCCTGACCTCCCTCGCGCGGCGCCGCGAGCCCGTGGACCCCGTCACCGTCCTGTGGGAGGCCCAACAGCGCGGCCTCCTAGACACCGGAAGCAAACCCAGCGACGTGCTCTGCCTGCTGGCCGAACCGACCGGCTCACTGGAGTACTGGGGCGAGCGCACCCTGCAGCGTTCCCTCCTGGCCACCGCCGATCAGGCGGGCCGGCGCATCGAGGCGTACGCCGCCGACCCGGCCAACACCCCCTTCCAGCTCGTCGTCGGCGCCCGCCGTTGCCTCGCCGACATCGCCGCCGTCCGCACCCGCTGGCAGCACGCCACCAAACCGGTCCCCACCCAACCTCAGCGCCCCGCGCCCCCCGCCCGCGCTGGCCCGCCGACCACCACGGCCGCGCACACCGCCCGCGCCACACGAGCTACCCGATAACACCCCGCATACGCCGGTGGCCGGACCCGAAGGCCCGGCCACCGGCAGAAGAGACGACATCCCCACGTGAATCCTGACATCGATGCCCACGTCCGCCTCGACACCCACCCCACGCATCCCAGCGCCGTGCAGGCCGTCCTGACCGGCAGCCAGGCCCGCGTCGCTCTCATGGCTCTGGAGGCTGCCGACTGGAGCGTCGCCGCCACCAACGTCCTAGTCCTGGCCCGAATCGATCATGAGGAGCCCTACTGGGCCGAGGACGCCGCCAAACACCTGATCGCAGAGGGCGTCGCCGTCGAGATCACCCCTCGGCTCCGGGAGGCCATAGACGAGGAATGGACCTGGGCGAACTACCCGATGCCCTGGTGCAGCCGCAGCGAGATCCGCGAGGTCTCCAACGAGGCCCAGAAGATCCACGATGACATCCGCCACGGCCAGCTCCTCATCCACGCCCACGCCCGCGACGGGCACACCACCGTCGCGGTCGGCACCTACCTCGGCCTAGGCGGCAAGTCCGTCTACCTGCACGGCGAGGACCACCTGCGCCAGGTCGCCGACACCTTCGACTCACCTGCCCAGGCCCTGCTCGCCTTCGAAAAGGTCCACGCGGCCGAGATGCGACCCGGCCCGGCGCCCCTGACCGACACCGAACACGCCGCCATCGAAGCCCGCTCCGTCTTCGACGTGACCGCGGCCAAGTCCGAACCCTCCCGCCCGGAGCCGGAGACCGTCCCCCTCTACCTGGCCGATGCCGGCGACCACGACGCCCTCCTCGACGCCTTCCTCACATCGCACGGCGAGTTCGAGAAGTGGCGGACCTGGTCCGACGAAACGACCCACGCCATCCACGAGTCCCAGACCCTGCGCATCGAGCGCGTCCACGACACCCCCGCCCACGAGACCGCGTGGACCGTGGCCGCCTACGAGACCCCCGTCTCCGAGCGCATGTGGGTCCTCACGGCGACCGGCGCCACCCCCGCCCCGGTGCTGGAGGAGCTGCTGAACCACCTCGCCGACGGCGACGGCTGGGACACCACCATCGGCGCCCCCGTGAACGAGAAGATGGTCACCGCGGCCACACAGCCGCTCTCCGACGCCGGCTGGAAGCACACAGTGGACGGGCGCTGGATCCGCTGGACTTCCCCCGCCGGGGACGCAGGCGTCCGCTTCGACGCCTTCACCGCCCAGCACCACCCGGGCCAGAACCTGGCCACCTGGACCATCTGGGCCGGCCCCGACCCGGACCGGACCACCTGGACCGTCACCGCCTCCCCGCACACCCCGAGTTCACTGCTGGCCGACCTCTCCGAGTCCCTCGCTCACGAAACCGGCCTGCGCCGCCCCCAGACCGCGGGCACCGGACCCAAGACGAGCCTCTTCACCAGCCCGGCGGCCATCCCTGCGGTCACGGCCAACGCGGCTGCCGGCCGCTCACGCTGATCATCGGCACGCAAGAGCGGGGCAACATAACGCGGGATCGCCGGTTAGCCAAACCGGCGATCCCGCGCATCATTGATAGTCCACCGCCACGCCCCACCCGCACGTCGAAAGGCATCACCCCACGACCACAGAGCAGCCACGAAGCGGCCATGGCCAAGAGGCCGGCAGGCGATCACGCCGCCGCGTAGCTCGCCCGGAACAGATCCTGCGCCCGCTCCACGTCCCTCGGCGTACGAAGCTGCACCTCCAGATCACCCGTCCCGTGGTGACCGAGACCCGACACGTCCCGGGTGAAACCCGGTACCAGGTCGACGTTCCTCGGGTCGACCTTGAGGTAGACCAGCAGCTTGCTGCGCTGGGGCGGGCACAGGCAGGCGAAGTTCCGCAGCCGCTGATACGCCCGGTACTGCTTGCGCTCCACACGGTTCACACCGTCCCCGAGCCCGAGGAGGACCTCGTCGACCGCGCCCGCCAGTTCCACCATCGCCGCACCCTGGACGTCAGCCGCCGCCCTGGCAACCGCTTTGCGGCGCGTCCGGCGGGCCACCTGCATGCCGCTGCTCACGGACGCCACGGTCTCCAGGCCGAGCAGGTCGCTGCCGAAGAGTCGGTAGCGGACCAGGTCGATCGAGCGCCGGTGCTCGCGCACGGCGTGTACGTCGTAGCGCGTGAAGTCACCGGCGATGCAAATCAGGCGCGGCCCGCTCCACAGGACCTGGCCTGCGGCCGTCGCTCCGAGCCGGTCACGGACCAAGCGCTCGAACTCAGCCCGGTGGTCCATCAGCCACGCCAGGTAGAACAGGCCCTGGTGGATGACGCCGACGTCGACGCCCCGCTTGTACTCGACGATGACCGGCGATCCGTTCTCGTCAAGACCGAGCGAGTCGATCCGGCCCCCGTGTACCGGTCCGGTGCTGTACTCGCCCGCCAGAAACCGGACGCCCAACAACGTCTCCATGTGCGCCTCGACAAGGCTCTGTACATCCGCCTCGACATCAGCAAGACGCGGCGTGACCTCGGTCACGCCGCTTTTTGTGTTGAACAGCTTCAGGCCCGACACCTTCCCCTCCTCGGCTCAGAGATCGTCAACGCCGAGTGGGTACAGGTTTGTTTCCGCGAACGGCTTCGGGGCCGTGAAGAAAGAGTGCGTACGGGCCGCTCGACCGTGCCCACTTACCTTTCCCCAAGGGTGCCGCCACAGGACCCTCCGGGGCCTCGCCGGTATCCAGCACCAATCCAGCACGGTGCAGGTGACGAGGGGTGATGACAGGTGACGGGGGATCAGATTACCCAGCACCTATCCAGCACGGGAAAAAACAAAGGATCCAACTCCGGGGAGCTGGACCCTCCTTGACCTGCATGCTTGCCAGATCGGCGACGTGGTGATAGGTCAGCCGCTACACGTTGAAGCGGAACTCCGCCACTCCGTTGTCCTGCATGACGTCAGCAGAACGCGGTCGCCGGTGCACAGCAGGGCGCAGGTATAGCAACTCGTTGCCAGAGCATCTGGTTCCGCACTCTTCGCGGGCCGTCGCCGATCCACACCGACTGAGAACGCATCGCCCCGGCGGCCAACGAGGCGCCAGCAGCGGACGAAGAACCTACTGGGCACCACGTACATGTGGCTGGACAGGACCGCTTGGCGCCACGGACTTCTCCGGCAACCTGCCACACTCCGCGCGGCCAACAGATCCTCTAAGCAGCGATACAAAGCGCTTGACGGCCGTCAGAATAGGTGTCGAGATGCCTCCGGGAGCGTCATTTCAGACCACGGTCTCGCCCGTAACTCCCCGCATCGGAAATAGCGCACGGAACGCCCCCGCGTCGGCGGGGAGGACCGCGACACAGAGGGGGCGGTCACACGTCACGGCGGAACACCCCCGCGTCCGTGGGGGTGTTCCGTTCCAGCGCGAGGCGGCCGCACGCCGGGCCGGGCCATCGCCGCCCCTTCATCGACGCCCTCCTCGACCGCGGGCACGACATCGTGTTCCTGCAGGCCGACCGGGACCGCCTCGAAGCCGGAGACAACCTCGGCGGCAAGTACACGTTCGACAGCGGATGCCCCGACATCGACGTCCTGTTCCTGGAGTGGCGCTGGGCGACCCCCGGCCGCAGCACGACCACGTGCGGCGCCGAGGGGCACAGTTGTGACCTTCACCGCCAGGGCCAACTCATCAACCGCTACACCGTGCGGCACCGGACCCCCACAGTGATCTGGGACAAGGACCGCACTCTGCGAGCGGACAGCGTGTGGCGGCGCACGGCACACACGGCGGTCTGTGAGGCCGCCCTGGCGCCGACCCCAGGAGCACGCTCCCTCCTCTTCCCTGTAGTCGATGATCTTCTCGCCTCCGCCGACCCCGCCGCGCTCGCCGCCCGGCCACGAGATCTCGACCTCGGTTACGTGGGCAACCAATACGACCGTGCCGAGCCCTTCGACCGCTTCTTCGCGCCGGCCGCCGCCCGCTTCGAGCACGTGGTCGCCGGGAAATGGACGAAGACCGACCGGTGGCCGCACGTCCGCTTCCTCGGCCGCCTCCCGTTCGAGGCCGCAGCCGACGTGTACAGCCGGTCCCTGGCCACAGTCCTCATGCTGCCGGAGCGGTACGCCGCCGTCGGACAGGTGACTCAGCGCATCTTCGAAGCCGTGCTCGCCGGGTGCCTGCCCCTAGCCCCGGCGGGACATCCACTTCGTCGAGCACTTCGTGCCGGACGAGCTGATAGTGCACTCCGACCACGAGGTCATCGAGCGGCTCTCCTACCTCCGCGAGATCGCCGGCACCCAGCAGCACGCCGACCTGATCGTCGCGTGCGTGGACCGCCTGCGCCTGTTCGGCCTGAGCAAGCAGGTCGACACCCTGGAATCCGCCCTGCACGGGCTCGTCCGGACCGCGACGACCGAGCGGGGAGCTGCCTGATGCAGACTGCTCCACAGGCCATGGCCCCTGGATCATCCGAACGTGTCCCGGCGGAAGGCCGCACCGGACACCCGAATCTCTCTACGCTGGAGCACCATGAAGAAGGTTGCCACCGTCGGCTGCGGAGGCAGCGGCAAATCCCACGTGGCCCGCGAACTGGGCGCGATCCTCGACGCCCCGGTCACGCACCTGGACGCCGCGTTCTACGACGACGAGTGAAACCAGCTCCCCATGGACAAGTTCACCGAGCTGCAGCACGAGCTGGTCTCGCAGCTGCGGTGGGTGATCACGGCAACTACAACTCGACGCTGCAGGTCCGGCTGGAAGCCTGCGACACGGTGATCCTGATGGACGTGTCGACAGTGGCCGCGCTCTACGGGGCCATCTCTCGACAGATTCGTCATGGGGCCGGGCACAAGGGCAATGGTGTGCACAACCGCATCCACTGGGGCGTGATCAAATACGTCGCCACGTACCGGCGCAAGATGCGTCCCCGGGTGATGGCCAAGATCGAGGAGTTCGCCGCCGGCCGGGCCGAAGTGGTGCTGCTGCGCAACCGGCGGCAGACGCGGCGCTGGCTGAGGAAGGTCGCGGCCGAGCAGTTCTGATCGCTCCGCGCTCCCGGAAGGGGGGCGCGGCATGAGCGAGGTCAACCCGTTCCTGGATCCTGCCAGGCAGGAAGAGCTGTACGGCGACGCGTCGCGGCTGGCTGGCTGGCCGATCCAGCGCGTTGATGCGGGCGAAGACGTCGGGATGGCCTGTCCCGGAAACCGTTGCCGGTCTGCTGAAGGCTCACCACGAGCGCCCTGACCCGCTGGGCCTTGTGCTCGACGTCGGGTGCGGTCGCGGCACGAGCACGTTGGTGCTCGGGGAATGCCTGAGCGCGCGACGCGTCATCGGGCTGGATGCTTCCGCCTCCCTGCTCGCGCAGGCGCGTGAGCGCATCCAGGATCCGGCCAATACCCGCGTTGAGTTCGTCGAAGGGGACTTCCACGATCTCCCGCTGGGCACCAGTGCATGCGACGCGGCCGTCGCGGCATTCTGCCTGTACCACTCGCCGCGCCCCCAGGACGTGGTCACGCAGATCGCTCGAGTCCTGGCACCGGGCGGACTGGCCGTGCTCATCACGAAAGGGCTCGACAGCTACCGCGAGATGGACCAGCTGGTCGTCGAGGCAGGGTTGGACATTCACGCGACCCAGCACGAAAGCCTCTGCGCCGCTGCTCACAGCGGCAATCTCGCAGACCTGGCCGCCACGTCGCTCGACGTGATCGCCGTCCAGGAGGAGGAGCACACCTTCACCTTCGACGGCCATGATCACGTGGCGCAGTATCTGGCGACCAACCCGAAATACGAGTTCGGGCCCGGCCTCTATGGCAACCCCGGGGCGGTCGCCGCCACGCTGCACGAGTTTCTGCCTGACCATCCGCAGTCCACACGCTCGCTATCACCTTCGTCGTCGCCCGGCAGAAGAGGAGGAGCGCGTGAGCGAGCACTTTACGAAGCACTACGCCGAGCCGGAGCGCACTGCAGCCGCCGTCCGTCACTACAGGTGGCTCGCCGAACACGCGAAGCCGTTGAAGCAGCCCGCGCTTCAGGTCATCGGCCCGCAGAGTCTGACCTTCGAACACGGTGCTCGCGCGACTTTCCTGGGACGATCTTGAAGGTCAGATCCGAGCCGAGGTGAGGGCCGTAGTCCGGGCTTCGTTGCCGACAAATCCAGAAGGTGCTGCCACGTCGATTGCCCGCTACTTCACTGAGGCGGATGCATGGTTGAGTCTTCTTCGCGAAATCCGTGCGGAGCTGCCGTCACCCGATGGTGATCGGTCGAACCCGTAGGGCAAAACCGCCACGGAACCCCCGCCAGACTCCGTAAGGGCGATGCGCCGGATTCGCTGCGGCTGGCGTGGCCACCACCCCTGCCGCAGCCTCTCCACCAGTAGAAGGAACACTCTCGTGCACAAGTACACCTACCCCTGCCCGCTGCGCTGGGCCGACGCAGACGCGTACGGGCACATCAACAACTCCATGTATCTCCGGTACATGGAGGAGGCACGCACACGCATGTTCCGGGAGGGTTTGGCGGCTGGCGAGGCTGGCCTTCAGAACGCGTTCGTCGTGAGCCGTGCCGCTATCGAATTCCGCGCCCCATTGCACTACCGCGAAGCCCCGGTCGACGTGCACGTCCGGGTGACGCAGAGCAGAGCGGTTTCCTTCGAACTGGCCTATGAGATCCGAGATGCCAAGCTGTTGTACGCCGAGGGCACGACCATGATCGCCGCGTACGACCTCGGCTCCGGCCAGCCTCGACGCCTCACCGAAGCCGAGAGGGCGTTCGTCGCGCGCTACGTCGAATCCTGAACAGGGAGCGTTGCCGCCGACGTCCGGAATCCGTGCGCGGCTGGTTCCCGTTCCACGACCGTCATCTGGTTGGTGCTGCACCCTCTGAGGGCAAAGCACGACCGTGCGCCTCGCGCAGGCCCGGCCTCGGGGCGGGCGAGTAGTTCACTGTCCGGCCGCCAGTAGCCTTCTCCAGGCCGTGGAGTAGCCGTGTTGGACGGCTGCAGCGAGTATGACTCTCAAAGGCCCGGTGCTGAAGTGATCAGCTTCACCGAGGGGCTCGATGTGCAGTGACGTTTCGTCAGAGGTTGTGGATAAACGGACCAGGAGGTCGCTGAACGACCCATCAGAATCAGGACCCAAGTGGCCTTCATCCGTGATGACTGGGGTAGTCCTCGGGTGGGTGGTTGAGATGCTCACCTCCCCTCAACGCCTATCGCCTGCTCCAGGTGGCGGTGTCCGCCGCCAGGTTCACAGCTAGTGAACGGGCTGAAGCTGTTGTCGCTGTCGCGCAGCCACGCCCCGCCTCGCACTCGCTGGCGTAGCCACCCGCCAACCCACCGAAAGATCAGCAAGCGGCTGTCCGGTGGATCTGCTCGGCCCGCAGCCGGGCACTTCCATCCACGCTCGAACGGTCGGCGGTGCCTTTGCCGACGACCACATTCGGTCGGAGTTGGAGCGTTGGTCACCGGCAGGGACGCGGGCAAAAGGGGTGCTGGTCGAATCTGGGCGGCGCAGTGTCACACAGAGGTTGGTGAAGGCCGCGGCCGGTAGGTGATGGCGCCGACCAGGACTCCCACGCCAGTCAGGGCCACGGCTCCGCCGAACACCACGACGATCCAGCCGAAGAAGTCCTTGCTCGAGTCCTGCGAATTCTGAGACTCCGCGGCGTCGAATTCGCCGAGCTTGTCGCCAGAGTGGCGCGAGTACTCGTTGCAGGTGTCGCCCTCGTCCATTTCGCTGCCGCCACACAGCGCGGGGGGTGTGTCAGTGATCATATCGACGCCCACGGATCCCACCCAGATGCCGAACGCGAGGAGCACGGTCACCAGCGGTATCACGCATCCCCATGCGGAACCCTTCTTCGCCGCTTCTGCGCTGGACGCCATGGTACGTACCCCCGTCTGATTGCCCGCCTTCAAACGCTGTTGGTGCGGGTCGTTCGGCCTGCAGATCGTTGCGCACCTCGCCGACGGCGGGGCTGCGCAACGACGGCCATGGTAGTCGAACTGGATCATTGTTTTAGAAAGCGGTTCTAGTTGTTCTCTCGGGCGTGACTCGATCGTTAGGGTGGCCAGGTCCTCTCGCATCTGTACTGGCCAGGAGCAGGGACGGTTCGGTTGGGCCATCTTGTTGACGGGGAGCTCCTCGCGGCGCTCGGCCCGCTCCGCAGCCAACTCGCCTACCGCATGCGGTCGTTCCTGGACGCGGGCGTAGTGCTGCCGGGCTCGTCGGACGCACCTGTGGTCGCCTCCGACCCGCTGCTTAGCATCCACGACATGGTCAACCGCCGCACGGCGTCGGGCGCGCAGATCGCCTCGCACGAGGCGGTCACTGCCGAAGAGGCCCTGTACGCCTACACGGTCGGCTCGGCCCACGCCGTCCACGAGGAACGCGTCAAGGGCACACTGTCCCGCGGCAACCTCGCCGACTTCGCGGTCCTCAGCGACGACCTGCTGGGGGTGGCCCCGGACCGCATCGCGGACTTGACTGTCGGGGCCACCGTGGTTGGCGGAGGTATCGCATACGACGCGGGGGCCGTGAACGTCGTGGCCTGAGCGCCCCCGCGGCTCTAACGCTGGGCCCTAGTCTCGATCGTTCGTACCTCATTGCCCGTATCAACGGTCAAGGAGCGGAGTGGTCGCATGATCGGTCGGGCAAGTCCGAGCCAACAGTTCCCTCTGTTGAACCCAATTCGGTTCAGTGCTGGGGCGGGTGCGCCGGCAGCGGTTCGGTGAGTCCGGCCACCATCCGCTCGAAGGCGCGGGCGGCGCGCTCGTCGAGCTCTTCGACGGGGATGCCTGCATCTCGGGCGTATGCCTCGCGGAAGACGGCGTAGCCCGTCAGTGCTGCGGCTGTCATGACGTGGGCTGCCACCCCGTCCGCGTCCTCGGGGAGCGAGCCGTCGGTCTTGTCACGCTCCAGACTCTGAAGGGTCCGTGCGAAGCGGGGGAACGGGCTGAAGGCTTCGTCGCCGTCCAGGGCCAACAGAGATTCGAGTTTGACCAGCTCGGGTTCTTCCAGGCGGTGACGGAGCATGTCCATGCGTCTTTCGCGAAACGGCAGTTCCCAGTGTTCGTCCTGGTCGGCTGCCTGTCGCTCCACCAGGTCCGCCGCCGCAGCGCGGAGCAGGGCCTGGCGGGAGCCGAAGTACTGATAGATCTGCCCGTGATTGACCCCGGCCTCGGCTGCCACCTCACGGAGGTTGACGCCCGCGAGTACCCCGTCCCGTGCGAGGAGCCGCCGTGCGGCAGCCAGCAGGTCCGCTTCGGTCTCCTCGCGGGTGCGCCGACGGCGACGCGCCTTGCCGGTCTCGCTCATGCCCTGCACCTTGCCCGTCTCAGCATCGAATCTTCTCGGCACAGACTCTTGCCGCGCCGCGGGGTCCACCCTAAGGTCCCGCTAGCAACGTTTCGTTAATAACGAAACGTGAATAGCGTGCGAAAGGGTTCCCCATGTCGACACTTCCACTGGCAGGCATACGCGTCCTCGACCTGTCCACCGTGCTCGCCGCGCCTGTCACGGCGACCTTCCTCGGCGACTTCGGCGCCGAGGTGATCAAGGTCGAGGAGCCGGGCCGGGGTGACTTCACCCGTGGCACAGCGGACGGCGCCCGCTCCGCGTTCTGGGCGCAGGAGGCTCGAAACAAGAAGTCGGTGACCCTGGACCTGCGCACCGAGGCGGGCCAACGACTCGTGCGGGACCTTGTTCCGCGCTTCGACGTGGTGATCACCAACTACCGCCCCCCGACCCTCAAGAAGTGGGGTCTGGACCCGGACTCCCTGTCCACTCTTGCTCCGGACACAATCCTCGTCTACATCACCGGGTACGGCCTGACCGGCCCCTACCAGGACCGCGGCTCCTTCGACCGCATCGCCAGCGCCTTCGCGGGGCTCACCTATGTCACGGGGGATGCGGACCGCCAGCCTGTGCGCAGCGGGTATTCCACCATCGACTACATGGCCGCCTACCTGGGCGCGTTCTCCGTCGTCACCGCTCTGTACCACCGTGACACCGCGCAGGGCGGGGGTCAGGTCATCGACCTCGCGCTCTACGAAGCCGGGTTCCGTGCCTCCGAGGACGCCCTGACCTCGTACACGATCACGGGCAACGTCCGCGAACGCCTCGGCAACCGCAATCCGAAGATCGTCCCCGCCAGCGACTTCACCACCTCTGACGGGCGCCGCCTCTCCCTCCACGCGGGCACGGACTCGCTGTTCCGCAAGCTCGCGGCGCTCATGGGCAGGCCTGAACTCGCCGACGCACCCGAGTACACCACGCGTGCCGTCCGGGCCCAGTACGCCGAGCAGTTGTACGCGCAGATCGCCGACTGGGTCGCGACGTACGACGCAGACGATCTCGCCAAGCTCCTCAACGACGCGGGCATCCCCGCCTCCCCCCTGATGAACATCGCCGACATCGCCGCCGACCCGCACTACCGGGAACGCGGCACCCTACTCACCGTCGACGACGCCGACTTCGGGCCACTTCCCATGCCGGCACCCATTCCCTTCCTGTCGAAGACCCCCGGTCAGATCCGCACCACCGGCCCCGCACTCGGTGAGCACAACAGCGAGGTCTACGAGGGGCTGCTCGGGCTGAGTCCGCAGGAACTCGCCGACCTGCGCGCCGACAGCGTGGTCTGACCGGCCCGCCCCTCCCTCTCCGCTCCCAGCGACGCCGAATGGCAGGACACATGGATCCCGCACTGCTCTCGATCGTGGTACTCGCCCTGCTGTTCCTCGGCTCCTTCGTGCCGCGTTTCAGCTTGGCCCTCGCCGCTCTGCCTGCGGCTCTCCTCGTCGCGACCTTCGCCGAGGTCGGCGCCGAGGAGCTGTTCGGATTCTTCCCCGTCGACTTCGTCATCCTGATCGTCGGGATCACCGCGCTCTTCGCGGTCATCCAGGCGACCGGCACCACCGAGTGGCTTCTGACCCGAGCGCTGCGCCCGATCGGGGACCGCGTCGCGGTGATCCCGCTGCTGTTGTTCGCCGTCGGCGTGCTCATCACCGCGATCGGGACCTTTCCTGCGGCGGCCATCGCGATCCTGGCCCCGATCGCGCTCGGTGTCGCGGCCCAACGCGGACTACCGCCCCTGCTGCTCTGCCTGAGCATGCTCAACGGCATCATGTGTGGGCTGTTCTCCCCGATTGCCGTTTTCGGCGCGACCACCCCACAACTTATGGCCAAGGCAGGCATCGAAGTGCCGGCTCACACATCCCTAGCGCCTTTCCTGGCAGTGACCGGTACCGGTCTGACGCTGTGCTGCGCCGCGATGCTCGTGGCACGGCGATCCATCCGGACAGCGCGTCACGCCGCTGCGGCAGGCCACGGCGGAACCGGCCCCACCGATGGCCCTCACGCCACGACGACGAAGAGCGAACGAACGGCAGGCACGGGCTCTGCGGTCCTCGTCGAGCCCGCACCGGCCCGGGAAGCCGCGATCGACACAGGGGACGGGCCCTCCGCGCCCAGCCGCCTGGCCCTGTGGAGTTCGGCCGCTGCACTGGCCACACTGATCGGTGGCGGAGTGGCGTTCAAGCTGAACCTCGGCCTGCTCGGGCTGACTCTCGCGTTCGCCCTCCAACTCCTGCTACGCGTCGAGCCCTCAGCACTCATCCGCCACCTGCCGTGGGAGATCGTCCTCCTCATCGCAGGTCTGCTCACCTACGTCGGGCTCATGGAGCACCTCGGCGCATTCGAGAAGATCACAGCATTGCTCAGCGTCGCCGGTTCACCGGTTCTGTCCCTGCTCGCCATCTGTTTCATCGTCGGCCTGACCTCGTTCTTCGCCTCCTCGATCGCTGTCATCGCCACCGCCGTGCCGCTCATCGCCCCCCTGGTGGCCGCCGGCCTGTCACCCGTCGGCGCGATCGTCGCCGTCGCACTCTCCGCGGTGCTCGTCGACGTGAACCCCCTCGGTATCACCGGCGGGCTCCTTCTCGGGGCCGCTGCCCCCGAGCACCGCGAACGTCTCTTCCGGCACCTGCTGACGTACGGACTATGCTCGATCGTCCTCGGACCAGCCCTGGCCTGGGCTGTCTTCGGGTGGACCCTGTGACTGGCCGCTAGCCACCAGGCGGTAGGTGGCTGGTCGGTGTGGACATGTGACTTCGCGCTCATCTGGCATAACTCGCCAGATGGAGCGCATCGATACGAGCCCCCCTCCCCTTGCCTGTCTTCTCGAGAGATAGGAGATGCGAAAGCGACTGCACAGGTCGATCAACACAGCTACCCCAGCGATGGCCACGCCATCGCGCTCGCCTTTCCGAGATCGAGGAGAGGCGGGTGCTTGAGGGCGTACATTCGGCGCCGGGGTGCTGCGGGCTGCCCGCTCAGCCGACCGGACCGGGTATGCGGCGACAAGGATCCAGTCGCGGCAAGCGCGCCTACCTGCGACGACGCGGCACCAAGACCACCATCGCGCAACCCGACGATTAGCGTGCCCACCGTAGAAGCCGCGGACGTTGCGGTGACCGGACCACGGCCTTCGACAAGACCCAGTACCGCCGCCGCAACCCAGTCGAGCGGTGCGTGCACAAGCGGAAGCAATTCCGCGCCGTGGCCACCCGCTACGACGAACGCGACTACATCTTCAACGGCACCCCCACCGTCACCGCGATCGTCATCTGGCTCCACGGCACCGTCCAAGAGCCATCAGAAACGACCTAGTCGCCACTCGGTACGCGTGGCAGCAAGTCCGGCAGACCGTCAGGCGGTGTGAGTCCGTACCGCGTGCGACAGGCGATGCATCCGAAGAGGGAGCTCCCCGGACCCTGGCCGACCTCGATCACTTGGATGAGGAGTGGATCGTCACCGTAGTCGTTGCATCAGGAGCACAGGAGACGGCCCTCGCCCACGGTCACAACGATGTTGGCCAACAGGCGGCAGCAGGTGGTGAGGTTGTCGACATGCCACTTCGCCTCGTGGAGCGTCGACGGGTTGGTGCGGTCGAGGAGCCCCAGAGCCCAGCCGATGATGTGGGTGATTGCCTTCCGCTGGCTCTCTCCGCCCTCTTGCGAGAGCCTGGGTAGGACTTCCCGTGCCTTCGGCAGGAGCGTCTGGGCCCAGCACCGCAGCTGCGCGCTCCGCTGGACTGCGTCGTCGAGGGTGTTGACGGGCGGACGCTCCTTTCCCAGGTCGCACAGGATCGCGACAGGCTCAAGGGCAGCCTCATTCATCAAACGTTCCCTCCTACGGTATTGCCGTGTCGGCTGCCATCGACGAGGTGCGTGACCGCCCGCGTGGAGCGGGCTGCTTCCCCGGCCAAGGCGTAGGCCGGGCCAGCGCCATGACGAGGGGCGGGGGAGTCGACCGCTGTCTGCCGCTCGTTCACTGGAGTCGACGGGACGGATGCTGGTCCTACGTGCAGGCACGTTCCGGCGAGGATCACCGCTTTGAGGCAGTGCGTCAGCCCGGCGAAGGAGAACGCCGGCAGATCCCCCAAGGCGTTGGCGCCGGCCCCCTCATAGAACCGCGCCGGGGCGGTCGCGACCGCATTCACGCGCAATGCGCCGTGTGTGAGTGCGGTGATCTGCGGGCTTCCCGCCGCATCTCTCGAGCAGGTCATCACGGCCGGGTCGCTGTCGGAGCGGTGCACAACGCCAGAATGCTGGGGCCAGAAGGCAACCTGACCCAGAAAATCAGGACCGACGGTGACGTGCGTCGCGTCGCACACCTCGGCTTCCCTGGTCCTATTCGTGTGGTGGGAGCTGAAGACAAGTCGCGCACCGTAAGCGGCACTGCAGGGGCGTACCGCGAGCGCTGAGGACGGTGAGTACACCGGCATGACAATCGCCCCGGCTCGCAGCGCACCGAAGTAGAGGACGGGAAAGGCGGGGAGATCGGGCAGCCTCATCCCCACTCGGTCACCGTGGCGGACGCCATGGGCGAGCAGCCCGCCGGCCACCCGTGCACTGAGCTCGTCCAGTTCGGCGTAGGTCAAGACATTCTCGTCGACCCACACCGCCGGTTGCTGCGGGTATCGCTCGGCTGCTCTCGACAAGGCGGTGGCGAGATTGCTCACGTCAGTTCACTTTCATGGGTGGGGACTTGTTTCGACGTGACGATCACCACAGCAGGTGCCTGGTAGGCCCTATGTCCGCACCGACAGGGTTTTCTGCCCTCGCCGACAACTACCTCAGAGGGATTGGGACGTTGGGAGAGGTCCACGACGGGCGCTGCCGTAGGCTCGCCATGTGCACGTGACAGCGACTGGCCCCCTGGTGTCCGAACTCGCCAAGACCCTGATTGGCAGGGTCGACACCATCGCTGCGGCGATGGCTCAACTGACCTACGAGAACATCGAGTTCTACCGGACCATGGTCGTCCGACCGGAGGACCTGCACGCGTCCATGCGCCACAACCTCGGCTTCATCCTCGAACACCTAGCCGACCCCACCTCGGCAACCGTCGACCTGTCCGGCCAACCACGACTGGTCACAAACGCGCCCTGCAGGATGCGCCGTTGCCGGAGATCTTGCGCGCCTATCGGCTCAACTTCCGCTACTTCTGGGACCAACTGCTCAACGAGGCAAAGAGGGTGGGTGGAGGCACCCCCGACGCGCTCTTGGCGGCGGCGACGCACATCTGGGAGCTTTCCGACACGTATTCCTCGGCGCTCACCGACGCCTACCGTGAGACTCTCGCCGAACGGATGGTGGAGACCGACCGACGCCGAGCCGCCCTCGTCGCCGAGTTGATCGACGGACCTTCCTCGAAAAGCGACACCGTCTGGGAGGTCGCGCGCATGCTCGACTTCCCGTTCCAGGGAACGTTTCTAGTGGTGACAGCTGAGGGCCGAGCCGCCGATGATCCACCGCTGCCGGGGCTGGACAGGCGGCTGCGGTCCCTCGATGTCGGATCAGCGTGGCGCGCGCAGCCAGGCTCCGAGACGGGGGTGCTCTCCTGCCCGCGACGGCAGCGGCTGGAACTGGTCCTGGAGGCCGTACGTGGCGTGGCGGCAGGCCGCGTAGGCGTAAGCCCGGTCTATGACCGGCTTGACCAGACAGTCCGCGCATTGCGGTACGCGCAAGTCGCACTGGAGTCACTGCTTCCTGGCTCGGCGGCAGTACGCCAGCTCGACGACACACCACTGACGGAACTGGTGATGAACAACCTGGAATCCACGCAACGCGCCGTCAACCGCATCCTGGGTGGCGTTCTCTCCCTACCTGAGGACGACCGCACCACGCTCCTCGCGACCGCCAGGGCGTGGCTGGATGCACACGGGTCAGCGGCCGAGGCGGGGCGAGCTCTGCACTGCCACCAGAACACGGTGCGCTACCGCATGCACCGACTGGAGGAGTTCCTGCGTGGCCCCCTGGACGCCCCGAAGATCGTCGCTGAACTCGCCATGGCACTCGACGCCGTGGGCACCTTCCCCACCTTGCTCGAACACCTCCGGGCACCCGAACAGGCCACTGACCGCTCGTAGTGGAGCAGCTGACGAACTCGGCCCTGCCCCGGACACGCCGGATGCGGGCACGTAACGAATGTGCCTGCCTGCAACAGGTCGTCGAGCGCCTGATTGCCTGGCTGCAGCTTCCGATGCCTCCGCATTCGCCAGGAACGAAGCGACGACATCTACGAAGGCTTCCTCGGCCTCGCCGCCTGCCTCATCACCCATCGTCACGTCCAACACTTCTGTTGGGACCTCTTAGTCGGCCTCGGGGAAGCCGTAGTCGCTCCAGTTGTCGAGGACGCGGTGGCGCACGTCGTCCGGGTAGGAGTTGCGGAAGCAGGCCGTGATGCCCGGGGTGACGCCCTTGAACTGCTCGGGTAGCAGGCAGCTCGTGACGGACTTGCCGCCCTTGCCCGTGCGTACCTCCGCCTCGGTGAGGTAGGGAACCATCGGGATGCCGGGCGTCTCAGGGTAGACGTATTCGCCGGTGCCCGGGTGGTAGCGCGTCGCCATGGCCCAGGTGACCTGGTCGATGTCGGTGATGTCGATGTCGTCGGCGATCAGGAGCACCTTGGGCACCAGCCAGCCGGCGTGGGAGCCGAACAGGACATCGGCCACGGTGTCGGCAAGCTCTCGCTCGGTCATCTTCGTCCGGGCGAGGCGTTCGATGTCGATGGCGACGACGATCCAGCAGGTCGCGGCCTCGTACGAGCACCAGGCCATGGAGACCGGCAGGCCGCCGGTGCGCAGCACGTCAAGGCTCGCGGCCGAGATCATCGTGCCCCAGATGGTGTGGTTCTCCTCCGGCGGCAGGCCCGCCACGCAGATGGGGAGGATGGGATTGTCGCGGTACGTCACCGTCTCGACGTGGAAGACGGGCTGGGGCTTGCTGCCGGCGAAGGAGTAGCCGTGGTACTCGCCCATCGGGCCCTCCGGCGCGGTCTCGTCGTGGCTGATCCAACCCTCCAGCACGATCTCGGAGTTGGCCGGCACGTGTAGGCCGCCCGTCTCTGTGCGGACCACTTCGACCGGGCTGCCGGTCAGCGTTCCGACGTAGCCGTCCTCGCTGACGTACGAGGGCAGCGGCATGCCGGCGGCTGCCAGTGCCGCGGGCGGGGCACCCAGCACCATCGCCCAGGGCGTGCGCTCGCCCTTCTCGCGCCACATCTCGTGGATCATGCCAATGTGCTGCTGTGGCATGGCCGGGCCGACCAGGGTGTTGCGGCTGTTGAGCATGGTGCGGGCGACCGACCAGCTCGTCCACGATCCGTCGGGGCTGCGTACTACGTGGAAGCCGTAGGTACCGAAGTAGCGGCCGCCGTCCTGCTCGTGCAGCAGCAGGATCGGGAAGCGCTCCAGGTCGACGTCGTCGCCGGTCAGGATGTTCTGCTTGCAGGGTCCGCTGTCCACCACACGGGGAGAAACCGGCTCGGAGTGCAGGGCGGCGATGAGGTGTTCCAGCAGCTCGCGCGGCGTCGTTTCGCGCGGCAGGCCGAAGTGCGCCGCGAGACGCCCGTAGGTCCCGTCCTTGGCGCTGCTCAGGCCCGCGGGTGCGCCCAGGATGCGGAATCCGGAATCGCCCTCGGTGAGGTTGCTGAACAGCGGGGCGGGGCTATTGGTCTCGTAGACGCGGCGGGTGACGGCACCGGCCTCGAGTGTGGGGCTGACCGGCTTGCGGATGTCGACCGCGTCACCGATGGCGAGCAACTCCTCGACGAAGTCCCGGAAGTTGAGCGCGCTGCCGCGTTGTGTCATGGCAAAACCTGTTCTTTGGACGGGAGTTGGCTGGCCGGTTCGCCGAGGGGCAGGCGCACCGGGGTCGGAGAGAAATGGGTCGAGCAGAAGGAACGGGACCAGCCGAAGGGACGGAGAGCCGGTAGACCGGCCGGCCAGGTGCCGGGTCAGGAGGCGGTTGCGACCCAGCGCGCTGATGTCACGTGCGGGTCATGGTCGGCGGGGTGGGAGGCGGGGCCATCCGGGGCCCCGTCCGTCTCAGCCACGCGGACCGCAGGCCCGTGCTCGGTCCGGCCTTCGGGGTGCACGGCACTGTCACGCCGCGCAGCCTGCATGCCCTGCCAGCGCTTAGCGGTGGGCATGTCCAGGTCGAACTGGTCGAGGATGCGCGCGACGAGGTACTCGACGATGTCGTCGATGGTCTCCGGCTGGTTGTAGAACGCGGGCACCGGCGGCATGATGACGGCGCCCATGCGCGTCAGCTCCAGCATGTTCTCCAGGTGCACGGCCGACAGTGGGGTCTCCCTGGCCACCAGGACCAGACGGCGCCGCTCCTTGAGCAACACGTCTGCCGTGCGCCCGATCAGGCCTTCTCCGTAGCCCGTACGGATCGAGGCGAGCGTCTTCATGCTGCACGGCACGACGACCAAGCCGTCCACTCGGAACGAGCCGCTCGAGATCGAGGCGCCCTGGTCGCCGGGGCTGTGGCACACCGTTGCGAGCGCCTGCACCTCGCGCACCGAGCGCCGGGTCTCCTGCGCGAGCGTGGCCCGCGCCCAGCGGCTGACGACCAGGTGCGTCTCCACTTCCAGGTCTCTCAGCGCCTCCAGCAGGCGCACCCCGATGGGGGCGCCTGTCGCGCCTGTCATCGCCACGATGAGCTTCATGTCGCCCTCCTTCCACGCTGTCACGCACAGTTAGTACGTACACGCCCTAATGTGGCGACGGTATAGTACGTGTACGTCCTAATCAAATTCGGAGGATCGGCAGCGCACCATGTCCCAGGAGAACGAGGACCCGTCCGTCCCGCTCGCCGCGATCGGCGGGCTCGGCCCCCTTGCCCGCCAGCTGAATCAGGCGCACACGCGCCTGTGGCACGAGCAGGTCCATCAAGATCTGACCGGCCCCCAGTTCACCGTCCTCAGCCTGCTGCATGCGCGCGGCGCCATGGACCAGGGCACGCTTGGTGCGCTCGCCCACCTGGACAAGTCGACCGCGGCTCCCTTGCTGGACCGGCTACGGCGGCGCGGCCTGGTCGACATCACCCGGGACGGCAACGACCGGCGCCGCAAGCTCGTCCGCATCACCGACAGCGGCCGTGAACTGGACACCAGCCTGGCGCCCGCAGTGGTGGCCGTCAGTGATCAGCTCCTCGCGCCTCTCACCGCCGAGGAGCGGGGCGTGTTCCTTTCCCTGTTCCGCCGATTGGTCCGCGAGGCACAGGGCTAGTACTGGATTCCTTGAGCGGTGTACACATATCGGCGCCGTAGTCGGCGAGTTGGTGGTGCTGGTCTGCCCCAGATCCAGGGTTTGCCACGTGAGTTGAGCTCGTTGGTCGCCAGGGCCGTGGCCTGGTCGATGTCGTCACGGTTGGCGAACGACTGTCCGGCCAGAGCGGCCTTGCGGGAGCGTCGATATGGCGCTCTGTCCTTGCACCGTGGCGCTGTTTGAGTGGACTCACAGACACGGCCATCGGAGAACCACGTCGAGGTTGGACAGCACGGGTCACAGTGGGGAGGCTCATCGGCGGACGCGGGCGATGAGGAGGGCGACGTCGTCGTGGTCGCCGGGATGCCGCAGTGCGGCCAGCAGGTGGTCACAGGTGTATTCGAGGTTACGGTGAGGGCCCTCGAGGAGGCCGACGAGGACGTCCAGGCGAGCGTCGATGTCCTCATCACGGGTCTCGACCAGACCGTCGGTGTAGAGCAGGATCTGGTCGCCGGGGTCGAGGTCGACGGCGGTGGTACGGAAGGGCACGCCGCCGACGCCCAGCGGGGCGCCGGTGGGCAGGTCGAGGAGTTCGGGCGGATGTCCGGGCCGCATGCGGACGGGGGGCAGGTGTCCGGCGGTGGAGATGTGGCACTGCGCGCGGTGGGGGTCGTAGAGCACGTAGGTGCAAGTGGCTATGTAGGGGTCCAGAGAAGCGGTGATCCGGTCCAGGTTGCGCAGTACCTCTGCGGGCTCCAGGTTCAGCCCGGCGAGCGTCTGGGTGGCGGTGCGCAGCCGTCCCATGGCGGTGGCGGCGTTGATGCCGCTGCCCATGACGTCGCCGACCACGAGCGCGGTCCGGTCCCCGGTGAGGGGGAGGATGTCGTACCAGTCGCCGCCGACTTCGATGGCCGCACTGGCTGGCTGGTAGCGGGAGGCGACCTCGAGGCCGAACAGGTGCGGCGGTGGTTGGGGCAGGAGGCTGCGCTGGAGGGTGAGTGCGGTATCGCGCTGCTGCTGGTACCAGCGGGCGTTGTCGATGCACACGGCGGCGCGGGCGGCCAGTTCACCGGCCAGAGTGGCGTCGTCATCGGTGAAGGCCAGAGGGTTGCGGGCCCGCACGAGATCCAGGGCGCCGAGGACTTCGCCACGGGCGATCAGGGGGACGGCCAGGTAGGAGTGGACCCCTGCCCGGGCCAGCAGAGCCGCGGCCCTGGGGTCGCGGGCGATGAGAGACAGGTCCTCCTCGTCCGTGTGGGGCACCATGACCGGCCGGCTGGTGTTCACACATCGGGTCACCAGGCGATCGGCGTCGTAGCGGGCCACCTGGCCCGGTGGGTCAGCCGCCGTGGCGGCGTCGGTGGGGTAGGCGGTAGCGACCGCTAGGGCTCTGAACACCGCCGGTCCGCTGGTGGAGGCAGGGGTGCGGTGGCCGGCCAGAGCGGAGTCGAGGATATCCACGGCGGCCATGTCGGCGAGTTCGGGCACCGCGACATCGGCCAGCTCACGGGCGGTCTGCTCCAGGTCCAGGGTGGTCCCGATGCGCACGGAAGCGTCGGCGACAACGGCGAGACGGTGTCGAGCCCGGTCCGCGTCCGTGTCTGCCCGGTGCCGGTCGGTGACATCCACCACCGAGGTCGCCACCCCCAGCACCTGTCCGCCAGAGTCCTCTAGACGGTAGAAGGACACGGACCAGGCATGCTCGGTGTCCGGGTCGGCAGGGCTGCGGGCGACGGTGTATCGGTCGAGCAGCGGCGTTCCGGTGACCAGGACCTGGCGCATGGCGGACTCCACCCTGTCGGCATCCAGGAACGGCAGCACATGCCCCACGCGCCGGCCGAGATGCTCATCAGCGGGCAGGCCGTTGATCCGCTCGAGCGCCGGGTTGACCATCACATACCGCAGATCGGTATCCATGAGGGCCAAGCCGATCGGTGACTGGTCCACCAGCCGTACTGACAGCGCGAGGTCCCGTTCCACGCGCCGAAGGAGCGCCTGGTCCGTGGCCAGCCCCAGCGCATACAGATCGCCGAGATCGTCCTCCAGCCGCATATTGCGGAACTCCAGCAGCCGCGTCCGGCCGTCCTTGTGCCGCACGGGAAAGGTGCCCGCCCAGCTCCCCTCACCGCCCATCACCTCGGCGAACAACCGCAGCACAAGTTCCACGTGCTCGTCGGCTACCAGAAGTTGAGCGGCGTACCGACCGAGCGCCTCCCCGGCGCAGTAGCCCGTCAACGCTTCAGCCTGCGGACTCCAGAACACGATCCGCCCGTCCGCATCCAGCACGATCGCCGCCACGCCCAGCACGTCCAGCAGCCCGCCGCGTGGTGCGCCACTCAGCTGCGCCCCCCCTGCAGGACCAAGATCGTCCTGGAGTCTGCCCTCGTCCATGGCCAGCCGTTTCTCCGAGCCGTCGGCATGGTGACAGCAGTACGCAGTTCACATACCCCGACAGGCGACGCTGTGACAACCATCGTCTCCCCTGGCCCTTGCTCTCGCAGCCGCTGCGCCAGCGGTGCCGCCCAGCAGCAGGTCACCGGCAGACGGCGCAGCATGCCGCCCTGCCCACATCCGCCCAGCCCCACGCAAAGAAGCCCAGCAGAAGAAGATACGAAGTTCCCCAAGGCCGTCTGTCGGTCTAAAACTGACGATCATCGTTGACACCTGGGTCTCTGATCACTAGGAGATCCACATGTCGAAGACGCCCCCGCTCGATGGCGAGGTGAAGCGGCGCTTGGCCGGGAGATGAATAGGCACACCGACGTGCGCGGGTGAGGTCCGCACAACCGCGATTCCCTGAATCTGGTGCGGCACAGCCAACGCTTCCGCCTCTGCAGCGTGATCTGCCACGCTGCCGAGCGCGTCATGCACGACCGAAGAAGTCGTGCGGGTCGGTCCGCATCCGGTTCGAGGCAGCTAGCCGGGGATCGGGAACTTCACGTCCTCGTGCGCGCCACTCCTCCACCAGCGTGTCGTAGGTGGGGGTATCTGCCCCCTGCTGGCCGTTGTGATCGAAGGGTGCTGCTGTGCGATGCCAGTGCGGGATGACTTCATCACCTTCTGCCGGGCGGACAGGCTCCGGCTGAGACTTCCAAGTACTTGCAGCACCTTCCGGGGCCGTCGCCCGGCAGGCGGACCACAGGCTGGGGAGAGGCCGCCGCCCAGCATGGCCTGTGAAAAGCGCAGAATCGGCACCCACCTGGCGGGGCGGATCACTGCAACCGCCCGCAGAATCGTTTTTCTCCACGCGTCTCATCCTTGCCCTATCCTTGCTCGGTTCGCACCCGAGGCGCCGCACTTGACGGGGGCGCATGCCGCACTGAGTGAGGCATTGCGTGCATGGCGCGCCCCCCGTTGTCATCCGAATGCGCACCCCGGCCTATTTCATTAAGGCGGGGTGCACTGCTGGCACGATGCTGCGGAGTGCGAACGGCTATCCGGAAGTCACACAACGCCGTTGCCGCCCCGGTTCCATGGCTGATCGAGCAAAGCGAGCGCAAGTCCTACAAGACCGACCCAGCATGAGCAGTGGGCTTGGTCGAGCCGGTGATCCGCGCGTGGAAGGGTGGGCACCCCTCGGTCAGCGCCCATCAGGGCCGGTACGAGATGCGGGAGGTCGTCAACGCGCTGCTGCGCTGGCAGGTGCGGGAAAGGACGAGCCGGAGGGCGGGCCCGCGCCTGGTGGTGCCGGCGAGCGTACATGTTCATCGCGCCGGCGGGAATCGCCCAGCATGTTAGGCCACTTCGCGCTGATCGCTTTCGGGTGCGAGGACGCCCAGGCCGAATAGGTCGATGACCTGGTTGATCAGTGCATCGGCTCGCGAGGCGTCGAGGTATTCGTCCACGAACATCTGGGAGAGGCCGTAGACCAGAGCTTGAGCGGCGATCCTGATCAGTTCCGGATCGCCTTGCCGCAGTTCGCCGCGTTGCTGCCCGGCGGTGACCACCTCGATGATGCCGTCGGTGAAGGCGCGATGCCCCTCCTCCAGGGCGGGCGTGCGATCCGCGCCGAAGAGGGCGCCGCGCAGGAGCGCGAACCGGTGCGGGTGGTCCAACGCGTACTGCACGAACGCGGTGCCCAAGGCCCGGAAAGGGACGGTGTCAGCCGCGTTGACCGCCGCCATCTGGATCACACCGAAGTCCACCGCCACGGCCTCTGCGACCGTTGTCAGGAGAGCCCCCCGGTCGGGAAAGTGCCTGAAGGGTGCCGAGGGGGAGACACCCGCCCTGCGGGCCACCTCTCGGACGGTCACCGCCTCCGTGCCGCCCTCGTCCAACAGCTCGACGGCATGCGCGACCAACGTCTCCGGCAAGGAGCCGTGGTGGTAGTGCCGTCCCGCTGCCTGGGTCTTCATGCAGCCAGTCGTACCACACCTTGACACCTGGACGGAGGGCCCATGTGATCAGCGCTTACATGAATGTCTTCACTGCCCTGAAGGGCGAGGGCCGCTCCACTGCTGTGCGCTTACTTGAAGCACTCCAAGATCAGGGGGAGATCCTCCAACCACTCGTGGAGGCGGGTGGTCCTGTGTGCCTTGATCAGGTGCTGGTGGGTCGTTCCGTCGCGGAGTCGAATGGTCACCTTGAGGAATCTGCGGGACTCGACCGAGTAGTCGACGGTGCTGATCTCGCCCCAGGTGAACTGGAGGCTCTGGACGTCGGATTCGAGGGAGACTCCCCCGGCGTCGATCAGGATGCCGCCCTTGGAGTCCGTCGCCGTGAAAGCGATGCCGTCGGCTGCCGCGTCGCTGGCCTGTGCCGGCTGGGGTTGCGGGTGCGCGGCCTCGGTCGGTGCTTGGTGGGCGGGGACCGCGCCGGCCGACTGCTGCAGTGCGACCGCGGTGGGTGAGTACGTCGCCGAGTTCGGGGCGAACAGGTCCAACAGGCGTTCCGCCGTGGGTCTTTGGGCGGGGTCTTTGGCCAGGCAGGCAGCGAGCACCGGCCACAGGCTCTAGGGCACTGCGGAAAGGTCCGCCGGCTCGTGCACCGCGCGGTACATCAGGCCCATCGGGTGCCCCTTCCGAAGGCACTGCCGCCCGCCGCCGCGACCAGCACGGCACCCAGCGCGAACACATCGGCTGCACCGCCGACTTCCGCGCCCTGCGCCTGCTCGGGTGCCAGGAATCCCGGCGTTCCGAAGGCCACTCCGGTGGAGGTCAGGCGGATCGACTCCATAGCCCGAGCGATGCCGAAGTCCAGGACTCTCGGGCCGTCGGAGGCCATGATGATGTTCCCGGGTTTCAGGTCGCGGTGCACCAGACCGCAACCGTGAATCGCCGCCAGCGCCTCGGCAAAGGCAGCTCCCAATTGCCGCAGCCGCTCTGAGTCCATCGGCCCTTCGGCCCCGAGGAGACCAGCCAGGGTGGGGCCGGGGATGTACGCCGTGGCCAGCCAGGGCTCCTGCGCCTCAGGATCCGCGTTCACGACCTGCGCCGTGTGGAAGCCGCCCACCCTGTGGGCGGCCGCGACCTCGGCACGGAACCGCGCCCGGAAATGCGGGTCAGCCGCGAGTTCGGGGCGCGCCACCTTGACGGCCACCAAGCGCCCGCCGCGCGAGCGGGCCAAATAGACGGTGCCCATCCCGCCGGCGCCCAACTCCCGCTCCACGGCGTACACACCAATACGCTCCGGCACGCCCGCCCCGTCCTCCCCGTACTCCCTGCGCCGCACGCTTCACCCTGTGCTGTCGCGCATCAGTATGACCTTGCTCTTGGTTGAAAGCATCGTGGGATGCGGAGTGGGCTTCCGATCCGAACTCCCTCCGCTGGCGGCGCTGTTCGACCGATGTGGCCCCCCCCCCCCCCCCCCACCGCGCGCTGACCTCCGCCTCGAAGGCAAGGGCCTGGCTGAGTCGCCCGCCGGCCTGAGGCCGCCCTGCTGTGGGACCGCATGGCGCGTACTCGCAATGGATCCGCCCTGCTTTTCGCGTCCCCTGTCCCTCTGTTTGTGTCATGGCCCTAGCGACTTGCACCACCACGCAGAGCAGCTTGCGCACGGGGCATCCCAGAACGCGTACAGCTTCCATGTGCAGTCCTGGTTGCAGCCAGCCACGGCGTACACGAGGAAACTTTCCCGCTGGTTCGCAGGTACTGCCCAAGGCAGGGCGACGGATCATCCGCACTGCAGAAGCCGTCGAAGAGGATGTGCACGTTGTAGCCCATCATCGAACTGAACTCGGTCGAGCTGTACTGCTCGCTCTAAGCCGGGGTGGCCAGCGCCACCACCGCGTGTACGAAACGGAGACGGTAGTAAGCCAGAGCACTACCATGAACGATGGCGAGCCCACTTCTTGTCGAACTCCTCGTACTCCCCTACACCGTCCGAATTCGACGAGCCGCTCACCTCGTACTCGTACGGCCCCTGATGACAGGCCAGTTGGGCGGACTCGTTGACGAAGCCCCCCGCCGGGCCCGGCGAGTCACCGAGGTCCCGAAACTTCTCGGTGCCTGGGCCAGGATCCTTCGCCTCGCCCTCGCGGTCCTTCGTGTAGCCCTCCGTCACCCGTGCGGGGCGGCGACAGTCTGCAGACGGCCTGGGCCTTTGGTTCAGCGGGCGAGGTGAATGCGGAGGAGCGCGACCACTTCGTCGGCGGCCTGTTCCGGAATCCAGTGCCCGATTCCGGTCAGAGTGTGTGAGGTGTACGGGCCGGTCACGTACCGGCGTGTGAGCTCGGCGCCGGTACGGCCCAGTGCGGGGTCACTGTCGCTCGGGATGAACAGGGTCGGGACGGTGACCTTGGCCAGGCGGCCCGGCGGGTTGAACGGCATGGCCCGGTACCAGTGGAGGGCCGGGGTGAGGGCACCGGAGTTCAGCAGGAAGTCGGCGTCCCTGATCAGGTTGGCCTCGCTCTGGCCGGCGGCCATCCGTCCGGCCACGGCGTGCGACGACCCCGCCGCCGGGTCGACGCGGCGGAGGATCAGCTCGGGGAGCCAGGGGATCTGGATGGCGAACATGTACCAGGACATCAGGAACTGACGGCTGGTGAAGAGGGATCGCATGAAGGCGGCGGGGTGCGGGACGGACAGGGCGGTCATGGTGGACACGGCGTCCGGGCGGGTGGCGGCGAGCGTCCAGGAGATCGCGGCACCCCAGTCGTGCCCCACGACATGCACCTTGCGGTCGCCGGGTTCGGCCGCCTCGATGAGCGCGAGGGCGTCCTTGCTGAGTTCGGACAGGCGATAGGCGAGCCTGCCGCGAGGCCGGGCCCGCAGCGAGTACCCGCGCTGGTCGGGTGCGAGCGTGCGGTATCCCGAGGTGTGCAGCAGCGGTGCGATTCGGTCCCAGCAGCTCGCCCGCTGGGGAAACCCGTGCAGGAGCACCACGATGTCCCCGTCAAATGGGCCCTGGTCGACGACGTCGAACACCAGCCCCTTGCGCCCGAAGGACGTGATCCGGCCGTCGGCGTCGCGCTCCGCGATCACGAGTGGCTCCACTGGCCATGGAAGGTGTAGCCGAGGCTTTCGGGGACGGGGAGGGTACAGACAGGGCCGTCCGCGACGGACTGGGCGTTGAAGACGACGATGTTCGTGCCCCCTGCGGTGAGATGGGTTTCGTAGGCGATGAGCCAGCCCTGCTCGTCGAGCCGGTCCCGGTTGCGAGGGACGAAGATGGGCTCGCTGACCAGGTGGCCGGGGCCGTAGTCGTAGAGGTCGGCCTCGCCGAGCTCGGTGTCGTAGCGAGTGACCGCCGAGCTGTGGCGTTGCCACTGGCGGCGCCGTACACGTTGCGATGGTCGGTGGTGGAGCGGCGCGGGTCGATGGTGGGGAACTCGAGGGGCAGCCCGTGGAGTTGATGGGCCTCGACCGTGCCGGAGGTGCCGACGCGGTAGCGCCAGAGACGGCCGATGGGGAAGCACGAGGGATCGGTGAGGTGGCTCAGGCTGGAGAGAGCCTCGTGCATGACGGTCCACGACCGGAAGCGGACCAGGTCGAACACGATGTCGTCGCCGTCGTCGTAGGCGCCTGCGAAGTGCCACTGGAACCACGGATCGGTTTCGACGACGCGGAACGGGCCTCCCGCGCGGGGAACGAGCAGGATGCGGGTGGGCTCGTCGACATGCCAGCGCATGGCCTGGAAGGCCGGGAGGCGGCCGGATGCGACGCTGGGCAGGTCGAGGATGACAGGACCGAGGCAGAAGACGAGATGGGTGGCGGTCATCGCGAAGTCGTGGACCATGTAACGGCGGGGCAGCCGGGTCGAACGCACCTGTTCGGTCGGTCCGCCCCGCCTGGTGCGGTAGATCTTCAGACGGGGGGTTGGGCCGTAGACGCAGCCGAAGTTCCACAGCTCCGCGGTGCCGGGGTCCCAGCACGGGTGGGCCGAGTAGGGGCTGCCGAGTCGGCGGCCGACGGGGCCTGACGTCGCAAGGGCGCGGTCGAGGTCGCAGCGGCCGAGGGTCTCGAGCGTGTCGGGCGCCAACTCCCAGGGCATGTCACCTTCCCAGAGCGCGAGCAGCCTGCCGTCGATCATCGCCACCGAGGTGCTGGCCTGGGAAGCGGCCGGGCGCAGCAGCAGGTTGCGGAGCCGGCCGCCCGATGCGTTGGCTCCGGCAAGGCGGACCGGGGGCGCGTCGTTTCCGCGGGCGTTCAGGGACGCTTGGCAGGAGGGGGTCCTGACATAGCGGGAACGGACGCGCACCGGGCTGCCGGGAGTGAACGTCACGGCGCTGACGAGGCCGTCTCCATCGATGATGTAGTCGGACAGATGGGTGCCCGCTCCGTTGCGGTACAGCGTCCCTGTCAGACCCTCAGGGACTGTCCCCTGACTCGGGCGGAGTTCGGCCTCGACCTCTCGGGCCCAGCCGCCGCGACGCAGATCCATGAAGCTCCAATGTGATCAGTGCACACATTAGTTGTGAGCGCTGATTACATTGGCTTTCGGTTCGCGTGTCAAGGTGTGGTACGACTGGCTGTGTGAGTAACCGTGTGGCCAACCGGCCCTACCGCCACGGAACTTGCCGGATACGTTGGTCGGGAACGCCGTCCAGCTGCTGGAGGAGGCGGGCGCCGAGGCGGTAGTCAGCTGCGAGTGGCTCGCAGGGCAGGCGTCTCACCCTCGGCACCGTTCAGGCACTTACCCGACCGGGCCGCCCTGTTGACCGCTGTCACGGAAGCCGTGACGGGGAGTGTCTCCCGGATGGTCGGCGCCTTGGCGTGCCCAGGGGGTGCATGGCGATGGAGCGCCACGTCCTGCACGTCCACGGCGCCGACAAGTACGCCGCCGCGACCGAGATCGCCGCTGCGAAGGCCGGGTGGCTGGATCGCCGGGGAGAACGCTTGTGCTCGCCGGTGGCCTCGTCGAGGCGGCGGTCGTTGAGCCATGGTGTCCGCGCCTCCACCATCCCGGCCGAGCCGACGTCGGCCTACTCGATGACCATCAGGCGATCACTCGGGAAGGGCGCCCTTCGCGTCCAACCCGAGGCCGTGGCGACCGGCTGCGATGGGGTGGAGTGGTTTCCGTCTCAGGTGGTGGCGCAGGTGATGGCGATGAGCGCGGCGAGCGTCGCGGTCAGGGCGAAGGCCAGGCGCGTCTGCAGGCGTGTGAGCCGTTCACTTGCCTGCCGAACGGAGTGGGCCCGCGGCAGCGTCGCGGTGGACGCCGCCGTCGTGCGGTCCTTCAGCCAGTTGCCCGGTGTGCCGGGATCGTCTGGTGCGGGCAGGTGCCGCGACAGGGCGGCGCAGGCGCGCATGAGTCGGCTTCTCGTGGCGCTGGTGGTGGCCTCCATCTCGACGCCCGCTTGCGTGGTGTCCAGGCCAAGGCCCTGACACAGCATCAGAACACGGCGGTGGTGCCCTGGCAGGCCGAGGAATGCCTGCCAGGCGGTGTCGCCCGCGGTCGCGGCGTCCGCTTGAATTGCAGGGCGGAACCGGTGCCAGGGGGCGAGCGCGTAGTCGTGTGCTTTCGCCCGGACCCAGCCGGCCGGGTCCGGGTCGGCGGCAACCTCGGGCCAGTGTTCCCAGGCGCGGTGGAAGGCAGCGTCCACCGCCTCGAAAGCGAGCCGTCTGCTGCCGGTCAGGAGCATCACCTGGTACACCAGTGGGCCACCGGCCCGCACGTACAGCGCGTCGAACGCGTCCGCGGGCATGCGCCCGGCCTCGGCCTCGGCGTGCAGGATCGCCTTTTCCCGCGTCCGCGGCACGGCCGCCTCACCTGGGTTCTGCGCGGCGGTGCGGGGCGCGCCGCAGGAGGGCGGGGCGGCCCGGTGCCCCGCTGCCGCCAGGAGTTCGGCGCGTGCGCGCCTGAGGAGCACATTCGCGCTCCGACTCGTGGTGGGGACAGTGTCCTGATTCACCTGTGTTTGCCTCCGGCTGAACCATCTAGAAGGGTTATTTTGCTGTACACAAGTCCAGCTTTTGTAATCGGCCGCGTGAGGAACGCAGTTGGCTGCCACCTCCGCACTCCGCGATACAGCCCGACGGCACCTTGTGCGGGCTACGGGTCACCGCCTCGCTCGACGAAAGACGCAGGGACCCGCGGGCTCGGAGACCGCGGGCCTGCATGGAGCACCGGGCCAGTGAATCGCTCACCTGACCAGTCAGGCGACGGAGTTCCTCATGCGCGGGGACTCCGCTGCGCATGCGCTCCTTGCCGGGGCCAGCGCTTGGAGGAGACCTGGCCAATGAGTTCCCAGAAGCACACCAGGGCAGTGAGGGGCGGGATTCCGAACATCACGAATGCCATGAGCGAGCGTGAGGAGTAGCCGACGCACAGGGCTGCGGCCATGGCCGAGGCCGTGAGGAGGACAGCCCAGGAGCGACGCGCGCATCGGTGTTGCACCGTGGCCCGCAGAATGGAGAGAGCTGCCACGAACCACGGCCCGTACACCGCGAGCGGCCACCATCGCGCCACTGTGTCGGGCAGCATGACCTCGGCCACCGCACGGAGTTGCCCGTAGGTGTAGACGACCGACCAGCCCAGCAGCAACGCCGCGCACACGCAGATCGCAGAAATCAGGATCGTGGCCTGGGTGATGCGTCGACCGGCCAGGAAGTGTGGCTTCTTCTGCATTCGCCGCCGGTCACTTCTTCCGAGCGGTCCGCCCAACGCGTCGGGAAATGGCTGAGGGTGCGGTGCCGGTGCCGGTGCCGGAGATGGGGACAGCATGGCCGCCAGCTCTTCGTCCGGGTTCCAGCTGTCCGCAACCGTGGCCGGCGGCGCGTTGTCCCAGGACTGCTGGGCCGGGACAGGGATGCTGTCGTACTGACTCAGCGGATCCTCTCCCGCCCACGGAACGTAGGGCTCAGTGTCGAAGTAACCCTCATTGTTGAACCTGTCCATCTGAATATTCTCCGTGCCCTCTTTCAGGACGTTAGGTAGAGCGCACGAGACCCGGACATCACCGCAGTTGCGGCCAAGACGCCACCATGAATGCCTTGACCCGCCCTCAGGTATCCCGTTCTGGAACTGACGATCGCGTTCAGGGAATCGTCAAGCAGACCCGAGTGCATACGGACCCGCCCTCCATCCCCCGTCAACACGTCACCGCCGAACACTGAGGGAAGGATCGTTTCTTCAAAATCGTTTTGCTCTGTCACGCCCACCTAACGAACGTCACGCGAGAGTGATGTGCTGCATTCGAGGGGGAACAGCTGCCCGAACGAGTCACCCGAGAGCCGGGACAGAACCACACGGATTAGTACTCCAGCCGTAGTTGTGGATCTTGGAGGGTGAGGCGGTGCCGACGGGTGCGGCCACCGGTGATCATCGTGTGTGAAGACGGAAGATCAGACGGTGGCCGCAGGTCACAGCGCAGGCCCTGCCCGTTGGGACGAGGAGTTCGAGGGGCTGATGGAGCGCATAGCCGGGCGGTTCGCCCGTTCTGAACCACGGCGTCGGGTGGGGAAGTTCGTTCGCGGACTGCTGGCTGATCTGCCCCGCAAGAACTGCTGGACGATCGCGGAGTGGGCCGGTGAGGCCACGCCGGATGGCATGCAGCATCTGTTGGAACGGGCCAGGTGGGACGCGGACGCAGTCCGCGATGATCTGCGCGAGTACGTTGTCGATCGCCTCGGTGCCGAGCAGGCCGTCCTCGTCGTCGACGAGACTGGCGACGTGAAGAAGGGGAACGCGACCGTCGGGGTGCAGCGCCAGCACACCGGCACCGCCGGGCGGATCGAGAACTCCCAGGCCGCGGTCCATCTTGTCCATGCCACGCCGCGCGGACACGCCGCCGTCGACCGTGAGTTGTACCTGCCCAGAGTATGGACCGACGATCCCGAGCGGTGCCGCGGGGCGGGCCTGGAACCTGACGAGGTGCGATTCGCCACCAAGACGCAGCTCGCTGCCGCGATGCTCGAGAGGTTCTGGGCCGGCGGTCACACGGCCGACTGGGTCACCGGCGACGAGGTCTACGGCGGCAATCCGGCCCTGCTGTCGATGATCGCTATGCACGGGACGGGATACGTTATGGCCGTCTCCTGCCGCACCGAAGTACACACCCCTGCTGGCAAGTTCCGTGTCGACGTGCTGATGCGCAAGGTGCCCCGGCGCGGCTGGCAGCAGCTGTCCGCGGGCGCCGGCGCAAAAGGCCCACGCTGTTACGACTGGGCCGCCGTCGACCTGGTCCCCGCCCACTCGGCGGGCACCTGCCAGCTGCTGATCCGCCGCAACCGCACCACCGGCGAGGTGGCCTTTTACCGCTGCTTCAGCCCGCGGCCAGTCCCGCTGCCCGCCCTGGTCCGCGTCGCCGGAACCCGCTGGCGGATCGAGGAGACCTTCCAGGCCGGCAAGGGCCTCGCCGGCCTGGACGAGCACCAGGTCCGCCGCCACACCCCCTGGCTGCGCTGGGTGACCCTCGCGATGCTCGCCCATGCCTTCCTGGCCGTCATCCGCGCCGACGAGCACCGCAAACACCCCGCCCCCACCGGACTCATCCCCCTCACCTGCAACGAAATACAGCGACTATTCGCCCTGCCCGCCGCATACCCGAACGACCAACGCGACCAACGCCTGCGCTGGTCTCTATGGCGTCGCCGACACCAGGCCGCGCCCACGACTGCCACTACCGCCGACGCGAGGCCACAACATGAAAATCCACAACTGCGGACGGAGTATCAATTGACTGACCGTAGGGAGCATCCGACCGAAGTCAGCGCACCCCGAGGGCCCTCAGGCCGCCGTTAGCGCCGCCAGGGCGCGGTCCATCGCGGCGTTGAATTCTTCCGGCGTCAGCGGCAGTCGGGACTTGACGTCCCGACTCCATTGGTCGGCGAGGACCTCGGCGGAGCCCGCCTCGACGCCGTCGAGCGCCGCGTCGGCCAGGTCCGACGGGGCAATCTTGGCCACGGGCCAGCCTGCGGCCATGTCGGTGTCGGCCAGGCCGAGGTGCACCGCTGTCACGAGCGTGCCCTGCTCGGCGAGTTCCAGGCGGACGCCGTTGGTCATGGCCCAGGCGGCGGCCTTGGTCAGGTGGTAGGCATTGGCGCCGTTGACCCCGAACCATGACATGGCGGAGAGGACGTTTATGATCGCGCCCCCTCCGTTCCTGGCGAGCGTCGGCGCGAACTCCCGGATCATTCCCAAGTGGCCGAACACGTTGGTCTCCAGCTCGTGCCGTACCGCGTCCAGTGAACCGGTCACCAGGTCGGTCCCCGTCTGGATCCCCGCGTTGTTGATGAGCAGCGTGATGTCCGGGGCGGCCTCGGCGGCGGCCTTCACGGATGCGGGGTCGGCGATGTCGAGGGGTAGCACGTCGACCCCGGGCAGGTCCACGGTCTCGGGCCGGCGAGCCGTCGCGTAGACCGTGCGGGCGCCGCGTTCGAGCAGGCGCTGGGCGAAGGCGCGGCCCAGGCCGCGGTTGGCTCCGGTGACAAGGGCAACTGAGTTGTTGATGTCCATGCCCGGTACGCTAAAACCTGACGTTGGCGTCAGAGGCAAGTGCTGGCCGTCAGGACCGGGGTGAGAGGAATCACCATGACCGTCACGGAGGCCGCGGCCGAGCGGCTGGTCCGCATCGGCGAGGTGGCGCGGGGTGCTGGCGTCTCGGTACGCGCCGTGCGCTACTACGAGCAGCAGGGGCTGCTCAGCGCGGAGCGCAGCCCATCCGGCCAGCGCCTCTACCGGCAGGACACCGTCACCCTGGTGCGCTTCTTCCAGCAGATGTTCGCCGCTGGTCTGACCAGCCGAAGGATCGCGGAACTCCTTCCATGTAGGGACACCGGGCACACCGACGCCGAGCAACGAGCCATGCTGCGCGCCGAGCGCGACCGCATCCAGGCCAAGGTCGACGACCTGCAGGCCGCTCTGGACCGCCTCGACGAGGTCATCGCGAACACGGACACGCACCCGTAGGCACGGCCGGTCGGAGGTCGCACCAGCGATCCACGGCTGGAGTATTTAGCCGCTCGCGGGCCGAGTCCACCACTAGACGAGCGGGCGGTGCAGCGCACCGACACGGTGCTGCACGGCGGTGGTGGTCGCCCACCGGCTGTGCACCGTCGAGATCGCGGTCCAGGTGTCTGGTGATGGAGGGCGACCGGATCGTGGAGTACTTCGGAGCTGCCCGGCTGGAGTAGCGCCGGTGGCCGGTGTGGGGGGAGCAGTGGAGGCTGCTGAGCGGGCACGGTGATTTCGCGGCGGTGCTTTGTCGTCCGGGAAGCAGGAAAACGCATGGCCTTCACACTCCCCACCGGCATCGAGGGTGGCTCACCGGGTCGGGGCTCGGTCACGGCGGCCTGGAGAGGGCGCTTGTGGATGCCTGGCTGGTCGCCGAGGCGGTACCTGAGCGCCTGGACCTCAAGAAGGAGATCTTGGGCCGGCTGGACCGGGTCGCGGCACCAGACGCGTTCCTGGCCGGCAACTCCTCCTCGTACCCGACCAGTCAGTTCATCGACCGGGTTGAGCACTCCGAGCGGGTGCTCAACACGCACTGCTCCATGCCGCTTCTGCAGAACGGGGTCGACATCATGTCGGATGGCCACACGGATTGCGGCATCATGACATTCCTGGAGCGGGAGCTGCCCGGCTACGACGGGAAGCCGCGTATCTGCGAACTCGGCAGGGCACAGATCACCGACCTGATGGTGAAGGGCGCGTGGACGCGTCCGGCCCGCCTCCAGCTGTTCGAGCACGCGCTGGCGCCGCCGGCGGATCTGCCGGTACGGGAGGTCGTCGCGGCGAGCCGCATTCTCACCGACCTGGCCCCGGGCAGGCCAACCGTCGTGCACCACTACCTGTAGGCGCCGTGGAGGAGAAGGCGGAGACGGGTGGCGGCAGGAGCACCGATCGGGGAGAGGAGGAGTCGGCCCGGTCGGTCGACCGCAGGGGCGGCCCCGGCCACACGGTCCTGCTGGCTCTAGCCGTCGCGGTTCCGGTGACGAAGGTCGCCTATACGGTCGGGGGCGGGGGCGCGGCCCGGGATGTGTTCGTCGGCATGGAACCCGCGAACTGGCCAGACGTCCTGATCGGCATGGTGCTCACCGACCCACTTCTCGCCTCCGTGCTGGCCGTCGTCGTCTCCCGGGTCGTGTTCGCCCTGTTCGCGGCGCGTGGCGCGGTCCCGGTGGGAGGCGGCGTCCTGCGGGCGCTCCAGCGGGCGGCGCTGACCGTCGTCAACCCGGTCGCGGTGGGGGTGGTGGACGCGTGCTTCTTCGGCCCCTTGTGGGGACTGGGTACCGGGCTTGCCGCCTACGCGCTGCGCAAGGGCGTCGTGGTGGAGTACCGCACCGGCAGACGGCGGCCGCACGGACACCGTCCTGGGCGGCCGCCGACGGCCGGATCACGCCGGGACGGAGACTACCGGCCGTCGCCCTGGCTCCGCCGGGCAGCGGCTCTCGAACAGTGGGTGGCACTGGGCCTGACCACCATCGCGCTCCCGGTCCTGTCTTTCGTCTCTGCGGTGGACGGGCAGGCGTGGACCTCGATCGTCCGCTGCCAGGTCACCGAGGGCACACGCGCCGAGAGCAACCGCCTGATCGAGCTGGGCCGCAAGGGGAACGGCGTCGTGGGCTGGAACCTGGACGCGGAGGAGATCTCCAACGGTCTGGGGTGCAAGGGCGAGGAGAGCCTGTACGTGCGCGAGCCATGGTGGCGTGGCTGAGCGGTCGTTGCCCCGCCGCGAGCATGGCTCACGAGGGGGAAGGACCGGCGCGGGGCGGCCACCCGGCCTCCGCTCACGGTTGTGAAGTCACGCGAGTTCCGTGATCGGCCAGCTGGTGGTCATGTTCCTCTTCATCGGCGGGCGCTCCTGTCGTCAGGGCCCACTGTGCCCCTCGCCCCTGCGCTGGAAGGCGCCTGTTCGAAGGCGGTGCCGAGCCACTTACGGTCGCCCCCCATTCGTCGCGATCACCTCCGCCTCGTGAACCACCCGATTGCTTCGCTTTTATGCCTAGAACTCCCGAAGGGTGGTGACGTTGACCGGACAGAACAGCGAGGCATGAGCGAGACATGAGGAAATGACATGGTTCAGGGCTTCTCCAAAGAACCGGGCACCCACGGACCACTCACCGAGGTCTCCCCGGAGGGGCAGCGGAAGATCACCTACTGGGCGGCCGCGATCGCTCTGGGCGGCTTCCTCTTCGGCTTCGACACGGGGGTCGTTTCGGGCGCCCTGCTCTACATCAAGGAGGACTTCCATCTGAACTCCTTCGAGCAGGGAAGCGTGGTCAGCGTGTTGCTCATCGGCGCGGTGATCGGCGCCACCTCGGCCGGCCGCCTGTCCGAGAGAGTCGGCCGGCGTAGGGCTCTGGGCGCGATCGGCGCGGTGTTCATCATCGGTACGGCGATCGCGTGCGCGGCGAACGGATACGCGGTGCTCATGGCGGGCCGTGTCATCCTCGGCCTCGCAGTCGGAGCGGCGTCGGCGACGGTGCCGGTCTATCTGTCCGAGATCTCACCGACGAAGATCCGCGGGCGTCTGCTCACGATGAACCAGCTGATGATCACCCTCGGTATCCTGATCGCCTACCTGGTTAATCTCGCCTTCTCGAGCAGCGAGATGTGGCGGGCCATGTTCGCCGTCGGCGCGGTTCCGGCCGCCCTCATGGTGGCGGCCACCCTCTGGTTTCTTCCCGAATCACCGCAGTGGCTCATCTCCCATGATCAGGTCGACAGGGCGCGCAAGGGAATCGCCTCGGTCACCGACGAGGCCACGGCGGACGAACTGATCACGCGGGCCCAGCACCGGATCGCCGCGGAGCGCGAGAAGCAGACACGCAACTCCAGGGCGGCTGACCACGGGGCCAGGAGACTTCTCACCCCCGACGTGCGTCCGGCTCTCGTAGTCGGGCTCACGCTTGCCGCCGTACAGCAGTTGGGCGGCATCAACACGATCATCTATTACGCTCCGACCATTATTCAGCAGACCGGTCTGAACGCGTCGAACTCCATCTTCTACTCCGTGTTCATCGGCTTGATCAACCTGGTCATGACGCTGGTGGCGATCCGCCTGGTCGACCGGGCGGGCCGCCGCATTATGGTTCTCGTCTCGCTGGCCCTCATGGCGGTCTCGATCTTCATGCTGGGGCTCGCGTTCGTGGTCGGCATGAACTCGGTGCTGACACTGCTGTTCATGGTCATCTACATCGCCGCGTACGCGGGCGGTCTCGGGCCGGTGTTCTGGACGCTGCTCGGCGAGATCTTCCCGCCGTCCGTCCGTGCCGAGGGATCGAGCGTGGCCACAGCGGTCAACTGGGTAGCAAACTTCGTCGTCAGCCTCGCCTTCCTGCCCTTGGCAGCTGCCATCGGCCAGGGCGAGACCTTCTGGATCTTCGCCGGGGTGTGCGTGCTGGCGTTCTTCTTCGTGAGCCGCTACCTGCCCGAGACCCGTGATCGAGACCCCGACCAGATCGAGGCGGCCCTGCAGGCCCGGTTCGGGCACAAGCCCGACCAGCAGCGCACGAAGGCCTCCTGAGACCGAGCCCCATCGCGGTCGGCCGACAAGCGTCTGCGTCGGCCTATGGACACCGGCGGCCAACCCGCGTGACTCCCGAGAAAGGCGCTCACGATGAGCGATAACCCCCTCAGCCCTCCTGTCCTCGAACGCTCCGACGCTCTGGTGCTCTTCGGCATCACCGGCGACCTCGCCCGGAAGATGCTGCTGCCGGCGCTGTACCGGCTCACCGAGTCCGGCAAGCTGACCGTGCCCGTCATCGGGGTGGCGGCCACCGACTGGGACGACGACGCGCTGCGCGAGCACGCGAGAGAGGCGGTCATCGCCGCGGGCACGGACATCGACGAGGCGGTCTTCGCCCGGTTCGCAGCGGGCCTGTCCATCGTCACCGGAGACTTCGCCGACGACGCCACCTTCGCCCGGCTGCGCGATGCTGTGACAGGGCGCGAGTTCGTGACGCACTACCTGGCAATCCCACCGTCGCTGTTCACCAGGGTCGCCGCCTCACTGGCCGGGGCGGGCCTGAACCGCAACGCCCGCCTGGTGGTGGAGAAGCCGTTCGGAGACGACCTCGACTCCGCCCGGAAGCTGCAGGACGAACTGAGCACCCACTTCGACGACGACCACCTTCTGCGCGTCGACCACTTCCTGGGCAACCGTGCGGTCGAGAGCCTGATGGTCTCCCGGTTCGCCAACACGCTGCTGGCGCCGATCTGGCACCGCGCTTACGTGGACAACGTCCAGATCACCCTTGCCGAGGACTTCGACGTCGCCGACCGAGGCTCCTTCTACGACGACGTGGGCTGCCTGCGTGACGTGGTCCAGAACCACCTGCTTCAGGTCCTTGCCTTCCTGGCGATGGACCCGCCGAGCGCCGACAACGCCCGGGCACAGGGTCTGGAGAAGTGGCGGGTACTGCACGCGACCCGCACGATGGACCTCGCCGACACCGTTCGTGGCCAGTACGAGGGCTATCGGCACGTCGAAGGTGTTGAGCCGGACTCCACGACCGAGACCTACTTCGCGACCCGTATGTTCATCGACAACTGGCGCTGGTCAGGCGTGCCTTTCCACCTCCGCAGTGGGAAGGCATTGGCCGTCACCGCCACTGAGGTCGTGGTGGAGCTGCGCAAACCGCCCCTGGAACTCTTCGGCGGCGACAACACGCAGACGCCACCGAACCTCATCCGCTTCCGCATCGACGGCGACACCGGGATCAGGGCGGACCTGATGCTGAGCAAGCCCGAGACGAACACCGGGCCGATGACCGTCCCCATCGGTGTCGACTTCGCGCGGGTGTTGGGACGGCAGGAACTCCCGTACGAGAACATCCTCCACGGGGCCATCGAAGGCGATCCCGAATGTTTTGCCTTCTTCCCCGCCATCCTGGAGTGCTGGCGGATCGTGGAGCCGGTGCTCGACCCGGACGAGCCGCCTCTGCCGTACACGATGGGAAGTTGGGGCCCGGAGGCCGCCGACCGGCTTCCGGGCTTGCAAAGCTGGCACGAGTTGGGCCACCGCCTGTTCGACGACGACTAGGGAGCGTCCGGCGCATGCGGTGCCACCCGAGTGAACGGATTGCGTCACCCGGGCGCGCAGTGGATGCGCCGACCGCCTTGCAAGGCGAGGCTTCGAGAGCTCGCACGGGATGCCCCTGGCGTCCCACCCGACGGCCGATGAGGACGATGCACGAAGCGTGGCTACGCCTCAGGGACAACCTGTGGCCTGTGCTCCAGCAGGCCGCGGCCGCCGCGCTCTCCTGGTGGATCGCCAGGAACGTCTTCGACCATCACATCCCCCTCTTCGCCCCGATCGCCACCCTCGTCGCGCTCAACGCGCCCGTCGGAGGGCGGGGCACCAACGCCGTACGGGTCCTGTCCGGGGTCATCGCGGGCGTCGTCGTTGGGCAACTGGCCTTCCACGTCCTCGGCCATGGGGCTCCGTCTGTCGGCGTGGCTGTCCTGTGCGCGCTCACCGTCGCGCTCCTCGTCGACGGAGAGCGCATCACAATGGCCCAGGCAGCCGTGGGTGCGGTGATCTCCGTCGCGGCTGGACAGCGGGCAGGCATCGATCGCGTACAGGACGCGCTGCTCGGGGCCGGCGTGGCGCTTGTGTTCAGCCAGCTTCTCTTCCCGCCGCACCCGATTGCCCTGCTGAGACGCGCCGAGGCCGTCACGCTGAAGGGGCTGGGCCGCGCACTGGAACTGACGGCGCGGGCACTGGACGAGTCGGAAAAGGGCCGCGACGCTCAGCGGTGGGAAGAGCTGCGTCCCGTCTACACGCTGCTGAACGACCTCGGCGGAACACGGGACGACACCATCGCCGTCGCTCGGCGCACCCCCCTTTGGCGGGGCCGGCGCGAACCCATCAATCAGGAGATCGCGTCCACGAAATACCTGGACCTGCTCGGCAACAGCTGCCTCACCCTCATCCGCGGTGCCTCGTCCTTGCACACGGATGACAGACAGGCAGTCGCCCACACGGTGCGAGGACTGTCCGGGGTCCTGGGAGCGCTGGCAGCCGCCCCTGCAAGTCGCGCCGTACGCCGAAACGTGACCAGGTGGACCCTCGATGTCGTCCGTGGCATCCCGAACGCGGGCCCGGCTCTTCCAGTCGCCGTGTGGGAAAGCGTACGACTGGTCGCCGGGGACATCCTGGTCTTCGCCGGTGCTGACGCGGACGAGGCCGAACGCGCTGTGCACGAGGGAGCCACCGACATCCCCATCGGTGTACCGCCGACACTACGGTGGTCGCCCCGACCACGACGCTGGGGACCGCGTGGACCTTCGGCTTGAGGCAGACCAGCCGCGGAGTCCCGTTGTACGCGGGCAGCTTCCTCAGCCGACCACGCTCCGCGGGGCGGGGCCGCCTGCGGAAGGCCGTATCGCGGAGCAGCCGGGTCAGGTTGGGAGGTCGCTTGTGGGACGTCGCCTGGGCGAGGGCGGTCCCGGCACGGGCGGTCTGCCCGAAAAGTGGCCGCGGCAGGTCAGGCAGGTGAAGTTGCTACATGCTCCCAACCCTCGGCACAGGAGCGGCTTGCGGATGGAAGGCCGACGCCTCTGGGCGCCAGGTTCTATTTAGAGGTCGTTTTCAGCTAGTTTGCGCCGCCTCATGTATCTCTTAACTCGTCCCAGGTCTCACGCGTGTCGATTTCGGGTACGTCTCCGCTGCGCAGAGAGGACATCGGCGCACGTCTTGGGATGAGACAAGCTTCGCAGGATGAGACCGGCAAGTCGGGCCTCCCGGGCGGCCCATGGAGTGCCTCCGCACCTGTTGTCCCTCAAGTCACGCCCTGTCACAGGTGCATGTTGGGATCAAACAGGCTTCACGGATGAAAACGACCTCGTACTGAGTGTTTGGTCCTGTTTCTTGGCGACCTGGTGCGGTTCTCTGGCCCTGATGTTCTGGGGCTGGCGTGAGCGGTGAGGTGCCCGTCTAGCCGGTGACAGCAGAGGCTTGTTTCGCCCGAACTCCTCCTGTCTCGTTCCAACGCGCCCTGGCCCGCCCTCTTTTGACCGCTGGCCAGGGCGGCCATCCCGCAGTACATCCAAGACATGACCGGGCAGCACGGCTACCCCAGCGACCTCTCCGACGCCCGCTGGGCACTGATCGAACCCGTCCTCACGGCCTGGCGGGTCCAACGCCGCCAGTACGCCCTGGACATCGGGCGCCCGCCCGAACACGACCTGCGGCAGATCATGAACGCCATCCTCTATGTGGACCGCACCGGGATCCCCTGGCGCTACCTGCCGCGCGACTTCCCGCCCCACCCGACGGTCTACGGCTACTTCGCACGGTGGCAGCAGGACGGCGTCTTCACGCAGCTCACCGGGCTGCTGCGCAGGCTCGTGCGCCAAGCCGAGGGCCGCGACGGCGAGCCGTCGGCCTGCGTGCTGGACTCCCAGACCGTCAAGACCTCCGCCAACGTGCCCCTGGCCGACCAGGGCACGGACGCCGGGAAACGGATCATCGGCCGCAAGCGCCACCTGGGCTGCGACACGCTGGGCCTGCTGCTGACCGTGCTGGTCACCGCGGCCAGCGTGTCCGACACCGCGGCCGGCCGGACCCTGCTGTCCCGCATCGCCGCCGCCCACCCCCGGGTGACCACGGCATGGGTGGACACCGGGTACCGCACCACCGCCATCGAGCACGGCGCCCGCCTGGGCATCGATGTCCAGCCCGTCCAACGCCCGCCGGGCGCCCGCGGGTTCGCCATCATTCCGCGCCGCTGGACCATCGAGCGCAGCATCGGCTGGCTCATGCACCACCGCAGACTCGCCCGCGACTACGAGCGACACCCGCACCGCTCCGAAGCCATGATCCACCTCGCGATGATCGACCTCATGGCCCGCCGCCTCACCGGCGAAACCACCCCCAACTGGCGCGGAACCTGAACCCGGAACCAAACACCAATCACCGGACCAAACACTCAGTTAGACGCCATTTCAGTTGGCGGGATCTCGCGGCAGTCTGGGGTGATGGCTGCTGGGCTTGTCGAACGGATGGCGCCGGATGATCTGTGGGAGTTGTTCCAGCGCGTGGTCCCGCCGGCCCCGGAACGGCCGCAAGGTGGAGGGCATCGTCGCCGAGGAGACCGCGAGGTGCTGGCCGCGATCACCTTCGTGGCCACCTCGGGGTGCACCTGGAATCAGTTGCCGCCTGGCTTCGGTCTGTCGGGGGTGACGGCCTTTCGCCGGTTCACCGTGTGGACCGAGGCCAGGGTGTGGGCCAAGCTTCATCGCTTGGTCCTGGACGAACTCGGGGCTCAGGGCGTGCTGGACTGGTCGCGATGCGCGATCGACTCCGTCAGCGTCCGGGCCCTCAAAGGGGGCGGCTGACGGGACCGAATCCGACCGACCGCGGCAAGAGCGGATCGAAAATCCACCTCATCGTTGACCGCAGCGGGCTGCCTCTGTCCATCGGCATCTCCGCCGCGAACCTCCACGACAGCCAGGCCCTCATTCCGCTGGTCCGCGGAATCCCGCCCATCCGCTCACGTCGCGGCCCCCGACGCCGCCGGCCCGGGAAGCTGCACGGAGACAAGGGCTACGACTACCCGCACCTGCGGCGCTGGCTGGCCTCCCGCGGCATTCGGCACCGCCTCGCCCGTAAGGGCATCGAGTCATCGCAACGACTGGGACGACACCGCTGGGTCGTAGAGCGAACCGTGTCCTGGTTGTCAGGCTGCCGACGTCTTCATCGCCGCTACGAGCGGGTGCCGGAACACTTCCTCGCGTTCACAGCCATTGCTTCGACCCTCATATGCCACCGCAGACTCACCAACTGAAAGGGCGTCCCCTGCTGCGATTCGCACACGGGCTGTTCGCCAAGGCCCTTGTCGGGCCCGATCGCTGCCGTCAGGCGCCCGCCTCCTGCTTCCCCGCGCTGCCTCGTCTGCGCAGGTCGCCCCTCGTGGCAGCTCGCTCGGAACCAACCGGCGAGGAAAGTGATCAATGCATGTGTAGGCACTGAATGGCCCGATGCTGTTCGAGAACGGGAGTCTTGAGTTGAGGTTCACGGTCCGTCCCCTGTTGTCTGGCAGACCCGCTGTGGCTGTGTTGGCCGCGGTCGGTATCACCGCGAGTGTGCTGTTCGGCCGGGAGGGGCTGCGCACTGTGGTGGGCTGCGGTACGGCCGACGACCCCTACCCCTCCCAGACCGCGGCGGACTGGAAAGCGGGCGCGGACCACGTGGTGGTGGCGGTGCCGGCCTCCGAGCGGGAGAGCAACAGGCAGGACGTCGCCAAGGGGGCGGTGCGGTACACGGTCGACCGGGCGGTGACGTTCCGGAAGGAGAAGGTGCTGTGGTCCGCTGCCACCCCTCGGCATGAGCTGGGCACCGAGTTCGACATGACCGCCCCGGGCTGGTCGGTGTACCGCAACGGCAAGCGGATCAAGGGCACCGCCCCGGAGGCGCCCCGGCTGGAGACCGGTCACACCTACGTCCTCGCCCTGCGCTGGGACGCCGACCAGTGGATTGTCCTCGGCGAGGGCGCGGCCGTGCCGTTCGACGACCATGTGGCGGGGCGAGGGGAGTGGTGCGGCCAGGTGCTGAGCGAGGACGACTTCGCCAAGGGCGAGCGGTTCTCGCAGCGCGACGACCACAGTCTGGAGCAGGCCGTGCGCGGACAGGATGAACACGCCATCTCTCGCGAACTCGCGAAGGCGAGCAGCGGGAAGGGGCCGTAGCCCAGCTCGGCAAACGCACCGGGCCGGCCGTCAGCTCCCTCGCGGAGGGCCTCAGGCAGACGGTCCCGGAGTGACACCGCCATCACCCCAGACTGCCGCGAGATCCCGCCAACTGAAATGGCGTCTTAGAGGTCGTTTTCATCCGTGAAGCCTGTTTGATTCCAACATGCACCTGTGACAGGGCGTGACTTGAGGGACAACAGGTGCGGAGGCACTCCATGGGCCGCCCGGGAGGCCCGACTTGCCGGTCTCATCCTGCGAAGCTTGTCTCATCCCAAGACGTGCGCCGATGTCCTCTCTGCGCAGCGGAGACGTACCCGAAATCGACACGCGTAAGACCTGGGACAGAGATAGGAGTTCCGGGCCGACCCACGGTGTCTGGTCTTCGCCGATCGCTACGGCTTCGCCCCCTGCCCGCCCGGTGCAGTGGGAGGTCGAAGCGCAACCCCGGGGAATTGCATCTACTGCATGAACGGCGCGGCGCTGCAGACCTGCAGAGGCGGGGTACGCCCACCGATCTACCTCATGAGGACGTGACCTGGTCCTTTGCGGAGTGTCGTGCATTGGGTGCATGATTCGCGCGCCCAAAGGAGGTGCTCCGTGGCGGAGTCCGGTTCTGGAGACGGCTCGGACCGGCTCCCATGACCTCGCTCTTCGCAGGGTGCGACACACCGTACTTGGGTGTCATGTCTGAACCGGCTTGTCGGGCGCGACTGCCGCGGCGATCTGAGTGCGGGAGGTCACGCCGAGCTTGTTCAGGATGTGTTCGACGTGGGTGTCGGCGGTGCGCTTGGAGATGACGAGACGCTCGGCGATCTGCCGGTTGGTGAGCCCCTCGCCGACCAGTCCGGCGACCTCCCGCTCTCGCGGGGTGAGCGGGCCCAGGGGGCTGCTGTCGCCGGCGGGTGGCTGCGGGGTGTCGTCTGCGGCACACACGTTCCCGCAGGCGATGTCGACCAGGTTCGACATCGCCAGCTTCGTTCCGTATGTGTATGCCTGGGTGAAGCGTTCCGCCCCCAGGCTGAGCATCAGGGCGTTCTCCCTCTCGGTGCGCTGTGTGTTCAGTGCCCGTACGCCCCACAGGACGGCGCCAACCTGGCGCCACAGCGCCGTGGCGCCGCCGAGCAGTGTCGCGGCGTACTCGTGTTCATCCGCGCTGCAGGCGCCCCAGGCCAGGAATTCCACCGTGGCGGCCAGACTCATCGTCTCCCCCTGGGCGAGGGCGGAGGGCAGCACCTTGCGTCCCAGCTCACGGCTCTCATCCGGCTTGCCGTCCGCCCACAGCGCCAACACCTGGGTGACCGTCATGTAGTTGCGCACCCAGCGCTCACGGGGGATGTGGGACAGGTTCCGCAGGCACTCATCCGCCTCCCGCAGGGCCCTTGACGGGTCGCCGTGCGCGGCGTGGAACACCGCGGTGTTGATGTAGCCGGCCGCCAGGGGGAACAGGTCGCCCGACGCCGTGAGGAGCCCACGGCACTCCTCGTACGATGCCAGGGTGCGCTCGATGTCCCGGCTCCACATGAGCATCTCGTAGGTCTCGACGTACAGGGCGCGGGCGCGCAGGAAGTCGTCGTCCAGGGACTCGGCCACAGCTCGGCAGCGCCGGACCATCTCCTGCGCCTGCCGGTCGGCCTGCAGCAGCCCGTAGTAGGCGCCGTGGTACATGGCGATGCCTTGTTCGACGGTCGGCTCCGGCTCGGCCGTCAGGGCCTTGTCGATCCAGCGCCGGGCCTCGGTCAGCCGGCTCTTGCCCAGCCACAGTCCCCACAGGCCGTTCACCAGCCGCAGCGCGGACTGGTCACCGGGGTGGGCGACGGCAAACTCCAGGGCGAGGCGGAAGTTGTCGAAGTCGGCGGCGAGCCGGTTGCCCCACTCGACCTGCTGGTCGCCCATCCACTCCTCGCCCGCCCGCTGGGCCATGTGCAGGAAGAAGTCCCGGTGACGTCGTGCGTACTCCTTGGTACGGCCGCTGTTCTCGAGTTGCTCGGCGCCGTACTCGCGGATCGTGTCCAGCACCCGGTAGCGGTACTCGACGTCGCCCTCGACCCGCTGCACCACCGACTTGTCCACCAGCGCCCCGAGCAGGTCGAGCACATCACAGTCCGCCAACTCCCCACCGACGCCCACTTGTTCGACGGCCGCCAGAGTGAAGCCGCCAGCGAAGACCGAGAGCCGTGCCCACAGTTCCCGCTCCATCGATGAGCACAGACCGTGGCTCCATTCGATGGTGGTGCGCAGGGTGTGGTGGCGAGCCTGGGCCGTTCGCACGCCGGCCAGCAGCCGGAAGCGGTCGTCGAGCCGGCTCAGGATCTGCTCCAGGGGCATGGTCCGCAACCGCACGGCGGCCAGTTCGATGGCGAGCGGAATGCCGTCCAGGCGGCGGCAGAGCGCGATGACCTCGGACCGGTTCTCGGTGGTCAGTTCGAAAGACGGCAATGACGCCTTGGCCCGGGAGACGAACAGGGCCAAGGCGTCATTACTGTGCTCGTCGGCGTCCGCTTCCGGGCTGGGCATCGGCGCGATCGGCAGCACGCACTCGCCGGGCAGCGCCACCGGCTGCCTGCTGGTCAGCAGGAACACCAGCCTGGAGGAATGCCCCAGAAGGATGTCGACGAACACGGCCATCGCATCCACGAGATGCTCGCAGGTGTCCAGCACCAGCAGCGCCTGCCTGTCCGCGAAATGGTCGATGAGCTGGTCCATCGGCGCTCGTGACGCGATCTCGGGCAGACCGACGGCGATGGCCACCGTGTTGGGCAGGAACTCCGCATCCCGCAGACCGCTGAGCTCGGCGATGCTCACGCCGTCCGGGAAATCGACCGACGACTGATGCGCCGCCCGCACCGCGACGCGGGTCTTGCCGACCCCACCGGGGCCGGTGAGCGTGACCAGACGGGCCTGTGTCACCGCCTTCCGTACGGCCTCCAGCTCGGCCGCCCGGCCAATGAATCCGGTGGTCTCATTCCGTGTACCGGACCGAGCCCATGTCCACTGCGTCACAATGCCCTCCCTCTGCGTCACCAAGAGAATCCCACGACCCGGGGACGGCATGTGCCGCGTTCGATTTCACCGGCCCCCGCGCGTATCGAGAACAGATGCCGCAGCTCCTTGCAGTCCCTGCGGATAGCGGAGTTGGCAGGACCCGGTCGCATAGCGCCGTGGGCGCGCGTCCGGCCGCAGAGGCAGGGGCCCTCCTCGCCGGCCGTACGTGCACGTAGGTGATTCCGGCCCATACGTATCTGTTCCGCCGGGGCTACCGATCTTGCCCGCAAAGTGCCAGAGGACCGCTCCGGGCAGGGCAGAGTCGTTCCAGCGCCGGACGCAGGGGGCGGCGCGCATCCCGGCATCCCCCGGCAAGGGAAGGGACATCGACGTGAGCAACCTCGCCACCACCCTGGTGGAGACAGCCTGGCGGCACCCGCAGCACCTGGCGGTGCGGGGTACGGACAGAGCCCTGACCTGTGCTGAACTGGACGAGTTGAGCGCTCGGGCCGCCGGTGGGCTGCTCGCCCACGGCGTGCGTCCCGGCGACCGGGTAGGACTACGGCTGCCCTACTCCGCGACCTTCGCGGTCCTTTGCTTCGGCGCTCTGCGCACCGGGGCGATCGCCATGCCGTTGTACCCCAGGCCCCGTTCGCTCGGCGTACAACCCGGCCACGACGCATACGGGGCACGGATTGTCTTCACCTCGCCCGACACCACGGCCGCCCAGGAGACCAGGCCGAGCGACACGGCACTCGTCCAGGTCGGTGACGACTTCCGCGACCAGGTGATGTTCTGGCCGCAGCACACCGACGTGGTCGACCGCGCCGATCACGACCCGGCCGTCGTGATCCGCACCGACGACGCGTCGCCCGGAACCCGGGACATCACACTCAGCCATCGCGCGCTGCACGACACCGCCCCGGCCACCAGAACACCGATCGACGAGACGACCACCGCCGCCCACCACGCGTCCGAGCCGAGGTTCTTCCTCGACCGGCCCCACTATGGCATGGACGCCGCCATGCTCACCCGAGCCTGCCTCCGCGTCACCCACGAGCGTGCCTGCACCGTGTCTTGCGGCGGTCCCGGCGAGGCGGCGGTCCTCTGGCCTGCGCCCGGACCGAGGAGGAGGTGTTGACCGCATGGCGGGAGATCCTGGCCGCGCTCAAGGACGACACCATCGATGCCCCTGAGGGCGAAGCCATCGCGGCACGGGCGGCGGCACGGCTCGCCACCGATCGCGGCACCGCCGGGCACCGGCCCGGAATCGAGGAGGTCCTGCTCACCCAGCTCGGATGAAGTTCAGGGTGTTGGGCAGGCGTTCGTAGTCGCGGACATTTGGAAAGACCCTGCTCAGAACTGACTATCCCTCAAACTGGCTGCCGGTTCGACCGTCCGACTCGCCGGCCGTACGTGCACGTAGGTGATTCCGGCCCATACGTATCTGTTCCGCCGGGGCTACCGATCTTGCCCGCAAAGTGCCAGAGGAACGCTCCGGGCAGGGCAGAGTCGTTCCAGCGCCGGACGCAGGGGGCGGCGCGCATCCCGGCATCCCCCGGCAAGGGAAGGGACATCGACGTGAGCAACCTCGCCACCACCCTGGTGGAGACAGCCTGGCGGCACCCGCAGCACCTGGCGGTGCGGGGTACGGACAGAGCCCTGACCTGTGCTGAACTGGACGAGTTGAGCGCTCGGGCCGCCGGTGGGCTGCTCGCCCACGGCGTGCGTCCCGGCGACCGGGTAGGACTACGGCTGCCCTACTCCGCGACCTTCGCGGTCCTTTGCTTCGGCGCTCTGCGCACCGGGGCGATCGCCATGCCGTTGTACCCCAGGCCCCGTTCGCTCGGCGTACAACCCGGCCACGACGCATACGGGGCACGGATTGTCTTCACCTCGCCCGACACCACGGCCGCCCAGGAGACCAGGCCGATCCTGAGTACGGGGTGGTGAGGTGCGATGCGGCACCGCTCCTGGCTGCCACGCTGGCCCGGAAGCAGGCCCGTTCAGGGAGCGGTTCGGAGGTCCGGATGTGCGCCGTCCCCCCAGAGGCCGGCGAGGGGGCCGAGGGCGTGATGGTGACGTCGGTCTACCTGGACGAGGACGGCGCAAGAGCGGCCAGGACGTCGACCGCTTCGCGTGCATAGCGGAACACGGTCGCGATCCCGATACCGAACCCTGCAGCGAGTTGGGCGTAGGTATCACCGCACCGCAGGTGAGCCAGCGCGAGGAGGGCCTGGCGCCCGGCCGACAGGCGCCGCCACCGTGTCCCGGTCTCTGCCTGCCGGGCTGACAGTTGTCCGGCCAGGAACCGCAAGGTGCGGCTCGACAGATCGATCGAGGACGGGTAGACAAGCACGTGAAGCTCCTGGCGGACATGGGTGATCTTGGTCGAGAACCCGTCTACCAGGAGCTTTGTCGTGGTGCAGCGGTGTCCAACTCGCGGGCATCAACCTCAGGTTGGAAGAGGCTCACGGTCTGGCACGTGGGCGCGGTCCAGGGACCGCACGGTGTCATCAGTGCGATGGAAGCCCGAGCCGATGCCGCCAGCGGTCATGAACTCGTCGGACCTGGCTGGCAGTTGGGGCACCGTCCGGACGGTGCCCCGTTGCCGTTGGCAATCGAGATCGACAGAAACCCTCCCCAGACACCCGTGGCCGAACCGCAGGACGAAATCGTGGGCGGTGAGCTGTCCCTACGCCAGCACTTCTACTTCCCCGGCCACCTCACGTCCGCCACCCGGCTGATTTATAGTGCGCCCGCCCTGAATGTCCTGGCCACCCGACCAGTGCGGGCACCCCGGCAGGGCTGATCGACGATCCGAACGGGGAACGATCACTCGCCGGGTGGGAAGCGATCTCCACAGTTCCGACTTGCCGCAGGTCACAGCTACTCGCGAACGCCCCCACATCTCGGACCTCCGAAGTCGCAGGCGCCAACCGTCCCACCCGCGCAACTCGCCGAACCCATGGTTCCCGGCACGGCCACCACGAACGGGTGAACCCCATCGACGCCCCGACCACTTCCACCACACCGGCAACAGGGGACACGAACGATGCGTTCGTCTAACCGTCACCGTCCCGCCAGCAACTTCCCGCCCGCCCTTCCCCCTACCCCGCCACTGCTCTGACCAGGAAGGACGGGCCGCCCCTTCGGCCTGCCGATCCCGTTCGACAACTCCGCATTCCAAGATCCCCGACAGCGTCAGGCACTTAAGGGCGCGTCACCTGGATGGCTTCACGCCCTGGCGTAGCTGGCGCGACGGGACGAAGGTGTGGGGTAGGCCGTCGCGTCCAGGGCGCCGACAGCTTGTCACTACTCATCCGGACTTGGTGCGGCACGCCGGAACGTTCCTCCGGGGGACATCCTGCGCATGGGGGTCGAATCGCCCGCTGATGTTCTGTTCTCCGGTCTCGATGTTCGGTTGACGCGCGTCACTGAGTCCGCCGAGGGTTTGGTCGTCGAGGCAGTCGCATGCGGTCCGCCACCGCGGTGTCCGGGGTGCCGATCGCGGGCGCCGAGGGTGCATTCCTCCTACGAACGGGGGCTGGCCGGGCTGCCGGTGAACGGGCGGGGCCTGGCCATACGGTTACGGGTCCGGCGGTTCTTCTGCGACCGCGACCGGTGCCCGCGACGGACGTTCGTCGAACAGGTCGCCCAACTCAGCGAGCAGTACCGTCGTCCCAGCCTCGGGCTGAAGCAGTGGCAGCACACGGTCTCTATCGAGCTCGGTGGGCGCCCCGGTCAACGGTTGTGCCGACGGCTGCAGTTGAAGGCGGGACGGTCCCGGCTGTTGGGCCTGCTCACGGAGCCTGCCGTCCCCGAGCGGGCGCCACATGTGCTGGGTGTCGACGACTTCGCGTTCCGGAAGGGAAAGCGGTACGGCACGCTGCTGGTCGACGTCGAATCCGGCCGTGTCTTCGACGTCCTGCCCGACCGCGAGGCGGACACCTTTGCCACCTGGCTCACCACGCATCCCGGCGCCGAGGTCATCTGCAGAGACCGTGCCACCGCTTATAGCAAGGCGATCAAGGAGGCCGCGCCGGACGTTCTGGAGGTCGCCGACCGGTGGCACCTGCTGCAGAACCTCGGTGCGGCCGTGGAGAAGACATGCCATCAACACCGTTCCTGCCTGCGGAAACACGCGGAGGAGGAGACCGAGGTGCCGGCCGCGGCGCTCGTCACGATCACCGAGTTGCCGCCCGCCGAGCTGCCCCGCACCCAGATCATCGAGCGGACCCGTCAGCGTCACGCCGACGTCCAGCGACTCGTGAGAGCAGGCTGGACCATCAGCGCCATCGCCCGCCGACTCCACCTGGACCGAAAGACCGTGCGCCGCTTCCGCGACACCAACCTCGACATCCTCCTGGCCTCCGCCCGCGATCGCCGCCCCAGCGGCGCCCTCGCCCCGTTCAAGGCATACGCCACCGCACGGTTCACCAACACCGGCGGCAGTATCACTGCACCTCAGGTACTTGCAGAGGTCCGCGCGCAGGGTTACCGCGGCAGCGTCCAAGCCATCCGCAAGCACTTCGCCGCCCTTGGTGACGGCACCGCCGAACCCGTCCGCGCCGACGTTCCCAGCCCTCGGAAAATCACCTCGTGGATCATGTGCCGACGGGAAGACCTACGCCCGAAGGACGAAGAACGGCTCCTTCAAGTCCGGCTCGCCTGCCCGGACATCGCCAGGGTCTGTGACCTGGCCCGCACCTTCCACGACCTGGTCTCCCACCGCTGCCGCTTGCGGACCGCATTCTTCTGGTCGCGGCCTACTGACGCACCAACTTGACGATACGCCAGCTGGCCTTGCTGTTCGGGGTTTCGAAGTCGGCGGCCGCCCGGATCATCGGCCACATCCTCCCACTGCTGGCATTGCCGTCTGCCTTCCTCCTCCTTCTGGGTGTGGCTCCGGCGCTCCTGCCGTCAGCGGGTAGGGGGTACATGGTTTACGAGACCTTCGGGATGTGGGGCAACGACCAGATCGGCTCGATCAACAACGACAAGCCCGCCAAGACCTGCATCCCGTTCCCGGCGAAGTAGGACCCGGTCAAGGACGAGGTCATCCGGGTGAGGAACCAGACCAGGGTCACACTGATCGTCTGGGAGAAGGAGGACTGCACCGGCAAGTCCCAGCGAGTGCGCGGTATGGCGCAGAGGAACCAAAGCGGATGGGTGAACGCCCCGCAGGCAGTGTCCTTCGACAATTACTGATCCGCTGGAGGAAGCCGCAGGCACCGGCGGGCAGGGGCGGCCCCCCCTGCCAACAACCTCTCCATCACGCTCCCTGAAGGCGTCGGCGAGGGCGGCAACGGAGCACCGCGCACTGCGCCCACAGCGAATACCTGCCCGAGGACATCGGAATAGACGGCCGAGGCAGACGGGCTGGCACCGACGGCTGATCCGGAGGTAACGGCTCTGTCCTCCTCACTTGGGGCGCCCCCACCACCTCACGTGACCACCATCCCAATCTGACTCCACGCCGCTGCACTTTCCGCACAGGGACATGCCGACAGGCTGATCCCGGCGAAACTGTGGATCTCCCTGAGGCGCAAGCCGAGCAGCAGGAGGCCGCAGCAACGCAGGACCCGGCATCGTTCCGCTCCGGCGCCCGATCGAACTTCGCAAGGCGGGATCCGGTCACCGGCGCGTAGGTGCCGTTGTGTCGCAGGTAGCCATGCGACACACTCCCGAGACGCTTTCGCTGTGGAAGGAGTGCCATGCGCCTCGGTCTCATACTCGGCTACGTAGGAGACGCGTCTCCTGTCGACTTCGCCAACCTGGCGAGAGAAGCCGAGGGGCTCGGCTATGACTCGGTGTGGACCTCCGACAGCTGGGGCCCCACCTGTTGGGGATCGGATGCCTTCACCCCGCTGGCCTGGATCGCCGCCCACACCTCCCGTATCTCATTGGGTACGGCTGTCGCCCATATGACCGCCCGCACCCCGACCGTCACGGCGATGCACGCCCTGCTCCTGGACCGCCTCTGCGGTGGCCGGCTGATCTTGGGCCTCGGCCTGTCTCGCCCGTACGCGGTGGAAGGCTGGTACGGGCGACCGTTCCCCCGAAGCCCGCTCACCGCGACTCGTGAGTATGTGACGATCGTGCGGGCAGCCCTGCACAGGGAAAAGCCGGTGACGTTCACCGGGGAGTACTACTCACACCCCTACACCGGCCCCGACGCCATCGGGGACGGCGAGCCGATACAGACCGTCGCCCAGCCGCTCCGCGCCGATGTACCGATCTACCTCGCCGCGCTCGGCCCGAAAAACGCCGCCCTGACTACACAGATCGCAAACAGCCGGACCCCCATGCACTGGTCGCCATTCCGACCCGAGGTCCGCAGAGAAGCGATGGCCGACGCGCCAGACGGCTTCCGGTTCGCCCCGGTGGTACATGCCCACGTCTGCGACGACGTCGAACAGGGGCTCGCCCGCCTCAAGCCGACACTCACCCGCTATATCGGTGCCTCGGGGGGAAAACGGACCTTCCATGCGGCCCAGATGGCTCGTATGGGCTTCGAGGGGGAGGTGGAGCGGATCGAGCGGCTGTACCGGGAGGGCCACGAGGAGGAAGCAGTCGCCGCGATGCCCGACGCCTTCGTCGACGAGACCTCACTCATCGGCCCACGGGAAAGGATCGCCGACAGCCTGGACGCCTGGCAGGCCAGCGGCGCAACCGATCTGCTGATCGTCTCCCGCTATCGACCCATTGCGCACCCTCGCGGAACTCCTGCTGTAGGACGGAACCAGGCGTCCTATTAGTGGAGTCCGTGGGGATGGGTAAAGGGCCAAGATCCTGAGACAGGATGTTGGGGCCCGTGAATGAGACATGTCAGCAAGGCCCTGGTCACCGACGTCACCCGGCTGCGAGTGGCGTGTGCTCGGCCGACGCGACGGCGGTCAAGGCGGAGGTCTGCTAGTGTCCTGCGCCGGAGATCCGTCGGCAGAAGCGGGCGAGGGAGTCGAGGATCTCTTGGGCTGTCTTGGTCCAGATGAAGGGCTTGGGGTCGT
>NZ_JBITWR010000026.1:0-109171 GCF_044544025.1 Streptomyces sp. NPDC055243
GGTCGGGCGCGTCCGACGAGGGGGTGTAGTTGGTCTTCGCGGGCTCGCTGCGTTGCGCGCGCTGGTGCGTGGCCTTGTGCGTATGGGGGTGGCCTGTAACGGGGTGGGGGGGCGCGCCCCCCCGGCCGCGCCCCCGCTCTCTTGACCGTCTGCGGCCCTCAGCAGTCCAGCTGCTGAAGCGTCGCGTTCGACGGACCGCGACGGGACCGCACGTCGCGTGCCACGTCCTCCGCGGCGCCCAGGACGCGCACGGCGTTCCGCCACGTCAGCTTGGCCAGGTCGTCCTTCGACCAGCCGCGGGTCAGGAGCTCCGCGATCAGGTTCGGGTATCCCGCGACGTCGTCCAGGCCGTCCGGCGTGAACGCCGTGCCGTCGTAGTCGCCGCCGATGCCGATGTGGTCGATGCCGGCGACCTCGCGCATGTGGTCGAGGTGGTCGGCGACCGTCGCCGCCGTGGCCACCGGGCGCGGGGTCGACTCCTCGAAGGCCGCGTGGACCTTCATCGCCTCCGGCGTCGTCTCCAGGTGGTGGAAGCCGTGCGCCCGCATGTTCTCGTCGGCCGCCGCCGTCCAGTCGACCGCCGCCTGCAGCACGAACTTCGGCACGAAGGTGGCCATCGCGACGCCGCCGTTGGCGGGCAGGCGCTCCAGGACGTCGTCCGGGATGTTGCGCGGGTGGTCGCACACCGCGCGCGCCGAGGAGTGCGAGAAGATCACCGGCGCCACGGAGGTGTCCAGGGCCGCCCGCATCGTCGTCGCCGCCACGTGGGAGAGGTCCACGAGCATGCCGCTGCGGTTCATCTCGCGTACGACCTCGTGGCCGAACGGGGAGAGCCCGCCGACCCCCGGCTCGTCCGTCGCCGAGTCCGCCCACGCGATGTTGTCGTTGTGCGTCAGCGTCATGTAGCGGACGCCGAGCGCGTGCAACGCCCGCAGTGTCGCCAGGGAGTTGTTGATGGAGTGGCCGCCCTCGGCGCCCATCAGGGACGCGATGCGACCCTCCGCCCGCGCCTCCTCCATGTCCGCCGCCGTCAGCGCGCGCCGCAGGTCCGCCGGGTAGCGCGTGATCAACTGGTCGACGCAGTCGATCTGTTCGAGCGTCGCGCTCACCGCGGCGTCGCCCGTCAGGTCCGTGCGGACGTACACCGACCAGAACTGCGCACCGACCCCGCCCGCCCGCAGGCGCGCGATGTCCGTGTGGAGCCTGCCGGTCTGGTCGGCCGCGATGTCGAGGCGGTCGATGTCGTAACCGGCCTTCTCGCGCAGGGCCCAGGGCAGGTCGTTGTGGCCGTCGACCACCGGGAATTCGGCGAGCAGGGCGCGGGCGTCGGGAAGAGCGGGAGACGTCATGCCGCTCACTTTCCCGAGCCGAAGCCGAAGCCGGAACCCATGCTTTCGACCTTGGCGCGAAGTCGCTTGCCCTTCTCCGTGGCCTGTTCGTTCAGCTCCTGCTGGAACTCCCGCATCCGGGCCAGGAGTTCGGGGTCGTGCGTGGCAAGGATGCGCGCCGCGAGGAGGCCCGCGTTGCGCGCGCCGCCCACCGAGACCGTCGCCACCGGCACACCCGCGGGCATCTGCACGATGGACAGGAGCGAGTCCATGCCGTCCAGGTACTTGAGCGGTACGGGCACGCCGATCACCGGCAGCGGGGTGACCGACGCCAGCATGCCCGGCAGGTGCGCGGCGCCGCCGGCCCCGGCGATGATCGCCTTGAGGCCCCGGTCCGCCGCCTCCTCGCCGTACGCGACCATCTCGCGCGGCATGCGGTGCGCCGAGACGACGTCCACCTCGTACGGGATCTCGAACTCGTCCAGGGCCTTGGCCGCGGCCTCCATGACCGGCCAGTCCGAGTCCGAGCCCATGACAATGCCAACTACAGGTGCGGTCATTCGGTGATCGTTCCTCTGAGATAGCCGGCCGCGTGACGCGCGCGCTCGAGCACGTCGTCCAGGTCATCGCCGTAGGTGTTGACGTGGCCGATCTTGCGTCCCGGCTTCACGTCCTTGCCATACATGTGGATCTTCAGCTGCGGGTCGCGCGCCATGCAGTGCAGGTACGCCTGGTACATGTCCGGGTAGTCGCCGCCCAGGACATTGGCCATGACCGTCCACTTCGACCGAGGGCGCGGGTCGCCCAGGGGCAGGTCGAGGACCGCGCGCACGTGGTTCGCGAACTGGGACGTGATCGCCCCGTCCTGCGTCCAGTGGCCCGAGTTGTGCGGGCGCATCGCCAGTTCGTTCACCAGGATGCGGCCGTCGCGCGTCTCGAAGAGCTCGACCGCGAGGTGGCCGACCACGCCGAGCTCCTTGGCGACCCTGAGCGCCAGCTCCTGCGCCTGGCCCGCGAGCTCCTCCGAGAGGCCGGGCGCGGGTGCGATCACCGTGTCGCAGACGCCGTCGACCTGCTGCGACTCGACGACGGGGTAGGCCACGGCCTGGCCGTGCGGCGAGCGCACGACGTTCGCCGCGAGCTCCCGTACGAAGTCGACCTTCTCCTCGGCCAGGACGGGGACACCGGCCCGGAAGGGGTCTTCGGCGTCCTCGACGGAACGGACGAACCACACCCCCTTCCCGTCATAGCCGCCACGCACCGTCTTGAGGATCACGGGGAAGCCGTCGCCTTCGGCCGCGAAGGCCGCCGCGTCGGCCGGATCGCGCACGATCCGGTGGCGTGGACACGGCACGCCGATCTCCGTGAGCTTCTCGCGCATCACGCCCTTGTCCTGGGCGTGCACCAGCGCGTCGGGCCCCGGGCGCACGGGGATGCCGTCCGCCTCCAGGGCCCGTAGATGCTCGGTGGGTACGTGTTCGTGATCAAAAGTGATCACGTCGCAGCCCCTCGCGAACGCACGCAGCGTGTCGAGGTCGCGATAGTCGCCGATGACGACGTCGCTGACGACCTGCGCCGCGGAATCCTGAGGGGTGTCACTGAGGAGCTTGAATCTGATGCCTAGCGGGATGCCCGACTCGTGTGTCATACGAGCGAGCTGACCGCCGCCGACCATGCCGACTACCGGGAACGTCACACCCCCAGGGTATCGGCCTGTATCAGCCACGCGGGAACGGCCGGTTTCCGTGCACCGCACGGGCTCCGTCGTCACGGAGCCGCCACAGTGTGGAGAAGTCCGCGCGCGACCGGTGGGGGTCGCTGGTTAGCATGGCTGGGTTGACGCGACCGAATCACCACATACGTCGACGAGGACCGGACCGGAACGAATCGACGACGGGGGTTGGGGCGACCACCATGACGGAACGTGGCGCACTACGGGTGCGACTGGAGCAGCTCGCGCGCGAAGTGGCCAAGTTCGGCGCCGTGGGGGCGCTGGGCACGCTGGTGAATTTCGGCGTCTCCAACCTGCTGTGGCACACGACGGATCTCCAGGCCGTGCGCGCGAACGTGATCGCCACGGTCGTGGCCATCGCCTTCAATTACGTCGGTTTCCGTTACTTCACGTACAGGGACCGCGACAAGAGCTCCCGCACCAAGGAGCTCACGCTGTTCCTGATGTTCAGCGCGGTCGGCCTGGTGATCGAGAACGGCGTCCTGTACGCGGCGATCTACGGCTTCGACTGGGACAGCCCGCTGCAGCGCAACATCTTCAAGTTCGTCGGCATCGGCATCGCCACCTGCTTCCGCTTCTGGTCCTACCGCACCTGGGTCTTCAAGACGCTGCCCGCGCGGGAGGCCGTCGCCCGTGCGGAATCGTTCCTGGAGGACGGGACCGCGGCCCCGGCGGCTCCGGCGGCTCCGGCGGGCGAAGAGAAGCGGCCCGTCGTGCGGGGCACGCGCTAGCGCACCGTCTCCTCGTGCTCACGGTCGCGCTTGTGCGGCGGCGTGCGCGACAGGAACAGGCCGAACACCGGTGGCTTGGTCTGGAGCATCTCCAGGCGGCCGCCGTCGGCCTCGGCCAGGTCCCGGGCGACCGCCAGGCCGATCCCCGTCGAGTTGCGGCCACTGATGGTCCGCTCGAAGATCCGCGCGCCGAGATCGGCGGGGACGCCGGGACCGTCGTCCGTGACCTCCACGACCGTCTGGGTTCCCGTCACGCGGGTCCGCAGGGCCACGGTGCCGCCGCCGTGCATGAGCGAGTTCTCGATGAGCGCCGCGAGGACCTGTGCGACCGCCCCCGGCGTGCCCACGGCCCGCAGGTGCTGCTTGCCCGAGCTGACGATGGCGCGGCCCGCGCTGCGGTAGGCCGGGCGCCACTCCTCCAGCTGCTGCTTGATGACCTCGTCCAGGTCGAAGGAGACCGCGGAGCCGGTGCGCGGGTCGCGTGAGTTCGTGAGCAGCCGCTGCACGACGTCGGTGAGGCGCTCGACCTGCGCGAGCGCGATCGTGGCCTCCTCCTTCACCGTGTCCAGGTCCTCGGTGACGGTGATCTCCTCCAGGCGCATGGAGAGGGCCGTCAGCGGCGTACGCAGCTGGTGCGAGGCATCGGCGGCGAGCCTGCGCTCGGCGGTCAGCATCCGGGCGATCCGCTCGGCGCTGCCGTCCAGGACGTCCGCGACGCGGTCGAGCTCCGGCACCCCGTACCGCTTGTGGCGGGGCCTGGGATCGCCCGAGCCGAGGCGCTCCGCGGTCTCCGCGAGGTCGGTGAGCGGCGAGGCCAGGCGGTTGGCCTGCCGGACGGCGAGGAGCACGGCGGCGACGATCGCGAGCAGGGCCACCGCGGCGATGATCAGCAGGGTGCGGCCGACCTCCTGGGTGACCGCGGTGCGCGGCTCCTCGACGGTGACCTTCTCGCCCTCCTCGCCCCTGGCCGTGTCGTGGATGACGTCACCGGTGGGGCGGCTGCCGATCTCGATGGGGCGGCGGCCGGGGATCTCGATGAGGGCATAGCGGTCGGTGTCGACCGCGGCCACGTCCCGCAGGATCTCGGCGCTGATCCGCTCGTCGCTGATGAGACGGCTGTCGACGATGCTGGCCAGGCGGAGCGCCTCGGATGTGACCCGCTCCTGGGCGCTGCTGCTGATGGTCCTCGTCTCCACGATGACGAGGCTCACCCCGAAGACCGCGATGACGACGAGGACCACGGCGAGCGTGGAGTTGATGAGACGACGGCGCATGCCCCCAGTGTCCCGGATCACGAACCGGCAGGGGCCCCGTCAGGGGCGCGGGGAACTGCGCGGCCGGCCACGACGGGCCCGCGGACGCGTTTGCCCACGGCGGTCTTACGGCGAGTGCGGGTCTTCTTGAGTTGCTCGCGCAGTTCCCCGCGCCCCTGACGGGGCGCAGCCCCTAACTTTTCTCGAAGCGGAAGCCGACGCCCCGCACGGTGGCGATGTACCGGGGGTTGGCCGCATCGTCGCCCAGCTTCTTGCGCAGCCAGGAGATGTGCATGTCCAGGGTCTTCGTGGACGACCACCACGTCGTGTCCCAGACCTCCCGCATCAGCTGGTCCCGCGTCACCACCCGGCCCGCGTCCCGGACCAGGACCCGCAGCAGGTCGAACTCCTTGGCCGTGAGCTGGAGCTCCTCCTCGCCCATCCAGGCGCGGTGCGACTCGACGTCGATGCGCACGCCGTGCGTGGCCGGCGGCTGCTGCGGTTCGGCCGCGCCGCGCCGGAGCAGGGCCCGGACCCGGGCGAGCAGTTCGGCGAGGCGGAAGGGCTTGGTCACGTAGTCGTCGGCGCCCGCGTCCAGGCCGACGACGGTGTCCACCTCGTCGGCGCGGGCGGTCAGGATGAGGATCGGCGCCGTGTGCCCCTCCGCACGGAGGCGGCGGGCCACCTCGAGGCCGTCCATGCCGGGCAGCCCCAGGTCGAGTACGACGAGGTCGACGCTGCCCTGCAGCCCGGCGTCGAGGGCGGTCGGGCCGTCCTCACGCACTTCGACCTCGTACCCCTCCCTGCGCAGGGCACGGGCCAGCGGCTCCGAGATGGACGCGTCGTCCTCGGCGAGCAGTACACGGGTCATGGGGTGATGGTAGTCCGCGCCGGACGACCGTCGTGGGGTGATCGCCCGCTGATCGTCGACGCCTGCGGCTATGGGGTGCGATCCTGAGGATCACCTTCAAATGTGGGCCGTTGGTTCCATCACAACCTGTGATCCATCTCTCAAGTCCTTCCATATGCCGCACTGTCGTGGCGTATGGTGACCCAACGCCTGATGCACTATGCAAGGACCTTTGGCCCACTGTGCGGCCTTAGGTCTCTTTTATGTGCGGGCCGGCTTCTGCCAGCCTTGAAAGGAATGACCTGTGGTCGGGCCCTGAGCGTGATGACGCGCCAGGGCGTGGATCTCGGAGTCCCCGTACCAGCGCCTTCCCCCTACGGAGCGCGAACTCCCCCCGGGCGTGGGGGTGTGGACGGCAGGACCCCGGTGCCGACCGCCCCCCACCGGGCGCGCACACGCTCTTGCCGCGCGTCCCGAACACGAGGATCGACCCATGGCGTCCAGCCTGACGAAGGACTCCGCCGGTACCCCCGGCTCTGAGAAGACCTTCTTCGGCCACCCCCGCGGACTGGCCACACTGTTCATGACCGAGATGTGGGAGCGCTACAGCTTCTACGGCATGAAAGCTCTGCTCCCGCTGTACTTGATCGCTCCCGGCGGCATGAACATGTCGGCCACGACGGCGACGGCGATCTACTCCGTCTACATGTCGATGGTCTACCTGCTCGCCATGCCCGGCGGCTGGATGGCGGACCGCTTCTGGGGGCCGCGCAAGACGGTCGCCATCGGCGCCATCGTCGTCATCCTCGGCCACATCACGCTCGCCCTGCCCAGCTCGGCGACGTTCTTCGCGGGTCTCGGTCTCGTCGCCCTCGGCTCCGGCCTGCTGAAGGCGAACATCTCCGCGATGGTCGGCCACCTCTACGACGGTCCGGAGGACCCGCGCCGTGACGGCGGCTTCACGCTGTTCTACATCGGCATCAACGTGGGCGCCTTCCTCGCCCCGCTGACCATCGGCACCGTGGGCGAGAACGTCAACTGGCACTTCGGCTTCGCGCTCGCCGCGATCGGCATGGCGCTCGGCCTCGGCCAGTTCATGCTCGGCTCGCGCCACCTCAGCGCGGAGAGCAGCGTCGTCTCGCAGCCCGCGACGCCGCAGCAGCGCGCGTCCGCCCTGCGCAACGGCCTGATCTGGCTGATCGTCGCGGTCGCCCTCTACTCGTTCCTGGGTGTGACCGGCAACTTCGCCGACTGGGCCCTGATGCCCCTCACCATCGCCGGTCTGGTCATCCCGGTCACCGTCCTGGTCCGCATGAAGCGCGACAAGGAACTGACGGACCTGGAGCAGTCCAAGCTGTCGGGCTACGTCTGGTTCTTCATCGTCGCCGCCGTCTTCTGGATGATCTACGACCAGAACGGCTCGACGCTGTCGATCTTCGGCGAGCACTCGACGACGAACAACCTGCTCGGGTTCGACTTCCCGACCTCCTGGTACCAGTCGCTGAACCCGATCTTCATCATGGCGCTCGCCCCCGTGGTCGCCTCGGCGTGGCTCTGGCTGAACAAGCGGGGCAAGGAGCCGAGCACGGCGGTCAAGTTCGCCTCCAGCCTCACGCTGATCGGCATCTCCTTCCTCGTCTTCCTCATCCCGCTGATCGACACCGCCAACAACGGCGGCAAGGTCAGCCCGATGTGGCTGGTGGCGATCTACTTCATCCAGACCGTCGGCGAGCTCTGCCTCTCCCCGGTCGGCCTCTCCGTCACCACGAAGATGGCCCCGGCGAAGTACACCGCCCAGATGATGGGTGTCTGGTTCCTCGCGGTCACCGCGGGCGACTCCGTCACCGGTCTGCTGACATCGCCGCAGCTCGGCATCGACCTGAACAACTCGGGTGCGGTCGCCGTCGAGGCGGCCATCGCCGTCATCGCGGGCTTCGGCATCTGGATGAACCGCAAGAAGGTCAAGGAACTCATGGGTTCCGTCAACTGACGTCCGCCGCGCCCTCAGCGGGCCGGTGGACGAAGGGAAGGGCCGCCGCACCTGTGAAGGGTGCGGCGGCCCTTTTCGTACGTCCACTCGCGCGAACAGGGGATCGTTCGCTAACCCGTGGCGGTGACGCGGAACGTTTCTGTGCCGGTGGCGGGGCCGCGCGGTGGAGCATCTGGCCATGCGCCGTACATTGCCGGTCCTCGCCCTCTGTGTGGCGTTGCTGTCGTCCAGTGCCGCCGTCCAGGCGGCTCCCGAGCCGTCGCCGGGCCGGACCTTCTCGTACGGGGGGCACGCGCGGCAGAAGATCACCGTGTACGGCGACCGTTCCGGGCGCCCGGCCCTGCTGATCCTGCACGGCGGCTCCTGGGTGCGGGACACCGACTGGAGCGGGTGGGCGCGGTGGTTCGCGGCCCGCGGGTTCACCGTGTACGACACCGACTACCGGCTCGCCACGGACGCCGCCTGGCCCGCGCAGCGCGACGACGTGCTCGCGGCCCTGCGGTGGGTGAAGCGGCGCGGCGGCGGCGCTCCCGTGGTGCTCGGATCGTCCGCCGGCGGGCACCTCGCCGTCAGCGCCGGGGCCTACGGCGCGGGGCGGGGGCGGGTGCGCGGCGTGGTGGCCCTCTCCCCCGTGGCCTCGCCCTACCGCGCCTGGCTCGACGGCGGGACGCCCGGCGCCTCGCCGGCCCACCGCAAGCTGCGGCGCTCGGCGGAGCGGCTCGCGGGGTGCTCGCCGGACCGGGGCGAGCGGCGGTGCCTGCGGAAGTGGGACGACCTCGCCGCCATGTCGCACGCGTCGGGCACGGACGACCCGCCGATGTTCCTCACGCACTCGGCGGGCGACTTCGTGCCGACCGCGCACTCCAACGACCTCGCGGGCGCGGAGCGGCGGGCGGGCCTGCGCGACGTCACCGTGCGTGTCGAGCCGGGTACGGCTCATGGGGGCGAGCTCCTGAAGCGCCCCGGTCTCGCCCAGGCGGTCCTCCGCTGGCTGCGGCAGCACGCCTGAGGGCCCCTTGAGGGGCGCGGGGAGCTGCGCGAGCAACGCAAGGCGACCCGCACCCGCCGGTCGGACCGCCGCGGGCACACGCGTCTGCGGGGTACGCACCATCGGCCGGTGCGGGTCATCTCTGGTTGCTCGCGCAGTTCCCCGCGCCCCCTTACGGGGGGCCTCAGCGCACGCCACTCCTTCGCCTCGGGAGGAACGTGAAGACCGCGCCGCCCAGCAGGATCACCGTGCCCGCGACGAGGCCGAGCGCCCGCAAGGCCCCGTTGTCGTCGGCGCCGGTCTCGGCGAGGTCGCCGCCACCGCCCGCGGCGGAGCCACCGCCGGTTGCGGATCCGCCCGCAGAACCGTCGCCGGAACCACCGGCGGCGCCACCAGGCTGTGCCGCCGTGTCGATCTCCAGGGACACATCGGCCTTGGTCGGGGTGCAGGTCGTCGTCGTACCCAGCGCCTTGACCGTGAGGACGCCCGGCGAGAGCGTCGACTTGCCGTCGGCGCCCGGCTTGTACGTGCCCGTCAGGTCAGGGATGGTCATCGGGTCGCCGGACTTGATGGGCTCCTTGTTGGTGGGGCCCTCGACGTGCACCGTGCCCTTGTCCGCGCCGCCCAGCTTGACCTCCATCGACGGCTTCACCGAGTCCGCGGGGATGTCGGCGGGGCTGTCCATGACGGACTTCTTGAACTCGACGGTGAGGCCGTAGTCGCCGCCGTCCTTCTTGGCGTTGATCTGGACGGGGGAGGTGGCGTCCTTGTCGCCGATGGGCGTCTTGCACTTGTAGGGGGTCTGGACTTCCTTGCCGGGGAAGTCGGTCTCGCCGCCGCCACCGCCGGTGGAACCGCCCCCGGTGTCACCGCCGTTGGAGCCGCCGGAGGTGCTGCCTCCGGACGTGGTGCCTCCGGACGTGCTGCCGCCCGAGGTGCTGCCACCCGACGTACCGCCGCCCGAACCGCCGCCGCCCTCCGTCACCTTGATGGTCGCGCCCGCCTTGACCTCTTCCTTCGGCGTGCACTTGGTGTCGGTCGACATCGGCTTGCTGACGTTGATGTTGTACGCGCCCGGGGTGAGCGTGATGTCGCCCGCCTTGGTCAGCTTCAGCTTGCCCTTCATGTCGGACAGGATCATCGGGCTGTTCTTCTTGATCGGCGGATTGACCCGCTCGCCCGCCACCGCCAGGTCACCGCTCTGGCCGCCGCCCAGCTTGATGGTGCCGGTCGGCTTCACCGTGTCCTTGTCCAGGTCGAGGATGTCCGGGTTCTTGGACGCGGCCTGAGTGGTCTTCCACACGACCTCGACCTCGTCGCCCACCTTCGCGGTGGCGGGCGCGGTGATCTCCACCTTCGTGGTGCCCTGCACGGGCGGAAGGCCCGAGATCGACGGCGGTATGCACTCCGTCTTGTACGCCACCTCGGCCGCCTGCGCGGGGCTCGCGCCCAGCAGGATGCCCGCCCCGCCCAGCAGGAGCGAGACCGAGGCCGCGCCCGCTCTCCGTCGTGTGCTGATCACGTGTTTCCCTTCGTCGTCGGGCTGTTCTCTGACGGTGCGGAGAGCTTTCCGGCGGGTGGGGTCCCTGCGCCGGGGTCTGTGTCAGGGGTGAACCACGGGAGGGTGCCCGTGGTCGTGGCCCCGTCGTTGGCGGACTTGCCGGACCTGCCGGACCTGCCGGAATCGCGGGGCGGCTGCGTACGTGGCGTACGGGCCGTCTCGTCCGCCGCGACCGCACCCTGGGGCAGTCGCAATTTCGGCAGCCGGTCGGTGAGTTCGGCGATCCTGCCGGTGCGGTGGCGCCCCGCCGGGCGGGAGCCCCGGCCTCCTCGGCGGCGGTTGGGGCGGAGCTTGTCCACCACCGCCATGCCGATGCGGAAGACGGCGGCCGGCACGACGACGCAGAGCAGGATCCAGAAGACGGTGACGCCCCAGGGGCGGCCGACGCCCCAGGGCTGCTCGGCGAGCACCTTGCCGCCGAACTTCAGGGAGACGAGGTAGTCGCCGTGCGCTCCGGCCGAGAGCTCGACCGGCAGCTTGATCTGGGCCTTCTTGCCGGGGGCGATGGTGCCGCGCCACTGCTGCTCCTCCCACTGCGGGGCGAACACGCCGTGCGAGGTGCCCACTTGGAAGACGGGGTCCTTGACGGGAGCCGAGCCGACGTTGCCCACGGTGAAGACGAACGTGCGGGACGGCGGGGCGCCGAACCAGGTCAGTACGCCGCTGGAGCCTTCGAGCCGGGTGTCGGTGAGGACGGAGAGCCTGCCGCCGCCCTGCTGCTCGGGCAGGGGTTCCACGGGGTGGCCCGCGACCTTGAAGGCGGCGTCCGCCTGGGCCTTCTCCCCGGTCACCGTCGCCACGTGGACCACGCAGGGGCAGGCCTTGGGCGGCTCGGCCACGGGGAGCTTCTTGCTGAAGGTGCCCTTGCCGTCCGTGGTGACGGCGCGGCCGGTGTCGTTGGCGCAGGAGTTCGTGCCGCCGGGTACGCCCCTGGCCGGGGTGGCCTGACCGCAGACGAGCATCATGAGCAGGGCGCCGGGCCGCCATCCCTCGCCCTTGACGGTGATGTCGCCCCCTTTGCCGGCCTCGGCCTTGGAGAGGGTGACCTCCGGCTTGTCCGCGGCGGCGGCCTGCCCCGCAGGGAGCAGGAGCGCCACGAGTGCCGCAAGCACGGCGGCCGCGGCCATGGATGCCCTGCCGCCTCGTCGGTAGCCGTTCACAGTTGCTCGCCCCTTCCCGTGCCCGCTCCCGCCAACTCCAGCTCCGTACCGCCCTGTTCGGGTTCGTCCCGCGGTGGGTCCCCGGAGGCTCTGCGTCTGCGCACGGCCCACACCCCCGCCGCCACGAGCCCGAGCACCCCGGCGCCCGCCCCCGCCACCGCGCCCCACGGCACGAAGCGGGCCGACGCCTTCGCCTTGTCGTGGGCTCCGCCCGACGCCGTCACCGTGAGCGTGACCTGGACGGAGTCCAGCGCGGGTGCGTCGGACCACGGTTCCGTCAGGGAGACCCTGCGGCCGGGCAGGAGCTCCACCGGGAGCGGGCGCGGGCCCCGGTCGAGCAGCGGGCCGAAGAGGCCCTCCGCGTGGACCGTCAGCCTGGGGGTCAGGACCGTGTTGCCGCGGTTGACGACGTCGTACGAGATGCGCCCGCCCTCGGCCTTCACGCGCTCCACCGTCAGCGCCGAGAGCGTCGGACCGCTCACCCGCAGATGCACGCGGACCCCGGCGTCACGGCCGCCCTCCCGCGCGACGATCGCCCCGGGGTGGTCGCCCGGTACCGCGCCCTCGGGCACGCTCACGCTGAACGGCACCTCGGCGCGGGTGCGCGGCGGCACCTTGACCTTGCGCTCGGCGAACGTGATCCAGGAGCCGGTGTCCTTCGGCTTTCCCCGCTCCAGGGAGAACGCGCCACCCTTGGTGTTGTCCGCGTCCGCGCCGCTCAGCTCCACCGTGCGCGGCTTCGCCCCCGGATTGGTGACCGTCACCGTGTCCTCCAGGACGGAGCCCGGCGTGCCCTCCACGTAGAAGTAGGGCCGCCCGTCCTTCGCGGGCCGCGTCCCTCCTCCCGCGGAGGGCGCGAGCGACCACGCTTCGGCGTCGTCGGCGAACGCCTCAGGCGCCGGTGCCACGCCCGTCACCAGTAGGGCCACGGCCACGGTGAGAGCACGGGCAACGGACAGCAGCGACGGCATCGGCGGCTCCTGGATCTTCGTACGCGATGTGCGCGATGTGCGCGTCGTACACGGCGTACGCGTCGTACACGGTGGTCGGGGCAGGGGCGCGCGCGGTCACCGCGTCCCTGCGACGCCGCGCACCGCGCCTAGCGCGACCGGGCCGCCTGGTTCCTGCGGGTCAGCCAGAGCGCGCCGGCCGCGCCCGCGAGCAGCACCGTGCCGCCGAGGGTGCCGAGCGCGATCGCGGAGTCCGCGGGTCCGGTCTGCGGGAGCTCGTCGCCGCCGGAGGGGGCGCTCGCCGAGCCGCCGGAGCCGCCGTCGTCACTGGAGCCGCCGGAGCCGCCGCCCGTGGTGCCACCGCCGCCCGATCCCTTCACGTCGAGGGAGAGCGAGGGCTTGGGGCTGTTGGACGGCGTGCACGTCGTCGTCGTACCGAGCGCCTTGATCGTCAGGACACCCGCGGTGAAGGTGACCTTGCCGCTCTTCTTCGGCGTGTACGTCCCCGACAGGTCGCTGATCTTGATGGGGGTGTTGGCGGGGATCGCCTTGTCGTTGGGCGCCCCGGAGACCGGCACGGTGCCGCTCTCCGCGCCGCCGAGTTTGATGAGCGCGCTCGGCTTCATCGCACCCTTGCCCAGCTCCACGGGGCTGGAGGAGACGCCCTTCTGGAAGGACATGGTGAGTTTGTAGCCGCTGCCGCTCTTGACGCTCTTGATGTCGATCGGCGATACGGCGCCTTTGTTGCCGATGGGCGTCTTGCACTGGTAGTTGACGTCCTGGACCTCGGCCTGCGCGGCGGGGGCGGCCATCAGCACCGCCGAGCCGCCGGCCAGGACCGTGGCGAGCGCGAGTGCGGCGCTTCGTTTCTGGTGAGACACCTCAGGTTCCCCTCATGCCGGTCGTGGCGTGCCGCGGTGCGGATTTACTGACGGCACATCAGATTGGGCGCTCAAGGTACGCCCGGGGCCTTGTCGAGGGAAGACAAAGAACGCGCCGGATCTCAGTGATCCGGCGCGTGTACTAACCGTGGGTAACCCAAGGGGGGACTGAGCGGCCCTACACCGGCGCGCTCAGTTCCGCCCACACCGTCTTGCCCGAGACCCCCGGGGTGCGGACGACCCCCCAGTCCAGGCAGAGCCGCTGGACTATGAACATCCCGTGCCCGCCGGGCCGGCCGGCGCGGTGCGGTGTACGGGGCGCGGGCTGACCGGCGCCGCGGTCGGAGACCTCTATCCGCAGCACCTTGCTGTCGGAGGAGATCCAGAGCTCGTCCGGGCCCTCGGCGTGCAGGCACGCGTTGGTCACCAGCTCGGACACGACGAGGAGGACGTCCTCCGCGGCCGCCCGCTGATCCGCGCCCGCCGCGGGCAGCCAGCCCCACGCCTGAAGCGCCTGGCGCGCGAAGTCCCGGGCGAGCGGCACGATGCCGCTCGCGCCGCTCAGGCTCAGCCTGCGGACCTGGCGCCCCTGACGACCCGCGGCCGCCGGAGCGGCCTGGTCCGCGGGAGCGTCCGCGACGGCGGTCTCGTACTCCGGACCGCGGTCGCCCGGCGAGCAAGGCCGGGTGGTGCTCATCAGCGCTTCACCTCACCGACAAGGAGGACTCTGGACAAGGAACTGGACAAGTAGCGGGACTCCAAGAGGGATCATCGGCTGCTCGGCCGTTCCTGCTGTTGTTTTGGCAACGATTGATTTCGCGGACCGCTGTCGACGGATCCAGAGTGTCTCCTGCCCGGCCGAACCGTGAGAACACCCACTTATTCGACGTGACCCGTGTGACGCTGGTAACGCCGTGATCACATAGAGACAACCGGCACGTAACTCTTGAGCACGCTCCGTCAGCGGGCCGCCCGTCAGTCGGTCAACGCCGCTTCCAGCGTCTCGTGGACAGTGAAGACCGCCTCGGCTCCCGTGATCTCGAAGACTCGGGCCACCACCGACTGCATCGCGGCCAGATGCACTCCGCCCCCCGCGGCCTCGGCCTTGAGCCGGGCCCCCAGGAGGACATTGAGTCCGGTGGAGTCCATGAATTCCAGTCGCGAGCAGTCGACGACCAGTCGCGAGAAGCCGTCGTCGAGGCAGGCCTCGAGTGGTTCACGCAACAAATCGGCGGTGTGGTGATCCAACTCACCTGCCGGAGTCACGACGACGCTCGGGCCCTCGGCCCGGACTTCGACCAGAAGCCGGCCACCCTGCGCGCTACCGACTGTCCCGCGGTCCATTCCGTCACTCACTTCCGACCGTCGTGGCTGTTGATGACGCCCCCGAACATTACGCCTTCCACACGCGCTCGGGTACCCGAACATCCCCCCGAATTCGGACATTTCGCCGCACAACGCACTTGCGACCGGGCTGTGGAACCGGGTAGGGGTAGAAGAGACAGTAATCAACACGGACGGCTTTGGAGGCGCCGCACACCGCAGTGCACGTATTGGCATCGGCAGCCATATGCCGAGAACGATGGAGGACACCATGTCACCCCGGCTCGACGAATCGCGCACTGACCGAGCGACGTCGACACTCTCACCGAACCGTATCGAGACCGAGATCCCGGGTCCCCGCACGGAAGCCACGCCGGACGACTTTCCGGCCCTGACGGCCGTGCCGGAGACGGAGGCGGTCCCCGAGGGGCTCGCCGACCTGCCTGAGATCCCGCCGTTCGCCGAGGTGGGGCCGCTGGATGCGAGGGCTCTGTCCAAGACCCTCTTCGAACGCCTCGAGTCTCTCGAGGAAGGCACGCACGAGTACGCGTACGTCCGCAACACCCTCGTCGAACTCAACCTCGCCCTGGTCAAGTTCGCCGCCTCCCGGTTCCGCTCCCGCAGCGAGCCCATGGAGGACATCATCCAGGTCGGCACGATCGGCCTGATCAAGGCGATCGACCGCTTCGAACTCAGCCGAGGCGTCGAGTTCCCCACCTTCGCGATGCCGACCATCGTCGGCGAGATCAAGCGCTTCTTCCGCGACACGAGTTGGTCGGTGCGCGTCCCGCGCCGCCTTCAGGAACTCCGACTGGACCTCGCCAAGGCGGGCGACGAACTCGCCCAGCAATTCGATCGCGCCCCCACGGTGGGCGAGCTCGCCGAGCGCCTGGGCATCTCCAACGACGAGGTCGTCGAGGGCATGGCGGCGTCCAACGCCTACACGGCCAGCTCGCTGGACGCCCAGCCCGAGGAGGACGACTCCGAGGGCGCGCTGGCGGACCGGATCGGCTACGAGGACCACGGACTCGAAGGCATCGAGTACGTCGAGTCGTTGAAGCCGCTGATCGCCGAACTGCCGCCGCGCGACCGGAAGATCCTCTCGCTCCGCTTCGTCGCCAACATGACGCAGTCGGAGATAGGCGATGAGCTGGGCATCTCGCAGATGCATGTGTCGCGGCTGCTGTCGCGCACGCTCGTCAAGCTCCGCAAGGGATTGACCGTCGACGAGTGAGGGGTCTCGCCGCTCGGCGTTCTCGCGGACATCGAGGCCGCCGCTTCGCGACGGATCATCCCCACCCACCCGTTTGCCCCGCAGCTCGGGGCAGGCGGGTGGGTTCGTTCGTCTCGCGGCCCGGGGCGGGAGCCCTCATGGCATCGCTGCATCGCTGCATCGCTATTGAGTTGATCTACAGCGCCGCCGCCACGGCCGCCTCCGCGTGCAGCCTGGTCGTCGGGTAGACCGGCACCGGGCTGTGCTCCTGCCCGATGAGCAGCTCGATCTCCGTGCACCCGAGAATCACGCCCTCGGCACCGTCCCGTACGAGTTCGCCGATGACCTTCTGGTACCCAGCGCGAGACTCCGCACGCACCACCCCGAGGCACAATTCCTCGTAGATCACCCGGTGCACCAGCGCGCGCCCCTCCGCGTCCGGCACCAGCACCTCGAGGCCGCGCGCGGCCAGCCGGTCCCGGTAGAAGTCCTGCTCCATGGTGAACGCGGTGCCGAGCAGCCCTACGCGCCGTACGCCGCCTCGCAGCACCGCGTCGGCGGTCGCGTCCGCCAGGTGCAGGAGAGGCACGGAGAGAGCCGCCTGGACCTGTTCAGCGACCTTGTGCATGGTGTTGGTGCAGATGAGGACGAGGTCGGCACCGGCCGCCTCGACCCCCTTGGCGGCCCGCGCGAGCACCTCGCCCGCCCGCTCCCACTCCCCCGCGGCCTGGAGCCGCTCGATCTCGGCGAAGTCGACGGAGTACAGCACGCAGCGCGCGGAGTGCAGGCCGCCGAGCCGCTCCCGCACGAGTTCGTTGAGCAGCCGGTAGTACTCGGCGCTGGACTCCCAACTCATGCCGCCCAGCAGCCCGATGGTCTTCATCGCCCTCATGCCCGCACCCTACGGAAGACGGGCTCCTGCGCGGCCAGTTCGAGGAGCGCCGGGATCTCGCCGAACGCGGCGTCCATCCCCTCGACGAGGGCCGCGCGGCCTTGCTCACCGCCGGGGGCCGACCACTCCTTGAGCGCGCCGCGCCAGGCCGAGAGCATCAGCTCCAGGAGCAGCCGTACCCGCAGCGGGGTGATGTCCGTGCGGGGCTCCGCGCCGAGCCGCGCGACGGCGAGGGCGACGACCTCGTCGGTGACCTCCGCGCAGTGCCGCAGGCTGTGCGCGTTGAGCGCGGGCGTGGCATCGGCCAGCGCGCGGCTCGTCAGGAAGCGCCGCTCCCAGCCCTCATCCATGCTCGCCACGGCGGCGTACAGCGACCCCTCGAAGACGGCGAGCAGGGGCTGTCCGCCGAACGGCCGCTCGCTGATGTCGTCGACGTAGGCCCGCCAGAGCTCGCGCTCCGGCGCGAGCGCGACGTCCTCCTTGGAGGCGAACGTGCGGAAGAAGGTGCGCTTGGAGACCTCGACGGCCTCGACCAGCTCGTCGAGCGTGGCGGCCGCGAACCCCTTGGCGGAGAACAGTTCGAGGGCCGTCTCGGCCAGAGCCCGCCGTGTACGCAGCTTCTTCCGCTCCCGCAGCGGCAACTCGCCGCGGCCGCCGCCCTTCTTGCCGCCGTTCTTGCCGGTCTCCTTGCCATCCGTCATGTCGTCACTCTAACTCGGCCCGCCCCCCGAGAGCATTTGCCCCTTGCTGGCTTATGCCACTCAGTGGCACTATCACCGGCATGCGAGCACTCACGATCGATCACTCCGCCCCCGGCCACCTCGCCCTGAACGAGATTCCCGACCCAAAACCCGGCCCCCACCAGGCGCTCGTCCGCATCCACACGTTCTCCGTCAACCACGGGGAAGCCGCGTTCGTCGTACCGAGCGGTGAGGAAGGCACCGTCCCCGGATGGGACGCCGCGGGGGTCGTCGTGCGGGCAGCCGCCGACGGCTCCGGACCCGCGCCCGGTACCCGGGTCGTCACGATCGGACCCACCGGCGCCTGGGCCGAACTCCGGGCGGTCGACACGGAGTTCATGGGTACGGTGCCCGAGGGCGCGGAGCTGGGCGCGGCCGGTGCGCTGCCGGTGGCCGCCGGGTCGGCGCTGCGCGCGCTGCGGCGACTCGGGCCGATCCTGGGGCGCCGGGTCCTGGTGACGGGGGCGAGCGGCGGCGTGGGCAGGTTCGCGGTACAGCTCGCGGCGCGCGGCGGCGCGCAGGTCGTGGCGGCGACCAGCGACCCCGCCAACGGCGATGCGCTGACCCGTCTGGGCGCCCACGAGATCGTGGCGAACGACGCCCTGAAGTCCATACAGCCGGTCCACGGGGTGATCGACGTGGTCGGCGGGCCCCAACTGGTCGACGCCTACGACACGTTGGCGCCCCACGGGACCTTGGTGGCCGTCGGCCACAGCTCGGGCGCCGGCGAGGAGTTCCCGTTCGGCGCCCTGTTCGGGGACGGCGGGCGCCACGACCGCTCCCTCACCACGTTCTTCCTGCTGGACGACGCCGACGGCCTCGGCGCCGACCTCGGCTGGCTCGCTTCCCTCGTCGCCCGTGGCGAACTGGACCCCCAGATCGGCCGCCGCGACGACTGGAGCCGCACCGGCGAGTCCCTGGCCGCGCTGCTCGCCCGCGAGGTCGCGGGCAAGGCGGTCCTGGACATCCCGCTGGAGCCCGCGGGCCGCTAGAGCGGGCCGCCGGGCAGTGCGGTACGGCTCGCCCCGGACGTCAGGCCACCCGCGTACCCCGGCGCCAGACCTCGCTCACCAGCGGGACGCCCGGGCGGTAGGCCAGGTGGACGTGGCTCGGGGCGGCGAGGAGGGCGAGGTCGGCGCGGGCGCCCTCGCGGACGACGCCGATGTCCGTGCGGCGCAGGGCCGCCGCGCCGCCCGCCGTGGCGGACCAGATCGCCTCGTCCGGGGTCATGCCCATGTCCCGTACCGCCAGGGCGATGCAGAAGGGGACCGAGGACGTGAAGGACGAGCCCGGGTTGCAGTCCGTGGAGAGGGCGACCGTCGCGCCCGCGTCCAGGATGCGGCGGGCGTCCGGCCACTCGGCCCGGGTGGAGAACTCCGCGCCCGGGAGCAGCGTCGCCACCGTGTCGCTGTTGGCCAGGGCGTCCACGTCCGCGTCCGTGAGGTGCGTGCAGTGGTCCGCCGACGCCGCGTCCAGCTCTACGGCGAGCTGGACGCCGGGGCCGTAGGAGAGCTGGTTGGCGTGGATGCGGGGGTGCAGGCCCTTCGCCTTTCCGGCCGTCAGGATGGCGCGGGCCTGGTCGCCGTCGAAGGCGCCCTTCTCGCAGAAGACGTCGATCCAGCGGGCGTGGGGCGCGCAGGCCTCCAGCATCTCGCCGGTGACGAGGTCCACGTATGCCGCCGGGTCCTCGGCGTAGTCCGGGGAGACGATGTGCGCGCCGAGGAACGTCACCTCGTCGGTGTGGGCCGCCGCGATGCGCAGGGCTCGGGACTCGTCCTCGGTGTTGAGGCCGTAGCCCGACTTCGTCTCGAAGGTGGTCGTGCCCTGGGCGAGGGCCTCACGGAGGTAGTGGGTGAGGTTCGCCTCCAGCTCGGCGTCCGTCGCGGCCCGGGTCGCCGCGACCGTCGTACGGATGCCTCCCGCCGAGTACGCGCGGCCCGACATGCGGGCGTTGAACTCCTGGGTGCGGTCGCCCGCGAAGACCAGGTGGGAGTGGGAGTCGACGAAGCCGGGGATGGCCGCCTGGCCTTGCGCGTCGTGGGTCTCGTCCGCCGCGGGGGCCTTGGCGGCGGGGCCCACCCAGGCGATTCGTTCGCCGTCCAGGACGACGGCTGCGTTCGTGAGGAGGCCGAGGGGGGTTCCGTCGCCCTGGGAGGGGTCGTTCGTGACGAGGCTGGCGATGTTGGTGATGAGGGTGGTGAGGGTGGTGGGCATGGCTGGCTCCAGGGGGCTGAGGTTCGGACACTTTTTTCCCCAGCCCCGCCCCTTCCCGAAAACCGTGCCTGCGCCCCGGACCTACCTGGGGCTCCGCCCCAGACCCCGGACAAGATGCCCTCAAACGCCGGACGGGCTGGAAATCCAGCCCGTCCGGCGTTTGAGGACGAACTCGGCGGAGCCGGTGACGACAGCACCCAAGGCCAGGGCCGCCGCGCCAGCGGGTTTTCGGGAAGGGGTGGGGTTGGGGACAACTTCACTCTCTGAGCGCCGCGATCGCCTCCGTCAGAGCCGAGGCCACGTCCGGAACCAGCGCATGCTCCCCGTCCCGGACGACATGCCGGCCGCCCACCACCGTGTGGCGGACGTCCGATGCCGTGGCCGCGAAGACCGCCGTCTCCGCCGCGAGGCGTGGCAGCGGGCCCGCCGTGCGGACCGAGTCGAGCGCGACCGTCGCGAAGTCGGCCAGCGCGCCCGCCTCGATCACGCCCGCGTCCGCCCAGCCCAGCGCCGCGTGCCCGTCGGCCGTCGCCGCCCGCAGCAGCGCCGCCGCCGTCCAGTGGCCCCGCGTGTGCGAGCGCAGGCGCTCGTTCAGCTCCATCGCCCGCGCCTCTTCGAGGATGTCGATCACCGCGTGGCTGTCGCTGCCCAGGGAGAGCGGGCTGCCCGCCCGTTGCAGGCGGACCGCCGGGCCGATGCCGTCCGCCAGGTCCCGCTCCGTCGTGGGGCACATGCACGTGCCCGTCGTCGTGCGGCCGAGCAGGGCGATGTCCTCGTCCGTGAGGTGCGTGTTGTGCACACCCGTCGTGCGGGCGCCCAACACCCCGTGGTCCGCGAGGAGTTGCGTCGGGGTGCGGCCGTGCACCGCCTGGCACGCCTCGTTCTCCGCCGTCTGTTCGGAGAGGTGCACGTGGAGCGGTGCGCTGCGGGCCGATGCCCACTCCGCCACCGTGCCCAACTGCCGCGCGGGCACGGCCCGTACGGAGTGGATCGCCGCGCCGATGCGCGCGTGGTCGCGGTCCTTCAGCGCCGATGCCCGCTCCGCCCACGCCTCCGTCGTGCCGTCGGAGAAGCGCAGCTGGTGGCGGTTGGGGGGCTCGCCCCGCGACTCCGTCAGGAGACCGGACGCCACGTACGCCGTGTCCAGGAGCGTGATGCGGATGCCCGCGTCCGCCGCAGCCTGGATCAGCGCCTCGCCCATCGCGTTCGGGTCGGCGTACGGCGTGCCGCCCGGCCCGTGGTGCAGGTAGTGGAACTCGCCCACCGTGGTGATGCCCGCGAGGGCCATCTCCGCGTACACCGCGCGGGCCAGCGCGTGGTACGTCTGAGGCGTCAGGCGGTCCGCCACCGAGTACATGACCTCGCGCCACGTCCAGAACGTGCCCGAGCCCACCTGGACCGTGCCGCGCAGCGCGCGGTGGAAGGCGTGCGAGTGGGTGTTCGCCAGGCCGGGGACCGTCAGGCCGCGCAGGACCGTGGCACCGGGTGGCGGGGAGTCCACCCCCTTGCGGACGGCCGTGATCCGGTCGCCCGTCACCTCCACCGCCACGCCCGGCTCCACCGTCGGGTCGAGCCAGGCATGCTCCAGCCAGTAGGTCTCCGTCGTCACCTGCACGCCAGCCCTTCCAGTACGTCGGCCAGTGCGGTCACCCCGGTCAGGCAGTCGTCCTCGGCGGCGAACTCGGCCGGGGAGTGCGAGATGCCCGTGGGGTTCCGTACGAACAGCATGGCGGTGGGGATCGATTCGGACAAAATGCCCGCGTCGTGTCCCGCACCCGTCCCGAGGACCGGGAGCGGCCTCTCCGATCCGCTCCCCAGGATCGTGCCGAGCTCGTCCCGCAGCGCGTGCTCGAACTCGACCACCGGCGTGAAGGACTCGCGTACGACGTCGAGGTCGATGCCGTGCCGGTCCGCGTACTCGCGCGCGGCCTTCTCGATGCCCGTCACGACCGTGTCGAGCGTCGACTGGTCCGCCGCGCGGGAGTCCAGCCAGCCCCGGACCAGGGACGGGATCGCGTTGACGCCGTTCGGCTCGACCGCGATCTTGCCGAAGGTCGCCACCGCGCCCGCAAGTTCGGCCTCCCTGCGGGCCGCCAGGACCGTCTCCGCGTACGTGAGCATCGGGTCGCGGCGGTCCACCAGGCGGGTGGTGCCCGCGTGGTTGGCCTCGCCCCTGAAGTCGAAGCGCCAGCGGCCGTGCGGCCAGATGGCGGAGGCGATGCCGACCGGGTCGCCGGTCAGGTCAAGGGCGCGGCCCTGCTCGACGTGCAGCTCGACGAACGCGCCGATGCGGGCGAGGCGTTCGGGGTCCGGGCCGATGGCCTCGGGGTCGTACCCGGCCGCCTCCATCGCCTGCGGGAGCGTGATGCCGTCGGCGTCCGTCAGCGCACCCGCGGCCTCGACGGTCAGCTTGCCCGCCGTCAGACGCGAGCCCACGCAGGCCAGGCCGAAGCGGGCGCCCTCCTCGTCGGCGAAGTTGGTGATGGCGAGGGGACGGCGGAATGCCACCTTCCGCGCGCGGAGCTCGTCGAGCGCGGCGAAGGCGGAGACGACCCCGAGGGGGCCGTCGAAGGCGCCGCCGTCCGGGACGGAGTCCAGGTGGGAGCCGGTGACGACCGCGTCGCCCCGGGACGGGTCGCCGAGCCAGGCCCACTGGTTGCCGTTGCGGTCGACCTCGTAGTCGAGGCCGCGCGCCTCCGCCTGCGCCTGGAACCAGACGCGGCAGTCGGCGTCGGCGCCGGTCCAGGCGTAGCGGCGGTAGCCGCCGGAGGCGTCGCTGCGGCCGATGGGCCGCAGCGAACGCCACATGGCGAGGAAGGTGTCGCTCACGCGGTGCCGTCCTCGCGCATCGGAATCCGTACGCCCTTCTCGTCCGCCACCGACTCCGCGATGTCGTAGCCCGCGTCCACGTGCCGGATGACGCCCATGCCGGGGTCGTTCGTCAGGACGCGGCGGATCTTCTCGCCGGCCAGCGCGGTGCCGTCGGCGACCGAGACCTGGCCCGCGTGGATGGAGCGGCCCATGCCGACGCCGCCGCCGTGGTGGATGGAGACCCAGGAGGCGCCCGACGCGACGTTCACCATGGCGTTCAGGAGCGGCCAGTCGGCGATCGCGTCGGAGCCGTCGAGCATGGCCTCGGTCTCGCGGTACGGGGATGCCACCGAGCCGCAGTCGAGGTGGTCGCGGCCGATCGCGAGCGGGGCGGCGAGGGTGCCGTTGCCGACCATGTCGTTGAACATGTCGCCCGCCTTGTCGCGCTCGCCCTGGCCGAGCCAGCAGATGCGCGCGGGCAGGCCCTGGAAGTGGACCCGCTCCCCCGCCATCTTGATCCAGCGGTGCAGGGACTCGTTCTCCGGGAAGAGGTCCAGGAGCGCCTTGTCGGTCTTGTGGATGTCCGATGCCTCGCCGGAGAGCGCGGCCCAGCGGAACGGGCCCTTGCCCTCGCAGAAGAGGGGGCGGATGTAGGCGGGGACGAAGCCGGGGAAGGCGAACGCGCGGTCGTAGCCCGCCAGTTGGGCCTCGCCGCGGATCGAGTTTCCGTAGTCGAAGACCTCGGCGCCCGCGTCCATGAAGCCGACCATCGCCTCGACGTGCCTGGCCATGGACTCACGGGCGCGGGTGGTGAAGCCCGCCGGGTCCTTGGCCGCGAGGGTCTGCATGTCGTCGAAGTCGACGCCGGTCGGGAGGTAGGCGAGCGGGTCGTGGGCCGAGGTCTGGTCCGTGACGATGTCGATGGGAGCGCCCTCGGCGAGCATGCGCGGGAGCAGGTCCGCCGCGTTGCCGAGCAGGCCGATGGAGAGCGGACGGCGGGCGTCGCGCGCCTCGACGGCCAGCTGGAGCGCGTGCTCCAGGGAGTCGGCCTTCACGTCCAGGTACTTGTGCTCGATGCGGCGCTCGATGGCGCGCGGGTCGACGTCGATACAGATCGCGACGCCGTCGTTCATGGTGACGGCGAGCGGCTGGGCGCCACCCATGCCGCCGAGCCCGGCGGTGAGGGTGATCGTGCCCGCGAGGGTGCCGTTGAACTTCTTGGCGGCGACGGCGGCGAACGTCTCGTACGTGCCCTGGAGGATGCCCTGCGTGCCGATGTAGATCCAGGAGCCCGCGGTCATCTGCCCGTACATGGTGAGGCCGAGGGCCTCAAGGCGCCGGAACTCCTCCCAGTTCGCCCAGTCGCCCACGAGGTTCGAGTTGGCGATCAGGACGCGCGGGGCCCACTCGTGGGTCTGCATGACGCCGACCGGGCGGCCGGACTGGACGAGCATCGTCTCGTCCTGCTTGAGGGTCTTGAGCGTGCGGACCATCGCGTCGAAGGAGCGCCAGTCGCGGGCGGCCTTGCCGGTGCCGCCGTAGACGACGAGCTTGTCGGGGTGCTCGGCGACCTCGGGGTCGAGGTTGTTCTGCAGCATGCGCAGGGCGGCTTCCTGCTGCCATCCCAGGGCGCTCAATTCCGTACCGCGCGGTGCCCGTACGGGGCGGGGTCCTGACATGGCGATGCCTCCTCGCGTGAAGTTCTGCTGGTGGTGCTCCGGCGGTCACGTGCTGCTGTGACCTTGTTATTCACATCCTGCGATGCTGAATAGAGCTAGTCAATACGTTGACGGGGCAGCGATACCGCGTCGCGGGTGATTGGCTGGAACACATGAGCGATCAGGGCGCGGAGACCACACACGTATCCGAGGCGGCCACGGACCCGGAGGCCGCCACCCGGCGCCTCGCGACGGCCGACCCCGCGGGACCTCCCCCGGCGGATGCGGCGCCGGACGCCGCCGCCCGGCGCGACCAGGCCGTCCGCGCCGCCGTCGAGCAGGGCCTCGTCGACCCCGCGTCCCCCATCGTCGGCCTCCTGGACGTCACCGGCATCCGCTCGTCCGCCGCCGCCCTGCGCGCCGCCTTCGAGGCGGTCACGCCGCCCGGCACCCCCGTCCTGCACGCCTTCGCGGTCAAGGCATCGCCCCTGGTCCCGGTCCTGCGCCTGCTGCGCGACGCGGGCATCGGCGCCGAGGTGGCGAGCCCCGGCGAGCTGGCCCTGGCGCGGGCCGCCGGCGTGCCGCCCACGCACACCGTCCTGGACTCGCCCGCGAAGACCCCCGCCGAGCTGCGCGAGGCCCTGGCCCTCGGCATCGCCGTGAACGCGGACAACCCGCAGGAGCTGGCCCGCATCGACGCGATGACCCGCTCCGCGCCCACCCGCTCCCCCGTCGGCCTGCGCGTGAACCCGCAGATCGGCGGCGGCTCCATCGGCGCCCTCTCCACCGCCACGGCAACCTCCAAGTTCGGCGTCGCGCTGCGCGACGAGGGCGCCCGCGAGTGGATCGTCCAGGCGTATCTCGACCGCCCCTGGCTGACGCGGCTGCACGCCCACTCGGGGTCGCAGGGCATGCCGCTGGAACTGATGGTGCGGGGTGTGGCGGCGACGTACGAGCTGGCCGAGGAGATCAACGAACGGGTCGGCCGGCAGCAGATCGACACCATCGACATCGGCGGCGGCCTGCCCGTCAACTTCGGCTCGGACGAGGAGACCCCGACGCACTCGCAGTACGCGCGCCGCCTGAAGTCCCGCGTGCCCGGCCTGCTCGACGGGCGCTACGGCCTGGTCACCGAGTTCGGCCGCTCGCTGCTCGCCAAGCACGGCACGATCCTGGCCCGCGTCGAGTACGCCAAGACGGCGGGCGCCCGGCCCATCGCGGTGACGCACGCGGGCGTCCAGGTGGCGGCGCGCACGGTGTACGCGCCCGCGTCCTGGCCGCTGCGGATCGCCGCGTACGACGCGAAGGGGCGCGCCAAGAGCGGCCCGCCCGTCGGCCAGGACATCGCGGGCCCTGCCTGCTTCGCGGGCGACCTGCTCGCCGAGAACCGTCCGCTGCCGCTGCTCGAACAGGGCGACTACGCGGCGGTCCTCGACACGGGCGCCTACTACTTCGCGCACCACTACTCGTACAACAGCCTTGCCCGGCCCGGGATCTACGGCTTCGCGGCGGGCGCGGCCGGGTCCGTCGCCTTCGCCACCGTGCGGGAGCCGCAGACCCTGGAGGAGATCGTCGCCGAGTCGGGAGGCGCGCGGCGGGACGCGCTGCGCGAGCTCTGAAGTTCCTCAACTCCCGCATTCCCGCGCCACATCCGGGGCAGATGCTCCCCCCAGGCACACCCTCGGGGGAGATGATCCTGTGACGACATCCGGAAAAGCCACCAGCACACCGCCACCCGCCGAAGAACCCGCGCTGAACCGCGCGATCGGCCCCAAGCTCCTGATCCTCTTCGTGATCGGCGACATCCTCGGCACCGGCATCTACGCCACCACCGGCAAGGTCGCGGGGAAGGTCGGCGGCGCGCTGTGGGTGCCGTTCGCGATCGGCTTCGTCGTGGCGATCCTGACCGCCGCGTCGTACGTCGAGCTGGTGGGCAAGTACCCGAAGGCGGCGGGCGCCGCGCTCTACACGCAGAAGGCCTTCAAGGTCCCGTTCCTCACCTTCATCGTCGCGTTCATGGTGATGGCGTCGGGGCTCTCGTCCGCGAGCGCGGCGGCCCGCGCCTTCAGCGGCGACTACCTGAGCGAGCTGACGAGCGACGCGCTCCCGCCGACCCTGATCGCGATCCTCTTCATCCTCGCGCTCGCGGCGCTGAACCTGCGGGGCGTCGCCGAGTCGGTGAAGACGAACGTGGTCCTCACGATCGTCGAGCTGACGGGCCTGGTCATCATCCTCACCATCGGCGCGTACGCGGTCCTGAGCGGGGACGGTGAACCGTCCCGTCTGACGGAGTTCGAGGCCGGGGACGGCACTGCCTACGCCCTGATGACGGGCGTGCTCGGGGCGACCGCGCTCGGCTTCTTCGCCTTCGTCGGCTTCGAGGACTCGGTGAACATGGCCGAGGAGACGAAGGATCCGGTGCGCACGTTCCCGCGGGCGATCTTCATCGGAGTCGCGGTGACGGGCACGATCTACGTCCTGGTGGCGCTGGTGTCGTCGCTGCTCGTGGACTACAAGGTGCTCGAAGGGTCGAGCGGCCCGCTCCTTGAGGTCGTGAAGGCGGGCGGCATCGACTTCCCGCACAAACTCTTCGCGCTGATCGCCCTGTTCGCGGTCACCAACTCGGCCCTGATCAACATCATGATGGCCTCGCGGCTCTGCTACGGCATGGCCAACGAGCGCATCCTGCCGCGCGCGATGGGCCGGGTCCTGCCCCGGCGCCGTACACCGGTGGTCGGCATCGTCTTCGTGTCGCTGCTCGCGATCGGCCTGGTGTCGACGGGTGAGATCGAGGGGCTCGGCGACACCACCGCGTTCCTGCTCCTGTGCGTGTTCGCGGTGGTCAACGTGGCGGTCCTTGTCCTGCGCCGCGACCCCGTCGACCACGAGCACTTCCGCGCGCCGACGGTCCTTCCGGTGCTCGGCGCCATCACCGCCCTGATCCTCGCGAGCCCTCTCGCGGACCGTCCTGCCGAGGTCTACATCCGGGCGGGGGTGCTGATCGCCATCGGCATCGCGCTGTGGGGCGTGAACAAGGTGGTACTCAAGGCGCACGGCGAGGAGTGACGGGCCAGGGGTGAAGGTTCAGGGATGAAGGGTCGTGAAGAGCCAGGGGGGAACGGGGGCGGTCCGGTCGTCCGATCGCCACATTCGGTCAGTCATGGGCCGCCCCGGACCTCTCCTCGCACTGATCCCGTCGAGGTCGGGCATGTACCCCTGGAAAGTGCCCATTTCCCTGGAAACTCCACCACTTCTGCGTACCTTCCTCACACCGGGCGGCGCTGAGCCCCCGGTCGGGTGGTAGGGGCCACCCGGTTCAACCCTGGGGAAGGGGAGCCGCGTGCCCGGAATCGACGAGTGTCTGCTCGAAGCCATGACACTGCCCGGTGCGCGCGGCGCGGCGATCGTCGACTGGACCAGTGGGCTCGCCCTCGGTTCGGTCGGCGATCCTCCGGGCGGCGACCACGAGGCGACCGCGGCCGAGACCGCGGAGGTGGCGCGGTCGGCGGCCGAGTACCAGGCGTTCGCGCCCCGGCCCGACGCGCTGGACCCGGCGCGGACCGCGGACCGCAAGGGGCTCCCCGTCGAGGACCTCATGGTCACCACGCGGACCGAGTACCACCTGATCCGCTTCGTCGAGACGACCTTCGACAGCAGCGTCTTCCTCTATCTCTGGCTCGACCGGCACACCGGCAATCTCGCGCTCGCGCGCATGCGGCTGCGGGACCTCTCCGAGCGCCTGGTGCTGGTGTGAGCGCCATGCGGATAACGGCGCCCGCCACCTCGCCCATGCTGATGCGCCTGGCCGGTGAGCGGGCGACCGGCGCCCTGCTGCGCGACCAGGGCACCCTCTACCTCGTCGACGGCCGCGTCGTGCACGCGGAGAGCCCCGCGGCGCCCGGCATCGACGTCCTGCTCACGGCCGGCGGGGCGCTGCCCCCGCAGGGCTGGCAGGAGGCACTCTCGCTCGCGGGCACCCGGCACGAGGTGGGGCGGCATCTGATAGACAGCGGCCGGGTCACCGCGGGCGAGCTGGAGATGTGCCACACCGGCGCGCTGTTCGACGCCGCGTTCTTCGTCCTCGGCCCGGCGAGCGGGCCCACCCGGTTCCGATACGGCGTCGCGCACTGGCTCGGCCGGGTGCGGCCGGTGTCGGCCGAGACCGTGGAGCGCGAGACCCGGCGGCGCCGGGCCCTGCTGGACAGCGTCTGGCCCTGTCCGGAACTGGACACCTCCCCCGTCGTGCCGCGCGAGCCCGCGCCCGGCCAGACCGTCACCGGACGCCAGGACGCCCTGCTGCGGCTCGCCGACGGTGTCCGTACGCCGACGGCGATCGCCTGGGCGCTCGGCCGCCCTTCGTTCCACACCCTCATCGAGGTCAGACGGCTCGCCGCGGCCGGGCTCGTGGAGCCCCCGCGGACACCGGACCCGGCGCCGAGGATGCTCCACCTGCCGATCCCCGAGGACCACGCCGAGCCGGACATCGACCTCCTGCGCCGGGTCCGCGACGCGCTGGAGGCAAGTCTGTGAATCTCCGTGCCGCTCGGCGGATCCGGCCCCCGCACCCATGAAGTTCTTCGCGCTCTGGAAGCGCGCCGGGAGGAGACAGCTGATGGCCGTGGAAGCCGACGTACTGGGCGAACTGAAACGGCTGCGGACCAGGATTCCTCAGCTCAGGGGAGCCCTGACGGCCAGCGTCGACGGGCTCGTGCTCGCGCAGGACGCGGCGGACGTCGACGCGGAGGGCGTCTGCGCCCTGACGGCGGCGGCGCTCGGGGTGGCCCTGCGGCTGTCCGACGCGACGCATCAGGGCGGCTTCCGCGAACTGCTCATCCGCGGCGAGGACGGCTACGTGGCGACGTACACGGCCGGTTCCTCCGCCGTGCTGACCCTGCTCGCCGAGCCCCGCGTGAACGTGGGCCGGCTGCATCTGGAGGGCCGCCGTTCCAGCGCGCTCATCGGAGAGCTCGTCGACGCCGCCGTCGAAAAACGAGCGGAGGAAACCTGACCCATGTCCCCCACAACACCCTCATCGTCCCCGTCACCGCGGACGCCCAGCAGACGGAAAGGAAGTGCGAAATTCATGGCCAACACAGAGACAGCACTCAAGGAAGCGACCACCTCGATCGAGGGAGTCATCGGCGCCGCCCTGGTCGACTACACGAGCGGCATGGCGCTGGGCACGATCGGCGGCGGAAAGGACCTGGACCTGAACGTCGCCGCGGCCGGCAACACCGACGTGGTGCGGGCCAAGCTGCGCACGATGGAGCTCCTGGACCTCAAGGAAGAGATCGAGGACATCCTGATCTCGCTCAGCAGCCAGTACCACCTGATCCGGCTGATCAAGGGCCGCAACAACAACGGCCTCTTCCTCTACATCGCCCTCGACAAGGACCGGGCCAACCTGGCCATGGCCCGCCATCAACTCCGGCGCATCGAGGCGAATCTGGAGGTCTGAGCCGGGACGTGACACCCGGCGGGCCGGGCCTTTCGGGCCCGGCCCGCTACTCCACGAAGAGACCGCGCGCCGCGGCCCCCGCGTCGAACTCCTCCAACCGTGCCTGCGCGTCCGGCAGTCCGTCGCACATGGCCTCCAGGAGCACCCGGCCGAGCAGCATCGGCGCGCAGGCCGTGTCGAAGGCCAGGCCCGTGCCGACCGCCGCCGGGAGCAGGAGGTCGGAGTGGGCCGCCACGGGGGCGAACGCCGAGTCCGCGACCGTCACCACCGAGAGGCCCGCCGCCTGCGCGTAGGCCAGCGCGTCCACCACCTCCCGCGGATGCCTCGGCAGCGCGAAGCAGAGCAGGGCCGAGGCCCCCGCCCGCACCGCCGCGTCGATCCGGTCGGCCAGCATCGTGCCGCCCGCGTCGAGGAGGCGTACGTCGGGATGGACCTTCGCCGCGAAGTACGAGAAGCCGTACGCCTGGGACGCCGCCGCCCGCAGGCCGAGGACCGGCAGCGGGCGCGAGGAGGCGAGGAGCTGTCCGGCGCGCTCCACCGGCGAGGGGTCGGCGAGGACCTCCGCCAGATGCCGGAGGTTCGCGATCTCCGCCTCGACCGCCTGCTGGTACTCGTTGAGCGAGGCCTCGCCCGCCGCCTCCGCGGGTGCGAGCTCCCGCAGGTGCCTGCGCAGCGCCGGGTACCCGTCGAAGCCGAGCGCCACGGCGAAACGGGTCACCGAGGGCTGGCTCACCCCGGCCAGCTCCGCCAGCTCGACGCTGGAGAGGAAGGGGACGTCCCCCGCCCGCCGCACCATGCAGTGCGCGATGCGCCGCTGTGTGGGCGTGAGCCGGTGCCCCTCGAAGAGCACTTGCAGCCGCGCCGCAGGACTGTCACTCATACCGCTCCCGTTCCCCTCACAACACCCTTGCTCTCGAAGGCCGTTCCGCCCCCGGCCCCGAGGTCCAGCCACAGCTCCGTGAACCGGTCGAGCAGCCCGGCCGCCGCCGTCACATCATCCGTCAGCGGCCGGTCGGCCAGCTCCGCGTCGAGTATCGAGTCCGCGAGCTCGAAGGCCCGCCCCACGGGCAGGTCCGGGTCGAGCCGCATGTCCCGCTGCCGCAACGCCCTGACCGCCGCGACGAGTTCACAGCCCACGACCAGGCGGTAGGCGTCGCACGCCCGCAGCGTCTGCCGCGCCGCGAGCGAGGCGAAGCTGGCCTGCTCCTCCACGCCGCGCGAGAGCACCGCGTGGCCCAGGGACGCGGGCGCGGAGAAGGCGCGCAGGTCACCGAGGGCCGCCCCGGCCGCGTACTCCAGGATCATCACGCCCGACGACGCCGGTTCGCCGTCCGCGAGGAACGGGCGAAGGCGCGTGAAGCCCGGCTCGTTCAGGGTCGAGAGGCGCGAGGTCGACAGGCGCGCGGCCTGCGTCACCGCGAGCCTGAAGTGGTCCAGGGACAGGGCGAGTTGGGCCAGGTAGAAGCCGCCGTGATGGTACGCCGCCATGTCATCCGCCGAGATCAGCGGGTTCTCGGCGGCCGCGTTGATCTCCACCGTGAGGACGTCTTCAAGGGCGTCCGCCGCGTCGTGCGCGGGCCCGTGGATCTGCGGGACGCAGCGCAGGCCGTAGGGGTCCTGGATGCGGCCGAGCGGGGGCGTGGGGCGGTCGGGGGCGCCCAGGATCAGCCGCATGCGTTCGGCGACCGCGTAGGAACCCGCGTGGCGCCGCGCCTCGTGCACGGGCAGCGCGTACGCCTCGTACGAACCGTCGACCGCCATCAGGGAGAGCGCAGCCACCACCTGCGTGGCCGCGATGAGGCCGCGCAGCTCGTGCAGGGCGAGCGCGGACTGGCCGAGCGTGAGGGCGTTGCTGCTGATCAGGGCGAGGGCGTCGTTGTTGTCCAGGGGCTGCGGGGCGGGGGCCGCGCCCGATCCCTGCCAGGGGTGCTCGCCCGCGAGCGCGAGGCCCATCTGCGCGAGCGCGGCGATGTCGCCCGTGCCGACCGAGCCGAATTCGTTGACCTTCGGGTAGGCGCCCGTCTCCAGGGCCTCGCAGAGCGCGGTGACGACGGTCGGGCGCAGCCCCGCGCCACCGGCGAGCAGCTGGTTGGCGCGGACCGCGAGCATGGCGCGCACCTGCCGTGCGGGCAGCTCGTCGCCGATCGCGCCGGCGTGGCTGCGCAGCAGGCGCAGACCGTGGTCGGACGCCGCCTCGGTGGGCACGGACTCATTCCGGTTCGCGCCCACGCCGGTGGAGCGGCCGTAGACGCGACCCCAGGAGGCGATCTCCCGCGCGGCGTTCCAGGAGGCCTCCACACGCTTCATCCCGTCCGTGCCGGGAACGGGCTTTGCGGTGGATTCGGCCATACGTACGACATCTGCGACCATCAATCCGCGGCCGTCCAGGACGACGACCGAGCCGCTGTCGTCAGGTGCCCTGTCGGTCGCCCTGTCCGCGATACGAGACGACATCACTCGTAATTCCTCCTCAACCCGGACGCTCCGTCTTGCCCTGCGACCACTCGTTACCAGTGATTTACGCCGGGGCGTGGACAAGCTATTGACAATCTATTCAGTCAACGAGAACTCTGCATGACGATATACAGCCGGGCAAGGGACTCCTCATGATCCAATTCGATACGGTCCACAAGCGCTTCCCGAACGGCACAACCGCGGTCCACGACCTGACCCTTGAGATGCCGGAAGGGGGCGTGACCGTCCTCGTCGGATCTTCCGGTTGCGGCAAGACGACGACGCTCCGCATGATCAACCGGATGGTCGATCCGACCTCCGGGACGATCAGGGTCAACGGCAAGGACGTCCTGGAGCAGGACGCGGCCGAGCTGCGCCGCTCCATCGGCTACGTGATCCAGCAGTCCGGGCTCTTCCCGCACCGGACCGTCCTGGACAACATCGCGACGGTGCCGCTCCTGCTCGGCTGGGGCCGCAGGAAGGCGCGGACGCGGGCGGCGGAGCTCCTGGAGACGGTCGGCCTCGCCGCCGATGCCGGGAAGCGCTACCCGCACCAGCTCTCCGGCGGCCAGCAGCAGCGGGTCGGCGTGGCGCGCGCACTCGCCGCGGACCCGCCGGTGCTCCTGATGGACGAGCCGTTCGGCGCGGTCGACCCCGTGGTCCGCACCCAGCTCCAGGACGAACTCCTGCGCCTCCAGCGGGAGTTGAACAAGACCATCGTCTTCGTCACGCACGACATCGACGAGGCCGTACGGCTCGGCGACCGCATAGCCGTCTTCCGCACCGGCGGCCACCTCGTCCAGTGCGCGAGCCCCGCCGAGCTCCTGGCCCGCCCCGCCGACGACTTCGTCGCGGACTTCCTGGGCGCCGAGCGCGGCCTCAAGCTCCTCTCGCTCTCCACCCTCGCCGCGGTCCCGCAGGGCCCCGCCCCTGAGGGCGGCGCCTGGACGCTGCGCCTGGACTCGGCGGGGGCACCGCTGGCCTGGCGGCACAAGGACGGCGACGCGGCGGACATCCCCGTACGCCCGCTGCGGGACACGGACTCGCTGCTGTCGGCGCTGAACGAGTCGATAGCCGCGCCGAGCGGTCTGGTGGCCCGGGTCGACGCGGACGGCACCCTGACCGGTGTGACGTCGCGCGACGACATCCACGAGCACGCAGGCGTGGCGCACGAGCAGGGCCGCCGGGACAGGGGTGCCGCCGAAGGGGCGCGGGGAACAGCGCGAGCAACCCAGGACGACCCGCACCCGCCGACGGACCATCGGACGCAGACGCACCCGCGGGACGCCGAAGCCGAGGCCGAGGCAGTGGACCCGGTCAAGCCCGCGGAGCGACCCGCGTGAGCGTCGACTGGTCGTGGATAGCCGACCACACCGACGACCTCACCACCCTCACCCTCTCGCACCTTCAGGCCGCCCTCACCGCCGTACTCCTCGGCCTGCTCATCTCGCTCCCCCTGGCCGTCGTCGCGCACCGCGTGCGCCCCCTGCGCGGACTGCTCCTCGGCCTGTCGAACGTCCTGTTCACCATCCCCTCCATCGCGATCTTCGTGCTGCTCCTGCCGGTCAGCGGGCTCACCCGCACCACCACCGTCATCGGCCTGACGATCTACACGCTCGTCGTGCTCCTGCGGAACACCGTCGAGGGTCTGGACTCCGTCCCGGCCAAGACGAAGGAGGCGGCCAAGGCCATGGGCACCCGGCCCCTGCGCACCCTCCTCACCGTCGAACTGCCCCTCGCGCTCCCGGTGATCATGGCGGGCGTACGCATCGCGACGGTCATGGCGATCTCGCTCGTCTCCGTCGCCACGTACATCGGCGACGGCGGCCTCGGACAGCTCTTCACGGACGGGTTCCAGCGCAACTTCCCCACCCCCGTCATCGTCGGCGTCGTCCTGACCCTGCTCCTCGCACTCGTCGCGGACGCGCTGCTCGTCACCCTCCAGTACGTCCTGACGCCCTGGACCCGCCGCAAGAGGAGCGCGTGACATGTACGAACTCTTCAAGGACCTCGGCGCCTGGCTGGTCAGCGGCGAGCAGTGGGCCGGGTCCGACGGCATCGGCACCCGCCTCGCCGAGCACCTCCAGTACTCACTGCTCGCGACCCTCATCGCCGCCGCGATCGCGCTGCCGGTCGGCCTGCTCATCGGGCACACCGGGCGCGGCGCCTTCCTCGCCATCAACCTCTCCAGCTTCGGACGCGCGCTGCCCACGGTCGGGCTCGTCGTCCTGGTCTTCCTGGCCAGCGGGCTCTCGATGTGGCCCGTCTACATCGCGCTCGTCGCCCTCGCCGTGCCGTCCATCGTCACCAACACGTACGCGGGCATGACCGCCGTCGACCCCGAGGTGCGGGACGCGGCGCGCGGCCAGGGCATGCGCTGGCACCAGGTCCTGTTCCAGGTCGAACTGCCCCTCGCGCTCCCCCTGATCATGACCGGCCTGAGGCTCGCGCTCATCCAGGTCGTCGCGACGGCCACCATCGCCGCGTACGTCTCCTTCGGCGGGCTCGGCCGGTACGTCTTCGACGGGCTCGCCCAGCGCGACCTCGTGCAGGTGCTCGGCGGCGCCGTGCTCGTGGCCCTCGTCGCCGTCGTACTCGATCTCGCGCTCTCCGCGCTTCAGCGCGCCCTCTTCCGCCACCGCCCCGCCAAGTCGGCCTAGGAGAAACCCAGATGGCCCCCATGAACCGCAGAAACCTCCTCGGCGGGCTCTTCGCCGCCGCGTCCGTCCCCGCGCTCGCCTCGTGCAGCGGCGGCATCACCTCCCTCGACGGCGGCGGCTCCGGCGGCTCGGGCGGTGGCTCCAGCAAGAACGGCGTCACCATCGGCACCGCCAACTTCACCGAGAACCAGGTCCTCGGCTACCTCTACGCCGCCGCCCTCGAAGCGGCCGGCGTGACGACCAAGGTCCGCCCCAACCTCGGCACCCGCGAGATCCTCATCCCCGCCCTCAAGGGCGGCGACATCGACCTCCTGCCCGAGTACCAGGGCGCGCTCCTGCACTACCTCGACACCAAGGCGAAGGCCACCGAGGAGGGCGAGATGCAGAACGCCCTCGCCATGGCCCTGCCGCGCGGCCTGCAGATCCTGCCCTACGGCAAGGCCGAGGATTCCGACGCCTTCGTCGTCACCCGCGAGACCGCCGACGAGTACGGCCTCAAGACCCTCGCCGACCTCGCGAAGCACAACGGCAAGCTCGTCATCGGCGCCGCGCCCGAGGTCAAGAAGCGCACGGTCGGCTCGGTGGGCCTCAAGGACGTCTACGGCGTGGAGTTCAAGGAGTTCAAGTCCCTCGACTCCTCCGGCCCGTTGGTGAAGGGCGCCCTGCGCAAGGGCGACGTCGATGTGGCGAACCTCTTCACCACCGACACCGACATCATCGCCGAGAAGTGGGTCGTGCTCACCGACCCCAAGAACCTGATCCCCGGCCAGCACGTCGTCCCGCTCATCGCCGACCGCAAGGCCGACTCGACGGTGCGGGCGGCGCTCGCCCGCCTGGGCAACGCGCTGACCACCAAGGACCTCACCGAGCTCAACCGCCTGGTGGACAAGGACAAGAAGGACCCCGAGGACGTCGCGAACGACTGGGCGGCGAAGCGCGGCATCAGCAAGAAGTAGCTCACCACCGGCTCGGCAGCAGGGAGTTCACCGGATCATGGCAGACACTCTCGTGGAGCGGCGCTCCATCGACGTCGTCCCCGACGACGAACGGCACGGCACGGCGTTCAGCCAGTTCACCCTCTGGCTCGGCGCCAACCTCCAGATCACCGCGGTCGTCACCGGCGCGCTCGCCGTCGTCTTCGGCGGCGACGTGGTGTGGTCGGTGGTGGGCCTGCTGCTCGGCAATCTGCTCGGCGGCGCGGTGATGGCCCTGCACTCGGCGCAGGGCCCCAAGCTCGGCCTGCCCCAGATGATCCAGTCCCGCGCCCAGTTCGGGGTGCGCGGCGCGGTCGTCCCGCTCCTGCTGGTCATCCTCATGTACGTCGGCTTCTTCGCCAGCGGCAGCGTCCTGGCAGGACAGGCCACGGCCCGGCTCACGCACACGAACGACACCACCGGCATCATCGTCTTCGCGGTGGTCACGGCCGTGGTGGCGGCGGTCGGCTACCGCGTGATCCACGTCCTGGGCCGGGTGGCGAGCGTGATCTGCGCGCTCGCCTTCATCTACCTCGGCATCCGCCTCCTGGACCGCGTGGACATATCGGCACTGCTCGGCGACGCCCACTTCGACCTGCCGATGTTCCTGCTCGCGGTGTCGCTCTCGGCGTCCTGGCAGCTCGCCTTCGGTCCTTACGTCGCGGACTACTCGCGCTATCTGCCGCGTACGACGTCGGGGCGGGCCACCTTCTGGTGGACCCTGTCCGGCTCCGCGCTCGGCTCGCAGTGGTCGATGACGTTCGGGGTGCTCGTGGCGGCGAGCGCGGGCGACGCCTTCCTCGCCAACCAGGTCGGATACGTGGTGGGCCTGGGCGGCACGGGCCTGATCGCGTCGTTCCTGTACTTCGTGATCGCGCTCGGCAAGCTGACCATCAACGTGCTCAACACCTACGGCGGCTTCATGTCGATGGTGACCAGCATCAGCGGATTCCGCGGCCAGAAGACGCTCTCGCCGCGCGGCAGGGCGGCGTACATCACCCTGATCATGATCGCGGGCACGGTCGTGGCGCTGCTCGGCAAAGACAGCTTCCTGACGTCCTTCAAGGACTTCCTGCTGTTCCTGCTGACGTTCTTCACGCCCTGGTCGGCGATCAACCTGGCGACCCGTCAAACTACTTTGTTCTCATGGCAGTTCAGAGGAGCCGGAAGCCCCGGCGTGCAGGTGGCTACGTAAGGATCTCCGACGACCCGTTCGAGCAAGAGAAGGGCGTCACTCGACAGACGGAGGATGTACAAGCCCTGGCGACTCAGCTCGGGTGGACGGTCAGCAAGATCTATCCGGAGAACGACACCAGCGCCTACCGGAAGAAGCGCATACGGCTTCCGAACGGCCGGAGTGTGTGGCGGGTGATCCGCCCAGAGTTCCGCCAGATGCTCAAGGACTACGAAGACGGTGTGATCGATGGGATCATCGTCTACGACCTTGATCGACTGGCCCGCCAACCTCGCGATCTTGAGGACTTGATCGACTTAGTCGATCACTTCAAACGACCCGTTTCCGGAGTGACCGGCTCGCTGGACCTCATGACCGAGAACGGCAAAGCCATGGCCCGGGTGTTGGTCGCGATGGCCAACAAGAGCAGCGCCGACACCGGGCGACGAGTCGCACGCGAGCGGCTGCAACGGGCCCTCGAAGGACGAGGGTTACCGCCCAACCGGCCCTTCGGGTGGCAAGAGGACCGCGTCACCCTGAATCCCCAAGAAGCAGCGGTACTGCGGTCGGCGATCCTCGCGTTCATCGGCGGCGAGACATGGGCTAGCGCCGCACGACTCATCATCGATTCGGGCATCTCCCCCGTTGGCGGCAAGAACTGGCACCTCAAGTCAATCAAGCGCATGATGACCGCCCCGAGGATCGCGGGAATCGCTTCCTACAGCGGCGACCTTCACCTTTCCATGGCGCCTGGCGAAGAAGCGAGTGACCATCCAGAGGATGCCCCCGAGACAGCTGAGGGCGGCGACGTACACGCGCCCCCGTCAGTTAAGGAACTCGCCCTGCGGGACGCCGAAGGCTCCTACATTCAAGGGCAATGGGAAGCCATTGTCACGGTCGATGAATGGGAATCCCTCATTGCCGAGATGGAGCGCCGCCACGAAGGGGTGGAGTTCACCAGCGAAGGCACCCGCAAGTATCTACTTTCCGGACTTCTTCGGTGTGCACGCCCCGGTGAGGACGGAACTCCCTGCAATCAGAGAATGACCGGGATCGCCTTGAAGGCGTCGAAGAGGAACAGGGCACGAACTGTCTACAAGTGCCCCACCCCTGCTAACGGAGGCTGTGGCAACTCTCAGCGAGACATGGTCGAGTTGGACAGGCTGATAGAGGACCTGCTCTTCAAGCACCTGGAGGAGAACCGGCCGCCGGAGAGCGAGCGGATACCGGAGCCTCAGCAGGTGAGCCCCGAGGCAGCCAAGCTGGAGGACGTACAGAGCCGACTGTCGATGATGCGTACGGGTATGCGGGAAGGAACCACCAGCCCTGAATCCTTCTTCGCCATCGTTCCGGGACTTGAGACGCAGGAGAGGAAGCTTCTCGCCAGTGTGGGCAAGGCCCGCCGAGTCCAGGCCGACCGCGCTCAGCGGTCCAAATCCCCGGCGAGGGTTCGAGCCGAGTGGCATGACGCGACAGTCCAGGGAAAGCGCACGTTGCTCGGCCAGTACCTGCGAGCAATCATCGTTCACCCCTCACAGTCGCGAGGGCGCGCCGCTTTCGATCACACCACGATCGCGCCTGTGTGGAAGCCGATGCCGAAGTAGCCCGAAAACCGACCGTGAGCCCAGATGGCCTTTAAAGGTCATCGGGGCTCACGTTTATTCAGATTCGGCTCTATCCCGGCGCCGTAATATGGCTTGGGTTTTTCGCCACTGCTCGGGCGTTATTTTCGGCGCTCGCCCCACATGTAGGGACAGCCACTGCTCACGAGTCAGACGCGGGGCACGGGACGGACGATGCCGGAAAGGACGCGCAGCCACGGGAACTCTCCTCTTCCAGACAGACGATCAGGAAGGCGTCTCGTCTGGGGCCGTTCCCGGCGCGCCAAGCCGGGGCGGCGAACGTCTCGTCTCTGGATCTGAGGAAGAGTGCGAGAGGGAGAAGAGTGAGTTGATGAGGATGGCCCAGCAGCTCAACCACCCACTGTCCCGGCCAACGCCCGCACAGGTCCACTGAGTTCCCAGACGCGGCAGCACCAGCCCCCACCGAAGCTCTGCCCTCAAGCCTCGCGCGGAACGGATCGGCACCAGGCCACAATCGGGCACCCCGGTCAGCGCCAAGCCGCAGCCTCTCGGCGACCAGAGGAAGATCGAGCAGGCCGCCGAGCCGAATCGGAGTAACTTCCCTTTACTTACTCAAGGGCGCGCCTACGGCGCGCCGGGCGGCTTCGGCCGCACCGGCCGGGCGTGCGGCCTTCGGCCGGTCCCGTCCGCACGGCCACCGCCCCACACCCAGGCGACCCCGAGCGTGCGAACGTCACTCCGGCCCGATCGGCGAGGCTCTCCCCCTCTTCTCCCGAAGGGGGCGCGGACGCTGCCCGCTACCCCACTGCGGCTGGGGCCGACGGCCTTCGAGGCTTTAGGCAGCCACCATGGGGCGAGCCTCTAAGAACAGGGGGCCGATCGGGCTATTGCGGGCAGGCTCCAAGAGACTGCCCGATCCGCTGGCGAGCGTAAGGCCCCCTGTTCACTCGCCCCATGGCAGCTCCCGCCCAAAGCCTCTGCGGCCGGCGGCGCGATCACCGCGCACCATTACCCCGGCTAAGCCACACTCGCAGTCGAGGACCGAGCCGTAGCGCTTGGGCTAGGGCTACTGCTGGGGACTGCGCTGAGGCAAGCTTGTCCCATTCCTCTGTGCCGATCGGGAAAGGAAGAGCGTTGGCTTCTGGGGCAGTTCCAGATGAGCCGGTCTGGCAAGACCCGAACGCCCAACACCGCATGGAGCAGTACGTCAGATCTGTCGTCCTACAGGCTTGGGCCGCTGAGATGCGACAGCAGGCGGTCGAGATGCGGCTACGAGCAATTTCCATGCGAGTGTTCGCCCAAGACATGTACACGGCCCCGCCCCAGTCTTCCGTCATCCCGTCTGCTCCAGATCACGAAGGCACGGCGATCGATCGATGGGTGCGTGGCGCGGTGGTGATCGAACAGGCCACGGGTCTCCTCGCTGGCCGCTACCACTGCAGCATTCAGCAAGCGTCGTTCCTCCTGCGCGAGCACAGCCGTAGGACGAACGTGCCCTGTGCGGTCCTCGCCCGTCAGATCGTGCAGCGCAAGGGCCTTGCCCCGCCAGAGGAGTCGAACGGGCGGGACTGACGGAGTGAGGTCACGCCAGCCCCGCCCTGCTCTAGGTCGAGGTGCACCCCTCAACCGCTGCCGGATCAGTGACCACGGCACTGAAGAACTGGAACGCCGTCAGCTCGAAGCCGGTATGGCGCGTCATCCCCGCGTGCTTGAGACACCACAACTGCGCTTCCTCCGGATCAGCCGAATCCACCGAGTGCACACCACAGACGAGGCACTTGCCGACATGCCGCAGGCCCATGCCGGGCATGGCCGCCAGCGTCCATTCGAGCGGCACCAATCGGCCCCGCGGAACGCCGCCCCCGCTCATCCACTCGCCCCTGGGGAAGGCTGCGGCCCCTCATCGCCATCGTCGACATCCGGGTGGTCGAATGCGGCCAGGCGATCACCCCGGCTCTCCGCGATCCGCTGAACGTCCCGGAGTGATTCGGTCAGCCGAGACGCCACGAAGCGCAGTTCCTCAGGCGTGGCTTTGGAGTCGCCAACCACGTTGGCAGCGTGACCAAGAAGATCACCCGCCATGCCCAGTTGCACACTCTCCATGCTGTCGGCCAGCCGCGACACGAAGCCCGTACCCGGACCCACCAGGACGCAGGGCTTTCCTTCCAGCGTCGACCACGGCAGCACCCGCTTTTGAATGGTCACGGCGTCACCTCCACCCCATGGATCAGGCGCGGACCAATGTCCACGCCGTGCACGGCCAACCACAGCTCACGCCGCCGTGCCCTCTGCCGCCGCTCTTCTTGCCGCCGCTCGAAGGCGACCAGGTACGGACGCACCAACCCGATGTCCTCACCCCTCAGCACAGGCACGCGCGGCAACGGCCGGGTTGGCGCATCAATGCCGAGACCAGACACGGTCAGTTCAGAAGACCGATGGCGCCCCACAGCGGGAAGCAAGAGCCGTAACGACGACTCGAAGATGCGAGCGATACAGTCCGGCATGTCGACCTGCTTTCTCAGGTGGGCCATGCCCCCCCCGGCCGGTCGCACGGTCGCGGGGGGCTGAGCGCACAACTGTCGCGCTGCAAAGGCTTCCTGACTTCCCCAATGTGGGTATCCCCATCATGGGTAGGCTGACTGTTCGGCCGATGCGACACAGTGTCACCAGCAGGCTTTGCGGGGCTTCTCATGACGGCTTACGAACCACCAACCGCGCTACCGCGCGAACTGCTGGATCACGCATGCATGAGAGCTGCGATCGCAGCCCACGATTTCGGCGAGATCTTCCGCCTCGCACGCAGCGAGGCAGGCATCAGCTACTCAAAGATCGCTGCCGAATGCGACATCAAGCCGGAACGCGTCGGAGCCTTGGCACGCGGTATTGGGAGCGTGACGACCTTCGAGAAGATCGCGCGGATCGCCGATGCTCTGCGCATTCCCGGAGCCCGTCTGGGCCTCTCTCCTCGCACGTGGGAGACCGCACCGACCAAGCCTCGCGACCTGCCCCAGCCTGCACATTCCACCGCCCCCCAGAGAGACGGAGACGAAGTGCGGCGCAGGAAGTTCATCAAGGCATCGACCGGCACAGGGCTGGCTATCGGCATGCCCGATCTCACCCGCCCAGTCACCGGCCGACGAGTCGGAGGGGACTTCCCCCAACGGCTACGGGAACGCACAGCACGTCTGCGCCGCCTCGATGACGTCCTAGGCGGCGGAGATACCTACCGCGTCTACCTGGGCGAGTACCAGGCCACTAAGTCCGTACTCCGTGACTGCACCTACACCGAGGAGACCGGCCGATCCCTGCTCTCCGTACTCGCCGAGCAGGCACAGCAAGCAGGCTGGGCCGCATTCGACGGAGGCCGACACAACGACGCGACCAACCTCTACAAGAACAGCCACACGGCTGCCGTCGATGCGCAAGACACCGCCCTTGCCGGTAACGCCCTCGCTTTCCTTGCCTACCAAGCGGTGAACGGCGACAGGGCAGCCGGAATACAGATCGCCGCCCGCTCATGCTCCACGGCCGGGCCAGACGCAGCCCCAGGCGTCCGCGCCCTCTTGCACGAACGCCTTGCTTGGTCGTACGCCGTCGCCGGTCTCCCGACCGAGACTGAACGGGCCCTGAGCGCCGCGGAATCCGCACTCAATGAGATCGAGGAAGCCCCGCAACCCGACTGGGTCGCTTGGGTCGACCGAACCGAGCTGCAGATCATGAGCGGCCGATGCTGGACGGAGCTACGGCGCCCGTTGCGCGCAGTCCCCACCCTGGAAACTGCACTCGCGCAGTACGAGGACGTTCACGCACGGGACAAGAGTCTGTATCTGTCGTGGCTCGCAGACTCGTACATGACCGCAGGCGAGATCGAGCAGTCCGCCAAGACCGTCAGCCGCGCACTAGACTTATCGGCCGGAGTGGCATCCGTCCGCCCCCGCCAGCGCCTCTCCCCGATCCTGCGACGGCTCAGCGATCATCGTGCGCTGCCCGACGTCGCAGAAGCGCTGGAGAAGGCTCACGCCTGACGCACTACTCGGAGGAGATCGGCCCAGTAGTCGTGGCAACCCACCGCAAGTAGGCATCCGACCCCGCGACGATCTCCACGGCCGAGACCTCCGGGTTCTTCCACGGGTGGTGCTCCAGCAGATGCGCTTCCAACTCGGCGTACCGGTCGGCGTGCGTCTTCAGCAGAAGTTGCCACTCCTCACCGGTCCCGAACTCGCCTGCATGCCAGAAGGCAGAGACCACCGGCCCAACGATCTGCGCACCCGCAGCAAGTCGGCCCGTGACCACGGAACGCGCCAGCTCCACCGCTTGATCACGAGTCTCAGTCGCCGTGGACACCTGCATGAAGTCAGCCATGCTGGCGACCTTACTGCCCGGCCCATGAAGTTGAGTTGGGACTCTGGTCCAACGCTCTGTGGTCCCGTCCGCAGCGTGAATATCGATCTTCGAGCGATGAGAATGACCAGACGGCTCTTAGCTGCTCACCGTGTATGGCCAGCATCAGGGGGCAGGCCAGCGGATGGGGTCGGGTCCTCTGGGAATGCGGCTTGGTGGGCGGCCGTGCGGATGTGCAGTGCTGTTTGACGGGCACGCCGGGCCTGACTGCGGTGTTCTTCCGCGGTTGACGGCTTGCACTGGGCGAGATGTTCGTGGTGTTGGGCCACCATGTCGTGCGCGTCGGCCAGATTGTCTGAGGCGGTGACGTACTGCCCGTGGAGCTGCTGAACATAGAGGTCCAGATTGCTCTGCCGTGACGGACTTGCCGTGCCAAGCAATTGGTTCGAGATAGTGATCTCCTGCTCGATGCTCCAGTGCTCGCGCGCTAAGAGGACCTCCGCGCGAGCCAAGTTGGCGTCGGCACGTGCCAACCGGGCCTCGCTAGCTGCGAGCAGGGCCTGTGCCCTGTCGCTCGCTTCCCGGGCACGCTGCAAGAAGCTGGGGGCTGGCTGCCCGAGCTGGCGGGCCTGTGTGTCCGCAAGCTCCTCCCGAGCGCTCAGAGCCCGTTCTCTCGCATCGGCAACGGCCTCACGCTCATCGGCGATGGCCTCACGCTCATCGGCCTTTTGGTCGCGCTCACCAGCGGCGTCCGCCCATGAGCCGACGGCGTCACTGAAGCTTGACCCGTCTAAAGGTTCAATGCCCATTTTGCCAGTATTCAGGCACCGCGCTCGGCCATCAAGCCTCACCCGTCCTCCGCTTCGGAGTGTGCCGGTGACGTGCAGGGAGACGCCGCATCAATTCACGTAGTAATGCAGGCCTCTAGCAACCTGGTCGACTACTACCTGATCTCGCGGGAGCGCTACGACATCCCGGCGCTCTCGGACCCCCACGGCCGCTACGGAGCCTGGCGCTGGGACGCGCTCACGGTCTACGGAGTCGGCCTGCTCGCCCAACTCCCCTTCCTGGTCACGCACTTCTACACCGGCCCGCTCGTGGAGCCGCTGGGCGGCGCGGACATCTCCTGGATCGTGGGCCTGGTGGTCCCGGCGGTCCTCTACTGGCTCATCGCCCGCCGCGACACCTCGCACATCCCGACGGAACGGGAGCACGCCCTGAGCAAGGTCTGAGGACGGGTGCTGGGCCCCGCCGAAAAAAGGGGGGATAGCCCCACTGTCAGGCCCGCGACGGCTGCGTACCGTACGGAACCATGGAAGCCCGTGACGCCGAACTCAAGAAGGAACTCGACGCCACTCTGCACGCCCGCAGGGAACTAGGCGAAGAGTACGAGTCCGCGCTGGTCGACTCTTTCCTCGGAAAGGTCGAGCAGCGACTGGACGGCACCATCGACCGGCGGATGCGCCGGCACATGGCCGAGCAGCAGATGGTCGTCGCCCGCGGCTCCCGCGCGCCCAACGGCGCCGTGGACTCCTGGGGCGAGCGCTTCGGCTTCGGCATCGTCTCGCTGATCCTCGCCATCCCGCTCTCGGCGATCGGCGTGGTCAACGCGGACCTGCCCGGCCTCTTCGTCACCTGGGGCGGCATCGTCGGCGTGAACGCGGTGCACTCGATGCGGGGCATGAACTTCGGGCGCCGCGGCGACCGCGGGCGCAAGTCGGAGTGGGACGACTGAGGCTGCGGCTCACGGCATTCCGCCGCCGATCGCCACCCGGGGGGGGAGGGTCATCCCCGGTGGTTATGACGACAGGTATTGGACGCCGGTCGGACACTCCCCGAGCCTGAACGAGCACTGCTCACCCCGCAGGAATCTGTTGCTCACCGCTCGGGAATCGGGACCCTCATGAAGATCGTCGTCATCGGTGCCACCGGCACCATCGGATCCGCACTCGCCGACACCCTGGAGACGGGCGGGAGCCACGAGGTGGTCCGGGCGTCGCGGCGCGGTCCGGTCGTGGTGGATCTGGCGGAGCCGACGTCCATCGACGCGATGTTCGAGGCGGTCGGGGCCGTCGACGCGGTCGTCGCGGTGGCGGGAAGCGGGCAGATCGCGCGGATCGACGCCTCCTCCGACGCGGACTACTTCCGGGGCCTCGAAGGCAAGATGCTGGGCCAGGTCCACCTCACCCGCCGCGCCGCGCACCACCTCGCGGACGGCGGCTCGCTCACCCTCACCAACGGCATCTCGGCCTTCTCCGAGCCCGGCCTCTCCTTCGCCGCCCTCGTGAACGGGGGCCTCGCCCACTTCGTGCCGACCGCAGCGGAAGAGATGCCGCGCGGCATCAGGCTGAACTCCGTCAGCCCCGGATGGGTGGCGCAGACGCTGGAGAAGATGGGGCGCGACGGGTCGCAGGGGACTCCGGTCGCCGAGGTGGTCCGCGCGTACGTCGAGTTGATCGAGGGGACGGGGCGGGGCCTGGTGGTGTCGCCGGGAGCGGAGTGACGGCCCCTCACGTCTCCCGTCACGCCTGAAGAGGCGCGCGACAAGAGACGCCGCGACGTATACGAAGTTCATGCGCGGGGACCGCCGCACCCCCGGATACCCAGGGGGCGGGACGACGGCGGTCCCCGCGAGGGACGCCGGCCGGGTCAGGACCAGGCGACGTCCAGGCGTTCAGAGGTCCGGGAGCCGCTCCGGAGTTCCTGTACGCCGACAACAACCAATGTGCCGGAGCCGTGTTAAGCGGGTGCTGCGCGGACGTGTCGCGCTCGTACCACTTCCGCGAAGTTCGCCCCACGGCCCCACGGCACACGCCTCACGGCACACGACCCACGGCACACCCGGGGCCGGCTCCTACTGCCCCTGCTGCTCCGCCAGGAAGGCCAGCAGGTCCTGACGGCTCACCACACCGGTCGGCTTGCCCTCGACCAGGACGATCGCCGCGTCGGCCCCGCCGAGCACCGACATCAGGTCCGCGACCGGCTCGCCGGAGCCGACCTGCGGCAGCGGGTCCGACATGTGCTTCTCCAGCGGGTCGCCGAGCGAGGCGCGCTGCGTGAACAGGGCGTCCAGGAGCTCGCGTTCGACGACGGAGCCGATGACCTCGGCCGCCATCACGTCCGGGTGGCCCGCGCCCGGCTTGACGATGGGCATCTGCGAGACGCCGTACTCACGCAGTACGTCGATGGCCTCGCCGACCGTCTCCTCCGGGTGCATGTGGACGAGCGAGGGCAGTTGGCCACCCTCCTTGCGGCGCAGTACGTCACCGACGCGAGGCGCGTCGCCCGCCTGCTCCAGGAATCCGTAGTCGTTCATCCACTCGTCGCTGAAGATCTTGCTCATGTAGCCACGGCCGGAGTCGGGCAGGAGCACGACCACGACGTCGTCCGGACCGAGCCGCTCGGCGACCCGCAGCGCGGCCACGACGGCCATCCCGCAGGACCCGCCGACGAGCAGCCCCTCCTCCTTCGCGAGCCGCCGCGTCATCTGGAAGGAGTCCTTGTCGGACACCGCGATGATCTCGTCCGTCACGTTCCGGTCGTAGGCCGTCGGCCAGAAGTCCTCACCGACGCCCTCGACGAGGTAGGGCCGCCCGGAGCCGCCGGAGTACACGGACCCCTCGGGGTCGGCGCCGACGACGGTGACCGCGCCCTTCGAGATCTCCTTCAGGTACCCGCCGGTCCCGGAGATGGTGCCTCCGGTCCCGATGCCGGCCACGAAATGGGTGATCTTCCCCTCCGTCTGCTCCCACAGCTCGGGGCCGGTGGAGTGGTAGTGGGAGAGCGGGTTGTTCGGGTTGCTGTACTGGTCGGGCTTCCAGGAGCCGGGGGTCTCGCGCACCAGGCGGTCGGAGACGTTGTAGTACGAGTCCGGGTGGTCGGGATCGACGGCCGTGGGGCAGACGACGACGTCGGCGCCGTAGGCCCGCAGGACATTGATCTTGTCCAGGGAGACCTTGTCCGGGCACACGAAGATGCACTTGTAGCCCTTCTGCTGGGCCACGATGGCGAGCCCCACCCCGGTGTTGCCGGAGGTCGGCTCGACGATGGTGCCGCCGGGCTTGAGCTCCCCGCTCTGCTCGGCCGCCTCGATCATGCGCAGCGCGATGCGGTCCTTCACGGAACCGCCGGGGTTGAAGTACTCGACCTTGGCCAGGACGGTCGCCTGAATGCCCGTGGTCACGTTGTTGAGCCTCACCAGCGGGGTGTTGCCGACGAGACTGATCATCGAGTTGTGGAATTGCACCGTTGTCTCCGGGCTGCGATGTAGTGCGACGAATGGGTGCCGTCAGCCTAAGGGTCCCGTTCAGTCGTTCACCTCCGCATGCGATTGGCCGACCGTCCTTACGGGGCAATGAGTTGATGTAGGGCGGTATGACGACGAGGAGGTGGCTGCAGGGCATGTCGAGGGCGAGGGTGGCGCGGCGGATCGCCGCGGGCGCGGCTTACGGCGGCGGAGGTATCGGGCTGCTCGGGGCGGCGACCGTGGGAGTGGTCCTCGCCGAGGTGCAGCTGGCGAAGCGGACCGTCGGGAACAGCGGGGAGCATGCGGCTCCACCGCGGGCGGACGGTCGCTACGGCTGGGGGTACGCGGATCGGCCGGACGGTGCGGAACCCCTGCGGTTCGCGATGCTCGGCGATTCGACCGCCGCGGGCCAGGGGGTGCACCGGGCCCGGCAGACTCCCGCAGCCCTGCTGGCGGCGGGGCTCGCCGCGGTGGCCGAGCGGCCGGTGGAGCTGCGGAACGTGGCGCTGCCGGGTGCGCAGTCGGACGATCTGGACCGCCAGGTGACGCTGATCCTGTCCGACCCTTCGTCCTGGGTTCCCGACGTCTGCGTCGTGATGATCGGCGCGAACGACGTGACGCACCGGATGCCCGCGACGCGCTCCGTGCGCCATCTGGCGGCCGCGGTGCGCAGGCTGCGTACGGCCGGGGCGGAGGTCGTGGTCGGGACGTGCCCGGACCTGGGGACGGTCGAGAACGTCTACCAACCCCTGCGGTGGATGGCGCGGCGGGTGTCGCGGCAGCTGGCCGCCGCGCAGACGATCGGCGTGGTCGAGCAGGGCGGGCGGACGGTGTCGCTCGGCGACCTGCTGGGCCCGGAGTTCCTCGCGAACCCGCGGGAGCTGTTCGGCCCGGACAATTACCACCCTTCCGCGGAGGGGTACGCGACCGCGGCGATGGCGGTGCTGCCGACGCTGTGCGCTTCGCTGGGGCTGTGGCCGGAGGAGGAGCGCCCCGACGTGTCGCGGCGCGAGGGCTTCCTGCCGGTGGCCCGGGCCGCCGCGCAGGCCGCCTCGGAGGGCGGCACGGAGGTGGCGGCCGCGATGCCGACGGGGCCTCGCGGTCCCTGGGCCCTGCTCAAGCGCCGTCGCCGGCGGCGCATCCACCACGCACCGGACCCGTCCCCCTTGCCGCAGTAGCCCTGCGGGGGCCGAGGGGGGGCGGGGTGTCCAAGCCCTCCGAGCCCCCCGAGGCCCCTCGCAAGGCCCCCGCAAGGCCCCCGACGCACCCCCGCCAGGCTGAGCAAGCGCTTAGAAAAATGCGGCCCGCATCACAGTCCCCGCCCGATGACCTATGGCGATACGTGCAGGTAACTTCCCAAGGAGTCCTGCCTGCCCCCTCGTCACTGGAGTGCCTCGATGCCCGAAGCCGTGATCGTCTCCGCCGCCCGCACCCCGATCGGCCGCGCCTTCAAGGGCTCCCTGAAGGATCTGCGCCCGGACGACCTGACCGCCACGATCATCGAGGCCGCCCTCGCCAAGGTCCCCGAGCTCGACCCGAAGCTCATCGACGACCTGATGCTCGGCTGTGGTCTGCCGGGCGGCGAGCAGGGGCACAACCTCGGCCGCATCGTGGCCGTGCAGATGGGCATGGACCACCTGCCGGGCTGCACCATCACCCGGTACTGCTCCTCCTCCCTGCAGACCTCCCGCATGGCCCTGCACGCGATCAAGGCCGGGGAGGGCGACGTCTTCATCTCCGCCGGCGTGGAGATGGTGTCGCGCAGCATCAAGGGGTCCAGCGACGGACTTCCCGACACCCACAACCCCCTCTTCGCCGACGCCGAGGCCCGTACCGAGGCCGTGTCCAAGACCGAGGGCACCGACTGGCACGACCCGCGCGAGGACGGCCTGATCCCGGACGCCTACATCGCGATGGGGCAGACCGCCGAGAACCTGGCCCGCGCCAAGGGCGTCACCCGCAAGGACATGGACGAGTTCGGGGTGCGGTCCCAGAACCTCGCCGAGGAAGCCCTCAAGAACGGCTTCTGGGAGCGTGAGATCACCCCGGTGACCACCCCCGACGGCACGGTCGTCAGCAAGGACGACGGCCCCCGCGCCGGCGTCACCCTGGAGGGCGTCGAGGGCCTCAAGCCCGTCTTCCGCCCCGACGGCCGCGTCACCGCCGCCAACTGCTGCCCGCTCAACGACGGCGCCGCCGCCCTCGTGATCATGAGCGACACCAAGGCCCGCGAGCTCGGCCTGACCCCGCTGGCCCGCATCGTCTCCACCGGCGTCACCGGCCTCTCCCCCGAGATCATGGGCCTGGGCCCGGTCGAGGCGTCGAAGCAGGCCCTCTCCCGCGCCGGTCTCACCGTCGACGACATCGACCTCTTCGAGATCAACGAGGCCTTCGCCGCCCAGGTGATCCCCTCCTACCGCGACCTGAACATCCCGCTCGACAAGCTGAACGTCAACGGCGGCGCCATCGCCGTCGGCCACCCCTTCGGCATGACGGGCGCCCGCATCACCGGCACGCTCATCAACTCCCTCCAGTTCCACGACAAGCAGTTCGGTCTGGAGACGATGTGCGTCGGCGGCGGCCAGGGCATGGCGATGGTCATCGAGCGCCTCAGCTGACCCCTTCCGCCCCTGCGGACGCCTCACGTCTCCATTGATTCGTGACTCAATCTCCCCCAGGATGTGACCTATCTCCTGGGGGAGATGCATATCCCCAGGTCAGAGCATGTCTGTGGATAAACACCGGGCCGAAAGACCTGTCCAATTCGTGACGTAATGCACTGACAGGTGGATCGTGCAGGCTTCAAGCTGATGTAGGAAGTCGGGGGTCGACTTGAAACCGGGAGTACGTCAGTGAGCGCCATGCCTATTGCCTTGCTGCTCTCCACGGCCGCTGCCACGGCCGTGGGTGCCGCCGCCCTGCACGCCGTGCACGGGCTTCGGAAGCAGATCACGACGTTGCGCACCGAGCTGGCCCAGAGCCGCTCGGCGACCGCACACGCCGTCGTGCCCGCCGCCCGCACCACTCCGGACACCGACGAGATACGCACGGCTGTCGCCGAGGCACTCGCCGAGGAACGGGAGCGCGAGCTGGCCGAGGCACGGGCCTTCTGGGCCGCCCAGGAAGCCCGTGACGCCTCGGACGCGCCCTCGTTGCTGAGCGGCCTGCCCGGCCTCTCCGACATGGCCGACGAGCTGTTCCTGCCCCGCCAGGCGGACTTCTCGGGCCTGGAGCAGGACAGCCTGGAGCCGGTCGTCGAGCCGTACGGCGATCCGGCCGACGAGTTCGCTGGGGGCACCTCCCTGGACGGAGTCCATGGGGGAGATTCGCCGGAGCTGGCCGCGGCCCGCCGCCGCCACCCCTCGCACCCGGACTTCGTGCCGGTCCAGTCCCCCGTCAACGGCGACCACGAGCGCACGGTCGCCTGTCTTGAGGAACTGGCCGACGCCCGCACGGCGCTCGCCGACGTGCGCCCCGGACCGCTCGGCACGCTGGACGTCTACGTCTTCGCCGACGGCACGACGCTCTGCATGACCCCGGGCCACCGCGAGACCGCGGAGCTCCTGTCCGACGCCCTGCGCGACGGCCACACCCCGGTCCTGCTCGGCGGCTCCGGAGTCTCCGGCGCCTACGCGCTGACCTTCGAGTGCGGCACCGAGAACGTCTACATCCTGGCCGACCGCGTCATCGCCTCGGTCTGACCGGAGCGACCCCGGCACACGCCGGGGTCACACGTCACACCGCGGCGCGCTTCTGCGCCTTCTCCACGAGCGTCAGCGCCTCCGCGAGCTGACCGGAATCCTCCAGCACAAGGGCCAAATCCCGCCCCGCGACCGTGATCTGGTCGGCCGCCGCGAACATCCCGGCGTCCGGCATCTCCCGCGGCTCCGCGTCCGGTACCTCGATCCGCTGCGCCCACGCCGCCAGTTCCCTGGCCAGAGCGAGCGCCTCGGTCGCCGCCCCCCGCTGCAGGCGGCTCTGCGGGGCGGCCCGCAACCGGTCGGCGAATTGGTCCACTGCGGCCGTCAAAGGCGTCGTATCAAGCACCCGGCGACCTTATGCGCCCGGGCGGGACTGTTGCCAACGCCCCAACGCTCAGGCACGGTGGCGTGAAGGACGGAACACATCGCGACGCGTCCGGAGGCGCCGATGTCACAAGTCTTCTCCGAGGAGACCCACCGCAATCTGATCGCCCGCATCCCCCACTGCACCGGTCGTGAGATCTCCGACTGGCTTCGCGCCGTGGACGAAGGCCCCTCGCTCTTCCGCTTCGAGGAGAAAGTCAGCTGGCTCCGCGCGGAGCACAACCTGGCTTATGGGCACGCAAAGGCCATCATTCACGAGTACGACTTGCGCCGGGCCGCGCGCAAGCTGCTCTGACTCCCCTGTTCCCTCTCACTCACTCACACACGACGAAGGGCCCCGCGGAACTTCCGTTCCGCGGGGCCCTTCGGTGAGCTGATCAGCCGCGTCAGTCGTTGCCCTGAAGGATGGCGATCAGGCGCAGGAACTCGAGGTAGATCCAGACGAGCGTCATCGTCAGACCGAACGCCGCGAGCCAGGCCTCTTCCTTCGGCGCGCCGTACGCGATGCCGTCCTCGACCTGCTTGAAGTCCAGGGCCAGGAAGCACGCGCCGAGCAGGATGCCGACGATGCCGAAGACGATGCCGAGGCCGCCGCTGCGGAAGCCGAGGCCGTCGCCGCCGCCGAAGACCGCGAACAGCAGGTTCACCGCGGTCAGCAGCAGGAAGCCCATCGCCGCGGCCATCACGAAGCCGTAGAAGCGGCGGTTGACGCGGATCCAGCCCGCCTTGTAGGCGACGAGGACTCCGACGAAGACCGCCATCGTGCCGATCACGGCCTGCATGGCCGCGCCATCCGCGATGCGGTTGTCGACGACGCTCGAGACGACGCCGAGGAAGACACCTTCCAGGGCGGCGTACGTCAGGATCAGCGCGGGCGAGGCCTTGCGCTTGAAGGCCTGCACGAGGCCGAGCACCATCGCGATGAGGCCTGCGCCGATCGCGATGCCGTACGACTTGCCGATGTTGGCGTCGTCCACGGGCAGCAGCGCCCATGCGAGCGCCGCCGTGACCAGGAGCGTGCCGAGCGTGGTGGCCGTACGCATGACGACGTCGTCCATCGTCATCCGGCCGGCGGTGGTTACGGGCGCCTGGGGGGCGCCGTGCTGCAGGTCCTGCTGGGCGTAGGGGTTCGTCGCGTACGGGTTGGCCGGGGCCTGCTGGCCCGCGGTGCCCGCGTACGGGTTGCCCTGCTGGGTCTGCGTCCCGGCGGCGGGTCCCCCGGCCTGCGGCTGCGTGCCGAAGCCCGCGTAGCCGTTGTCGCGGCTGAACCCCCGTCGCGAGAAGACCGGGTTGCTGCTCCTCATTTCACTCCTCCATGGCCACCGTGCGTGGCTTTGGCTCAAGAGTAATGCGTAGGCAAAAGGAAGACCCTAGTGCTTGGGGAGGATCTTTCCCTCCTTGTGACCAAGAACGTACGGCCCGGTGCTCTCTGTTCCCGGTGAGGCCGGGGATACACCCTCGTCGGCCGGGGTCCGCCGGCTGCGCCGGACGAGTGGCACGAGCGAGATCGCGACGGCTCCGAGCACGGCGGCCACGGCGAACGTGGTGAATCCGAGTGACGCGTTCCCGCCGGAGACGACGGCGCCTCCCAGCCACGGTCCGACGACCGCGCCGGTGCGCCCGACGCCGGTGATCCAGCCGAGCCCGGTGGCGCGCTGGGCGGGCGTGTAGACGGACGGGGCGGAGGCATAGACCATCACCTGCGCCGAGAAGAGCCAGATGCCGGTGACGAAGACGATCACGTACGCGACACCGAGCGGCAGCTCCGCCTTGAGCAGGAAGGCGCCGCAGGCGGTGAGCAGGAACCAGATGGCGGAGATCCGCACGGCGCCGAACTTGTCCGCCATCCGCCCCGCGACGAGCATGCCGACGATGCCGCCCGCGTTGATCACCATGAGGAAGGTGACGGAGGAGGAGAGCGAGTAGCCGGAGGCCCGCATCAGCTCGGGGAGCCAGGTGGAGACCCCGTAGACGAGGAGCAGTCCGGCGAAGGACGCGAGCCACAGGAGCGGGGTCGCCAGGCGTTGGCCCGGCGTGAAGAGCGAGGCGACGGCGGCGAAGCGGCCCTTGGCGCCCGCCTCGGGGGCTTCGGCGAGCGTCGGGGACGGCAGCAGGTAGCGGGCGGCGACGGCATCGGCCTCGCTCGCGCGCCCCTTGGCGAGCAGCACGCCGGGCGATTCGGGCAGCCACTTCAGTACGAGGGGGATGGCGACGACGGCGGGGATCACGCCCGCCCAGAAGACGACGCGCCAGCCGTGGTCGGGCCCGAGCCAGAGCCCGAGGCCCGTGGCCGCCATGCCGCCCGCGTGGTACGAGGTCATCATCAGGCCGGTGGCGAGCGCGGCCCTGCGCCGCGGCGCGAACTCGGCGACGATCGCGAGGCTGATCGGCATCAGGCCGCCGAGCCCGAGCCCGGCGATGAACCGGCCGCCGCCGAAGACGGCGGCGCTGGGCGCGAGCGCGCAGACCGCGGAGCCCAGGGAGAAGAGCGCGACGCTGCCCGTCACCATCGGCTTGCGGCCTGCCCAGTCGGTGAGCGTGCCGCAGCCGAGGGCGCCGATGAGCATGCCGAAGGTGGTCCAGGAGCCGATGGTGCCCGCGGTCGACGCGGTGAAGCCGAAGCCCTCGTCGTCGATGAGGTGCGGCATCACGGCGCCGTAGATGTTGACGTCCATGCCGTCGAAGAAGACGACGAGCCAGCACAGGGCTATGACGGGGGCGACGGATTTGAAGGTCCGCTGGGGCGCGGCGCCTTGGGGAGCGGTCACGGGGCTCTCACTTCTTTGTGGAGTGGGGATTTTTTGGGGGGTGCGGCGGGATGGGCTCAGTCGAGGGGGAAGCCCGTGTAGCCCTCGGCGAGGTCGGTCTCGGCCGGGCGTGCGGTGGTGATGCGGTCCAGCTGAGCGAGCTGGATGCGGTCCTCGAAGCCGGTGGCGTCGGGGGCGCGGTGCAGCATCGTGGTCATCGCGTACGAGAAGCGCTCGGCCTGCCAGACGCGGCGCAGGCAGGTCGCGGAGTACGCCTCCAGGCGGGCGTCGGAGCCCGTCTCGCGGAGTTCGACGAGCGCGCGGGCGAAGGTGACGACGTCGCCGACGGCGAGGTTGAGGCCCTTGGCGCCGGTGGGCGGCACGATGTGGGCGGCGTCCCCGGCGAGGAAGACGCGTCCGTACCGCATGGGCTCGTGGACGTAGCTGCGCATGGGGGTGACGGACTTGGCGGTGATGGGGCCGCGCTTCAGCGTCCAGGCGTCGTCGGTCTCCAGGCGCCGGTCGAGCTCGTCCCAGATCTCCTCGTCGCCCCAGTCGGCGGCGTCCGTGCCCGCGGGGACCTGGAGGTAGGCGCGGGTCACCGTGGGCGAGCGCATCGAGAGGAGCGCGAAGCCCCGGTCGTGGCGGGCGTAGACCAGTTCGTCGTGCGAGGGCGGTACGTCGGCGAGGATGCCGAGCCAGCCGAAGGGGTACGTCCGCTCGAAGACCTGGGAGACGTCGGCGGGCACGGCCTTGCGGGCCACGCCCCAGGAGCCGTCGCAGCCCACCACGTAGTCGCATTCGAGGACGTCCTCGCGGCCCTGGTGGCAAAAGCGGATGCTGGGGCTCTCGGTCTCCGCGCCCTCGACGGCGAGCGCCTCGGCCTCGAAGAGCAGCGGGCCACCGGCGGCGAGCTGGAGGGCTATGAGGTCCTTGCAGACCTCGGTCTGGGCGTAGACCATCACGGACCGGCCGCCGGTGAGGGCGGGGAAGTCGACGCGGTGCCTGCGGCGGTCGAAGCGCAGCTCGATGCCGTCGTGCGGAATGCCCTCGCGGTCCATGCGGGCCGCGGCGCCCGCCGCGCGCAGGACGTCGACGGTGCCCTGCTCCAGGATTCCGGCGCGCTGGCGCTGCTCCACGTAGGCGCGGTCCCGGCTCTCCAGGACGACGGAGTCGATGCCGGCGTTGTGCAGCAGGCGGGCGAGGAGCAGCCCCGCCGGTCCGGCTCCGATGATTCCGACGGTGGTGCGCATCGGCCGACCCCTCCACTTGTTCGTCTGGTGAACTTTCGTTCATAATGTGCTGACGGGAGTCTCCGACCGGACCATGCGGCTGTCAACGGTTGCGGGGAACCCGATGTCCACCCGTGCGAGGAGCGGCGCCATGCCAGAAGAGTCCGTACGCCCCCTGGAGCGCGGTCTCGCGGTCCTGCGCGCCCTCGCCGTCGCCGACCAGGCACGGGCGGGCGACCTCGTCCGCGCCACCGGCCTGGCCCGCTCGACGGTGGACCGGGTCGTGGCGACCCTGGCCCGCATCGGCTACGTACGCGAGCACGGCCAGGAACTGCACCTCACACCCCGCCTGATGGAGCTCGGCAACGCCTATCTCGCGGCCGGCGGCCTCAGCGGCGAGGTCGCGGCGCGCACCGCCCGGCTCGCGGACGAGCTGGACGAGTCGGTGTCCCTCGCGGTGCCGGACGGCGACGGCGTCCGCTTCGTCACGCAGGCAGCGCGGCGCCGCGCCATGTCCGTGGCCTTCCGCATCGGCGATCTGCTGCCCGCCGAGCGGTGCGCGCCGGGGGCACTGTTCGCCGCCGAGTGGGACGAGGCCGCGTGGGCGGCGTGGCGGGCCCGCGTGGCCGCCGACCCCGAGGGGAGCGCCTTCCCCGCGCTGCCGCCGGGCCCGGCCGCGCCGCCCCCGGCTCTGGCGGACCGCGTGGAGCGCTCGCGGGCGACGGGCTGGGCCCTGGACGACCAGCTGATCGAGCCGGGCCTGATCGCGACGGCGGTCCCGGTGCGCGACGCCACGGGCCAGGCCCGGTACGCCCTGTCTGCGGTGAGCCACACCAGCAGGCACACGGCGCAGGGCCTCGCGGAGCTCGTGCTGCCACGGCTGCGACAGGAGGCGGCGCTGCTCGAAGCGCTGCCGACCGTCCAAGCGGCGTACGCGGAAGAGGAACTGACGGCAGCTCAGGAGCCGGACACCGCCGACGCCAAGACCGAACTGGGCCCCGGGTTCCTCCAGTCGCTCGCCCGCGGTCTCGCCGTCCTGCGCGCGCTGGGCCGGGCCCGCGGCGACGGACTCCCGCTCACCGCGATCGCCGCGGCCACCGGGCTGCCCCGGGCCACCGCACGCCGCTGCCTGCACACCCTGGAACTGGAGGGGTACGCGGCGCACGACGGCCGCCTCTACCGCCCGCTCCCCCGCATCCTGGAGCTCGGCTACGCGCGCCTCTCCCGCCTCGGCCTCGCCGACATCGCCGAGCCGCACCTGCGCCAACTGACGGGGCGCGTCCACCAGTCGGCCTCGGTGACGGTGCTCGACGGCACGGACATCCTGTACGTGGCGCGGGCGGCGACGGTCCGGGTCATGAGCGTCCACATCACGCTCGGCACGCGCTTTCCCGCCTACCCCACCGCCATGGGCCGCGTCCTGCTCGCCGGGCTGCCCGCGCCGGAGCGCGCGCGCATCCTGCAGGCCGCCCCGCCCGAGCCCCTCACCCGGCGCACCGTCACCGACCCCGCGGAGCTGAACCGCGTCCTGGACCGGGCCGCCGCCGACGGCTACGCCACCGCGGACGAGGAGCTGGAGGAAGGTCTGCGCTCGGTCGCCGTACCGCTCAAGGACGCCCGGGGGCGCGTGGTCGGCGCCCTGAACGTGGCCCAGCACGCGGGCACCGCCCCGCTGGCGGAGACCATCGGGGCGCTGCTTCCCGCACTGCGCGAGACGGCGGCGGCGATCGAGGCGGACCTGCACACGGCGGCCCGCTTCAACGGCGTACTGATGCCGTAGCGGGATACCGCCGACGTCTTAGCGGAGGTGCCCGGAGCCGGACTTGAACCGGCACGCCCGCTAGGGGCAGCGAGGTTTAAGCTCGCCGTGTCTGCATTCCACCATCCGGGCAGGCCATGGGCTCCGCATCAAGTGATTCGACCCTATCGGGAGGCGTCCCCCGAACAGCGGAACAACAGCCCGATGTTGTCTTATTTTATTGACGTCTGAGGGTGCATCAGCCACCGGTACAGCCCATAGGTACATGCCGCAGGCCCTTCCGCCACTGTGCGGCCTCCGTGACGGAATGACGGAATTTAGCCGCCTCCGGAACGTCCGGGGGGTCACTGGCGAGTGGTACCCGTGTCAGGGGTCGGTGTCATCCCCAGGTATGACACCGGCGCCCGGGGTCCGACTGCAGAGGGCCCTCGGAACCGGAACAGCGGCTGACTACACGGCGCGGATCCGCAAGGACGATGGAGTACGTCCCCACTCGTCGTCCCGACAGGAGCACCGCCCCGTGACCACCACCCCCTTCGCCGCCCGCACCACCGCAGTGGCCGCGCGCGCCACGGATCTCTCCAAGGTGTACGGACAGGGCGAGACCCAGGTGGTCGCCCTGGACCATGTCTCCGTCGACTTCCGGCAGGGCGAGTTCACCGCGATCATGGGCCCGTCGGGCTCCGGCAAGTCGACCCTGATGCACTGCGTCGCGGGGCTCGACAGCTTCAGCGGCGGCTCCGTGCGGATCGGCGAGACCGAGCTGTCCACCCTCAAGGACAAGCAGCTCACCAAGCTCCGCCGGGACAAGATCGGCTTCATCTTCCAGGCCTTCAACCTCCTGCCGACGCTGACGGCCCTGGAGAACATCACGCTGCCGATGGACATCGCGGGCCGCAAGCCCGACAAGGCGTGGCTGGAGCAGGTCATCTCCATGGTCGGCCTGGCCGGGCGGCTCAAGCACCGGCCCACCGAGCTCTCCGGCGGCCAGCAGCAGCGCGTCGCCGTGGCCCGCGCGCTGGCCTCGCAGCCCGACATCATCTTCGGCGACGAGCCGACCGGAAACCTGGACTCGCGCTCGGGCGCGGAGGTCCTGGGCTTCCTGCGCAACTCCGTACGCGAACTGGGCCAGACCGTCGTCATGGTCACCCACGATCCGGTGGCCGCGGCGTACGCGGACCGCGTGATCTTCCTGGCCGACGGTCGTGTGGTCGACGAGATGCACGGGCCGACGGCCGACGGGGTCCTCGACCGGATGAAGGACTTCGACGCCAAGGGCCGCACGAGCTGAGCGCCGTGCCACCTCCGCAGGCTCCCGCCCGCGGGTACGCCGTGGCTTGTCGCGCAGTTCCCCGCGCCCCTTCGAGGGCGCCCTCTCCGGGGCCCCACCTTCTCTCTCCCAGGACTCACACCCATGTTCCGTACCGCCCTGCGCAACGTGCTCGCGCACAAGGCCAGGCTGCTCATGACCGTGCTCGCCGTCATGCTCGGCGTCGCCTTCGTCTCCGGCACCCTGGTCTTCACCGACACCTTCGGCAACGCCTACAAGAACAAGTCGGCGAAGAGCTTCGACCACGTCTCCGTCGCCGTCCAGCCCGAAGGCGGCTCCTCCTTCTACTCGTCCCCCGACGAGGGCGAGGCCAAGAAGCCGCCGCGGCTGACCGACGCCCTCCTGAAGAAGGCCCAGAACCTGCCCGGCGCCGAATCGGCGATAGGCGGCGTCATGGGCTTCACCGCGCTCGCCGACAAGGACGGCAAGCTCGTCGGCGGCGAGTGGGGCACCAACGGGGCCAACTACTACCCCGGCAAGGACGGCAAGGACCCCCGCTACGACTTCACCGAGGGCGCGGCCCCCAAGTCCGCCGGTGACCTCGCCCTGGACTCCAGGACCGCCGAGCGCACCGGCTACCAGGTCGGCGACACGGTCCGCTACTCCACCGACGGACCGGTGAAGCAGGCGAAGATCAGCGGCGTCTTCGACACCGAGGACGGCAGCGTCCTGGCGGGCGGCAGCCTGGTGGTGTTCGACAACGACACCGCTCTCAAGGTCCTCGGCAAGACCGAGTACGACGAGATCGACGTGAAGGCCGCCGCGGGCACCTCCGAGACGGCGCTGAAGAGCTCGGTCGAGAAGATCCTGCCGAAGGAGACGGACGCCCTCACCGGCGACCAGCTCTCCGACGACCAGGAGGCGATGATCGAGGAGCAGACCAAGTCGATGAGCCAGGTGCTGCTCATCTTCGCGGGCATCGCGCTCTTCGTCGGCATCTTCATCATCGCCAACACCTTCACGATGCTGGTCGCCCAGCGCACCAAGGAACTGGCCCTGATGCGCGCCGTCGGCGCCTCGCGCCGTCAGGTGACGCGCTCCGTGCTCATCGAGGCGTTCCTGGTGGGCCTGGTGGCCGCCGTGACCGGCTTCGCGCTCGGCATCGGCGTGGCCATGGGCCTGGAGTCCCTGATGAACTCCGCGGGCGCCTCGCTGCCCGACGGACCGCTCGTCATCGCCCCGACCACGATCGTCGTCGCCCTGATCATCGGCGTGGTCGTGACCATGCTGGCCGCCTGGCTGCCGGGCCGCCGCGCCGCGAAGATCCCGCCGGTCGCCGCGATGAACAGCGTCCACGCGTCGCCCACCATGCGCGGCCTGGTCGTGCGCAACACCATCGGCTCGATCATCGTCGCCCTCGGCGCGGTCATGCTCTTCATGGACGACAACTACGTGATGGCCGGCGGCGCCGCGACGATCATGGTCGGTGTCATCGTCCTCACTCCGCTCCTGTCGCGCCCGTTCATCGCCTCGTCGGCCCCGCTCCTGAAGCCGTTCGGCGTCACGGGCAAGCTGTCCCGGCTCAACGCGGTGCGCAACCCGCGCCGTACGGCGTCCACGGCCGCGGCCCTGATGATCGGCCTGACCCTCATCACGGCGATGACGGTGGTCGCGACCTCCATGAGCAGCGCGATCAACAAGATGGCCGCGGGCTCCCTGAAGGCCGACTACACCGTCTCCATGGCGAACTACCAGCCGCTGACCCCGGAGGTCCGCGAGAAGCTGGACAAGCTCCCCGAGGTCGAGGCGAGCAGCCCGCTGCGCACGGCCTACGGCGAGGTGGACGGCTCGTACAGCAAGATCTCCGGCGTCGACGAGAAGGCCTTCGGCAAGCTGGCCAGCCTGGACTTCACCAGTGGCTCGCTCGCCGCCCTGAAGGGCGACTCCACGCTGATCGACAAGGAGACCGCGGACAGGGAGAACCTGAAGCCGGGCGACACCGTCCCGGTGAAGTTCGACGACGACAAGACGGCACAGCTGAAGGTCGCCGGCGTCTACGAGCCGAACGAGATGATCGACGGTCTGTTCACGCCGCTCGCCGTGGTCGACCCGCACCTCTCCAAGATCACCGACCAGCAGGTCCTGGTGAAGATGGAGGGCGGCACGTCCGACAAGGCCGAGGACACCATCGTCAAGGCCCTCGGCGACAACCCCGCCATCAAGATCCAGGACAAGGACGCGATCAGCAACGAGATCGCGGGCGCGATCAACCTGATGCTGAACATGCTCTACGGCCTCCTGGCGATGGCCATCCTGATCGCGGTGCTCGGTGTCATCAACACCCTGGCCATGTCGGTCTTCGAGCGGAAGCACGAGATCGGCATGATGCGGGCCATCGGCCTGGACCGCGCGAAGGTCAAGCAGATGGTGCGCCTGGAGGCGGTCATCATCTCCCTGTTCGGCGCGGTGCTCGGCATCGGCCTCGGCCTCTTCATGGGCTGGGCCGCGGGCAACAGCATCTCCGGGACGGTGAAGACCTACGCGATGGAGATCCCGGTCGGCCGTATCGCGATCTTCCTCTGCATCGCGGCCCTGGTCGGCGTCCTCGCGGCGATGTGGCCGGCCCGCAGCGCGGCCAAGCTGAACCCGCTGATGGCGATCAAGAGCGAGTAGCCCCCGGCGGTACGTGACAGGAGCGGGGCCCCGGACATCCACCGTCCGGGGCCCCGCTCGCGTACGCCCTACCGCCAGGCGCGGGCCCGCAGCGGCATCCCGGAGGTGCCCACCTCCGGGGTCTTCACCGCGAGGACCTGGTTGACGCCGATGCGGTTGCGCTCGAAGGCCAGCGCGGACGCCGCCATGTAGAGGCGCCAGATGCGGGCGCGGCCCGGCGAGGTGAGCCGCTGGCCCTCCTTCCAGTGGGCCTCCAGGTTGGCGACCCAGCGGCGCAGCGTGAGGGCGTAGTGCTCGCGGATCGCCTCCACGTCGCGCACCTCGAACCCGGCGCGCTCCAGGAGCCCGACGGTGGACCCCACGGGCGCGAGCTCGCCGCCGGGGAAGACATAGGCGTCGATGAAGTCGTCCACCTCGTACGCCGACTCGTCGGCCTGCGGCCTGCGCGCGATCTGGTGGTTGAGGAGCCTGCCGCCGGGCGCCAGGAGCGCGTGCAGGTCGTGTGCGTACTCCAAGTACCGCTCGGCGCCGACGTGTTCGGCCATACCGATGGAGGAGATCGCGTCGTACGGACCGTCGCGCACGTCGCGGTAGTCCTGGACGCGGATCTCGATCCGGTCGGTCAGGCCCTCCTCCGCGATGCGCTTCCTGCCGTACGCGGCCTGCTCCTGGGAGAGCGTGACGCCGACGACGGTGACGCCGTGCTCGCGCGCCGCGTGGATCGCCATGGAGCCCCAGCCGCAGCCGACGTCGAGCAGCCGCATGCCGGGCTTCAGGTCGAGCTTGCGGGAGATGAGCTCCAGCTTGTCGCGCTGGGCGTCCTCCAGGGTGGAGTGCTCGGACTCCCAGTAGGCGCACGAGTAGACCATCGAGGGGCCGAGCACCAGCTCGTAGAAGTCGTTGCCCACGTCGTAGTGGTGGCTGATGGCCTGCCGATCGCTGCCCTTGGTGTGCAGGTGAAGGGTGCGCCGCCTGCGCATCTCCTCCTGGGGCGGGGGCGGCGGCAGGAAGGGCGCGGCGAGGCCCACCAGGGTGCGGGCGGCGGCACGGAACTTCGGGTCGCGCAGGGACTGCCCTAGGCCCTTGGCGTCCTCGTCGCGCTCCCAGATGAACCCGGCGAGTGCGTCGAGCGCGGCGTACAGGTCGCCCTCGACGTCCAGGTCCCCGGCCACCCAGGCCCGGGCCAGGCCCAGCTCGCCCGGCTTCCACATGAGGCGGCGCAGGGCGCGGCGATTGCGTACGACGAGGGTGGGGCCACCCGGCGGGCCTGCTTCGGAACCATCCCAGGCACGAATGCGTACGGGGAGCGGGGCCCCCAGCAGTTGTTCGGCAAGGCTCTTCAGCCGCAGTGCGGCGTCTGGCATGGTGCACACCTCCGTGATTCGGGATATCCCGGATAGGTTCAACACCACGTAAACACCAACCGGACGCTCCCGCAGTCCCGTTGCCGCGTCACGGATCGGCAAAATACATGTAGGCGGCATGTATACGGCGCCGGAAAAACCCGAAGGGGCCGCCCGCACCACGGATGGCGGGCGGCCCCTTCGGGCCTTTTCAGCGACCGGAGGTCAGGAGGCCTTGGCCCTCTCCTCGGACCCGGCGGCGACCGGCTCGGCCTTGGCCGCGGCGGGCTTCGGCGCGGGCTTGGCGGCCTCGTAGAACTCCTCGCGCGGCGTCTCCATGGCGCCCAGCGAGACGACCTCACGCTTGAGGAAGACCGCGAGCGTCCAGTCGGCGAAGACACGGATCTTGCGGTTGAACGTCGGCATCGCCATGCCGTGGTACGCGCGGTGCATGTACCAGGCCAGACGGCCCTTGAGCTTGATCTTCACCTTGCCCATGACGATCATCGCGACGCCCTTGTGCAGGCCCAGACCGGCGACCGCACCCTTGTTGGCGTGGCTGTACTCCTTCTGCGGGAAGCCCCGCATGCCGGAGATCACGTTGTCGCCGAGGACCTTGGCCTGACGCAGCGCGTGCTGGGCGTTCGGCGGGCACCAGGCGTTCTCGTTGCCGGCCTTGCGGCCGACCATGTCCGGCACCTGGGCGTTGTCGCCCGCGGCCCAGATGTAGTCGGTGCCCTGGACCTGGAGGGTCGTCTGGGTGTCGACGTGGCCACGGGGGCCCAGCGGCAGACCGAAGCGGGCGAGCGCCGGGTTCGGCTTGACGCCCGCGGTCCACACGATGGTGCTGGAGTCGACCTCGAGGCCGTTGTTCAGGACCACGTGGCCGTCCACGCAGGAGTCCATGCCGGTCTTGAGGTAGACCTCGACACCGCGGCCCTCGAGGTGCTCCTTGCCGTACTGGCCGAGCTTCGGACCGACCTCGGGGAGGATCTTGTCCGCGACGTCGACGAGCACGAAGCGCATGTCCTCGCGCTTCACGTTGTTGTAGTACTTGGCCGCGTCGCGGGCCATGTCCTCGACCTCGCCGATGGTCTCCGCACCCGCGAAGCCACCGCCGACGAAGACGAAGGTCAGCGCCTTGCGGCGGACCTCTTCGTCCGTCGTGGAGTCAGCCTTGTCCAGCTGCTCGAGGACGTGGTTGCGCAGGCCGATGGCCTCCTCGATGCCCTTCATGCCGATGCCCTGCTCGGCGAGGCCGGGGATCGGGAAGGTGCGGGAGACCGCGCCCATCGCGATGACCAGGTAGTCGAAAGGCAGCTCGTACGCCTCGCCCACGAGGGGGGCGATCGTCGCGACCTTGCGGTCCTGGTCGATGGTGGTGACCCGGCCGGTCAGAACTTCCGCCTTGGGCAGCACGCGTCGCAGCGGGACGACGACGTGCCGAGGCGAAATGCTGCCGGCTGCAGCTTCGGGGAGGAAGGGCTGGTAGGTCATGTACGACCGGGGGTCGACGACCGTGACGGTCGCCTCTCCGTAGCGCATCTTCTTGAGGATGCGCCGAGCTGCGTACAGGCCTACGTACCCACCGCCTACTACGAGGATCCTGGGACGCTCCGTGGTGCTCATGCCATCGAGTATCCACCTGCCCGACGGGGGTCGCTCGTGCGCCCCTTCACAAGCATGGGTAGACCCTCTGCTACACTTCGCCGCCCACGTGACGCAGGCCATAGCGCCCCAGGGGAACCACGCGGTAACCCGAAACGTTGTGCACCCCTTGTGAGCTGCCACTCTGGCCTCCGAGGCCCTGTGGACCACCCGCCCGGAACACGCTCCGGACACACTCGCGAACCTTCACTGTCATGGGTCGCGGAGTCCTCTGGGAGCACTTTCAGGGGCTCGGAACCCCTGAACATCGACCAACCGAGCCGATTTCCTTGTGAAGAACTTCACGAAGTTTCCCGACGGCATGTCGCCGCAGGGCCCCTCGACCCCCTCACCAGCCGCTCAGACGCTATATGACGCGCTCAGGCGATCGACCAGCCGATGCCGTCGAGGATGTCGTGCTCGCTGACGACGACCTCCCGGGCGCCGGTCCGATCCATGATCGACAGAAGGACCAGGGCGCCCGACACGATCACGTCCACGCGGCCCGGATGCATCACCGGGATCGCGGCGCGCTCGTCGTGCGTGGCCCGGCTCAGGCGTCCCACGATCTCGCTCACCCGCTCGTAGGAGATCCGGGAGTGGTGGATCGCCGCGGAGTCGTACGCGTCCAGGCCCAGCGCGATCGCGGAGACCGTGGTCACCGAACCCGCGAGCCCGACCAGGGTGCGGGCCTCGCGGATCGGCACCGTCCGCTCGGCCAGGTCGAGCGCGGCCTCGATGTCGGCGCGGACGGCGTCGAGTTCGGCGGGCGCGGGCGGGTCGGAGCGGATGTGGCGCTCCGTCAGGCGCACGCAGCCGACGTCTACGGAGCGGGCCGCGGCGACGTGTTCGTCGCCGACGACGAACTCCGTCGAGCCGCCGCCGATGTCCACGACGAGATACGGCTTGGCCAGGTGGTCGCTGCCCGCCAGCTCCTTCGTCGCTCCCGTGAAGGAGAACTCGGCCTCCTGGTCACCGCTGATGACCTCCGGCTCGACGCCGAGGATGTCCAGGACGCCGCGTACGAAGTCGTCGCGGTTCTCGGCGTCGCGGGAGGCGGAGGTCGCCACGAAGCGGAGGCGCTCGGCGCCGTGCTCCTTGATGACCTCGGCGTACTCGCGGCACGCCGCGAAGGTCCGCTCCAGGGCCTCCGGGGCCAGACGGCCCGTCTTGTCGACGCCCTGGCCCAGGCGGACGATGGTCATCCGGCGGTCCAGGTCGACCAGTTCGCCGGTGGCGGGGTCGGCGTCCGCGACGAGCAGGCGGATCGAGTTCGTACCGCAGTCGATGGCGGCCACGCGGGTCATGCGCGCTCCTCCGCGGCCGGCTCGGCCTCCGCAAGGGACACGCACGCGCCCTTGCGCCACCACTCCGGGAGCATCGCGATCGCCTCGTCGCCCAGGGGGTTCACGCCGGGGCCCGCGGCCAGGGAGTGGCCGACCAGGACGTGCAGGCACTTCACGCGGTCGGGCATGCCGCCCGCGCTCGGGAAGCCTTCCAGGACCTCGATGGCGTCCCGGCGCGCGATGTAGTCCTCGTGCGCCGCGCGGTACGCGGCGGCGAGCTCGGGGTCCGTCCCCAGCCGCTCCGTCATCTCCTTCATGACGCCGTTGGCCTCAAGGGTGCCGATCGCGGAGGCGGCCCGCGGGCACGTCAGGTAGTACGTCGTCGGGAACGGCGTCCCGTCCGGCAGGCGCGGCGCCGTTTCGACGACGTCCGGCTGCCCGCACGGGCAGCGGTGGGCGATGGCCCGCAGGCCGCGCGGCGGACGGCCGAGCTGCTGCTTGAAGGCCTCGACGTCGGCGTCGGTGGGCTCGGTGCGCGGGGTGGTCGGCGGGGGCGTTTCCATGCCTGTCTTTCGATCGGTTCTCAAGGAGAGATGGTGCGGTGACTACGGAGAATGGTGGTGGTGGCGGGTCAGTCGTCGGCCGGGCGGTCCGCCTTGTCGACGCCGTCCCAGACGTTCGAGTACCAGGGCCTGGCGGCCGCCCCCTGGTCGGAGCGCTGCTTCTTCGCCGCCTCGGGGTCGACCACCGTGTAGCCGGTCTCGCCCGGCATCACGTAGTGCAGCCGGTCCCGGATGCGCTGCTCCGCGTACTCGTCGTCCCGCCAGCGGGCCTTCTCGTCGCGCAGCTTCTCGACGTTCGCGCGGCGCTCGGCCTGCTCCTTGCGCTGGTCCGCGATCTCGGCGCGCTGGGAGACGTACTGCCTTATCGGGTAGGCGAGCGCGACGACCAGCGAGCAGAGCACGAGCGCGAGGAGCGCGGCACGTCCCGTGAGCCGGGAGCGGCGCGCCTGGCGCTTGGTCTGGGAGCGGTAGACACGCTCCGCGGTCTGCTCGCCGAGCAGCCGCAGTCTGGTCGCGGTGGAGAACCGGTCGCGGTCCTTCACGGCCATGTGTGCCGCCTCCCCGATACGTACGTACGTCCCCGCACACGGTACGGGACCGAGTACGGGGACGTAGGTAACTGCTCAGCGGAGCCGGAGCCCGAGCCTCGGCCCGGAGAAGCGGCTCAGCCCTTGAAGCGGGGGAACGCCGAACGACCGGCGTAGACCGCGGCGTCGTCGAGGATCTCCTCGATGCGCAGGAGCTGGTTGTACTTGGCGACGCGCTCGGAGCGGGCCGGGGCGCCGGTCTTGATCTGGCCGCAGTTGGTGGCGACGGCGAGGTCGGCGATGGTGACGTCCTCGGTCTCACCGGAGCGGTGCGACATCATGCACTTGAAGCCGTTGCGCTGGGCCATCTCGACGGCGTCCAGGGTCTCGGTCAGCGAGCCGATCTGGTTGACCTTCACCAGAAGGGCGTTGGCCGACTTCTCCTCGATGCCACGGGCCAGGCGCTCGGGGTTGGTGACGAACAGGTCGTCGCCCACGAGCTGGACCTTCTCGCCGAGCTTCTCGGTGATGGCGTTCCAGCCGGCCCAGTCGTCCTCGAACAGCGGGTCCTCGATGGAGACGAGGGGGTACGAGGCGACGAGCTCCTCGTAGTACTCGGTCATCTCGGCGGCCGAGCGGGACTTGCCCTCGAACTCGTACTTGCCGTCCTTGTAGAACTCGGACGCGGCGACGTCGAGCGCGAGACCGATCTGCTCACCGGGGACGTAACCGGCCTGCTTGATGGCCTCGAGGATGAGGTCGAGCGCGGCGCGGTTGGAGTCCAGGTTCGGGGCGAAGCCGCCCTCGTCGCCCAGGCCGGTGGAGAGACCCTTGTCCTTCAGGACCTTCTTCAGCGTGTGGTAGACCTCGGTGCCCCAGCGCAGGGCCTCCGAGAACGACTCGGCGCCGATCGGCGCGATCATGAACTCCTGGATGTCCACGTTCGAGTCGGCGTGCGACCCGCCGTTCAGGATGTTCATCATCGGAACGGGCAGCAGGTGCGCGTTCGGGCCGCCGAGGTAGCGGAAGAGCGGGAGGTCGGAGGCCTCCGACGCGGCGTGCGCGACGGCCAGCGAGACGCCGAGGATGGCGTTGGCGCCGAGCGAGCCCTTGTTGTCGGTGGCGTCGAGGTCGAACATCGCCTGGTCGATCAGGCGCTGCTCGGTCGCGTCGTACCCGACGAGCTCCGGGCCGATCTGCTCGATGACGGCGAGGACGGCCTTCTCCACGCCCTTGCCCTGGTAACGGTTGGGGTCACCGTCACGGAGTTCGATGGCCTCGAAAGCACCGGTGGACGCACCGGACGGAACGGCGGCACGACCCGTGCTGCCGTCGTCGAGGCCGACCTCGACCTCGACCGTGGGGTTGCCTCGGGAGTCCAGGATTTCCCGGGCTACGACGACGTCGATGGACGGCACGAGCATCTCCTTCTGGGATGTGACGCGGGTACGCGGGGCGTTGGCCTCGCGGACACGAGCCTAACCGGCTCCCGGACAAGAGCCAGCCGAGCGACCGCCCTGTGGACAAACCGAGAGCAAAATGTTTCCGAACGGAACAAAGCGTGGAGGGCGCACATGACCCCGCCCCGGTGCGTACGGGGGATACGCGCACCGGGGCGGGGAGGGCCCGTGGGGACGGGGGTGGGGCGACGCCTCCGCCGAGGCGCCGCCGCCGTCAGCTCTTAGCTGAGGTGGAGCTGCTGGCCCGGGTAGATCATGTCGGCGTTGTCGATGATGTCGCCGTTGAGCTTGTACACCTTGTGCCAGCCGCCCTTGACGTCCTTCGCCTCGGCGATCTTGGAGAGGGTGTCACCCTTCTTGACCTTGTACTCGCCGTCGCCCTTCTTGACCGTCTTGCCGGTCGGGGTCTCGACGGTCTTCTTGGACTCGGTCTTCGGAGCCTCGGCCTTGGGGGCCTCGGCCTTCGGAGCGGCCTGCTGCGGCTGCTCGGTCTGGGCGCTGGGCTGGCTCTTGGGCTGCTCCTGGGTCTGCTGCGGGGCGCTCTCCTGCGCACCGCCACCCTCGTAGGAGGCGCCCGAGAGGCCGACGCCGCAGCTCGGCCAGGCACCCTTGCCCTGGCCCGCGAGGACCTTCTCGCCTATCTCGATCTGCTGGGCCTTGGAGGCCTTGTCGGCGGTGGGCGCGTACTTCGTGCCGCCGTACGCGGCCCACGTGGACGACGAGAACTGCAGGCCGCCCGTGTAGCCGTTGCCGGTGTTGATGGACCAGTTGCCGCCGGACTCGCACTGGGCGACGGCGTCCCACTCGGAGCCGGTCGCGGCGGAGGCCGAGCCGGCCGCCATCAGCGGGGCGGCGACGGCGACACCGGTGACGCCTGCGAGCGTGGCGACACGGGTGGCCTTGGACGGGCGGCGGTGCTTGCCCTTGCTGGAAAACAGCATGAGTGATCCCCTCACCGACGCCTGCGAGGTGAGCTGTCGGGTTCGGGCCGATGAAGTTGCCCGGCCGCGCTTCCTTGAAGCGCGACTTAACCCCTAGCCGTTTCCTTCCGTCGGCCTCGCTCTCGCGACGCTCGACATCCGGTCCCGGCGGAAACCTTGGGTCCCCCGCTCCTGCCTACGGCGCTTACGCGACGACTGTTCCCGAACGGCCGTTGGCAGGACTCGGCGTACCGACCGGCGGGGCCCGCTGTGGCGAGCGGTCCCGACCGTAGTCATGCGATCGGGAGAAACTCAAAGACGATCAGGGCTTCTGAGACCCATCTCTCACTTGCGCCAATTGGGACATCAAGCGCAAAACGAGTCGTCAACTACCCCTACTTTTCGCCCAAATCGAGGCTCTGACCGGGAAGGATGAGATCGGGGTCGGAGCCGACGGACTTCTCGTTCTCGGAGTACAGCTCGGTCCACCCGCCCTTCACGTCGAGGTCGTCGGCGATGAGCGAGAGGCTGTCTCCGGAACGGACCGTGTACGTCCCGTCGGAGCCGTCCTGCTGACGCTCCTCGCCGCGGGAGGCGTGCCGACCCGAGCCCTCGCGGGAGGTGTCGTCGGAGGGCTTGTCGTCCGCGCTGTCGCCGCGGTGACGGCCCTCGCCCGCGCCGGAGGAGGGGGTGGGAGTGGGCGAAGTTTCATCGCTCTGCCCGGACTTGCCCGGGTCATCCGACTCGCCCGAGTTGCCCGGCTCGTCGTGATTCTTGTCTCGCGCGTCGGCGTCGGCGTCATCGTCCTCATCGGCGCCCGGCTTCTCGGAGGACTTGTCCGAGGGCTTCTCCGAAGACTTGGTGCCGTCCGCGGAGTCGGCCGACTCGCTCGGCGACTTACTCGGCTCGTCCGATTCGTCCGGCTCGGCCGACTCACCGGACTCGGTCGACTCGTCGGAAGGAATCGTCGTGATCGGAGCGCCCGGGTCGACGTCCGCGGCGGCGCCGTCCTGGGTGAGACCGGCGATCGGCGCGCAGCTCGGCCAGGCGCTGGTCCCCTGGTCGTCGAGGACCTTCTCGGCGACGGATATCTGCTGCGAGCGGCTGGCCAGGTCGGCGCTCGGCGCGAAGTCGAGGCCGCCGTACTCCTCCCAGACCTGCTGCGAGAACTGGAGCCCGCCGTAGTACCCGTTGCCCGCGTCCGCGCTCCAGGACCCGCCGCTCTCGCACTCCGCGAGCTTGTCCCACGTGGCGGTGTCCGCCGCGCTCGCGCTGGTGGCACCGAGCAGCGGGATCGCGATGGCCGATCCTGCGACTCCTGCCGCGACGATCAGGGCCGGGGCCTGGCGGGGGCGTCGGTGACGACCATTGCCGGAGAGCATGCGGTTGCCTTTCGCGTGACTGGAGCGACGACTGCGGCACGGGATGCCGAGTCGTCGGTGAACGTAGCGGCAGTCGAACGCTTGTCACAAGTCGATGCAGCGGAGATCACGTGAAAGTCACAGTCTTGACGGTCCGTCAGTTAAACGTCTCTCCAGGTGTCGAATATTTGCTCTGCTGTGCGGGTGTGAACTCCACGGGCAGCGTGCGGAGTCCGCGCATGATGAGCCCGCCACGCCACCTCAAATCACCAGGTTCCACCGCGAGTCGCAGGTCAGGCAGGCGCCGCAGGAGGGTCGCGAGGGCGGCCTGGCCTTCGAGCCGGGCGAGCGGTGCGCCGAGACAGTAATGAATGCCATGGCCGTAGCCGAGGTGTTGGTTGTCGCGGCGGGCGAGGTCGATCGTGTCCGGATACCGGAACCGTTCCGGGTCGCGATCGGCGGCGGCGAGCACGACGAGGACGGGGTCGCCGGCGGCGATGTCCTCCCCTCCGACGGTCAGCGCCTCGGTGGCGAACCGCCAGGTGGCGAGCTCCACGGGACCGTCGAAGCGCAGGAGCTCCTCGAGCCCGGTCTCCAGGAGGGCGGTGTCGCCGTCCTTGAGAGAGTCCTGGAGCTGCTCGCGCTGCTCGGGGTGGGTCAGGAGGGCGTACGTCCCGTTCCCGATGAGGTTGACGGTGGTCTCGAACCCGGCGAAGAGAAGGATGAACGCCATCGCGGCGGCCTCGTTCTCGGTGAGGTGCTCGCCGTGGTCGGAGGCGCGGATGAGCCCGGAGATGAGGTCGTCGCCCGGTTCGAGGCGCTTGCGGTGGATCAGCTCGGCGAGGTAGCCGCGCATCTTCTTCACGGACCGGGCGACCCCTCCCCTGGGCCCTCCGCCGTGGCGGATCATCATCCCCGCCCAGTCGCGGAAGTCGTCCTGGTCCTCGCGGGGGACGCCGAGCAGATCGCAGATGGCGTAGATGGGCAGCGGGAAGGCGAAGTCGTGGATGAGGTCGGCCTCCCCCTTCTCCACGAACTGGTCGATGAGCCGGTCGGTCAACTCCTGCACGCGCGGCGCGAATGCGGCGATACGGCGGGGAGTGAAGGCCTTGGAGACCAGGCGCCGCAGCCGCGTGTGGTCCGGCGGGTCGATGTTGAGCAGATGGGTCATGAGGTTCGCGCTGCGCTCGCCCGGGATGCCGGTCTTGCTCTTCGCGTGCGCGGGCTCGCCGTGATGGGCCGGATTCTTGCTGAGCCGGGGGTCGGCGAGCGCCTGCTTGGCGTCGGCGTACCGCGTGACCAGCCAGGCCTCCACACCGCTGGGCAGCCGGGTCTTGTGCACGGGTGCGTGCTCGCGCAGCCAGGCGTAGGCGGGGTAGGGATCGGTGGCGAACTCCCAGGTGAAGAGCTCGGGCCCCTGGGCGTCGGGCGCCGGGGACGCGGCCCCTGCGGGGCAGGCTGCGGGGGTCGCCTCTGCGGGGGCGGGCGGCTGGTCTTGCATGGGGTCGACGGTATCCCTAGCCGGGGGCCGATCCCTGGTCGGGCGGGGCGAGGGGGCCCTTCAGGCGCCGCCCGGCATCGGCGTTGCCCGAGGCCTCGGCCCGGCGGAGGTAGTGGACGGCGCGGTTCTGGTGGGCGCGGCCGAGCGTGGCCTCGACGTCGGGCCAGTCCCCCGCCACGGCCCGCTCCAGGTACGGGATGGCTTCGGCGTCCCTGCCCTGGAAGAAGAGGAGATCGCCCAGCGCCCCGGCCCCGACGAGGCTCCCGGAGTCCGCCGCCTTGCGCAGCCACTCCACCGCGCCCTCCTCGTCGTCCTCCGCGGCGGCCAGCATGCCGAGCGCCGTCAGAGCGTCGCCGTCCTCTTGCGCGGCGCGCGGCGTCAGGATCCGCCGGGCGGCCTCCGCCACCGCGTCGAACGAGAGCGCGTCGTCCTCCGCCGTTCCGAGAGCCTGGAGCCAGACCATGAGCGGAACCGGCGCGATGTCCGTAGAGCGGACGGCGTCCGCGACGAGCGAGCCGTAGACCCGCCAGGTGCCCCGTTCGTCGTCCGACACCAGCAGCCCGGTGATGCCCTGCCGAGGCTCGGTCGCCCAGGAGAGCGCTTGGCCGACCGCCTCGGAGTCGGCGTCCTCAAGGACGGAGCCGTAGACGGCGCACACCGCTTCCAGCAGCTCTTCCGGTACGTCCTCGATCCCGCACCGGGCGAGGTCGATCGCGGCCCTCACCAGCAGATGCCCCAGCGGCTGCGCGGCGGGCCGCCGCGCCCGGCGCCACTCGTCCCACAACTCCGGCCCGATGACGAGGAATTCGCCGACCCCCCGCTCGCCGCGCCACCGCAGGGCGTCCACGAGCCGCGGATCGTCGGCCTGCGCGAGCCGCGCGAGCTCCGCCGGACTCCACTGGACCGGCACCTCCACCGTGCGGGCCGCGCTCAGGACGCGGGACGCGGGGCTGCCCCCGAAGCGGTGGGTGTCGTACGCCTCGTCGTTCATCGTGGCGAGTACGAGGAAGCCCTCATGCGTGAGGTGGGCGAGGAGCCCCGCGGTGAGGCCGTGCTCGCCGAGGTGGCCGTCCAGGTCGTCGAGCCACACCACGTACGTGCCCTTGGCGTCACGACCCCGGAGCCGGGCGGGGAGGTCGCGCAGGTCGGCCCCCGCGTCCGGGGCGTAGACCCTGGTGTCGTCCGCGACGGCGCCGCGCAGCGCGGCCCATGCCGTCATCGTCTTGCCGGAGAGCGGCTCGCCCGTGACGACGACCAGGCCGCCCTTGGCCACGGCCTGAGCGACCAGGCCCGTCAGCTCTCCGTGGCAGTCGCGCGGAACGTACGGCGGCAGGCTCGGCTCGTCGCCGAACCGCCGGGTGGGGCGCACGCCGAGGGCCAGGCGCCGCAGTTGGTCGACGCGGGGCCAGCCGGTCGCCGCCGCGGGGGCGTTGTCCGGCCGTGGGCCGTAGTGGTTGTACTGGACGCCGATCGTGGGGCCGTTGAAGGTGCCGTCGCCGAAGTCGACGTGGTCGCCCGCGACGACGGGCGCGGTGTTCACCACGACCGAGTCGATCTCCCGCGACTGGATCACCGCGCCGTGCACGGTGCCGCCGGAGACGGTGTTGGTGGTGTCCGGGGCCGGGGCCGGGGTCGGAGCCGGGGTCGGGGTCGGAGCCGGGGTCGGGGCCGCGCAGAGCGGACACCAGCCGGAGGCGCCGACCAGGTGCCCGTTCGGGCAGAAGTCGGCACGGCGCGCGGGCACGTCCCCGCTGCCGAACTCGGCCACGATGCCTCGCAGTTCGGCGGCGGAGCCGGGGTTGGAGACCAGCAGGCGCCCCATCCGTCCCTGCCACTCTTCCATGATCCGCCGACTCGGAGGCCACTCGTAACCGCCCGTCGTGGGGAGCCCGATCCAGCCTTCGTGCAGCCCGACCTCCCGGAGCAGCAGCGTCACCCGGAGGGCCACTTCCCGCCACCGCGGCGTCCGGGACGCCACGAGCAGGGCCCGTGCCGCCGAAGCCGCGAGCTCCTCCAACTCCGGTTCCACGCACGCCCCCACGCATCTCGAACTGCCCTATCTCAAAGGTACTCAGCCCCCGTGCCCTCGGCAGCGCGAACCGCGTCCCGGTAAGCCCGCGCCGCGACCCGCAGCGCCGCCTCCGGGTCGACGCCCTGTGCCTCGGACCGCAGGGCAAGCGCGAGGAGTTCGTATCCGACGCCCTCGCCCGAGGGCAGCGGCACCTCGAGGCCCGCCGTCCGCACCCGTGAAGCCAGCTTTGCCGCCAGGGCGAGGCCCGGCTGACCCAGGGGGATGCCCTCCGTCAGGGACGAGCGCTGCTTCTCCTCAGCCTTGGTACGCAGCCAGTGCGCCTTCACGTCCTCGGGGGTGTCCGCCGAGTCGTCGCCGAAGATGTGCGGGTGACGGTGGATCAGCTTCTCGACGAGCGTGCCCGCCACGTCGTCCACGGAGAAGGGGGACTCCTCGTCCTCCTCGGCGATGCGCGCGTGGAAGACCACCTGGAGCAGGACGTCGCCCAGCTCCTCCCGGAGCTCATCCCTGTCGCCCTCCTCGATCGCCTCGACGAGTTCGTACGCCTCCTCGATCGCGTACTTCGCCAGGCCCTTGTGCGTCTGCTGGGAGGACCACGGGCACTCGACGCGGATGCGGTCCATGACCTGGACCAGGTCCAGGAGCCGCGCGCCCGGCAGGTCGTACGACGCCGGGAGCAGTTCCAGGTCCGGCATCGACACGCGGCCCGAGCCCGCGAGCCTGGCCAGGCCGTCCGTCAGGGCGCGGTCGCCCTCGGCCGTGGCGACGACCAGGACCGTGCGGCCGCCGGAGCAGGCGTCCACCAGTTCCTGGGCCGTGGGCGACGCCTGGTCCACCGCCACGCCCGCCTCGCGCAGATACGGCAGCTGGGGGTGGTCCGCGTCGGCGCACAGCACCTCGTCCGCCCCGTGCAGGGCCTGCCACGCGGGCCAGGACAGCAGGCCGGGGGCCACCCGGTGGCTGGTGGTGAGGAGGATGACGCGGCCGGGGGCGTCGGCCGGGAGCGTGGTTTCGTTCACCCGTCGAACGTAACCCACGGCGCCGACAGCCCCCTCCTCACGTCCGCTCGGGCTACCCGGACTCCCCCTACGCCTGTTTGGGCGCCGCGGCACCGTCCCCGGAGACCTCGCGCACCCACGGCGTCTTCGTGTCCGTGCGCTTGTTCTTCTCCACGTCCCACGTGCCGTACCGCGGGTTCAGGTCCACGTCCAGCTTCTTGGAGGCCTTGGAGAGTTCCTTCCAGAAGGCCTCCTGGCCCTCCGGGGCGTTCATGTCCGCGCCCAGCCTCTTCGCCAGCTTCTGCGCCTCGATCTCCGTACGGAGGCTTTCCTCCAGGCGGGACGGGGCGACGCTGTACTGCTGGAGCCAGCCCTGTTCGAGCGCCTTCTTGCCGCCCGCCTGCTGTTCCAGGCCCGCTCTCATCGTCTGGATGTCGCGGCGCGTGACCTTCACCCCGGCGTCGGACGCAGCCTGGTGCAGCACCTTGTCCAGGACCATCGTGTGCAGCGTGCTGCGCGTGAGGCCGCCGGTCTTGGCGATCGCCTGCTCGTACTGCTGCTCGTCCGGGATCGCCGCGCGCTGCGCGTCACGCACCTCGTTCACCCGGCCCTCCAGCTGCGAGACCGTGATCCGGTCGTTGCCCACGACGGCCGCGGCGCCCGGATGCGCCTCGCTGCCGCAGGCCGTGAGGAGAGGGGCCGCGGCGATCGCGGCGGCGGAGAGGGTGAGCGCGGTGCGACGGCGGCGGTGCAAGTGAGCCTCCCGGTCGAGAGATTGTGCGGCGGTGCACAAAGTCTTGCGGTGATCGATGTTAGGGAGTGGCCGGTCTCTCGGCCACCTATTCGACCAACGATTCTCGAAGAGTTGGGGCACCGGTTGGGGCACCCCCGCGCCGAGCCGTCACTACCCGCGCACTTGTCCTAGCCACTGCAACGTCCGCCGGATCTCCGCGGGGAACGGATGCCCCACTCCGTGCATCCGCTCGGCGTCCATGAGCAGCCGCGCCAGCGTGTCGTGGGCCGCCGCCCGGTCGCCCAGGGCCAGGAGCAGGTGGCCGATGCGGCGGCGGATGTCGAGGGGGCGCTCGCGGTCGTCCGACGCGTAGCGGTTCTCGTAGTACGGCAGGAGGGCGCGGTACTCCGCGAGTGCCGCCGCCGGTTCGCCGAGCTGTTCGAGGCACTGCGCGGCCTCGTAGCGGAACTGGAGCGAGTGCGGGTCGGCCTGGCCCGACTCGGCGGCGCGCTCGTCGGCGAGGCGGCGCAGTTCGGGCAGGGCGCGGCGGTACTGGCCGTCGTCCATCAGCGTCGCCGCGTACTGCTTGCGCAGGGAGCGGACCACCGGGGAGTGCTCGCCGTGCTTGGCTGCGGCCGCGGGCAGGATCGAGCCGAGGATGTCCACGGCCTGGGTGATGCGGCCCTCGCCCAGGAGCCGCTTGACCTCGTCGACCGCGCGCACGACGTCCGTCTGGCTGCCGGGACCGCCCGGGACCTGGCTCTGGCCGGGCCGGTCCGGCTGGATGTCGGGGGCCGACGCCGGTGTCGCGGCGCGGTCGGGCCACGGCGCGTGCGGGCGCAGGAAGGGGCGGGTCGGGTCGAGCGGGCCGCCGGTCGGGATGCCGCGCGCGGGAAGGAGCGGGGCCAGTTCCTCGTAGACCTCCTGGGCGCTGGCGTGCCGGTGCTGGGGGTCCTTGGCCAGGAGCCGGAGCACCAGGGCTTCGAGGGCCTCGGGGACCTCGGCGCGCAGCCGGCGGACCGGGAGCGGCGGTTCGTAGAGGTGGCGGTGGAGCACGCCGAGCGCGGTCGAGCCGCTGAACGGCACGTCGCCGCTGAGGAGTTCGTGCAGCAGGACGCCCAGGGCGTACAGGTCGGTGTACGGGCCGACCGCGCCGCCCATCGCCTGCTCGGGCGCCATGTACGCGGGGCTGCCGATGGGCGAGCCGGTGTGGGTGAGGCGGGTGGTGTCGGTGTCCATCACCGAGGCGATGCCCAGGTCGAGGATGGCCACGGTGCCGTCCTGCTTGACCATCACGTTCCGCGGCTTGAGGTCGCGGTGCACGATCGGCACGGCGTGCACCGCGGAGAGCACGGCGCACAGTTGGGCCGCGATCGCGACGGCCCACTGCCACGGGTAGGGGTCGTGCTCGGCGAGGTGGTCGCCGAGGTCCGCCCCGTCCACGTACTGCATGACGAGGTAGAGGTCCTCGCCCTCCGTGCCCGCGTCGTGGACGGTGACCAGGCCCGGGTGGTCGACCTGTGCGGTGACGCGGCACTCGCGCACGAAGCGGCGGCGCAGCTCCTCGGCCTCGGCGCCCGCGACCCGGTCGGGGCGGAGCAGCTTGACCGCGACGCGGCGGTCGAGGCGTTGGTCGTACGCCGTCCAGACCTGGCCCATGCCGCCCTGGCCGATGAGCGTGGAGAGTTCGTAGCGCCCGGCGACCACACGGCCGCCCGTCCCCAGTGACACGGTCAGTTGCCGCCTTCCTGCTTGCGCAGGTAGTCACTGAGCTCGTCGAGCTCGGCCTGTACTTGGTGGATGCGGGCCGGTGCGGGGCGCGTGGGCGGGGGCGGCGTCTGCTGGACCGGCGGCTGGTGCTGCTGCGTCGGCTGGACCGGCGGCTGGTGCTGCTGCGTGGGCTGGAGGTGGACGGGGGCGGGTCCCTGCTGCTGCGGATAGCCGTACGTGGGCTGCGGCCCTGCGTAGCCCACGTACTGCGGCTGCCGGTGGCGGCTGAAGTGCCGGATGTCCGCGAACAAGTAGTAGGCGATCACCGCGACCAGCGTGCTCAGCAGGATCACCATGCCCGCGCTGCCGGGGCCCTGGAACTCGTCCTCGCCCGGGTCGACGCCGACGAGCACGAGGGCCGTCACGTCGAGCGCGGTCACCAGGCCGAAGAAGGCCCAGTCGTACGCCTTGCGCGTCACGATCGCGAGCCGCAGCATCGGCGCCCAGGCGAGCAGACCGCACGTCACGACGGCGAGGACCACGAACATCACGCGCAGCGTCACATGAGTGCCGCCGGAGGTCGGCGGCGGTTGCTGCGGCGCGTAGCCGTGGCCGTGCATGGCTGCTCCTGGTGCCTGATGCGGCCGCACGTTCGCCTGGAGGAACGCGCGGCCGAAAGTCGAAATACGAAAGGATGCAGATTCGAGCGTATAGGCCGACAAGGAGAAGCGGTCCAGGGTTGTACCGAACCGTTGCCGTACTGGTCACGTCCCGATCGCGGCCCCCGGCGGAACCCGGTCGTGCCACTTCGGCGGAACCCGGTCCTGTCACTCCGGCGGAAGCGTGCCGTCCGTCAGTCCGTCGTGCAGGCCCCGCACCAACTGCTCGCCCAGCCTGCCCGCGAGCCGCAGGGCGTCCTCGAAGGCGGCGAGCGCCCGGAAGCGCTCTCCGTAGGCGCGCTGCCCGTCGAGCGGCAGGCGCGGAAGGCGGATGCGGCGGACGTCGAGCCGGGCCGCGGTGGACGCATAGCTGCTCGCCTGGCGGTTGTTGGCGGTGCCCCGCAGGAAGCCGGCGAGGAACCACGGGTCCAGGGCCGCCGGGTCGGGGCGCAGGAGGGTGAGCCCCCGGCCGAGCGCGGCGCCCGCCGTGGCCTCGTCGACGACGCGGGCGGTGGTGGTGGCGCCGGAGAGCGGGATGACGACGTCGCCGGGGCGGGTCACCACGGAGTCGGCCCGGTCGGCCGACGGGTCGACGGAGCCGGAGGGTTCCGTTCCGGCCAGCACGTCGTGCTCGGTGAGGACCCGCGTGACCCCGGGCGCCCCGCCCCCGGACCCCGTCGCCGTACGCAGCGACAGCGCGCCCGCGCGGGCGAGTTCGCCCACGGTGGTGACCGGCCCCCGGGTCGCGTCACCCGCCTGCGCGGGCGGCGGCATGAGCTCCGCCGTGCGGCGCACCGCGTCCCCGAGCCGTTCGCGAACAGCGGTCAGCTCCTCGGCGCCGCCGTCCGTGGCCGGTGGCGGCAGGCGGCGGGCCGGGGCCAGGTCGACCTCGTCGTCGAGGAGTTCGAGCACCGGCACGCAGCGGGCGAGCCCCGGCTGTTCCTCGACCGTGCCGTGCCGGTCGAAGCGCCGCCAGACGTCCAGCACGGCGTCCTGCACCGGCCGCCACGCCTGCCGGTCCCTGCCGTCGGCGGCGGCGAGCCCCGCCGTCTCGACGAGGAGCAGCTCGGGCGAGGCCTGCCCGTCCGGCACCGGGCGCTTGAGGACCCACACGTGCAGCGGGATGTTGTACGGGGGCGCGGCACCGGCGGGCAGCGCGATGACGGCGCGCAGGGCGCCGCGGCGCAGGAGGTCGGCGCGCACCCGGCGCCCCGAGCGGCGCGACGCGGCGGCGGGCGGCATCAGCAGGACGGCGGTGCCGCCGTCCCGGAGGCGGGCCAACGCGTGCTGGACCCAGGCGAGTTCGGACTCCGTACGGGCCGGGAAGCCGTACTCCCAGCGGGGGTCGTAGGCGAGTTCGTCGTGCCCCCAGTTGCGCTCGTTGAACGGCGGGTGGCAGAGCACGGCGTCGGCCCGTGCCTCGCCGAAGGCGTCCGCGCGCAAGGTGTCGGCGGCGGCGGCGCGCACGGTGGCGTCGGAGTGCAGGGCCAGGCGCAGGGCGGTGAGGGCGGCGAGTTCGGGGGCGCCGTCCTGGCCGTAGAGGCGCTGCCCCGGCCGGGGCGCGACGGCTCGCAGCAGGGCGCCGGTGCCGCAGGCCGGGTCGAGCACGGTCGGCGCGGGACCGGCGAGCGCGGGCTCGGCGAGCGCGGCCATCAGGTCGGCGGGACCGGCCGGAGTGAGCGTGTACTGCCGGGGGTTGGCGTCGATGTGCCGCCCGATCAGGAACTCGTACGTCTGCCGGGCGCCCAGCTCGGAGGCCAGCTCGGCCACGCCCCGCAGGAGAGGGACGGAGGGCAGGAGCCGCTCGGCGTCCGGGACGGCCACGGCGGCCCGCCGCGGGCCGCCGTGGCCCGGGGCGGCGGCCGCGGGCGCACCGAACCGCGGGGTGACGACCTGCGCGAGCGCGTCCGGGAGCAGCTCCGCCATCCGTTCGTCCGACACCGCGCTCACCCTGAGCCAGTCCGGGTGGCGGTCGCGTACGAGGAGCAGGGCGCAGCCCGCGTGCAGGAGGGCGGTGACCGGGCCCGCGGGGTGGCCCGCCAGGTGCTGCCAGACGCGTTCCCTGAGCGGCACTTCGCCCAGCTCGCCCAGCTTGCCCTGGGTGCGCAGCCACTCCTCGATCTCCGCGAGCGCGAAGGAGGGGCTGGTGTCGGTGCCGCCGACGGGCTTGGGGAAGTCGGGGTGGCGGCGGCGCCAGTTGCTGACGGCCGCCCGGCCGACGCCGGCGAGCCGGGCGATCCCCGCGGCGGTCACCTCTGTCGCGTTCTCCCGCACCGACTGGCTCCCCTCGGTCCCGCTGCCCGCCGCGCGCGTACCCCCCGCGGCGCTGTGGCGCCGATCCTACCCACCTCATGCGGGACCGCCCGCTTCACGGGTGTTAACAGACCATCAACTCGTCGTCGTGTTGACTCGGTTCACAGGCTCTGCTGAGATGGCGGCAGCACTTCCAATCCCGTGGGGGGATCTTCATGCGACGTACCACTCTTGCCGCCGTGTGCCTGGCCGCCGCCGCGACCGTCGGCCTGACGGCCTGCGGCACCGAGACGGACGGCTCCACGACCGCCGCCAAGCCGAAGAAGGAGGCGGGGCCGTTCCCCGGCCTGTCCGGGCCCGACATCGTCGACAAAGCCGTGAAGGTGACGACCGGCGCCTCGTCCCTCACCGTGCAGGGCAGCGTCCCCGACGAGAGCGGCACCATCGAGCTGGACATGGCCCTCGACACCAAGGGCCGCTGCGCGGGCACGATGGCGATGGGCGGGGAGGGCTCGCTCGACCTGATCACGACCGCGAAGACGGTCTACATGAAGTACGACGAGAAGTTCCTGCGCGCCCAGGGCAAGGGCGAGCCCGCGGCCGAGACGCAGGCCGCCGTGGACATGCTCGCGGGCAAGTGGGTGAAGACGTCCGCGACCGGCTCCGACGCCAAGGACATCACCGGGTTCTGCGACCTGGACGTCCTGCTCGACGAGTTCAGGGGCGCCGACTCCCCCGCCCGCAGGGGGAAGACGACCACCGTCGACGGCACACCGGCCCTCATGCTGACCGAGAACGACGGCACCGACCGGTACACCCTCTACGTCGCCACGGAGGGCAAGCCGTATCTCCTGAAGGTCGTGAACGAGACCGCGAAGACGCCGGACACCATCGCGTTCAGCGACTTCGACAAGCCGGTCGACACGACGCCTCCCGCCGGCGACGTCATGGACATCGACAAGCTCGCGGGCTGAGCCTCCCGGTCCCACGTGGCACGCGGCACGGGCTCACAGCACGTGCCGCACCCACACGTTCGGCTCGACGTACACGGCGTACCCGCGCTCCGGCTCGCAGTGCACCGGCACCAGCGCGCCCGGCACCTCGACGGGACCCGCCGTGTCGAACGGAAGGCCGGTCCACGCCCGCCACTGCGCGGTCGAACCGGACACCGTCATCGACGCGTGCGCCACCTTCGCGATGGTGCCGCCCGCCCGCACGTGCACCCGCAGCCACGGGTCGGCGGGCAGACCGTCGTCGCGCTTGCGCTGTGCGTACGTGTCGATCAGCGCGGCCGGTTCGAGGTGCTTGGCGTTCGGGCGCACCGGAGCGACGACTTCCGTGAAGCCGCGCGCGCGTGCGTTCTCGCGCATCGCGGTGAGCATCCGCCCCGAGACGCCCTGCCCGAGGAAGGACTTCGCCACGGTGATCTCGATCGCGCTCACCGTGTCGGGCTTCCTGCCGTGCCGCAGGTCGGAGAACGCCCACAGCATGACCTGGTCCCAGCCGCCGTCCGGCAACTCCCCGCGTCCGTCCGCCCGCAGCGCGAACGGCACGCTGAACGCCCGGGCCACGACCGCGTCCTCCGCGTCCGTGGCGACCAGGACGTACTCGGGAAGATCCTTGACGATCCGCCCGATCATCGACCACGCGATGGGGTCGTTCCCGATGAACTCCGGCCAGGTGTCGTCCATCGCCCAGAGCGGCCCGGCGAGTTCGGGCCGCTCGGCCAGCGTCGTGATCTTCAGGTCCATGCCCGGGACGCTAGCGGCCACGGGCCCGTCTGTTAAGCGGTTTTCCGTCCGTACGGGAAGACCTCAGCGCGCGTGGAACCGCCCGGGCGCGGCCGTCGGGCTGTCCCCGGCCGGCAGCTTCTCCCCCGGGCAGCCCGTCAGGACCCGCTTCATGGCGTCCCGCTCGGCGCCCGTCACCCACACCCCGTACTTCTTCTTCACCGCCACCTGGCGCGCCACGTAGGCGCACCGGTAGCCCTTGTCCGGCGGCAGCCAGGTGGCCGTGTCGCCGTCGCCCTTGCCGCGGTTGGGGCCCGCGTCGACGGCGAGGAGGTTGAGCGGATCGTTGGCGAAGGCGATGCGCTTGCTCGGCTCCCAGGTGCCCGCGCCCTTCTGCCAGGCGTCGGAGAGGGCGACGAGGTGGTCGATGTCGACCTGGCTGCGACCGCGCACGAACGTTACGTCCTTGCCGGTGTAGGGGTCCGGCGAGAGCGAGCCGGAGGCGACCTCGCAGTCCCCGTCGCGGTACTTCACGTCCTCCAGGTCGCGCTTGAGTATGTCGTCGCGGGTGCCGCAGCCGTTGGAGTCCGTGTCGGCCCAGGGGCTGCCGAACCGGTCGCGGTCGTAGCCGGTCTTGGGCGCGCGGCCCTTGACGGTGAGCGCGTCGACGGCGGCGAGCGCGGGCCCGGCCTTGGCGTCGGGCCCGGATGAGCCGCTGTCCTTCTCCTCGGGCATACAGCCGGTGACGGACCCGGCGGCGAGGACCGCGAGCAGCAGCGCGGCCCGAACTCCAGTGACACGGCGGCTGGTACGGGGGTTCACGCGACGGTCACCTCCGCCCCGAGTGCGAGCGTGCCGGGCGTCACGACGTCCGCGTACACGCCGATGCACATGCCGCGCGAGGCGGTGAGCGTCTTCAGGATGCGGCCGTCCGCCGGAAGCCCGCGCTGGGCCTGGGTGGTCATGACACAGCGTTCGATGCGCTCGGTGACGCGCAGCCGCAGGCCGCCGTCGAAGGCGATCTCCCGGCCGACCCAGTCCTCCTCGACCCACGGCTCGTCGGTACCGACCACGATGTTCTTGCGCAGCCGGCGTACGTCGACGGGGTCGGAGTCGCCGAGCAGCTCGCCGAGCGCGCGCAGCGAGGCGGTGCCGACGAGCGAGACGGCTCCCGCGTCCTGATGGCTCGTCTCGCCTTCGCGCACCAACTCCGCGCCTACGCCGCAGAGTTCGGCGATCCGGGGATCGCCGGGCCGCAGCGTCTCGCCGTCCGGCGTGGTGACGACGGGGCCGTCACCCTCGTACACGGCGGTGTGCTCCAGCATCCCCGGCGTCCGCCGGAACCGGCGGTGGTTCTTGCCGCTCGCCAGCTTCCCGTCCTCGTAGCGCAGGGCCCACAGCCGGTCTCCGGCCACGCCCCGCTCGTCGACGACGAGGTGATCCCGCTCGTCCCCCAGCATCGACTTCACCGGAAAACAGACGAGCCCCACAACAGCCCCATGCCCCACGGCACTTCCCCTCCCCTGGCCCACACGCTTTCGTCTCGCACCGCCACCGTACCGAGCGACTGGTTTAGACCATATCGTCCCCCGCATTACCTCCGGCGTAATCGACCCGCCGGAGGACGCACGGCACCATCGACCTCATCCGCAGGAACGCCGACCGAGGAGTGAGAAATGACGACCGAAGACACCACCCGCGCCGCCGTCCAGGCCTTCCTGCAGTGCAGGCTGGCGGGCGACACCGAGGGGCTCACCGCCCTCTTCGCCGACGAGGTCGACTGGCTGCTGGCCGAGAACCCGGGCGTGCCGTGGATCCGGCCGCGCTCCACCGCCGCCGAGTGCGCGGCCCAGGCCGAAGAACTCGCCGCGCACACCGTCCCGGAGAAGGCGGGCGCCACCGTCGACACGATCGTCGTCGAGGGCACGGAAGCCGTGATCTTCGGCCGCCTCTGGGGCACCGTGCGCGCCACCGGCAAGTCCTTCGAGGGCCCCTTCTCGCTGCGCCTGACGGTCGAGGACGGCCGGATCACGCGGCACCACCTCTACGAGAACAGCCGGTCGATCGCCGACGCCTGCACCCCGTGACCCCCGCCCCCGAAGGAGGGCGGGGCCCGAGCGCTACGACCCCACGATCGTCGTGAGGAACTCCCCCACCCAGCCGAGCAGTTCGCGGCCGACCAACGGCTTTCCGCCGACCTTGGCCGTCTTCGGACGCGGCACCAGGAGCTGGTGGGCGTTGGCCTTGATGACCGTGCCGGGGTAGAGACGCTTGAGCCGGAGCTCCTGCGACTCCCGCAGCTCCACCGGGGCGAACCGGATGTTGTTGCCCTGGAGCACGATCTCGCCGACCTCGCACGCGCGGGCCAGCATGCGCAGGCCCGCCACCAGGAGGAGGTTCTCCACCGGCTCGGGCAACTTGCCGTAGCGGTCGGTGAGTTCCTCGCGCACCGCCTTGACGTCCTGCTCGCTGCTCGCCGATGCGATGGAACGGTAGGCCGCAAGGCGCAGGCGCTCGCCGGGCGCGTAGTCGTGCGGGACGTGCGCGTCGACCGGCAGCTCGACCTTGACCTCCAACGGCGGCTCCTCCTCCACCCCGCCCTCCAGGGACGCGCGGTAGTCGGCCACCGCCTCGCCCACCATGCGTACGTAGAGGTCGAAGCCGACGCCCGCGATGTGGCCCGACTGTTCACCGCCCAGGAGATTGCCCGCGCCGCGGATCTCCAGGTCCTTCATCGCCACGTACATGCCCGCGCCCATCTCCGTGTGCTGGGCGATCGTGGCGAGGCGCTCGTGGGCGGTCTCCGTGAGGGGCTTCTCCGGCGGGTAGAGGAAGTAGGAGTAGCCGCGCTCGCGGCCTCGGCCCACGCGGCCCCGCAGCTGGTGCAGCTGGGAGAGGCCGAAGTTGTCGCCGCGCTCGACGATCAGGGTGTTGGCGTTGGAGATGTCGATGCCCGACTCGACGATCGTCGTCGAGACGAGGACGTCGAACTTCTTCTCCCAGAAGTCCACCACCACTTGTTCCAGGGCCTGTTCGGACATCTGGCCGTGCGCGGTGGCGATGCGGGCCTCGGGGACGATGTCCCGCAGGCGGGCCGCCGCCCGGTCGATGGACTCGACGCGGTTGTGGATGTAGAAGACCTGGCCCTCGCGCAGCAGCTCGCGGCGGATGGCCGCGCCGATCTGCTTCTCCTCGTACGGACCGACGAAGGTCAGGACCGGGTGGCGCTCCTCGGGAGGCGTGGTGATCGTCGACATCTCGCGGATGCCGGTCACGGCCATTTCGAGGGTTCGCGGGATCGGTGTCGCCGACATCGTCAGGACGTCGACGTTCGCGCGCAGCTTCTTCAGCTGCTCCTTGTGCTCGACGCCGAAGCGCTGCTCCTCGTCGACGATGACCAGGCCCAGGTCCTTGAACTTCGTCTCGGAGGAGAAGAGGCGGTGCGTGCCGATCACGATGTCGACCGAGCCGTCGCGCAGGCCCTCCAGGGTCGCCTTGGACTCCGTGTCGGTCTGGAAGCGGCTCAACGCCCGCACCTTCACGGGGAACTGGGAGTAGCGCTCGGAGAACGTGCCGAAGTGCTGCTGCACCAGGAGCGTGGTGGGGACCAGGACCGCCACCTGCTTGCCGTCCTGGACCGCCTTGAAGGCGGCGCGGACCGCGATCTCCGTCTTGCCGTAGCCGACGTCGCCACAGATCAGGCGGTCCATCGGGACCGTCTTCTCCATGTCGTCCTTCACCTCGGCGATGGTGGTCAGCTGGTCGGGCGTCTCCACGTACGGGAAGGCGTCCTCCAGCTCGCGCTGCCAGGGGGTGTCGGGGCCGAAGGCGTGGCCGGGGGCCGCCATGCGGGCGCTGTAGAGCTTGATGAGGTCGGCGGCGATCTCCTTGACGGCCTTCTTCGCGCGCGCCTTCGTCTTCGTCCAGTCGGCGCCGCCCAGGCGGTGCAGCGTGGGGGCCTCGCCGCCGACGTACTTGGTGATCTGTTCCAGCTGGTCGGTGGGGATGTAGAGGCGGTCGCCGGGCTGGCCGCGCTTGGCGGGCGCGTACTCGACGACCAGGTATTCGCGGGTCGCGCCCTGGACGGTGCGCTGCACCATCTCGATGTAGCGGCCCACGCCGTGCTGCTCGTGGACGATGTAGTCGCCGGTCTCCAGGGTCAGCGGGTCGATCGTCTTCCTGCGGCGCGCGGGCATCCGCTGGCCGTCCTTGCCGGCCGCCTTCTGGCCGGAGAGGTCGGTCTCGGTGAGGACCGCGAGCTTGAGGGCCGGGTCCAGGAAGCCGTAGTCGATCGAGCCGCAGGAGACGTGCACGACGGAGGGGGTGAGCTCGCTGAGGTCCGCGTCCAGGCGGGCCGCGATGCCCTCGCCGCCCAGGACCTCGACGGTGCGGGCCGCGGGGCCGTGGCCCTCCGTCACGTAGACGGTGCGCCAGCCTTCGGCCAGCCAGCCCTTGGTGTCGGCGAGCGCCTTCGCGGTGTCGCCGCGGTAGGTCTCGGTGGCGTGCATGCCGAGCTTGAGGGTGTCGTCGTCCACGTCTTCGTCGGCGGCGAAGGGGGAGACGGACCACCACATCATGCCCAGGTCACGGGCGTGGTCGCGGACGTCCGCGATGCCCCACAGGGAGGCGGCGCCCACGTCGATGGGGGCCTCGCCGCCACCGGCCGTCGCGGCCCAGCTGGCCTGGAGGAACTCCTGCGAGGTCGCCACGAGGTCGGAGGCGCGGGTGCGCACGCGCTCGGGGTCGCAGACCACGGCCATGCTGTCCCGCGGCAGGACGTCGAGCAGCAGCTCCATGTCGTCGACCAGGACAGGGGCGAGGGACTCCATGCCCTCGACGGCGATGCCCTCGGCGATCTTGCCGAGCAGCTCGCCCAGCTCGGGGTGGGCCTGCGCGAGGGCGGCGGCCCGTTCCCGTACGTCGTCCGTCAGGAGCAGCTCGCGGCAGGGCGGGGCCCACAGGCCGTGCGCCGCGACCTCCAGGGAGCGCTGGTCGGCGACCTTGAAGTAGCGGATCTCCTCGACGTCGTCGCCCCAGAACTCGACGCGCAGGGGGTGCTCCTCGGTCGGCGGGAAGACGTCCAGGATGCCGCCGCGCACGGCGAACTCGCCGCGCTTCTCGACCAGCTCCACGCGGGAGTACGCGGCTGCCGCGAGGGCTTCCACGGTGTCGTTCAGGTCCGTGGTCTCGCCGGTGCGCAGGGCCACGGGCTCCAGGTCGCCCAGGCCCTTGACCTGCGGCTGGAGGACCGAGCGCACGGGGGCGACGATGACGGAGACCCGGCCCGTCTCGGGGTCGTCGGGCCGGGGGTGCGCCAGGCGGCGCAGGACGGCGAGGCGGCGGCCGACGGTGTCGGAGCGCGGCGAGAGGCGCTCGTGGGGGAGCGTCTCCCAGGAGGGGTACTCGACGACTCCGTCCGGCGGGATGATCGTGCGCAGGGCGGCCGCCAGGTCCTCGGCCTCGCGGCCGGTCGCCGTCACGGCAAGGACGGTGCGGTTCGTCTCGCGGGCGAGGGCCGCGATGGCGAAGGGGCGCGCGGCGGGCGGACCGACCAGGTCTACGTGGGCGCGGTTGCCGTCGGTGGCGGTCTTGACCGCTTCGGCGAGTGCGGAGTCCTTGACGACAGCGTCGAGCAGACCGTGCAGGCTCATGTGGGCTTTCGCTTTCCGTCCAGGTTCTGGGGCGCGCAGGGCAACGCGAACCGCCCGGCAACGTGAACGGGCCGGGGGATCTCCAGCGTACGACTCCGGAGTGACAGGCGCGGCTCGGTCGGACAGGGCGGTCGCCGGACCGGCCGAAAGCAGACGGCCCCGGCGGCGCGTACTCGCGCCGCCGGGGCCGCTCTTCCCGCACCCCCGTAGCAGGAGCTATTCGGTGGCGATGGCGTTCAGGACGTTCATCCTGCCCGCCCTGAAGGCGGGGACCAGGGCCGCGAAGAGGCCCACGAACGCCGAGCCGACGAAGACGGTGAGGATCGTCGGCCAGGGGATCTCCAGGACCTTCAGGCCCTCCAGGGCCAGGAGCTTCTGGGCCGTGGCCCCCCAGCCCATGCCGAGGCCCAGGCCGAGCAGCGCGCCGAAGAGGGCGATGACCACCGACTCCAGGCGGATCATGCGGCGCAGCTGGCGGCGCGAGAGGCCGATCGCCCGCATCAGGCCGATCTCGCGGGTGCGCTCGACCACCGAGAGGGCCAGCGTGTTCACCACGCCCAGGATCGCGACGATGATCGCGAGGCCGAGCAGGCCGTAGACCATGTTCAGCATCTGGCCGACCTGGTCCTTCAGGGTCTGCTTGAAGTCGGTCTGGTCCATGACCTTGTACTGCGGGTACTCGGCCATGGCCGCCTTCAGCGACTTGTACGCCGCGTCCTGCTGGCCCTTCTCCGCCTTGGCGAACATGATCTCGTTCGGCGGCATCCGGTCGGCCGGCACGTACTTCTCGGCGGTCGTGAGGTTCACGTACATCGCGCCCGAGTCGATCGAGGTGTCGCTCGACGTGATGGCCCGGACCGTCATCTCGCCCGTCCTGCCGTGGTCGAAGGCGAGCTTCACCTTGTCGCCGACGGTGATGCCGTGGTCCTTGGCGAAGTCCGCGCCGACCGACATGGAGTCCGGCTTGTAGGCGTCGGCGAGCTTGCCGGCGACCGTCTCGCTGCGCAGGTCCTGGGCGTACGTCGCGTCGGCGGCGCTGAGGCCGACCCCCTTGGCGACCTTGCCGTTGGCGGCGGTCAGGTCCGCCTTGATGTCCTTGTACTGGGTGATGTGGGCGATGTGGTCGGCCTTCTCCAGGGCCTTCGCGGCCTTCGGCGTGATCGCCTGCTGGCCGTCGGGCTGGATGATGAAGTCCGCGCCGACCGACTTGTCGAGCTCGTCCGTGGCGGAGGCGACCATCGAGGAGCCGACCACGGAGAGGCAGGCGACCAGGGCGAGGCCGATCATCAGGGCCGCGCCGGTGGCGCCGGTGCGGCGCGGGTTGCGCAGGGCGTTGCGCTCGGCCATCCGCCCGATGGGGCCGAACATCCGAAGCAGTACGGCGCTGATGACGCGGACCACGCCGTTGGCCAGGACCGGGCCGATGACGACGAAGCCGATCAGGGTCAGGACCACGCCGCCGCCGAGGAAGAGCGAGCCCTCGCTCGCCTTGTCCGCCTGGGACGCGGTGTAGAGGCCGAAGCCGCCGGCGCCGGTGAGGACCAGGCCGATGACCGCGCGCACGGCGCTCGCCTTGCCGTCGGCCGGTGTCCCGGCGTCGCGCAGGGCGGCCATCGGGGAGACCTTGGCGGCGCGCCGCGCGGGGAGGTAGGCGGCCAGGACGGTGACGACGATGCCGAGGACCATGCCGACCGCGGGGGTCGTCCACTTGACGGTGAGGTCCTGGGTGGACAGTTCCATGCCCATGCCGGACATGAGCTGCATCAGGCCGACGGCGAGGCCGACGCCCGCGCCGACACCGAGGACCGAGCCGAAGACACCGAGCAGCAGCGCCTCGACGAGCACGGAGCGGTTGACCTGCTTGCGGCTCGATCCGATGGCGCGCATCAGGCCGATCTCGCGGGTGCGCTGGGCGACCAGCATCGAGAAGGTGTTGATGATGAGGAAGATGCCGACGAGGAAGGCGATCCCGGCGAAGCCGAGCATCGCGTACTTCATGACGTCCAGGAAGCCGCTGACGCTCTTGCGGTTGTCGTCCGAGCTCTCCTTCTGCGTCTTGACCTTGTACGCGGAGGCGTCCGCGCCCATGGCCCGCGTCACGTTCCCCTTGAGGACCGTGTCGCTGACGCCCTCGTCGGCGACCACGTTGACGTGTGTGAACCTGCCGGTGGCGCCGAGGAGTTCGCGCTGTGCGGTCGCGGTGTCGAAGTAGACGATCGCGGCGCCGGGGTTGGTCACCTTGAAGGTGGCTATGCCGGAGATCTTCGCGGTGTGGTCGCCGGTGACGGCGATGGTGCGCAGCTCGTCACCGATCTTGAGGTGGTGCTTGTCGGCGGTGTCGGAGTCGACCATCACGTCGGTGGGCCCGCGCGGGGCGTGCCCGGAGGTGATGTCCATCGAACGCAGTTCGTTGCGCGTCCAGTTGCCGGCCATGGTCGGGCCGCCGCCGGTGGGACCCACGTTCTTCTTCTCGGAGTTGACGACGGTGACGCTCTCGCTGACGACCGCGCCCTCGGCGGACTTGGCGCCCTGTGCCTTCTTCGCCTGCTCGACGACCGATGCGGGCATCGACTCGGGCTTGCCCGTGTCGGGCCGGTCGCCCGGGTCCGTCGCGGACTTGGAGGTGACGGTGACATCGGCGGACGTCGCGGCGAAGAGCTTGTCGAACGTCGTGTTCATCGTGTCGGAGAAGACGAGGGTGCCGCAGACGAACGCCACCGAGAGGACCACGGCCACGGCGGAGAGCGCCATGCGGCCCTTGTGCGCGAAGAAGTTGCGCATCGAGGTCTTGAGGACGGTCATGACGTACGCCCCCGGGCGTCGAAGTCCTTCATGCGGTCGAGGACGGTCTCGGCGGTCGGCGCGTACATCTCGTCGACGATGCGGCCGTCCGCGAGGTACAGCACCCGGTCCGCGTACGAGGCCGCCACCGGGTCGTGCGTGACCATCACGATGGTCTGGCCCAGCTCGGTCACCGACTTGCGCAGGAAGCCCAGCACTTCGGCGCCCGCACGGGAGTCGAGGTTGCCGGTCGGCTCGTCACCGAAGATGATCTCGGGGCGCGCGGCCAGGGCGCGGGCCACGGCGACCCGCTGCTGCTGGCCGCCGGAGAGCTCGGTCGGGCGGTGCTTGAGGCGGCCCGCGAGGCCGACGGTCTCCACGACCTGGTCGAGCCAGCCGCGGTCGGGCTTGCGGCCCGCGATGTCCATCGGGAGCGTGATGTTCTCCAGGGCGTTGAGCGTCGGCAGCAGGTTGAACGCCTGGAAGATGAAGCCGATCCGGTCCCGGCGCAGCTGCGTGAGCTTCTTGTCCTTGAGGCCGGTGATCTCGGTCTCGTCGAGGTAGATGTGCCCGGAGGAGACGGTGTCGAGGCCCGCGAGGCAGTGCATCAGGGTCGACTTGCCGGAGCCGGACGGACCCATGATCGCGGTGAACTGCCCGCGGGCGATGTCCACGTCGATCTCGTCGAGCGCGACGACCCGGGTCTCCCCGGACCCGTACGCCTTCACGACCTGGCGCGCCCGTGCCGCCACGGCCGTACGCCCTCCAGTGCCCCCGTGCCTGGGAATGGTTACAGCCGATGTCACGGTAAGTCTCCTAAGTCGGTTGCGCGGTGGGTCAGGCGTGTTCGCTACGCATAAAGAGTCTGGTCGTCCGACGGCTCCGGCACCCTGGTGCCCAGCGCAGTCTTTTGCGGGGGAAAACCCCACCCCCGGGGGTGTGGTCGGCCGACTTCGGGGCCGTCCCCCGGCCCTGAAGTCGGCGCCTCCGTCGGCCGTCCCCCGGTCCGTCCGTCGGCATAAAGCCAATCTAAGAAGCGGCCGTGGCCTTCTCATCCTCCAGCGGTACGAAGGAACCCCGGTCCGTAGTACGGAGGATCCCTTAAGGGATCTCCACCCGCCGGTGGAGCCGCTCTCGGGGTCACTCCACCCTCCTGCTGACCACACCCCGACCCACCTGCCGAGATGTTCTCCACCCCTGCCCTCGGAACCCACCGGGTGAGAAGGTGGCCCGGAGCAATTAGATGCAGGGGGAAGGAATCTCGGTGGGCACAGCCGGAGCGGGCGGCGCGGCAGGTTCGGGCACGGACGGCATACGTTCGAACGCCACCGGCAGCGGGCGGCGCGGCCCCGTCGTCGCCGCCCTCATGCTCGCCATGGCGCTCGCCGCCCTGGACTCCACCATCGTCTCGACCGCCATCCCGCAGATCGTCGGCGACCTCGGCGGCTTCTCCGTCTTCTCCTGGCTCTTCTCCGGCTATCTGCTCGCCGTCACCGTCACCCTGCCCATCTACGGCAAGCTCTCCGACACCTTCGGCCGCAAGCCCGTCCTCATCGCGGGCAGCGTCCTCTTCCTGATCGGCTCGGCCCTGTGCGCCCTGGCCTGGAACATGGGGGCGCTGATCGCCTTCCGCGTCATCCAGGGCCTGGGCGGCGGCGCGCTCCAGGGCACGGTGCAGACGCTCGCCGCCGACCTCTATCCGCTCAAGGAACGCCCCAAGATCCAGGCCAAGTTGTCCACCGTGTGGGCCGCCTCCTCGATCGCGGGGCCGGGTCTCGGCGGCCTGATCGCCGCGTACGCCGACTGGCGCTGGATCTTCCTGATCAATCTGCCCATCGGGGCGGTCGCCCTCTGGCTGATCGTGCGCCACCTGCACGAGCCGCAGCGCGAGGCGGTCACCCGGGGGCGCACCGACTGGGCGGGCGCGCTCACCGTCTTCGCCTGCGGTGGCGTCCTGCTCACCGCGCTCGTGCAGGGCGGCGTCGCCTGGGGCTGGCTCTCCGCCCAGTCACTGGCGCTGTTCGCGGGCGGACTGCTGCTGGCCGGGGCCGTCGTGGTCATCGAGCGGCGCGCGGCGGAGCCGATCATCCCCGGCTGGGTCTGGCGCCGGCGCACCATCGCGGCGGTCAACCTCGCCCTGGGCGCGCTCGGCCTCCTGATGGTCGCGCCCACCGTGTTCCTGCCGACGTACGCCCAGTCCGTGCTCGGCCTCGCGCCGATCGCCGCCGGGTTCGTGCTCTCCGTGATGACCCTGAGCTGGCCGGTCTCCGCCGCCCTGAGCCAGCACGTCTACCGCAGGCTCGGCTTCCGCGACACGGCGCTCATCGGCATCGGCGGGGCCGCCCTCGTCCTCTTCGCGTTCCCCCTCCTGCCCTACCCGGGGCAGGCCTGGCAGCCGGCCCTGATCATGCTGCTGCTCGGCGCGGCACTCGGCCTCTTCCAGCTGCCGCTGATCATCGGGGTGCAGTCCAGCGTCGGCTGGTCCGAGCGCGGCACGGCCACCGCGTCCATCCTCTTCTGCCGCCAGATCGGCCAGACCCTGGGCGCCGCGCTCTTCGGCGCGGTGGCCAACGGGGTGCTCACCTCGCGGCTCGGCGGCGCGGGCTCCCTGGACTCGGTGGCCCACGCCCTGGAGAACCCGGCCGCGGTCGCCGACCCCGAACGGCTGCGCCGCGCGGTCGATTCGGCGGTCGACACGGTGTACGTGGGAGCGGGGTGCGCGGCGGTGATCGCACTCCTCGTTCTGGTGTTCCTGGCGCCTCGGCGCTTTCCGGTAATCGGGACGGAAACCCCGGAAAACGGGGAGTCAGAGGCCCTGAAGGGCCAGGAAAACCCCGAACCGACCCCGCGCGAACGCCCTATGAACAAACCGGCCGAATAGACCGACCAACCAGTATGTGCAAAACCTTACGCGGCTCTACTACTTACAAGTAACGTGCTCGATTCTCACCTCTCGCTCCCTGCGGTCCCGCACCGGACCGACGCCGCGCAAGGAGAACCGGGATGTCCTACCCTCATCAACCCCAGCGCCCGCACCGCCCCCAGCAACCCCCTCAGAACCCTCAACGCCCTCAGAGCCCTCAGAGCCCTCAGAGCCCTCAGAGCCCTCAGAGCCCTCAACCCCAGCACCCGCATCACGCCTACCACCCCCACCTCCCCCCGCACAGCTCCTCCCCCTCCTACCCCACCTATCCCTGGCAGCCCGTCGCGCCACCGGACCCCCCACCACCCCCAAGGCTCCCCCGCCACCCCGCACTTGGCCGCCACAGCGACCTGCGCCACCTGCGCAGCGCCTACCGCTGGCAGCGCCGCGTCGCCACCCTCACGGCGCTCGGCTACTTCACGCTCTTCCTGATCCTCTCCGCGTTCGCCCCGACCCTGATGACGGGCACGGTCTCCGGCGGCCTCTCCACCGGCCTGCTGCTCGGCCTGTGCCAGGTGCCCGTCACCTTGCTGGCCATAGCGCTGTACGAGTACACCGCCCGCCGCAGGGTCGACCCGCTGGCCGAACGCCTGCGCAAACTGGCGGAGTTGGAGGCCAACCGATGAACTCCCGCTCCCCTCTGACCGGCCCCCCGTCCCCGCTGACCCGCTCCGACATCACGCTGGCCACCGACTCGGCCCAGGCCATGTCCCTGGTGGCGTTCACCGCCGTCGTCACCCTCACGCTGCTCCTGTGCGTGATGACGGGCCCCGACCGCGACAACCTCGGCGAGTTCTACACCGGCTACGGCGCCCTCTCACCGATGCGCAACGGCCTGGCCATCGCGGGCGACTACATCTCGGCGGCGACCGTGCTCGGCACGGGCGGAGTGATCGCGCTCCTCGGGTACGACGGGGTCGTCCTGGCCCTGAGCACGGCCCTCTCCCTCATGCTCCTGATGTTCCTGCTGGCCGAACCCCTGCGCAACGCGGGCCAGTTCACCATGGGCGACGTACTGACCCGCCGGATGCCGGGCCGCGCCGTACGCATCACCGCGTGCGCGGCGACGCTGGCCGCGCTGATCCCGCTCATGCTGGTGCAACTGGCGGGCGCGGGCGATCTGCTCTCCTTCATCCTCGGCTTCTCCGGCGAAGGCGTGAAGACGGGCTGCGTCGTCGCGCTCGGCGCGCTCATGATCAGCTACGCGGCGATCGGCGGCATGAAGGGCACCGCCCTCATCCAGATCCTGAAGATCGTGATGCTGCTCGGCTCCGGAGTGGTCATCGCCGCCCTGATCCTGCGCCGCTTCGACTGGGACCCGGGCGCGCTGCTCGCCGCCGCCGAGAAGGGCAGCGGGGTCGGCCCGGCCTTCCTCCAGTCCGGACTGCAGTTCGCGGGCGGCCCCAACCCCCGCCTGGACATGATCAGTTCGGAGCTGACGGTGGTGCTCGGCGGCGCGTGCCTGCCGCACGTCACGATGCGGATGTACACGGCGCGCAGTGCGCGCGAGGTACGCCGCTCGCTGTCCTGGGCGGTGTCGTCGGTGGCCCTCTTCGTACTGATCATCGCGATCGTCGGCTTCGGCGCGACGGCGATGCTCGGACGGGCGGCCATCGCACAGGCGGACCCGCAGGGCAACACGGCCTATCTCCTCGGCTCCAAGGCGGTGTTCGGCGCGAACGCGTCGACGGCGGAGACCCTCGTCTTCACGACGGTCACCACGGCGATCTTCCTGACGCTGCTGGCCTCGGTCGCCGGAATGATCCTGGCCTGCGCCAATTCCCTGGCGCACGACGTCTTCGCGCATCTGCGCAGGGAGCTGACCCCACGCCGGGAGATGACACTGGCCCGCGTCTCGGCGCTGGCCATAGGGGGCCTGGCGATCGCCCTGGCGGTCATGGTCCAGCACCACAACCTCCAGCCACTGGTCACGCTGTCGTTCTGCCTGGGCGCGTCCGCCCTCGCCCCGGCACTCGTCTACAGCCTCTTCTGGCGCCGCTACACCCGCAGGGGCCTGCTCTGGACCCTGATCGGCGGCACGCTCGGCTCGGTCATCCTCATGACGGGCACCAACCTGGTCTCGGGCGCCCCCACATCAGCCTTCCCGAACCACGACTTCAACTGGTTCCCCTTCACCACAACAGGCCTGGCCTCCATCCCCCTCGGCTTCTTCCTGGGCTGGCTGGGCACGGTGTCGTCAGGCCCCAGGGAATCGGAGGAACAGCGCAAGCGGTACGAGGCGGTGGAGGGCTGGATCTTGGCGGGGGTGACGAGGAGATGACACTCGCCGCGAGCTGATCACCCACCCCTCAGGAGCCGACGCGAGCTGATCACCCACCCCCGCCCCTTCCAGGAAGGCTCGACGCGGGGAAATCGGGTGGGTGGGCGGGAAAGAATCGCCGCGAAGCGGCGGCCTGAAACGCCCCGCCCAGCTAGGGGGCACCCTCGGCGGCAGCCCGCCCGGTCAGGGCAGCGAGGCTACTGCGCACATGCTCCATGTGCGCCCGCACCTCGTCCCACTCCTCCCCGTGCTCCCGCAGCATCCGCTCCGTCTCCCGCCCGACCTGCTCCTCCCGCACCCTCGCGGCAGCGAGCAACTCGGCGCCCCGCGCCTCCGCGTCCTCCTGCCCGTGCCGGGCGGACTCCTCCGCCTCGACCGAGGCCCGCTTCGCCTCGGAGAGGCGGGCCTCCGCGGCAGCGACGAGCGAGGCCTCCGCGGCCGCCGCCTCCGCTTCCCGCAGGGCGATCTCCCGCTCGGCGGCCTCCCAGCGCTCCGCGTGCTCCTTCTCCTGCTCCTCCAGGAGCGCGGCACTGCGCTGCCGCGTCTCCCGCAGCGCGGCAAGGGCCTCGCCCCGCCACTCCTTCACGTCACGGCGGGCCGCGATCCGCGACTCGTCCGCGGCGGCGCGGCAGGCGAGCAGCCGCTGCCGGGCCCGCTCCTCGGCCTCGCCGAGGACCTCGTCGGCGTACGCGCGAGCGGCCTCACGGACCTCCCGGGCCTCCGCGTCGGCCGCCTCCGTCACGCGCTGCACGTCCGCCTCGGCCGCTGCCCGCACGGCCGCGGCCTCCTCCTCGCCCAGGGCGAGGATGTTCCGCGCGCGCTCGCTCAAATTCTCGTACGTCTGAGGCGCGAGCCGCGACACCACGTCCCGCAGCCGCTCCGCCTCCGCCTCCATCTCCTTGGCGAGGACGGTGAGCCGGGCGGCACGTTCCCACGCGCCGTCGCGGTCCTGGGACAGATCGAAGGCGTACGCGTCCACCTGCTCGGGACGGTAGCCACGTCCGCGCACGGCGACGAAGCCGTGCTCCGACGCCGTTGCACCGCTGCTCATCCTTGAATCCCTCCTCCGACGCACCACGCGCGTATTACGCGATTGGCGCACATCTTGATGGATCAAGCGGAAGCGCTCATAACGCGACACTCCGCGCATGTCATCCGCTCAAGGATGCTCTATTTGCCACCAGAAGCCGGAATCGGGTTCGCACTCGTCGGGACAACGCACGAGGCGCCCGACCCACGCACAGGGTCGAGCGCCTCGTTCACCACGGCGAGGGGGCTACAGAAGCCCGTCCCACATCTGCTCGAGCAGCACCGACCACCAGCTCTCCGGCGAAGCGAGCGCCGCCGGGTCCAGCGCCGCCAGCTGCCCCTGGAAGTCCACGGTCCAGCGCCCCGCCTGCTCCTGGTTCAGCCCGAACCGCAACCGCCACATGCGGCCGAGGAGTGCCAGGCAGCGCGCGAACTCGGGAAGACCCGTGTTCACGAACTGCGGCGCCACCGGGGCGCCGCCGGGTCCCGCCTCCACGGGCACGGCGACGATGTTCGCCGTGCCGTACTGGACGCAGATCGCGCGGCCGAAGTCGCTGCCCATGACGAGGTACGAGCCCGCGTCCGACGCCGGCTGCACCCCCCGCTCCTGCGCCGTCTCGGCGAGGGTCGGCACCGGCCGACCCGGCTGGGCCTGCGCCCAGAAGAACGGACCGAAGTCGACGGGCAGGCCCGCCACGACGAGCGTGTGCGCCACGAGGTCGGGCACGCCCTGCCGGGAGACCGCCCGCTGGTCGAAGCGGAAGATGCCGGGCCCGAACGCGCCCACCAGCTCCTGCGCCACGCCCTCCGGCGGGATCGGCGGCGCGGGCTGCACCTGCGGCAGCGGCGCGCGCACCGGCGCCGGGCGCGCCGGACCGTCCGCGACCTGGTGCAACTCGGCCTGGTGCGCGATGAGCTGCTGCATGCCGCCCTGCCGGGACGCGTGGTCCCTGCCGTACGGGGCGATGCTCGTGATCCGCGCCTGCGGCCAGGTCTCGCGGATCATCCGGGCGCAGTACGCGCCCGGCAGCTCGCAGGACTCCAGCTCGGTGTGGAGTTCGAGCACCTGCTGCGGCGGCACGTTCATGCCGCGCAGCTCGTGCAGGATCTGCCACTCCGGGTGCGGGGTACCGGGCGCCGAGCGGCGGATGAGCTGCTGCTCGGAGCCGTCCTGCGCGCGATAGCGGAGTACGGCCTGGTAGCCGGGCCCGACGGTCGGCTGACCTGCGGGCGGCTGCGGATAGCCGTAGGGCTGACCGGGAGCGGGCTGACCGGGCCGGCCCTGCATGGGAGGCGGCATGCCGGGGGCACCCGGAGCGCCGGGAGCGCCCGGGGCCTGCGGCGGCAGGGGCGCGCCGGGGCCGCCGACCGCGGGCCCGGCCAGCATGGTCGCCGCGTGGTGGACGCCACCGCCGGGCGCACCGGGGGTGCCGGGAGCACCAGGAGGCTGCGGCGCACCTCCGCCCGGAGCACCGGGCGGACCGGGAGGCTGCGGCGCACCAGGAGCACCAGGAGCACCAGGAGCACCGGGAGCACCAGGCGGCTTGATCCCGCCGGGGCCACCCAGGCTCGGGTCCGCCAGCATCGTCGCCGCGTGGTGCACCCCGCCGGGAGGCGTACCCGGAGCACCGGGCGGGCCGGGAGGCTGCGGCGCACCAGGAGCTCCAGGGGCACCCGGAGCTCCGGGAGCACCCGGAGCACCAGGAGCACCCGGCGGCTTGATCCCGCCGGGGCCACCCAGGCTCGGGTCGGCCAGCATCGTGGCCGCGTGGTGGACACCGCCGCCGGGAGGCGGGGTGCCGGGTGCGTTCGGCGGCTGCGGGGCGTCGGGAGCCGCGGGCGGCTGAGGTCCGTCGGGGCCCAGCGCCGATACGAGCTGCGTCGGGACGTAACCCCCCGCCGGGGTGCCCGGAGCACCGGGACCGGACGGCGGCGGCGTACTCCCCTGGGGCACACCGGGCGTACCCGGGGCACCGGGAGGCGGCGGCGTGACCGCACCGCCGCCACGCGCACCGCGCGGCGGCGCCTGCGCCTTGCTGGTCGCGGCGTCGGCGATGTCCCCGGAGCCGGGCGGCACGGAGTGCTGAGCGGCTCCGGGAGCGGGACCCTGCGGGTAGCCGTACGTGGACGGGTCCGGCGGGCTCACGCCCGGAGGCGGCGGCATGTTCACCGCGGCACCGGCGGGCGGCGGGGGCAGGTTCGGCCCCGGAGCCGCCGGGGTCCGCGGACCGGGCCCCTGCGGATAGCCGTACGCGGACGCGTCGGGCGCACCGGCACCCGGAGGCGGCAGGTTCGGGCCGTCGAGCGCGGGCGCCACCGTGGTCGACGGAAGGCCGCTGCCGCCGCGCATCAGCGCGGTCTTGGCCTCCGGCGCCACACCGGGCGGCCGGACGTCGTCATCGTCACCGCCGACCAGCGGCGGCGCGAACACCGTCGCGGGCGCCGGTACCGAACGGTCGTCACCGGAGTCGGCGTTGGTGTCCGTACCGGCCCACGGGGTGTCCTCGACGGGCTCACCCGACCCCCCGGCCGCGGGCCACGGCGTACCGCCACCGGGCGCTTCGGGAGCCGCGGACGCGACAGGCGCCGCGGTCTCGGCAGGCGCGGACGGCACAGACGGCGCAGACGGCGCGGACGGCGCCGAACCGCCGTACCCCACACCCTCGTCGGACGCCTCCGGAGCAGGAGACAACCCCGCGTCCGCAGCCGCGGCCGCGCCCGCCTTCGCGGACTCCGCCCGCCGATCAGGGATGCCCAGCTTGTCCGCCGCCTCCTGGAGCCACTCCGGAGGGCTCAACAGGAACGACGTCTGATTCAGGTCGACCCGCTCCGGCGGAGCCGGCGCCGCGTCCTGCGGCGCCACCTCAGGGGCGCCGTACTCCTCTTCGTACCGGCGGATCACCTCACCGACCGGCAGGCCCGGCCAGAGCGAGGCATCGCCGCTGTCGCGCGCGATGACGAGCCGCTGACGGCCGCCGTCGGACACCGGACCGTTCTCACGGTCCTCCGCCCACACGACGAAACCGAGCTCGAACTCCCGCACCCGCACCTCGCGGTGCTGGTATCCGGGCACATCGCCGTTGATCCACTCCTCGGCGCGCTCCTGCGCCTGCGCGAAGGTCACCATCGACAAGTCACTCCCCCACCGGGACGGCGCGCGCGAAGCCGCCGTCCACCATCAGGTTCGCCACGGTCTCCAGCTCCGGCGGGTTCCCCGCGAGCCGGGACAAGAACGCGTCGAAGTCGTCACCGCACGGCAGCAGCAGCCGCTGCACCCGCTCGGCGGGCTGCCAGGCAGCCGTTTCCGAGACGTCCCGTGCGTCGTCGTACGCGCAGAACCACACCGAACCGATCCGGTCGCCCTTGACCTTCACGGCGAGAATGCCGCCCTGCACGAAACCAACTCCCAAGTAGTCCTTGGTGAGATGGTCGCGCAGGCACTTGTTCACGTACACCAGGTCGTTGACCGCTGCCTCGTCCCGCACCGTGAAGAACGGCTGGTCGATCAGGAGGCCGAGCTCCGCGTCCAGCGCCGCGCCGACCGGCGCGCAGCCGCCCGCCGCCTTCAGGAAGGAGCGGTAGGCGCCGGGCAGCCGGTAGCCCAGCTCCTCCTCGGCGCCGAGGACCTCCTGCTCGCTCACCGCGACCGCCGACTTCGGCAGCGCGAGATGCGCGGGACGGGTCTCCTGGAGCGGGCGCGTGCCCCGCTTGTCCTGGTCCACCGGCGTCGTGGCGAGCCCGCCGTGGTGCCGCAGGAGCGCCTTCACCTCCACCGGGACCAGCTCCAGGCGCCTGCCGCCCGGCACGTGGTGCCAGGTCCAGCCGTGCGGGGTCGCCACCGGCGGAATCGTGTCCCACAGCTCGTGGTCCGCCGCGGCCAGCGCCGCGTTCGCGGAGACGTAGTCCGTCAGGCGCAGCTCGTCGACGCCGAAGCCCTCCGGGGGCTCGGCGATCTCGGCGGCCGCACGCGCGTAGACGGAGAAGTCCGGATAGCCGTGCTCGTCCACGCGCACCCCTCTGGGGTGGCGCGTGGCCCGGACCGGATCCGGGAAGTGCACGACCTGCCCGGCGTAGGCCGCGTTCGGCGGCGCGGCTTGCTGCCCCAGCCGACCTGTCGTCATGGCGGTTGCCCCCTGCGGCACTGTGAGTTCTGCGGATCGCTGTGCACGGACGGCGCCGTGCGTGGATGTCGCTGTGCGTGGATTGTGCGTACTTCGTCCTGCGTTCCGCGGTCTGCGGATGTCGACAGCCTATGCGTAAGGACGACACGGGTCACCGGGCCTCCGGTTCCATGACCAGCAGCCACCGGACCGTCACCGTGCGACGAAAGCCGGGCGTGTCGCGGTGCCCCAGCTTCCGCACCACCCGCCCCATTTGGCAGGCTGTCACCGCAACGCGGGGGCGTGGCACACGCGGTCACACCGCGAGTTGCGGGGAGGGAAGCACCACCATGCACACGGCACAGACCGGTACGGCAGGCCGCACGGCGGCCACGACGGCGCCCTCGGCGACCGCCGAGCACCACGACGGCGCGGGGGACCCGCGCGTCGGCTGGAGCAGCACCTCCGCGCAGGCGCCCACGCTGCGCCAGCGCCGCGACGGCATACTTCCCACCGTCGCGGCGGCGCTCTCCGTCCGCGGCGCGACCCTCACCTGCACCGCGGGCCGCGGGGAGGAACCGCCCGCTCTGCACCCACTCGTACAGGACTTCCTCGACACCCTCACAAGCGGTCAGCGCGAACGCTTCACCGGGCGGTGCGCCGAGGCCATCCTCATCTCGCGCCACCTCACGGCTGCCGACGGGAGCCGCTCGAAACGGGCGGCGCGAAAACCGATGACCAACGGCGAGGCCCGCAAGGCCCTCAAGCACTCCAAGCTCACCACCCGCCGCATCCGCGAGGACGGCGACCCCCTGCACGGCGGCTTCGCCCGCCCGTGCCGCTCCTGCACCGCCCTCACAGCGCACTTCGGCGTACGGATCGTGGAACCCGCGACCCCGGAATCCTGACCCCACCAAGCCGCCGAACCGCCGAACCGCAACGAGGGCCGCCCATGCACACGGAACAGCACACCGACCACCCCACCGCGCCGACCGCCGCGTCGCCCCGCTTCCCCGTCCCCGTCGACGCCGCCCTGCGCGCGGCGGGCTGGCGCCCCGGACGCTGGGACATAAAGCAGGCGGAGATCTGGGCCGACGTCCTGCGCCGCCACACCTCGCCGGCGGGCCACCGGCACGCCGTCTTCCCCGCCGCCGTCGAGGCGTGGGCGGAGTTCGGCGGACTGCACATCACCCCGCAGGGCCCCGGCCGCCACATAGCGCCCGCCGCCGTGCACCTGGACCCGCTGTACGGCCTCCACCTGGCCCGCACCCTCGGCGACCTGGGCCGCGCCCTCGACACCGAGGTCTGCCCCATAGGAGAGGAGACGGAGACCCAGGCCCTGCTCGCCATCGACGCGGACGGCCGCGTCTACAGCCTCGACCACAGCGGCGACTGGTACCTGGGCTCCCACATCGACGAGGCACTGGCCACCCTGGCATCGGGCACCCAGCCGGAACGCCTGAAGGCGAGCTGACGACAGCCCCGGGGAGCTAGGCCGCGGCCGCGGGCAGTACCGCCGACACCCGGAAGCCGCCCGCGTCCGTCGGCCCCGACACGAAGACACCGCCCAGCGCGACGACCCGCTCCTTCATGCCCACCAGGCCGTTGCCCCCACTGGGCAGCCGGGCGTCCCCGGAGCCCGCCTCCGGCGGCGGCTCGTTCTCCACCTGCATCGCGATCTCCGCACCGCGGTGCGCGAGGCGTACGTACGTCTTGGCGCCCGCGGCGTGCTTGTGCACGTTGGTCAACGCCTCCTGGACCACGCGGTACGCGGTCTGCTCCACGTCCGCCGCGTACGCACGCGACTCGCCCTCCACGGACAGGTCCACCGCCATCCCCGCGGCACGGGACTGCCCCACCAGCTCCTCGATCTCCTCCAGGCACGGCCCGTCCTCGTCCACCGCACGCGAGGCGGCGGCCGCGGCGGCGAACCCCACGGCGGCCAGCGGCACCGCGGCGGAGACCGACCCGTGCCGGCCACCCGCGGCCGGCGGGGTCTCCCCGGTCCGCAGCACACCGAGCATCTCGCGCAGCTCGGTCAGCGCCTGCCGCCCCATGTCACCGACGAGGGCGGCGTTCTTGACGGCCTTCTCGGGATCTTTCCGAGCGACAGCCTGCAAAGCCGCCGCATGCACGACCATCAGACTCACCCGATGCGCGACGACGTCGTGCATCTCCCGCGCGATCCGGGTCCGCTCCTCGTTGCGCGCCCACTCGGCCCGCTCCTCGGCCCGCTCGGCCAGCAGCTGCAACTCACGCTCAAGACTGTCGGCACGCTCCCGCAGGCTCTCCATGAGCCGCCGCCGGGCCCCGACGTAAAGACCGAGCAGGATCGGCGGCGCGGTGAGCCCGATGGAGGTGGTGATCGCGATGAACGGTATGAACCCCTCGGCGAACCCCAGCTCCCCGCTCTCCATGTCCTGCCGGGTCCGCACCAGCGTCACGATCATCGTGCCCAGCAGGGACATCCCGGCGAGCGACCCGATGATGCGCCGGGGCAGCTCGGAGGCGGCCAGGGTGTAGAGCCCGACAACCGTCAGGAAGATCCCCATCTGAGCCGGCGTGATCGCGATGGAGATGAGCACCACGGCGATCGGCCACCGCCGCCGCAGCACGAGCGAGGCGCCGGCCAGCACCCCGAACGCGATCCCCACCCCCGTGGGCACCCCCGTGTCCCCCGCGAACGTGATCCCCTCGGCCCCGCACTCCGCCGCCGATGCCAGCGCGAGCCCCACATCCAGCACGGCACTGCGCCGCCGCTCCCACCACCACGGCCCGGTCACGGCCGCGCTGTGGTTCTCCCCCGTCGTGGTCATGCCTTCCAGCCTACGGGCGACAAGCCCTCCTTTTCCGGCGAGTTTCGTGCTCGGTGATCGAACGCACGCGCCGTTCGACGCAAAGCGAAACCACCCGGAATCCCTCGAACTGTTGAACCGCTCCCGCTTTCCGGCCGGACGTCCACATTCCGGACGACGGTCGTCGCATGACGGAAATCACGAGCAAGTACGCGGACTTCGAGGGCCTGCGAGAGCGGGCGATCGCGCTGCGGCGCGAGGGACTGAGCCTGCGGCAGATCTCCGAGGAACTCGGGGTGCGCAACAAGGAGACCTTGAGCCGACTCGTGCAGGGCGAACCTCCCGCCGCGTGGACCAAGCGCCCGAGGGCGAGGGACGGCCTACGGGAGCGGGCACGGGAGCTGCGCCTCCAAGGCCGGACGTACAACGAGATCCAGGCCGAGCTGGGCTGCTCGAAGAGTTCGGTATCGCTGTGGGTGCGGGACCTGCCGAAGCCAGAACCCAAGTGCACGCCCGAGGAACAACGAGCACGCATGAACGCCGGACTCGCACGGCTGCGAGCCGACCAGGACCGCGAACGCCGGGCGACCAAGCAGGCAGCGGCGGCAGCGATCGGCGAGCTGTCGGACCGCGAGCTGCTCATCGCCGGAGTCGCCCTCTATTGGGCCGAAGGCTCCAAGGACAAGCCGTACCGCCGCACCGAGGTACTCCAGTTCATCAACAGCGACCCGAACGTGATCCGACTCCACATGCGCTGGCTGGCGCTGCTCGGCGTCGGCCTCGACCGCTTGACCTTGCGCGTCAGCATTCATGAATCCGCGGACGTGGCGGCCGCCGAAAGACACTGGGCAGAGGTCGTCGGCATCGACGCGGGAGCGTTCAGCAAGCCGACCCTGAAAAAGCACCACCCCCGCACCGTGCGCAAGAACACGGGAGACGGGTACTACGGGTGCCTCGTGATCTATGTGAGGCAAAGCGCCGATCTCTACCGTCGCATGGAAGGGGCTTGGTACGGCATAGTGTTGGGTGCCGAAACGGCGACCTAGCCAAATGTCCAATTTGGGTCGCTTCAATCCCCCGTGGTGTAATTGGCAGCACTGTGGCTTTTGGTGCCATCTGTCCGGGTTCAAGTCCTGGCGGGGGAGCTGCTTACGTTCGGGTCCTGACCGCAAGGTCAGGACCCGCCCTCATTTCCGCCCCACAACGCCCCGGTATCCTGCGGATGTCCACTCCCCGCACAATCCGAAGCCGAAGGGCATCCCCGTGAGCGCCAACTGCCCGGCAGCCGTCGTCGTCCTCGCAGCGGGTGAGGGCACCCGTATGAAGTCGGCCACCCCCAAGGTCCTGCACGAGATCTGCGGCCGTTCCCTCATCGGGCACGTCCTCGAGGCCGCGTACGCGCTGAGCCCGGAGCGGCTCGTCACCGTCGTCGGGTTCGCCCGCGAGCAGGTCATCGGCCATCTCTCCGCCGTCGCCCCCGACGTACGCACCGCCTACCAGAGCGAGCAGAAGGGCACCGGCCACGCCGTCCGCATCGGCCTGGACGAGCTCGGCGGCGCCGTGGACGGGACCGTCATCGTCGTCTGCGGCGACACCCCGCTGCTGACCGGCGCGACCCTGCGGAAGCTGGCGGCCACGCACACCGGCGACGGCAACGCCGTGACGGTGCTGACCGCCGAGGTCCCGGACGCGACCGGCTACGGCCGCATCGTGCGGGACGGCGAGAGCGGCGCGGTGACCGGCATCGTCGAGCACAAGGACGCCACCGAGAAGCAGCGCCTGATCCGTGAGATCAACTCCGGCGTTTTCGCGTTCGACGGGCAGCTGCTCGCGAAGGCGCTCGGCAAGGTGCGCACGGACAACAGCCAGGGCGAGGAGTACCTCACCGACGTGCTGGGAATCCTCCGTGAGGCGGGGCACCGGGTGGGGGCCGCCGTCGCCGGTGATCACCAGGAGATCGCGGGGATCAACAACCGGGTGCAACTGGCGCAGGCCCGCCGCACCTTGAACGACCGCCTCCTGACGGAGGCCATGCTGGCCGGTGTCACGGTCGTGGACCCCGCCTCGACGTGGATCGACGCGACGGTGACGTACGAGCAGGACGCGCTCGTGCACCCGGGCACGCAGCTCCAGGGCGCCACGCACCTCGGTGAGGGTTCCGAGGTGGGGCCCAACTCCCGCCTGAAGGACACCAGGGTGGGCGCGGGCGCGCGCGTGGACAACACGGTGGCGAACGACGCCGAGGTCGGGGAGCAGGCGAGCGTCGGTCCGTACGCGTATCTGCGGCCGGGTACCCGGCTCGGTGTGAAGTCGAAGGCCGGCACGTACGTGGAGATGAAGAACGCGAAGATCGGTGAGGGGACGAAGATCCCGCACCTTTCCTACGTGGGTGACGCGACGATCGGTGATTTCACCAACATCGGTGCCGCCAGCGTCTTCGTGAACTACGACGGCGAGGCCAAGCACCACACGACGGTGGGCTCGCACTGCAAGACCGGTTCGGACAACATGTTTGTGGCTCCTGTCACGGTCGGGGACGGCGCCTACACGGCGGCGGGTTCGGTCATCACGAAGGATGTTCCTGCGGGTTCGCTGGCCGTGGCCCGTGGCCAGCAAAGGAATATCGAGGGTTGGGTGGCGCGCAAGCGTCCGGGCAGCGCGGCCGCGAGGGCGGCCGAGGCGGCGTCCGGGGAGTCCAGGAATTCGGCAAGCGGAAGCTGACCGGAAACAGGTGCGTCGGACACGGCGTACCGTGATAGATGCACACCATTTCGGCCGACTCAGCGCACGGGACGCGCGGACTCGGCAGCGGGAAGAACTCGTCTGAGGAGACAAGTGCTGTGACCGGGATCAAGACGACCGGCGAGAAGAAGTTGATGCTCTTCTCCGGCCGCGCCCACCCCGAGTTGGCCGAGGAGGTCGCACACAAGCTGGGTGTCGGCATCGTGCCGACGAAGGCTTTCGATTTCGCCAACGGCGAGATCTATGTGCGGTACCAGGAGTCGGCTCGTGGCGCGGACTGCTTCTTGATCCAGAGCCACACGGCTCCGATCAACAAGTGGATCATGGAGCAGCTGATCATGATCGACGCGCTGAAGCGCGCGTCGGCCCGCTCCATCACCGTGATCGTGCCGTTCTACGGCTACGCGCGCCAGGACAAGAAGCACCGCGGCCGTGAGCCGATCTCGGCCCGCATGGTGGCGGACCTGATGAAGACCGCGGGTGCGGACCGCATCCTCACGGTCGACCTGCACACCGACCAGATCCAGGGCTTCTTCGACGGCCCGGTCGACCACCTCTTCGCCCTGCCGATCCTCGCGGACTACGTGGGCGCGAAGGTCGACCGCGACAAGCTGACGGTGGTCTCCCCCGACGCCGGCCGCGTGCGTGTCGCCGACCGCTGGTGCGACCGTCTCGGCGCCCCGCTGGCCATCGTGCACAAGCGCCGTGACAAGGACGTCGCCAACCAGGTCACCGTCCACGAGGTCGTGGGTGAGGTGAAGGGCCGCGTCTGCGTCCTGGTCGACGACATGATCGACACCGGTGGCACGATCTGCGCCGCCGCCGACGCGCTGTTCGCGCACGGTGCGGAGGACGTCATCGTGACGGCGACGCACGGCGTGCTGTCCGGCCCGGCCGCGGACCGTCTGAAGAACTCCAAGGTGAGCGAGTTCGTGTTCACGGACACGCTGCCCGACCCGGGTGACCTGGAGCTCGACAAGATCACGGTGCTCTCGATCGCGCCGACCATCGCGAACGCGGTGCGTGAGGTCTTCGAGGACGGTTCGGTCACGAGCCTCTTCGACGAGCAGGCCTAGCCCTCGCGGGTTCGATAGATCAACTTTGAGGCGGCCTCCCCCGCCGGGTAGACTCACGGAGTTGCTCGGCGAGGGAGGCCGTACTCATTGCAGTACGGCGGTCCGTTATCGACGCGCTCTTCGTAGCAGGCCAGTAGTCGTATGGCCGGGTAACCGACCCCATTCGACATTTCTGACTTACGAGGAGTGCACATGTCCGAGGTCAAGCTCGCCGCCGAGACCCGCACCGAGTTCGGCAAGGGCGCCGCCCGCCGCATCCGCCGCGAGAGCAAGGTCCCGGCCGTTGTCTACGGTCACGGCGCCGACCCCGTCCACATCACGCTTCCGGGCCACGAGCTGCACCTCGCGCTCCGTACGTCCAACGTCCTTCTCGCCCTCGACATCGACGGCAAGAAGCACCTGGCGATCCCGAAGGCCGTCCAGCGTGACGCCATCAAGGGCTTCCTCGAGCACGTCGACCTGCTCCTCGTCCGTCAGGGCGAGAAGGTCAACGTCGACATCTACGTCCACACCGAGGGCGAGCTCGCCCCGGGCGGCAACCTGCTCGAGCACGTCCTGAACGCGCTGCCCGTCGAGGCCGAGGCCACGCACATCCCCGAGTCGGTCACCGTCTCCATCGCGGGCCTCGAGGCCGGCGCGACCATCCTCGCCAAGGACATCCCGCTGCCCGCCGGCACCACCCTGAACGTCGAGGACGACGTCGTCGTCCTGCAGGTTCTGGCCGCGCAGGCCGAGGAGGCCTCCGAGACCGAGGCCGAGGGCGACGCCGCCGCCGAGGCCTGAGCCTCGACCGCGAACGCCTGAGCTCGACTTGGTTCGAACTCTGCCAACCGCCGCTCCGCGCTCCTGCGCGGGGCGGCGGTTGGGCTATGAAGGAGACATGCAGATGACGACGGACCCCAGCGCGCCCTGGCTGATCGTGGGTCTGGGCAATCCAGGCCCTGGGTACGCCATGAACCGGCACAACGTGGGCTTCATGGTGGCCGATCTCCTGGCGGAGCGGATCGGCGGCTCGTTCAAGCGGAGCGGTCGTACGCAGGCGCAGGTGCTGGAGGGCCGGATCGGCCCCGTGGGACCGGCGAACCGCCGGGTCGTCCTGGCGAAGCCGATGTCGTACATGAATGTGTCGGGCGGTCCGGTGACGGCGCTGCGCGACTTCTACAAGGTGCCGACGGCGAACATCGTGGCGGTCCACGACGAGCTGGACATCGACTACGGCACGCTGCGCCTGAAGCTGGGCGGCGGCGACAACGGCCACAACGGTCTGAAGTCGATGACGAAGGCGATGGGCCCGGACTACCACCGGGTGCGGTTCGGGATCGGGCGTCCGCCGGGGCGCATGCAGGTCGCGGACTTCGTCCTGAAGGACTTCTCGTCGGCGGAGCGCAAGGAGCTCGGCTACTTCGTGGACCGGGCGGCGGACGCGGCGGAGGCTCTGGTGATCGAGGGTCTTGAGCGGGCGCAGAGTTCGTACAACTCTTGACCGGTTGCCCCAGGGCTGTTGACTGAGCGCAGCGCCATGGCCAAGGATCGCCGCCATGACTGCGCTGCTACTCGTACGCCGGACGGCCATGGGCGCGCTTGCGGCGCTGCTGCTGGTCGCGGGGTTCTGGGCGTCCTGGGGCACGGCGCAGCACGTGATGCTCTCCGGTGAGCGGGAGCGGGGCACGATGCGGGTGACGCGGTGCTCGTCGGACACCTGCGTGGGTCCGTACGCCCCTTCGTCGTCCTCCTCGGCCTCCGGCTTCAAGCCGCGCGACCGGGTCGAGATCGACCGCTCGATCGCGGAGAAGGAGGGGGCGCGGATTCCGGTGGCGGTGAAGCCCGGCACCTCCGAGGTCGTCCGCACCGGCGGCCCCGGTTTCCTGCACGCGTGGCTCCCCCTGGGCGGGGCGCTGCTGCTGTCCGCGGTGGTGGTCGCCGGGGGTCTTCGCCTCCCTCGTACGGCCTGGGGCCTCGCGGTGGCGGGCGGCGCGCTCCTGACGGCGTCCTTCGCGACGCTGGCGTTCTGACCTGACCTGACGTGGGGGGGGGGGGGGGGGGGGGGGGGGCCCCCCCCCCCCCCGCGGGGCGCCGGGGTGTGGGGGGCCCCCCCCCCCCCCCCAAACCGGGGGGGGCAGCGCGCGGCCGCCGGGCGGG
>NZ_JBITWR010000027.1:0-92865 GCF_044544025.1 Streptomyces sp. NPDC055243
GGAGAGTAGGACGCCGCCGAACTATTATTAACGGGAAACCCCCGCACCTCTGGTGCGGGGGTTTTCTGCGTTCCAGGCCCCCTAGAGGGCCTTTTTCTATTTCCCTTGTGCGTTTCAGAGGCGGCCGGCCGCCTTTAGGGACAGGTATGCGTCTGCCAGGGACGGGGCCAGGTCGTTTGGGGTCGCGTCCACGACTGTTACGCCGTGGCGGATGAGTTGTTCCGCCGTGCGGTGGCGTTCCGCGTGGGCCTGGGCGGCGGCTGCGGCGTCGTACACGGCCTCTGTTGTTCCGCGGGCCTTGGCCATCTGCTCGATGTGGGGGTCGGCCACCGATGCCAGGAGGACCGTGTGGCGTTGTGTCAGGCGGGACAGCACCGGGAGCAGGCCCTCCTCGATGGGGGCTGCGTCGAGGCTGGTCAGCAGCACGATCAGTGAGCTGCGCTTCGCGGTGCGGAGGGCTGTTGAGGTCAGGCCCCTGGCGTCCGTTTCGACGAGTTCCGGTTCGAGGGTGGCCAGGGCGTTCACGACGGAGGGAAGTACCTCGCCCGCCGCCCTGCCCTGGACCAGGGCGCGTACCCGGCGGTCGTATGCGAGGAGGTCTACGCGGTCGCCCGCTCGGGAGGCCAGGGCCGCGAGGAGCAGGGCCGCGTCCATCGAGGCGTCCAGGCGCGGGGCGTCGCCGACCCGGCCCGCCGAGGTGCGGCCGGTGTCGAGGACCAGCAGGATGTGGCGGTCGCGCTCCGGGCGCCAGGTGCGGATGGCGACCGTGGACTGCCGGGCGGTGGCGCGCCAGTCGATGGAGCGGGTGTCGTCGCCGGGGACGTAGTCGCGGAGACTGTCGAACTCGGTGCCCTGGCCGCGCGTCAGGACGCTGGTGCGGCCGTCGAGTTCGCGGAGGCGCGCCAGCTTGGACGGGAGGTGCTTCCTGCTGGTGAAGGGGGGCAGGACCCGGAGTGTCCAGGGGACTTTGTGGCTGCCCTGGCGGGTGAGGAGGCCCAAGGGGCCGTACGAGCGGATGGTGATGCGGTCCGCCTGGTGGTCGCCGCGGCGGGTAGGACGCAGGCGGGTGGTCAGGCGGCGGCGCTCGCCGGGTGGGATCGTCAACCGGTGGCGGGAGGACGCTACTTCGGTGCCGGGCTGCCAGCTGCTGGGGGGCCAGGCGTCGCGGAGCTGGGCGCGCAGGGGGCGGCCGGAGGGGTTCGTGACGGTCAGCTCGACGTCGGCGGATTCTCCGAGGCGTACGGAGGTGTCGCCTGCGCGGGTCAGGCCCAGGCGGCGTACGGGGGCGGCCAGGGCGAAGTCGCAGGCGCAGGCCAGGGCCAGTGGGGCGTTCACGGCGAGGATGCCTGTCCAGCTGGGTTCCCAGATGCCTACGGGGAGGCTGCCGAGGGCCGCGAGGAGTGCTGCGCGGCCGGTGAGGGCCATCAGCGGGGGACCGGGACGTGGGCGAGGATCGCGTTGATGACGGAGTCGGCCGTCACGCCCTCCATCTCGGCCTCCGGGCGGAGTTGCACGCGGTGGCGGAGGGTGGGCAGGGCGAGGGCCTTCACGTCGTCGGGGATGACGTAGTCGCGGCCGGTCAGCCAGGCCCAGGCGCGGGCCGTGGAGAGGAGCGCTGTGGCGCCTCGGGGGGAGGCGCCCAGGGTGAGGGACGGGGATTCGCGGGTCGCGCGGCAGATGTCCACCACGTAGGCGGTGATCTCGGGGGAGATCGAGGTCTTGGCGACCGCGGCGCGGGCTGCCTCCAGGTCGGCGGGGCCCGCGACGGGGCGGATGCCGGCGGCGTGCAGGTCGCGGGGGTTGAAGCCCTCCGCGTGGCGGGTGAGGACGTCGATCTCGTCCTGGCGTGAGGGGAGGGGGACGGTGAGCTTGAGGAGGAAACGGTCCAGCTGGGCTTCGGGGAGCGGGTACGTGCCCTCGTACTCGATCGGGTTCTGGGTGGCCGCGACGAGGAAGGGCTCGGGGAGCGGGCGAGGGGTGCCGTCGACCGTGACCTGGCGTTCCTCCATCGCTTCGAGGAGGGAGGACTGGGTCTTGGGAGGGGTGCGGTTGATCTCGTCGGCGAGGAGGAGATTGGTGAAGACCGGGCCCTGCTGGAACGAGAACTCGGTGGTGCGGGCGTCATAGATGAGGGAGCCCGTGACATCGCTCGGCATCAGGTCCGGGGTGAACTGGACGCGCTTGGTGTCGAGTTCGAGGGATGCGGCGAGGGCGCGGACGAGCAGGGTCTTGGCCACTCCGGGTACGCCTTCGAGGAGGACGTGACCGCGGCAGAGCAGGGCCACGACGAGGCCCGTCACCGCGGGGTCCTGGCCGACCACGGCCTTGGAGATCTCGGTGCGCAGGGACTCCAGCGAGGAGCGGGCGCTGGCGGAGCTCCCGGCGTTGTCAGTGGTCGGGTCCATCATGAAGTACGTACCTCTCTTTCGAGGGCGTCGAGTTGGTCGGCGAGGGTGATCAGGGCCGCGTCGTTGCCGGGCGGCGGGCCGAAGAGGAGGGGGTGCAGGTCCTGGCCCGGGGAGTGGAGCCTGGCGGTCAGGGCGGGGAGCAGGGTCTCGGGGGCGTGTGCCTGGCCGGGGGAGACGCCGATGAGGGGGGCGATGCGGGTGCGGGTGGTCGAGCGGAGGGCGGCGGCCGCGCGGTCGCGGGCGTTCGCCTTGCGGTAGAGGCGGGCTCGGCCTTCGACGGTTTCCGAGGCGCGGATGGCTACGGGGAGGCGTTCGGGGACCAGCGGGCCGAGGCGGCGGGCGCGCCAGAGGGCGGCGAGTGCGGCGGCGACGGTGAGTTGCAGGGTGCCCCAGAGCCAGCCGTCGGGGATCAGGTCGAAGAAGTCGCGGTCGGCGTCGTCGGTGGCGGCGGCGTCGGCGGGTGAGGGGAGGTACCAGACCAAGTTCGGTCGGGAGCCGAGGAGTTGCAGGGCCAGTGAGGCGTTGCCCTGCTCGTCGAGGCGGTCGTTGAAGAGGATGTCCGGGGCGCCGAGTACGACGGTGTCGCCGGGTCCGTCGGCCGCCGGGAGCTGTAGCAGGCTGGGCAGGCCGTCGCTGACGTAGCAGGCCTCGGCGTCCGGGGCGAGGGTGTCGTAGCGGAGACCGCCCACGTCGGCGGAGCCTGCACGCTTGGCTGCGGGCAGGGAGCAGCGGGGGGAGAGCTTCGAGTCGAGGCTGGGGGTGGCGTCCGCGGTGACCCCCGGTGCGAGGGTGCTTACCGAGGGGGTGCCGGGGGCGAGGAGCACGGTGCGACCTCGGGAGTCCTCGGTGGCTTCGCGCAGGCGCGACTGCTGGCGCTCGGTGAGCCGGTCGGGCGATGCCACCAGGAGCGTGGTGTCCGGGCCTGCCGCGGACCTGGCCTCTTCGGAGGTGGTGACCACGCGGGTGGAGACACCGCGGTCGGCGAGGAGTTCGGCGACGGCGCGGCTGCCGTACGGGTCGGCCGAGCGGGGGTCGAGGCGGCCGTGCTGGGCCCCGGAGCGGACGGCCGCCATGGCGATGGCGGCTGCCAGGAGGACGAACAGGGCGAGGAGGATGCCGCGGGTTCGGGTCCAGAGCTGGCGGGGGGTGGGGGTGGAGGAGGTCGTGGGGGCGGAGGAGCGGGAGGAGCGGGAGGAGGCGGACGGCCCTGGGGCGGCGTCGGGTGCGAGTGCCGTCGCGGAGGGGGCGGTGGCTGCGGCTGCGGTCGGGGTGGTGCCGGGGGCCGTTGGCGTGGTGCCGGGGGCTGTGGGTGCGGGGGCGGGGGCGGGTGTAGCTGTGCCGGGCGTTGTGTTGGCGGGGGCCGCAGCGACGGGGGCAGGTGTGCCGGGCGCGGTGTTGGCGGGGGCTGTGGGCGCGGGGGCAGGCGCAGCTGTGTCGGGCGTTGTGTTGGCGGGCGCGGGCGCGGGCGCGGGTGTAGCTGTGTTGGGCGTTGTGTTGGCGGGGGCCGCAGAGACGGGGGCAGGTGTGTCGGGCGCGGTGTTGGCGGGGGCCGCGGGGGTGGGGGCAGGTGTGTCCGGCGTTGCGTTCGTGTTCGCGGGCGCGAGCGCGGGTGCAGGTGTGCCGGGCGTTGTGTTGGTGGGGGCCGCGGGGGTGGGTGCAGGTGTGTCCGGCGTTGCGGGCGCGGGCGCGGGTGCAGGTGTGCCGGGCGTCGTGTTGGTGGGTGTAGCTGTGTTGGGCTTTGTGTTGGCGGGGGTTGGGGTGGGGGCTTCGGTGTTGGAGCTGGGGTTGCTCGCGGCCTGTCGCGAGTTCTCGCCTCTGCCGGTTCCGTCATGGCTCTCGGTCGGCGTTCCGCTCGTGTGGGCGCCGGGTTCGGCCTCGGGTCCGTTTGCCGCCGGCCGTTGCGGCTCGGAGTGCGGGGAGGTGTCGGCGTTCGTGGGGTCCTGGGGGGCCGTCACTTGGGGGCTCCCGTAGGGGTGTTGCTCAGTGTCGGCCTTGTTTGGGTCAGGGCCTTGTCCAGGGTGGTCAGTCGGCGGTACGTCGGCTCCGTGGCGGTGCGGCCGCCGTACGTGATGGCGTCGAACGACTGGGCCGCCGAATGGAGTTCCGTCGCGTGGGCGGGGAGCGTTCGGGAGGCCTCCGCCGCTGCTTCGTCTGCTGTGCGGCCCGGGCGGGGGTCCAGCAGGGCGCGTTCCTCCAGGGAGCGGACGATGGCTCGCATGCGCTCCTGGACGGCTTGGCTCCAGTGGCCCTGGGCCGCGTGTGCCTCCGCGGCCGCGCGGTGTTCCGCCGCCGTGCGGGGGCGGTCGTCGAAGAGCGCGGGGGACGACGTGGGGGCGCGGTGGGGGGTGCCCAGGCGCCACCAGAGGGCGGCGAGCAGGGCCACGATCGCGATGACGACGACCAGGAGGCCGAGGCCGCCGCCCGGGGTCGCCCCCGAGGCGGCGGTGAACAGGTCGTCGACCCACTCCCAGAAGCGGTTCAGGGCGCGCTGCAGGAGGCTGGGGTCGTTCTCGTGGTACGCCGGGTTCGACAGTTCGCGCTCGGCGGCCTCCCGCGCGGGGTCGCGCGGGATCGTGACCGGCGGGCCGTCGTCGCCGGTGCGTCGTACGAGTGGTGCGACCGCTCTCGACCCGTGCAGTGCTGCCCCCGTCACCGCATCAGCTCCCGGGGGTTCCGGGGGCGCCCGAGCCGTTGTCGCCCTGGAGGCCCGCCGCGCGCGCGAGTTCGAGGTCGAGGGCCTCGCGGCGGATCCGCTGGTCGATGTAGAGGAGCACGGTGACTCCGGCGGTGATCGGGAACGTGAGCATCGAGCCGATGACCGAGCCGATGCCGCTGACGATCAGGAAGGTCCAGCCGAGGTCGCCGGTGCCGGTGTCGAGGAAGCCGGTGACGCCGTCGCCGCTCACCGCGCCCGCGATGAGGGTGAAGGGGATGACGATGATCGACGCGATGACGTTGGCGATGATCGCGGCGAGCAGCTGGATGCCGAACACCCGCCACCAGGAGCCGCGGACCAGCTTCGCGGAGCGGGCCATCGACTTCTTCACGCCCTGCTTCTCCAGCATCAGGGCGGGCGAGGCGAGCGAGAGGCGGACCAGCAGCCAGATGGCGACGACTCCGGCGGCGAAGCCGCCGAGCACGGCGAGGCTGATGCCGGCGTCGCCGGCCCCGGCCACCGCGATCAGTACGCCGGGCAGGGTGCCGACGGCGACGACCGCCATGCCGATGAGCGGCAGCAGCAGGGTCAGGCCGATCAGCCTCGGCAGCTGCGGCTTGGCGTCCTGCCAGGCCTCCGCCGTGGTGACCGACTTGCCGAGCACGGCGCGGCTGGTGACCATCGTGAGCAGGGCGGTCGCGACGATCGTGCCGAGCAGGGTGATCAGCAGGATCACGCCGGAGCTCAGCAGGGTGTCGCCCAGGGCACGGGTCAGTTCGCCGACGGTCGCGCTCGGGTCGTCGAGGACCTCCGTGGTCTCGCTGTCGTTGAGGACGAGCCCCTGCAGCAGGATGACGACGATCTCCGTGAACACGGCGACGGCAAGCGAGATGCCGAGCACCGTGCGCCAGTACGTACGCATCGTGGAGACCGCGCCGTCCAGGATCTCGCCGACGCCGAGCGGCCGCAGCGGGATGACGCCGGGCTTGGCGGCGGGCGGCGGGCCCTGCCAGGCGCCCCAGCCGGGGTAGCCACCGGGGCCGCCGGGGCCGCCAGGTCCACCGGGGCCGGGGCCGCCAGGGTGTCCGCCGCCCCAGCCGCCACCGGGAGGCGGCGGTGGAGGAGGCGGGGTCTGGCCGGCGGCCGGCGGGCTGGGGGCGGACCACTGGGCGGGCGGCGGCTGCTCCTTGGACCACTTCGAGCCCGGACCGTCGGGCTTGTCCGCGGGCTCGGCAGGTTCGGGCTTGCCGGAGTCCTGTCCGTCGGAGGGGGCAGATCCGGGCGAAGCCCAGCCCGGAGTGTCGTTCATCGTCGCTCCTTCACGGTGCCCGTCCGCTGTCGCGGCGGCCGGTTGGCAGCCATCGTGCCACGGCACGCCCTTGCGGTGACCGGGCAGCGTATGGGCTGCACACCTTCAATTGTCCGTCAGGTACGGGGCAGACTGGGCGGATGGCTGATCAGTACGCGCAATCAGGCGAGGACACACGGCCGACCGAGACCCCGACGAACTCAGCGCCCCCAGTGAGAGCAGCGAGCCCGGCGATCCCCGCGATCCGCTGGGCCGAGCCGCCGGAGGGCCCCGTACTGGTCCTCCTCGACCAGACCAGACTGCCCGGCGAGGAGACCGAGCTAGTGTGCACGGACGCGCCCGCCCTGGTGCAGGCGATCCGCACGCTGGCGGTGCGTGGGGCGCCGCTGCTCGGCATAGCGGGCGCGTACGGCGTCGCGCTGGCCGCCGTACGCGGCTTCGACGTGGACGAGGCCGCGCTCGCGCTCGCGGGGGCCAGGCCCACCGCGGTCAACCTCGGCTCCGGCGTCCGCAGGGCCCTGACGGCGTACCGCTCGGCGGTCGCGGGCGGCGCCGACCAGGAGCTGGCGGGCGCCGCGGCGCTGGCGGCCGCGCGGGAGCTGCACCGGGAGGACGCCGAGGCCAGCGCGAGGATGGCGGTGCACGGTCTGGCGCTGCTCGACGAGATGCTGCCCGGCGGCGGTCACCGCGTCCTCACGCACTGCAACACGGGGGCGCTGGTCTCCGGCGGGGAGGGCACGGCGTTCGCGGTGGCCCTTGCCGCGCACCGGCAGGGACGTCTTCGCAGGCTGTGGGTGGACGAGACGCGTCCCTTGCTGCAGGGTTCGAGGCTGACCGCGTATGAGGCGGCGCGGAGCGGAATGGCGTACACCTTGCTTACGGACAACGCGGCGGGGTCGCTGTTCGCGGCGGGTGAGGTGGATGCCGTACTGATCGGCGCCGACCGCATCGCGGCCGACGGTTCGGTGGCCAACAAGGTGGGGAGCTATCCGCTCGCGGTGCTGGCCCGCTACCACCACGTGCCGTTCATCGTGGTGGCACCGGTCACGACCGTGGACCCGGACACCCCGGACGGAGCGTCCATCGAGGTGGAGCAGCGGGCGAGTCATGAAGTGACGGAGGTCACGGCACCCTACGTGCCGATGGCCGGAATCGAAGCGGGAAGCGGGATCGCGGTGGCACCCCTGGGGACCCAGGCGTACAACCCCGCGTTCGACGTGACACCACCGGAATTGGTGACGGCGATCGTCACCGAGGAGGGCGTCGTGTCGCCCGTGACAGCAGAGGGCCTGGGCGAGCTGTGTGCCAGGTCACGCCAGGTAACGATGAGCTAATGGGATGATGTCAGGCATGAAGGGACGAGTCCTTGTCGTCGACGACGACACCGCACTGGCCGAGATGCTCGGGATTGTGCTGCGTGGTGAAGGTTTTGAGCCGTCGTTCGTAGCTGATGGCGACAAGGCGCTGGCCGCTTTCAGGGAGGCAAAGCCGGATCTTGTACTGCTGGATTTGATGTTGCCGGGCCGTGATGGCATCGAGGTGTGCCGCCTGATCAGGGCGGAATCCGGGGTGCCGATCGTCATGCTCACGGCCAAGAGCGACACCGTGGACGTCGTGGTCGGGCTCGAGTCCGGCGCCGACGACTACATCGTGAAGCCCTTCAAGCCGAAGGAGCTCGTGGCCCGCATCAGGGCGCGGCTGCGGAGGTCCGAGGAGCCCGCGCCGGAGCAGCTGGCCATCGGTGACCTGGTCATCGACGTGGCGGGGCACTCCGTGAAGCGGGAGGGGCAGTCGATCGCGCTGACCCCGCTGGAGTTCGACCTGCTGGTCGCGCTGGCCCGCAAGCCGTGGCAGGTGTTCACGCGTGAGGTGCTGCTCGAGCAGGTCTGGGGCTACCGCCACGCGGCCGACACCCGGCTGGTGAACGTGCACGTCCAGCGGCTGCGCTCGAAGGTCGAGCGGGACCCCGAGCGGCCGGAGATCGTGGTGACCGTCCGTGGTGTCGGTTACAAGGCCGGACCGAGCTGACGTGACCCGGGACAGTTCCCCCGTACCGCCCGGGGCTCCGGGTGGCCGCTCGGGGCGGACTGGCGGGGCCCGGGGCGGTGCGGCGGGCCGGCGCGGCTCCACGTTCGCGAGGCTTCTCGACGGCGGTCTGCTGTTGCAGGACGGGGTGCAGGGCAGCCCCGTCCTGAGGCTCTTCGTGCGCTGGGTGCGGCGCCCGCTGCTGCCCGCCCTGCGGCTGTGGCGGCGCAACATCCAGCTGAAGGTCGTCGTCACGACGCTGCTCATGTCGCTGGGCGTCGTGCTGATGCTCGGCTTCGCCGTCATGAGTTCCGTGAACAACGGCCTGCTCAAGGCCAAGGTGAAGGCCTCGCAGAGCCAGGCCGACGGTGGCTTCCGGGCCGCTCAGGACGAGGCGAACTCCGCCCGGCCGCGCTCCGGGCAGGACAGCGGCACGTCCGACGGCGGGGCCACGCCGCCCACCGCCGTGTGGATGTCCGACCTGGTGGAGCAGCTCTCCAGCGGCGGCCAGAGCGCGTTCAACGTGGTGACGCTGAGCCCGACGTCCACGCCGGGCGGCGCCAGGGTGCGCGGGCCGCGCGCCTCCGGGGGCGTGGACCCGATCCAGAGCGTGCCCGAGTCGCTGCGCAGCAGCGTCGACAAGGGCACCAGGGCGTATCAGAGCAACACCCGGATCGTCTTCAACGACGGCCGTGAAGCACAGCCCGGCCTGGTCATCGGCAAGCGGCTGAACGACCTGAACGGCGAGTCCTACCAGCTGTACTACCTCTTCCCGCTCACCCAGGAGGAGGAGTCCCTCGGCGTCGTCAGGACGACCCTCGCCACCGCCGGCCTGTTCGTCGTCGTACTGCTCGGCGCCATCGCCTGGCTGGTGGTGCGCCAGGTCGTCACGCCGGTACGGATGGCGGCGGGCATCGCCGAGCGGCTGTCCGCCGGGCGCCTTCAGGAACGTATGAAGGTCACCGGAGAGGACGACATCGCGCGGCTCGGTGAGGCCTTCAACAAGATGGCGCAGAACCTCCAGCTGAAGATCCAGCAGCTGGAGGAGCTCTCGCGGATGCAGCGGCGGTTCGTCTCGGACGTCTCGCACGAGCTGCGTACGCCGCTGACGACCGTGCGGATGGCGGCCGACGTCATCCATGACGCGCGCGTGGACTTCGACCCGGTGACGGCGCGGTCGGCCGAGCTGCTCGCCGACCAGCTGGACCGGTTCGAGACGCTGCTCGCGGATCTCCTTGAGATCAGCCGGTTCGACGCGGGCGCGGCGGCCCTGGAGGCCGAGCCGATAGACCTGCGTGAGGTCGTACGACGGGTCGTGGGCGGCGCGGAGCCGCTGGCGGACCGCAAGGGGACGCACATCCGGGTCGTCGGGGACCAGCAGCCCGTGGTCGCCGAGGCCGACGCACGCCGTGTGGAGCGCGTCCTTCGTAATCTCGTGGTCAACGCCGTGGAGCACGGTGAGGGCCAGGACGTCGTGGTGCGGCTCGCGGCGGCGGGCGGCGCGGTCGCGGTCGCGGTGCGTGACTACGGAGTGGGGCTCAAGCCCGGCGAGGCGACCCGGGTGTTCAGCCGCTTCTGGCGGGCCGACCCGGCACGCGCGCGTACCACCGGTGGTACGGGCCTCGGGCTCTCCATCGCGCTCGAGGACGCTCGGCTGCACGGCGGCTGGCTGCAGGCCTGGGGCGAGCCGGGCGGCGGTTCGCAGTTCCGCCTGACGCTGCCGCGCACGGCGGACGAGGCGCTGCGGGGCTCGCCGATACCGCTGGAGCCCGACGACTCGCGGCGCCACCGCGGCCTGAACGACGCCGGTCTGCCGCTCGGCGGCGCGGCCAAGCTGGCCACGGTGCCGGCGCAGCCGTCGACGTCCGAGCGGGTGCCGCCGCCCGTCCCGGCGAGGGCTCCGATCGCGCCGCGGCTCGCGCAGGCGGCCACGGCGGACCCGGCGGCGCTGCCGGGCAGCGGGTCGCGCGTCGTGCCGCGGCGGCCCATGGACGACGACATGCCGCGTGACGAGGAGCCCGATGGCCCCGCGTCCGAGGCGAGCGGGACGGACGGGACGGACGGGACGGACCAGACGGAAACAAATCCCGCAAGGGAAGGGGAGGCCTCTCGTGGGCGCTGACCACGATCGCCGCACCTGTCGCCGCACGCACCGGCGCGCACTGCGGGCCGGTCTGCTGTTCGGCTCCTGCGGGGTGCTGCTCGCGGGCTGCGCCTCGATGCCCGACAGCGGCAACCTCAAGGCGGTCGACGCCTCCCAGCGGCCGGACTCGCAGTCCCAGGTCCGCGTCTACGCGATGCCACCGGGTGAGGACGCGAGCCCCGAGGAGATCGTCCAGGGCTTTCTTGAGGCGCTGACCAGCGACGACCCGGAATTCGCGATGGCGCGCAAGTACCTGACCAAGGACGCGTCCAGGGGCTGGGACCCGGATCTGCAGACCACGGTGCTCGAGAACGGGCCGAGCACCGGATCGGGCAGTGTCGGGGACGACGGCGAGAGCGGCCGTTCCTTCCCGCTGACCGGGCGCAAGGTCGCCACGGTCGACAAGGAGCACGCGTACCAGCTCGACAACGCCGCGTACAACCAGGTCGTCCACCTCACGCAGCAGGACGGATCCAACGGCAAGGAGTGGCGGATCGACCGGGTGCCGCCGGGCGTCGTGCTCGGGCAGTCCGACTTCCAGCGGATCTACTGGTCCGTCAACAAGTACTACTTCGCGACGCGTTCGTCCGGCGCCACCGGAGGCGGCCAGGAAGGTCTCGTCGCCGACCCCGTCTACATACGTCAGCGAATAGACCCCGTGACGGAGACCGTCAAGGCGCTCCTCGACGGGCCCACCACGTGGCTCAAGCAGGTCGTGGGCACCCGCTTCCCTACGGGTACGCGGCTCAAGGCGGACACCAGGACGCTGGCGCCCGACGACCAGGGCAAGCTGACGGTGCCGCTGAACGCGAAGGCCGATCCCATAGGCCAGGAGCGGTGCACCGAGATGGCCGCCCAACTGCTGTTCACGCTCCAGGACCTGACGTCGTCCGGCGTCGAGGAGGTGGAGCTCCAGCGCCGCAACGGCTCGCAGCTGTGCGTCCTGAGCAAGGACCGGGCCGAGTCCGTCGCCTCGCGCCGCACCGCGGACCACCCCGACTTCCAGTACCTCATCGACGACAGGCGGCGCCTGGTGCGGATGCCTGCCAGCGCCAAGGGCAAGGTCGATCCGGAGCCCGTGCAGGGGCGGTTGGGCAGTGGCGAGCAGCCGCTGCGGTCCGCCGCCGTGTCGCGGGACGAGGAGCGGGCGGCCGGGGTGTCGCTCGACGGGCGCTCGCTGTACATGGGGTCGCTGGTCTCCACGGGCGCGCTCGGCAAGCCGGAGGTGCGCAGCAGGGCCAAGTCCGAGAAGGACGGTCTCTCCACGCCCAGTTGGGACGGCCGCGGCGACCTCTGGGTGGCCGACCGTGACCCGAAGCGGCAGCGGCTGCTCTGGCTGGAGCAGGGGGCGGGAGACCCGCTGCCGGTCAAGATCTCGGGCCTCGACGGGCGGATCGAGGCGGTGCGGGTGTCGGCCGACGCCGTACGGGTCGCGCTCCTCGTGAAGAAGGACGGCAAGACGTCCCTGAAGATCGGCCGCGTCGAGCGGACGGGTGCCAAGGGCGAGCAGCCGGACATCTCGGTGGTCGAACTGCGCCAGGCGGCACCGCAGATGGAGGAGGTCACCGCCATGTCGTGGGCGGGCGGCAGCCGTCTCGTGGTGGTCGGGCGCGAGTCCGGCGGTGTGCAGCAGATGCGGTACGTCCAGTGCGACGGCTCGGTGCCCGCGGGCGCGACGCTGCCCGGCCTCACCGGCGTGAAGGAGATCGCGGCGTCCGAGGACGAGCGGCAGCCGCTGGTGGCGCACTCGGACGACGGGATCGTGCGGCTGCCGACGGGTGCGCAGTGGCAGACGGTGGTCAAGGAAGGTACGGCGCCGGTCTACCCGGGGTGAGGCGTCGCGGGTAAGGCCGCTCCTGTGCCGTGGAGTTGTCCACAGGCGGTTTTCCACAGGGGTGGCAGCGGCGCGCGCGCCTTGGCACAGTGGTGGGCATGCCGGGGTGGTGGCGGGACCTCACCGATCTGGTGCTGCCGGCCGAGTGCGGAGGCTGTGGCACACCGCGTACGGCGCTCTGCGCACAGTGCCGCGAAGCCCTGTGCGGGACCGTGCCGTGCCGGGTGAGCCCCGATCCGCGGCCGCCCGGACTGCCGGTGGTGCACGCGGCGGCTCCCTACGAGGACGGGGTGCGGGCGCTGCTGCTCGCGCACAAGGAGCGGGGCGCCCTGGGGCTCGCGGGGCCGCTGGGGGCGGGGCTGGCCGCGGCGGTGCGCGCGGGGCTGCGGAGTGACGGCGCTTGCGTGCGGGGTGACGCTTCGACGCGCGGTGCCGCTCGGGCGCGTGGTGACGCTCCGGTACTGCTGGTGCCCGTTCCGTCGGCTCCCCGGGCCGTGCGGGCGCGTGGGCACGATCCGGTACGGCGGATCGCGCTGGCGGCGGCGGGTGAGCTGCGGCGCGGCGGGACGCGGGCCCGGGTGCTCTGCGTGCTGCGCCAGCGGCGTGCGGTGGCCGACCAGGCGGGGCTCAACTCCCGGCAGCGGCAGGTGAATCTCCACGGCGCTCTGGAGGTGACCGCGGGTGGCGGGCGGCTCGTCGCCGACGGCGGCCGGATCGTGATCGTGGACGACCTGATGACCACGGGCGCGTCTTTGTCCGAGGCGGCCCGCGCAATACGTGACGTACACACGGAAGGTGAAAAGCGGGCCGCGGTGGTAACAGCCCGTGAAATAGCGTGCGAGAACAGGGTCACCGCCGCTGTTGTCGCCTCCTCACCGGATTCTTTCGGAATAAACCGGAACTGACTGGGAACTTGCATCGTTGCAGGTAGTGAGAGGGCCAATACACCTGAATGGAGGTATGCGGCGGTAGAGGGTGACGACATCCGTCCGGGCGAGATATGTTCGGTTGTGAGGAATGGCGGACGCCGCCCCTCGCATATCGGAATGCCGGTCGCCGGGTTTTTCCGCAATCACCGGGGCCGGTCGGGGTGTAGATCTTGTTCGCGGGGGAGGAGGAGGTGGAAGTCACCGAGTCCGAGGCTCCGGGAGTCACCGGGGCCTGGTGCAAAAGGGAGATGCTCCGCCACCGAAGCGGGGCGATCCGGGAACGGAGTTCTGCGTGGACATCGTCGTCAAGGGCCGCAAGACCGAGGTACCCGAGCGGTTCCGCAAGCACGTGGCCGAGAAGCTGAACCTGGAGAAGATCCAGAAGCTTGACGCCAAGGTGATCAGCCTGGACGTCGAGGTGTCCAAGGAGGCCAACCCGCGTCAGGCCGACCGTTCCGACCGCGTGGAGATCACACTCCGCGGACGTGGACCCGTGATCCGCGCGGAGGCCTCGGCAACCGATCCGTACGCGGCGCTCGACCTGGCCACCGCCAAGCTCGACGCCCGGCTGCGCAAGCAGCACGAGAAGCGCCACAACCGGCGCGGCACCGGCAGGCTCTCCGCCGCCGAGGTTGCCGAGCGGGTGCCGGACGCGGCGACTCTCAACGGAGACGGCACCGTCGTACGTGAGGAAGAGCCGGACGGTATCCCCGTCAAGAGGATCGGCTCACTGGAGATCCAGGGCGAAGGCCCGCTCGTGGTCCGCGAGAAGAGCCACGTGGCGGCCCCGATGTCGCTCGACCAGGCGCTCTACGAGATGGAACTCGTCGGGCACGACTTCTACTTGTTCGTCGACTCGGAGACGAAGGAACCGAGCGTCGTCTACCGGCGACACGCCTACGACTACGGCGTCATCCGCCTCAACACCGACCCCATGGTCACGCGGGCGGAGTCCGCGGGCGGGGGCGGTGCGCTCGGCGGCTGACCCCGGTCGGCCGAGGGCTCGATGGTGCCCCTGGAGCGCGTGTGCGCCCCCAGGGGCATCATCATGCGACCCCTGCGCGCACCGCGCGGCCGTCCGGGCATGAAATCATGGGCGGAGCCGGCCAACCGGTGTGCTGTCGCCTCGGGTTGGCGACAGCCGACGCACAACGGGCCATGGCCTTCAGGGGGAGGAACGATGGCGGACAGCTTCGGACCGATGCGGGATGAGGGTGCCGACAGCGGCATCGGCATCGGCACGGACGCGGGCGCACCGCGCAAGGAGCCCATCAGGGTCCTGGTGGTGGACGACCACGCGCTCTTCCGTCGTGGCCTGGAGATCGTCCTCGCCGCCGAGGAGGACATCCAGGTGGTCGGGGAGGCGGGCGACGGCGCGGAGGCGGTGGACAAGGCCGCGGACCTGCTGCCGGACATCGTGCTGATGGACGTACGGATGCCCAAGCGCGGCGGCATCGAGGCCTGCACCTCCATCAAGGAGGTCGCACCCAGCGCCAAGATCATCATGCTGACGATCAGCGACGAGGAGGCCGACCTCTACGACGCGATCAAGGCGGGCGCCACGGGCTACCTCCTCAAGGAGATCTCCACGGACGAGGTCGCCACGGCGATTCGCGCGGTGGCCGACGGACAGTCGCAGATCAGCCCGTCCATGGCGTCGAAACTGCTCACCGAGTTCAAGTCGATGATCCAGCGCACCGACGAGCGCAGGCTGGTGCCCGCGCCGCGGCTGACCGAGCGCGAGCTGGAAGTGCTGAAGCTGGTCGCCACGGGCATGAACAACCGCGACATCGCGAAAGAGCTCTTCATCTCCGAGAACACCGTGAAGAACCACGTCCGCAACATCCTGGAGAAGCTGCAGCTGCACTCCAGGATGGAGGCGGTCGTGTACGCGATGCGGGAGAAGATCCTCGAGATCAGGTGAGGCCGGGGGCTCCGGCTCAGCCCAGGGCGCGGACCAACTCGGCGGTCAGCTCGGGACGGTCCACCCGCTCCACCCGTACGGAATCGCAGTTGACCCAGGTCGCCGCCTCGCGGAGCGCCTGTGCCACCGCGGGCACGGACTTGGGGCCGTCCAGCGACACCTGCTTGGCGACCAGCGTGCTGCCCTCGCGGGCCGGGTCCACGCGGCCGACCAGGTGGCCAGCGGCCAGGACCGGCATCGCGAAGTAGCCGTGGATCCGCTTGGGCTTGGGGACGTACGCCTCGAGGCGGTGGGTGAAGCCGAAGATCCGCTCCGTGCGGGCCCGCTCCCAGATCAGGGAGTCGAAGGGCGAGAGGAGCGTCGTGCGGTGGCGGCCGCGCGGGACGCTCGCCAGTGCCGCGGGATCGGCCCAGGCAGGCTTGGACCAGCCCTGCACCGTCACCGGGACGAGCCCCGAGTCCGCGACCACCGCGTCGAACTGCTCGCCCTTGAGGCGGTGGTAGTCCGCGATGTCCGCGCGCGTGCCGACGCCCAGCGACTGCCCTGCCAGGCGGACCAGGCGGCGCAGGCACTCCGTGTCGTCCAGGTCGTCATGGAGCAGCGCCTCGGGGATCGCGCGCTCCGCGAGGTCGTACACCCGCTTCCAGCTGCGCCGCTCGGTGCAGACCACCTCGCCGTACATCAGCGCGCGCTCGACGGCGACCTTCGCGTCCGACCAGTCCCACCACTCGCCCTTGTTCTTCGCGCCGCCCAATTCCGTGGCCGTGAGGGGGCCTTCGGCGGTGAGCTGCTTGATCACCGTGTCGTACGCGCCGTTCGGCAGGTCGTGGTGCCAGTGCGGACGGGTGCGGTACGCGCGGCGGCGGAAGGCGAAGTGCGGCCACTCCTCGATGGGCAGGATGCACGCGGCGTGCGACCAGTACTCGAAGGCGTGCGGCCGGGCGGGGCCGGAGCCCGCCGACGCCCCGTCCCAGTACGCCGCCTCGATCCGGTCGCGGCCCACGGCGCCCAGACGTGCGTACGGAATGAGCTCGTGCGAGCGGGCCAGGACCGAGATCGTGTCGAGCTGGACCGCGCCGAGATGCCGCAGCACGCCCCGCACGCCGGACCTGCGGTCCGGGGCGCCCAAGAATCCCTGGGCGCGCAGCGCGATGCGGCGGGCCTCGTCGGCGGAGAGGTCGATGGCGGGGCGCGGCAGGCTCGTCATGCCGGAAACGATAGGCGGCGGCACTGACAACGCCCCGCGGCCTGCGGGAAGAGGCGTGAAGAGGTGGGCTGCGGGGTCGGCCTCAGTCCCCGGCCGCCTCAGTCCCGGGCCGGCAGATAGGGCTGGCTCGACGACAGGCCGAGGTCGCTCGGGAGCAGGGCGCCCACCCAGCAGTCACGCAGCGTGGACTTGTTCAGGAGGGCGCCGCGCAGGGTGCCCTCGAAGGCGAAGCCCGCCTTCTCCGCCACCGCGCGCGATCCCGTGTTGCCGACCTCGGCGCGCCACTCCAGGCGGGTGCAGCCCAGGTCGCCGAAGGCCCACCTGGCCAGGGCGAGGACGGCCTCCGTCATGTAGCCGTTGCCCCGGTGCTCCTTCGCCGTCCAGAAGCCGACCTCCCAGGCGCCCGAGCGCGGGTGGTGCAGGCTGGCGGCGGCGATCAGCGGGCCGCCGCCCCGGGGACGTACGGCAAAGGTGTACTCCGTGTCGTAGCGCCAGCCGTCCGGCACCATGCGCGTGATGAAGCCCTCCGCGTCCGTGCGCGCGTACGGGGAGGGGATCGTGGTCCAGCGCTGGATGTCGGGGTCCTGACAGGCCGCGTACGTCTCGTCGGTGTCGGCGGACGTGAAGGTGCGCAAGGTCAGGCGTTCGGTGGTGAGGGTGACGGGCTCCATCCGGTGATTCTGCGGGGGCGAGGGGCCATGGGCCAGTGCTTTTCGCCGCGCTTTCACCCGCATTTCGCCGAGCGCTGATCGGCACAACCCGGCACCTTCCAGGCCCCCCGTCCGTTGACGTATCGGCAGACCTCCCGGCGCGGCCCGCTCCTCGCTTACGATGGCCGTTGCCCTATGAGTAAACCGACCATGCCAGGCCCGACCGGCAAGGAGACCAACCCCCGTGTCCGTCCTCTCGAAGATCATGCGTGCAGGCGAAGGCAAGATCCTGCGCAAGCTGCACCGCATCGCGGACCAGGTCAACTCCATCGAAGAGGACTTTGTCAGCCTCTCCGACGCCGAGCTGCGCGCGCTGACCGAGGAGTACAAGGAGCGTTACGCCGACGGCGAGACCCTTGACGACCTCCTCCCCGAAGCCTTTGCCACGGTGCGTGAGGCCGCCAAGCGCGTCCTCGGCCAGCGGCACTACGACGTCCAGATGATGGGCGGCGCCGCGCTGCACCTCGGCTATGTGGCCGAGATGAAGACCGGTGAGGGCAAGACGCTCGTCGGCACCCTCCCCGCGTACCTCAACGCCCTGTCGGGCAAGGGCGTGCACCTGATCACGGTCAACGACTACCTGGCCGAGCGCGACTCCGAGATGATGGGCCGCGTCCACAAGTTCCTGGGCCTGTCCGTCGGCTGCATCATCGCCAACATGACGCCGGCCCAGCGCCGCGAGCAGTACGCGAGCGACATCACGTACGGCACGAACAACGAATTCGGCTTCGACTACCTGCGCGACAACATGGCGTGGTCGAAGGACGAACTGGTGCAGCGCGGCCACAACTTCGCGATCGTCGACGAGGTCGACTCGATCCTGGTGGACGAGGCCCGTACGCCGCTGATCATCTCCGGCCCCGCCGACCAGGCCACCAAGTGGTACGGCGACTTCGCCAAGTTGGTCACCCGCCTCACCAAGGGCGAGCCCGGCAACCAGCTGAAGGGCATCGAGGAGACCGGCGACTACGAGGTCGACGAGAAGAAGCGCACCGTCGCCATCCACGAGTCCGGCGTCGCCAAGGTCGAGGACTGGCTGGGCATCGACAACCTGTACGAGTCGGTCAACACCCCGCTCGTGGGTTACCTGAACAACGCCATCAAGGCCAAGGAACTCTTCAAGAAGGACAAGGACTACGTCGTCATCGACGGCGAAGTCATGATCGTCGACGAGCACACCGGCCGTATCCTCGCCGGCCGCCGCTACAACGAGGGCATGCACCAGGCGATCGAGGCGAAGGAAGGGGTGGACATCAAGGACGAGAACCAGACCTTGGCCACGATCACCCTGCAGAACTTCTTCCGCCTCTACAAGCGCCACGACCACGACGGCAAGGAGACCCCCGGTCTCTGCGGCATGACCGGTACGGCCATGACCGAGGCCGCCGAGTTCCACCAGATCTACAAGCTGGGCGTCGTGCCGATCCCGACGAACCGGCCCATGGTCCGCGCCGACCAGTCGGACCTGATCTACCGCACCGAGGTCGCGAAGTTCGCCGCCGTCGTCGACGACATCGCCGAGAAGCACGAGCAGGGCCAGCCGATCCTGGTCGGCACGACCTCCGTGGAGAAGTCGGAGTACCTCTCCCAGCAGCTCTCCAAGCGCGGCGTCCAGCACGAGGTCCTGAACGCCAAGCAGCACGACCGTGAGGCGCCGATCATCGCCCAGGCCGGCCGCAAGGGCGCCGTCACCGTCGCGACGAACATGGCCGGACGAGGCACGGACATCAAGCTCGGCGGCAACCCCGACGACCTCGCCGAGGCGGAGCTGCGCCAGCGCGGCCTCGACCCCGTCGAGCACGTCGAGGAGTGGGCCGCGGCGCTGCCCGCCGCCCTGGAGAAGGCCGAGCGCGCCGTGAAGGCGGAGTTCGAGGAGGTCAAGGACCTCGGCGGGCTCTACGTCCTGGGCACCGAGCGCCACGAGTCGCGCCGCATCGACAACCAGCTGCGCGGTCGTTCCGGCCGTCAGGGCGACCCGGGCGAGTCCCGGTTCTACCTCTCGCTGGGCGACGACCTGATGCGTCTGTTCAAGGCGCAGATGGTCGAGCGCGTGATGGCGATGGCGAACGTCCCGGACGATGTGCCGATCGAGAACAAGATGGTGACGCGCGCGATCGCGTCCGCCCAGTCGCAGGTCGAGCAGCAGAACTTCGAGACGCGTAAGAACGTCCTGAAGTACGACGAGGTCCTCAACCGCCAGCGCGAGGTCATCTACGGCGAGCGTCGCCGCGTCCTGGAGGGCGAGAACCTCCAGGACCAGGTCACGCACTTCATGGACGACACGATCGACGCGTACATCTCGGCGGAGACCGCCGAGGGCTTCGCCGAGGAGTGGGACCTGGACCGGCTGTGGGGCGCCTTCAAGCAGCTCTACCCGGTGAAGGTCACCATCGAGGAGCTGGAGGAGGACGCGGGCGACCGCGCGGGTCTGACCGCCGAGTTCATCTCCGAGTCCATCAAGGACGACATCCACCAGCAGTACGAGGCGCGTGAGGAGCAGCTCGGCTCCGAGATCATGCGTGAGCTGGAGCGACGGGTCGTCCTCTCGGTGCTCGACCGCAAGTGGCGCGAGCACCTCTACGAGATGGACTACCTCCAGGAGGGCATCGGCCTCCGTGCCATGGCGCAGAAGGACCCGCTGGTCGAGTACCAGCGCGAGGGCTTCGACATGTTCAACGCCATGATGGACGGCATCAAGGAAGAGTCCGTCGGCTACCTGTTCAACCTGGAGGTCCAGGTCGAGCAGCAGGTCGAGGAGGTTCCGGTGTCGGACGCGGCCGGGGCGACGTCCCTGGACAAGAAGGACGCCGTTCCCGCCGGTGGCGGCCGTCCCGAGATCCGCGCCAAGGGGCTCGACGCCCCGCAGCGGCCGGACCGTCTGCACTTCCAGGCGCCGAACGCCGAGGGCGGCGTCGACGAGGGCGACTTCGAGACCGAGGACGCGGGTGCGCGGTCCGAGTCGGACGGCATGACCCGGGCGGAGCGGCGCAAGGCCCAGAAGGGCGGGCGTCGCCGCAAGAAGTAGCGGCGCGCTGTAGCTGTAGCTGTAGCTGTTGGGGGCCGGGCACCGTGGGGTGCTCGGCCCCTTTGCCTTTTCATCTCCCGGGCGCGCCGACCTCCACCGCCGTGCAGCGCCACCTCTGGTCCGCGCCCAGGTGCAGGCGGAACGCCAGGGCGCTGAGGGTGGCGCCCGTGCCGATTCTCGCGAAGACCTCGTAGACGCCGGGGCACGGTTCGTAGTGGCCGATCCGGTGGATCGTGGGGCGCCGGCCGTTCACGGTCAGGGGCGTGCGTTCGGCGAGGCGGGTCAGGTCGTCGAACGCGGTGTGCGCGATGTGGCGCGCCGCCCAGTGGACCGGCTTCTGGCCGCTGAGGACCAGGAGCAGACGCTCGGTGAAGAGCTCGGTGGGGTGCGGTGGGGGCTGGGGCGGGGTCCTGGGCGGGCGCGTCGGTGTACGGGCCGCCGCGGGGCGGCGGGGGTCCGTGCGGCCCGGTGGGCGGGTGGGCGCCGGCGGGCGGGGACGGGGCCTGGTCATCACCTTCTGCATGCCGTATCGCCTCCGGCTTCGCTGGCCCGGTTCCTGGGATTTCGGTACCGGGGAGTAACTTCCGTCGGAGATCTTGTACGGGGACGAGGGCGCGGGTCGCAAGGGTCTGCCGGTGGTGGGGGCAGGGGGCGGAGGAGTCACCTATCCGGGTGATCGGGGGTGGCTCGGGCCTTGGGGGCGCTGGGGTGTGCCGGGTGAAGGGCGGGGGTGCGGGGTGACGTGGGGGGTGGGTGTGGGGCGCAGCTCGAAGGGGGACTCCCGCACGTATTCTGGAGGCCTCTTCTTTGACCTCCGACTCTCTGTCTCCACCGGTGCAGTGTGTCTACGACTGTGAAAGCGGGCCGTCATGCGCGTCTACGTTCCCCTGACCCTGAGCCGTCTCGCCGAGGCGTACAAGGCGGGCGAGCTGGGGCCCGCGCCGCTGACCGCCTATGCCGTGACGCCCGCTCTGCGTGAGTGGTACGTCTCGGACGACGTGGAGGAGCTGGAGTACGCCGCCCTCAACCGGGCCGCGCTCGCTTCGCTGCGGTTGATCGCGGGTGATCCGGGGGCGGCTCGGCGGCGGGTCGTGCTGGCCGCGGATGTGGCGGACGGGGCGGTGGAGCTCGATCCGGAGCTGGACCCGGAGCTGGACCCGGAGCTCGACCCGGAGCTCGGGCTCGGCGAGGTGCGGGTGGCCGGGGTGCTGGGCCTGAAGAAGGTCGCCGCCGTGCATGTGGATGCCGGGGATGCGGAGGCGGATGTCGCTGCGGGGGCGGAGGCTCTGGGGGTCGCGGACCAGGGGGACGATGACGCGCGGTTCACCGTGGACGGTGTCGAGGACCACGAGCTGCTGTGGTTCGCGACGCAGGAGATTCCCGGGCTGATCGCCTGAGGGTTCCCTGCGGGGCTTGGGCGGGGTCCTCTCCCACCCACCCGCCCGTCACCCCGCATCCGACCCTGGACGAACAGGCCTTCCCGCCCACCCGTCCGATTGCCCCGCAATCGGGAACGCTCCTGAGGGAACGTGCCGGTTTGTCCGCCCGGAGCACGGTTCCCGGCGCCCCGGAGCCGAAGCCGCCCCGGATGGCAGACGGTGCGTCCGGGTACCGTTTGCCTATGGGGAAGCTGCTGCGCGGGGCGCATATCGTGTGGGACTGGAACGGGACTCTGCTGCATGACATCGATGCGGTGATCGAGTCCACGAACGCCTCCTTCGCGGAGCTCGGCCTCGAGCCGATCACGCTCGAGCGGTATCGCGACCTGTACTGCGTGCCCATTCCGCTGTTCTACGAGCGGCTGATGGGGCGGCTGCCCACCGATGCCGAGTGGCTGGTCATGGACGCCGTGTTCCACAAGCACTACTGGATGCGGGTCGAGGCGTGCGCGCTGGCCGACGGCGCCGCCGAGCTGCTCGCGGGGCGGCGGGCAGCCGGGCGTACGCAGTCGCTGCTCTCGCTCGCGCCGCACGAGCACCTGGTGCCGATCGTGCGGCGGCACGGGATCGAGGAGCACTTCGTGCGCATCGACGGGCGCACGGACACCTCGCACGCGGGCAAGGCCGAGCGCATGGTGCGCCACCTGGAGGCCCTGGAGTCCGTGCCCGCGGACCGGATCGTCGTGATCGGTGACGCCGTCGACGACGCGGTGGCCGCCGCACACGTGGGCGCGCAGGCCGTGCTCTACACCGGGGGCTCGCACAGCAGGGCCAGCCTGGAGGCCGTCGGTGTCCCGGTGGTCGACAGCCTCGCGGAAGCCGTGGAGAGGGCCGAGTCGCTGGCCGCCTAGCTACGTCACCGGGGCCTTCGCCCGCAGGACCGTGAGGAACTCCCTCATCCAGCCGGAGTGGTCCGGCCAGGCACGGGCCGAGACCAGCGTGCCGTCGACCACCACCTCGGCGTCCTTGAACGTCGCGCCCGCCGTCTGCATGTCCAGCTCGAGGGCCGGGTACGCCGTGACCCTGCGACCGCTGAGGCCGCCGATCGCCGCGGTCAGGAGCGGGCCGTGGCAGATCTGCGCGACCGGCTTGTCCGCGTCGAAGAAGGACTTGAGGATCTTGCGGAGCTCCGGGTCGTTGCGCAGATACTCCGGGGCCCGGCCGCCCGGGATCACCAGAGCGGCGTACTGTCCGGGATCGACTTCCGAGAAGGCGAGGTCCGCGGGCCACGTGTAGCCCGGCTTCTCCGTGTACGTGTCGAAGCCCGGCTCGAAGTCGTGCACCACGAACTGCAGCTTCTTGCGGGCGGGGGCGGCGATGTGGACGTCGTACCCCTCCTCGCGCAGCCGCTGGAAGGGGTACAGGACCTCCAGGGACTCCGCCGCGTCACCGGTCACTATGAGGATCTTGGCTGCCATCGGTGCTCGCTCCCCTGTCGTGCGTGTCCGTCGTGTCCGTCCGTCCCGCTCAACGTGCATCCGCCCGTCCGGTTTGCCAAGAGGGCCCACCGGTCCGGAGAGCGGGTCCATCGCCGACAGATGGCGCGAAAGTCTCTGTGCAGAGTGTCAAAGTTCCACCCCTGCTTTTGTACACATACGGCTCATGACGACTCCCGGGTCGAGGGAGATAGCCTTGACCTGTGATCAGCGCGATATCCCGCGGGGGCGTGTACGCCCCCGCCCTGCGCCCGGGGAACACGGAGGACATCCGTGCCCGGGACGTCGCTGACGCTTCTTCGCGGTGCGGCCAGCCAGATCATCCCAGCCATCGGTCAGCGAAACCGCTGAAAATGGCGGATAACCGCCCGCTCATCTCTCACCGCGGCATAACGTCGACTTCGACCGGAGACCCCGCGTCGCGGCGTTACGTCGGATCACTTCCTTCTACGTCACGCAACGGCGCGCGACAGGAGTCAGAGGACAATGCAGACCAAGCTGGACGAAGCCAAAGCCGAGCTGCTCACACGGGCGGCCCGGGTAGCTGAGAACAGCCCGGTCGGTGGTCGCCTACCGAATGGGGCCACGACCGGGACGACGAACGAGGCCGCTCCTGACGAGGACACGGCCCTTGCGTTCCTCCAGCGCTACTACCTGCACACCGCCCCGGAGGACCTTGCCGACCGTGACCCGGTCGACGTCTTCGGAGCAGCCTTCTCCCATTACCGGCTGGCCGAGAACCGCCCGCAGGGCACGGCCAACGTCAGAGTGCACACCCCGACCGTCGAGGAGAACGGCTGGACGTGCAGCCACTCCGTCGTCGAGGTGGTCACCGACGACATGCCTTTCCTGGTCGACTCGGTCACCAACGAGCTCTCGCGGCAGGGGCGCGGCATCCATGTCGTCATCCACCCCCAGGTCGTCGTACGCCGTGATCTGACCGGCAAGCTCCTCGAAGTTCTCACCGACCCGGGCACCGAGCGCCCGCACGACGCGGTCACCGAGTCCTGGATCCACGTCGAGATGGACCGCGAGACGGACCGCGCGGACCTGAAGCAGATCAGCGCCGATCTGCTCCGGATTCTGTCCGACGTACGCGAGACCGTCGAGGACTGGGAGAAGATGCGCGATGCCGCGCTGCGCATCGCCGATGAGCTCCCCACCGAGCCGACCGCCGACGACCTGCGCGACCAGGAGGTCGACGAGGCCCGCGAGCTGCTTCGCTGGCTCGCCGACAACCACTTCACCTTCCTGGGCTTTCGTGAGTACGACCTGACGGAGGACGACTCGCTCGCCGCCGTGCCCGGCACCGGCCTCGGCATCCTGCGTGCCGACCCGAAGCACGAGGGCGAGGAGGACCACCCGGTCAGCCCCTCCTTCAGTCGGCTGCCCGCGGACGCGCGCGCGAAGGCCCGTGAGCACAAGCTCCTCGTCCTGACCAAGGCCAACAGCCGTGCCACCGTGCACCGGCCCAGCTACCTCGACTACGTCGGCGTGAAGAAGTTCGACGCCGACGGCAACGTCATCGGCGAGCGCCGCTTCCTCGGCCTCTTCTCGTCCGCCGCGTACACCGAGTCCGTGCGCCGCGTGCCGGTCATCCGCCGCAAGGTCCAGGAAGTCCTCAAGGGCGCGGGCTTCTCGCCCAACAGCCACGACGGCCGCGACCTGCTCCAGATCCTGGAGACGTACCCGCGCGACGAGCTCTTCCAGACCCCGCCCGACGAGCTGCGCGCCATCGTCACGTCCGTGCTCTACCTCCAGGAGCGCCGCAGGCTGCGGCTCTACCTGCGCAAGGACGAGTACGGCCGCTACTACTCGGCCCTCGTCTACCTGCCGCGCGACCGCTACACCACCGGTGTGCGGCTGCGGATCATCGACATCCTCAAGGAGGAGCTCGGCGGCACCAGCGTCGACTTCACCGCGTGGAACACGGAGTCGATCCTCTCCCGGCTGCACTTCGTGGTCCGCGTCGCGCCGGGCGGCGGGCTTCCGCAGCTCACCGACGCCGACACCGACCGCATCGAGGCCAGGCTCGTCGAGGCCGCCCGCTCCTGGGCCGACGGCTTCGGCGAGGCGCTGACCGCCGAGTGCGGTGAGGAGCGTGCCGCCGAGCTGCTGCGCCGCTACTCGGGCGCCTTCCCCGAGGGGTACAAGGCCGACCACACGCCGCGCGCCGCCGTCGCCGACCTCCAGCACCTGGAGCAGCTCAAGCACGGCCGCGAGGACTTCGCGCTCAGCCTGTACGAGCCGGTGGGCGCCGCCCCCGGCGAGCGCCGCTTCAAGATCTACCGCTCCGGCGGCCAGGTCTCGCTCTCCGCCGTCCTGCCGGTCCTCCAGCGCCTGGGCGTCGAGGTCACCGACGAGCGGCCCTACGAGCTGCGCTGCACGGACCGCACGAACGCCTGGATCTACGACTTCGGCCTTCGCCTGCCCAAGTCCCAGAACGGCAACGGCGACTACCTCGGCGACGACGGCCGCGAGCGCTTCCAGGAGGCCTTCTCGGCCGCCTGGACGGGTGAGGCCGAGGTCGACGGGTTCAACTCGCTGGTCCTGCGGGCCGGGCTCAACTGGCGCCAGGCGATGGTCCTTCGCGCCTACGCCAAGTACCTGCGCCAGGCGGGCTCCACCTTCAGCCAGGACTACATGGAGGACACCCTCCTCAACAACGTCCACACCACCCGGCTGCTCGTCTCGCTCTTCGAGGCGCGGATGTCCCCGGACCGCCAGCGCGCCGGGACCGAGCTGACCGACGGGCTCATGGAGGAGCTGGACGGCGCGCTCGACGAGGTCGCGTCCCTCGACGAGGACCGCATCCTGCGGTCCTTCCTCACCGTCATCAAGGCGACGCTGCGCACGAACTTCTTCCAGGAGGCGGAGGGCGGCAAGCCGCACACCTACGTCTCCATGAAGTTCGACCCGCAGGCCATCCCCGACCTCCCCGCGCCGCGTCCGGCGTACGAGATCTGGGTGTACTCGCCGCGCGTCGAGGGCGTCCACCTGCGCTTCGGCAAGGTCGCCCGCGGTGGTCTTCGCTGGTCCGACCGGCGTGAGGACTTCCGTACCGAGATCCTCGGTCTGGTCAAGGCGCAGATGGTGAAGAACACCGTCATCGTGCCCGTCGGCGCCAAGGGCGGCTTCGTCGCCAAGCAGCTGCCCGACCCGTCCGTGGACCGCGACGCGTGGCTCGCCGAGGGCGTGGCCTGCTACAAGACGTTCATCTCGGCGCTGCTGGACATCACCGACAACCTGGTCGCGGGCGAGGTCGTGCCGCCGGCCGAGGTCGTGCGGCACGACGAGGACGACACGTACCTCGTGGTCGCGGCCGACAAGGGCACCGCGACCTTCTCGGACATCGCCAACGAGGTCGCCCAGTCCTACAACTTCTGGCTCGGCGACGCCTTCGCCTCCGGCGGCTCCGCCGGCTACGACCACAAGGGCATGGGCATCACCGCCCGCGGCGCCTGGGAGTCCGTCAAGCGGCACTTCCGGGAGCTGGGCACCGACACCCAGACCGAGGACTTCACGGTCGTCGGCGTCGGCGACATGTCCGGTGACGTGTTCGGCAACGGCATGCTGCTCTCCGAGCACATCCGCCTGGTGGCCGCCTTCGACCACCGGCACATCGTCATCGACCCGAGGCCGGACGCCGCGACCTCGTACGCCGAGCGCCGCCGCCTCTTCGAGCTGCCGCGCAGCTCCTGGGCGGACTACAACAAGGAGCTGCTCTCCGCGGGCGGCGGGATCTTCCCGCGCAGCGCCAAGGCGATCCAGCTCAACGCCCACATCCGCGAGGCGCTCGGCATCGAGTCGGGCGTCGCGAAGATGACCCCGGCCGACCTGATGAAGGCGATCCTCCAGGCGCCGGTCGACCTGCTGTGGAACGGCGGCATCGGTACGTACGTGAAGTCGTCGGCCGAGTCGAACAGCGACGTCGGCGACAAGGCGAACGACGCGATCCGCGTGAACGGCGCCGACCTGCGCGTCAAGGTCGTCGGCGAGGGCGGCAACCTCGGTCTGACCCAGCTGGGCCGCATCGAGTTCGCGCGCGCCGGCGGGCACATCAACACCGACGCCATCGACAACAGCGCGGGCGTGGACACCTCCGACCACGAGGTGAACATCAAGATCCTGCTGAACGCGGTCGTCGCGAACGGCGACATGACCGTCAAGCAGCGCAACACGTTCCTCGCCGCGATGACGGACGAGGTCGGGACCCTGGTCCTGCGCAACAACTACGCGCAGAACACCGCCCTGTCGAACGCGGTCGCCCAGTCCCCGTCCCTGCTCCACGCCCACCAGCGCTTCATGCGCCGCCTGGGCCGCGACGGTCACCTGGACAGGGCCCTGGAGTTCCTGCCCACCGACCGGCAGATCCGCGAGCTCCTGAGCTCCGGCCGCGGGCTCAGCCAGCCCGAGCTCGCCGTGCTCCTCGCGTACACGAAGATCACGGCGGCCGACGAGCTGATCCAGACGACGCTCCCGGACGACGACTACCTGCGCGGGCTGCTGCACGCGTACTTCCCCGCGGCGCTGCGGGAGAAGTTCCCCGAGCAGATCGACGAGCACGCGCTGCGCCGCGAGATCATCACCACGGTCCTGGTCAACGACACGGTGAACACGGGTGGTTCGACCTTCCTGCACCGCCTCCGTGAGGAGACGGGGGCCTCGCTGGAGGAGATCGTGCGGGCGCAGCTCGCGGCCCGCGAGATCTTCGGTCTGAGCAAGGTCTGGGACGCGGTCGAGGCGCTCGACAACGTGGTGGCGGCCGACGTGCAGACGCGCATCCGGCTGCACTCGCGCCGCCTGGTCGAGCGCGGCACGCGCTGGCTGCTCAACAACCGGCCGCAGCCGCTCCAGCTCGCCGAGACCATCGACTTCTTCAGTGAGGGTGTCGCCGAGGTCTGGACCGAGCTGCCCAAGCTGCTTCGCGGCTCCGACCAGGAGTGGTACCAGAGCATCCGCGACGAGCTGACCGGTGTGGGTGTCCCCGACGAACTCGCCCAGCGCGTCGCCGGGTTCTCCTCGGCCTTCCCGGCGCTCGACATCGTGGCGATCGCCGACCGCACGGGCAAGACGCCGATGGCCGTCGCCGAGGTCTACTACGACCTCGCGGACCGGCTGCGGATCACCCAGCTCATGGACCGCATCATCGAGCTGCCGCGGGCCGACCGCTGGCAGTCGATGGCGCGCGCCTCGATCCGCGAGGACCTGTACGCGGCGCACGCCGCCCTGACGGCCGACGTGCTGGCCGCCGGGGACGGCGAGGACACTCCCGAGCAGCGCTTCAAGGCCTGGGAGGAGAAGAACGCGGCGATCCTGAGCCGGTCGCGGACGACCCTGGACGAGATCCAGAGCTCGGACGCGTTCGACCTGGCGAACCTGTCGGTCGCGATGCGGACGATGAGGACGCTGCTGCGCACGCACTCGTAATCCGTCAGGCGGTATGCCTGGCAGTCCGTCGAAGGGGCGCCCCGAGCCGAGAGGCCCGGGGCGCCCCTTCGCGTATCGGGACTGGGCCGATCACACCCCCCTGAAGGGCGCCAATCGGGCAATAGCGATACTTAGTAGGATGAGCTGGTATCTGACTGGAGGGACGCATGGGAGCGACAGGTGAGCGGGGGACGCCGGAGGCGCGACCCGATGTGTCCGTAGTGGTGATCGTCTACAACGACGCCGAGCGGCTGCCGACCGCCGTGCGGTCGGTGCTCGACCAGACGCTGCGCGGCGTCGAGGTCGTCCTCGTCGACGACCACAGCACGGACGGCTCGTACGACGTGGCGCGGGAACTGGCCGCCGAGCACCCCGAGCGGGTGCGGGCCTACCAGCTGCCGGAGAACAGCGGCGCGGGCGGTGAGCCCCGCAACGTGGGAATCGGCCACACCGTCGGCCGCCACGTGATGTTCCTCGACAGCGACGACGTCCTGGAGCGCAACGCCTGCCGCAACCTCCTCGAAGCCGCCGAGCGCGACGGCTCCGACATCGTCTCCGGGCTCTGCGTCCGTCTTTCCATGGACACCCGCAACAAGAAGCGCGACCAGTGGTACCCCTGGCTCTACGCCACGACCCGCACCCTGGAGTCCGTCACCGAGCTGCCCGACCTGTTCGTCTGGGACACCCTCTCCACGAACAAGCTCTACCGCCGCGACTTCCTCGTCGAGAACGGCCTGCGGTTCCCCAAGGGCATGTTCTACGAGGACCTGATGTTCATAGCCGAGGCCTATCTGGCCGCCGAGCGCATCACCCTCATCCCGAACCAGGTCTACTTCTGGCACGTCCACGAGCGCGCCGCCGACGCCGCGAAGTCCGTGACCAACCGGCGCCACGAGATGACCAACTTCCAGCACCGCCTGGAGATCCACCGACGGATCGACGCCCTGCTCGCCGAGCGCGGCCTCGACGAGCTGCGGCTCGCCAAGGACGTCAAGTTCCTCAAGCACGACCTGGTGCTCCACCTGCGCGACCTGCCGTTCCGCGACGCCGCCTACCGGCAGGAGTTCGCCGGACTCGCCCGTGACTATCTCGCCGGGCTCGACCGCGCCGCGTACGACGAGGTGCAGCCCATTCAGGCCATCTGCGGCTACCTCCTGGAGCAGGGCGACTGGGCGAACCTGCTGCCCGCCGTCGACACCCTCACCAACCGCGACAAGATCTCCTCGCCGCTCGCCGAGCGGGACGGCCGCGTGTACTGGTGCGCCGAGCACCTGGAGGACCCGGTCGGCCGCCGGGCCCTGGACGTGACCGGGCTCGGCTACCACACCAAGCGCTTCGACCAGATGTTCCTGCGCAACGTCCTGACGCGGTACGAGGAGTCCGCGGGGACGGTGAGCATGGCGGGCCGCGTCACCAACCCGCTCGGCGTCGTCGGCCCGGACGCCGTGCTCACCGCCGAGCTGGAGTTCAGCGCGCGCCGCCGCAGCCTCCAGTCCTTCCGCTTCCCGGTCTCCGCCGTGCGGTACGAGGGCGAGACCATCGCCTGGGAGGCCGCCGCCGACCTCGCGAGGCGGCTGCGTCCGCTCGGCGTGGTCGACGCGGTGTGGGACGTGCGCCTGCACCTCACCGCCGACGGCGTGCGCACCCGGACGCGGCTCACCGCGGAGGACCCGGGGCTCGCCGAGGGGAGGCTTCCGGTGCGGCCGAGGCTGACCCGCCTGGTCGCCGACCACATGGAGCCCGAGGTCTCGCAGCGCGGGCACCTCGCCTTCCGCCTCGTCACGCGCGACGCCGCCGGTGGCCGGATCCAGGAGCTGGTGGCGCGCGGCACGCAGGGCGTACCGGGACGGCTCGCCAAGTCCGGCTTCCGCAGGGCGAAGAAGCTGCGGAAGGACCTCACGTCCGGGCAGAGCAAGCTGCGCGTGTACGACGAGGTGTTCAGCCGCCTGCCGGTGAAGAAGGGCACGGTCGTCTTCGAGAGCCACCTCGGCAAGCAGTACAGCGACAGCCCCCGGGCGATCTACGAGGAGATGCGGCGCCAGGGGCTCGACTTCGACGCCGTGTGGTCCTACGCCGGGAAGCCCGAGGGCTTCCCCGAGGACGCGACGCTGGTGCGCCGCTGGTCCCTCCCGTACCTGCGGGCCCTGGCGCAGGCCGAGTTCTGGGTCGACAACCAGAGCTACCCGCTCAAGCTCACCAAGCGGCCCGGGACGACGTACATCCAGACCTGGCACGGCTCGGCGCTCAAGCGCATGGGCTTCGACGAGCCCGCCTGGAAGCTGCGCAGCAAGCCGCGGCAGGACGAGCAGCAGCGGGTGCTCGACCGCTTCGACCGCTTCCTCATCCGCTCCGAGCACGACGTGCGGACCCTGGCGAAGGCCCTGCGCCTGAAGGAGAAGGTGCTGCTGCGGGTCGGCTACCCGCGCAACGACGCGCTGGTGCGGTCGAAGCGGGCCGAGGACGCGAGCGGGGTGCGCGAACGCGGCCCGCTGGCGACGGAGTTGGGCATCCCCGAGGACAAGCAGGTGCTGCTCTACGCGCCGACGTTCCGGCGGCACGGCGGTCGGCACGGACGCTTTGAACTGCCCTTCGACGTCGAGCGGTTCGCCGAGGAGTTCGGCGACCGGTACGTACTGCTCGTGCGCTCGCACTATCTGAACCACGTGGTGCTCCCGCCGTCCGTGCGGGGCCGCGTCATCGACGTCTCCGCGCACCACGACGTCACACCGCTCTACCAGCTCGCCGACGCGATGATCACCGACTACTCGTCCGTGATGTTCGACTACGCGCTCCTGGACCGGCCGATGCTGTTCTTCACGTACGACTACGAGGAGTACGTCCACGAGGGCCGCGGCACCTACTTCGACCTGCGGGAGCGGGCTCCAGGACCGGTGGTCGACACCGAGGACGAGCTGTTCGGGGCGCTGAAGGCGCTCGACGAGCAGGCGCTGGAGTACGCGGCGGCGCGGGCGCGGTTCGTGGCCGAGTTCGGCGAGTACGACCGGGGCGATGCCGCCAAGAGTGTCGTCGATCAGTTCTTCTCGCACTGGAGCGGCAAGTGAACCGGGACATATTCTTCGTCTCCAACAGCGTCAACGAGCTGGGCGGGATCACCAGTTGGTCCCACCAGATGGCCCGCCTCTTCGTCGAGCGCGGCCACCGCGTGCACGTCATCGGCATCACGGACCCCGGCGTCCCGCAGGACGTCGGCACGGACCTGCCCTACCCCACCACGACGCTGTACGACGAGCATCCGCCGCGCGTCGGCCCGGCGCGCGGCATCAAGGGCCGGCTCAACGTGGCCGAGCACCGGCTGCGCACGAAGCGCGAGGAGGGCATGCACGAGCAGGCCGCCAAGCTGACCGCGCTGTTCGCGCAGGCCGGTCCCGGAGCCGTCGTCATCGTCACGCAGGTGTGGGCGATGGAGTGGGTCGAACTCGCCGACACCGGCGGCATGTCGGTCATCGGCATGAGCCACGAGTCGTTCGCCTACTCGCGGGCCTGCTCCCGCTTCGGGCGGGTGCGCAAGCACTACAAGGACGTCGACCGGATGCTCGCGCTGACCCGTGAGGACGCCGACCTGTGGATCAGGCAGGGCCTGGACAACGCGTCCTTCATGCCGAACCCGCTGCCCTTCATGCCCGAAGTGCCCTCCCAGCGAACCGAGAAGGTCGTCACCAGCATCGGCCGGCTGCACGACCAGAAGGGCATCGACATGCTCCTCGACACCTGGGCGGAGGTCGCGCCGCTGCACCCGGACTGGACGCTGCGGATCTACGGCTCCGGCGAGGACGAGGAGGTGCTCAAGAAGCAGTGCACGTCCCTGGGCCTGGACGGCTCCGTGGAGTGGATGGGGCGCACCAGCGACGTGCCGGGCGCGCTGCGGGGCGGGTCGGTGTTCGTGCAGTCGTCGCGGGGCGAGGGCTTCCCGCTGGCGCTGATGGAGGCGATGGCCACGGCGGTGCCGTGCGCGGCCTTCGACTGCGCGCCGGGCGTGCACGAGATCGTCCAAGACGGCGTGGACGGGCTGCTCGCGCGGCTCGGGAACACGGGTGAACTGGCGCGCAGGCTGCACACGTTGATGTCCGACAAGGAGCTGCGGGACCGGATGGGGGAGCTGGCCAGGGTGAACATCCAGCGCTACACGACGGGTGAAGTCGTGCGGCGCTGGGAGGAGTTGTTCGCGTTCCTGGAGCGGTAGGGGCGGGCGGCTTCGCTACTTCTTGCCGCCCGTGAAGCGCTCGTACTCCTTCAGGACGTCCTCCGTCGGGCCGTCCAGGCGCAGTTCGCCGTGCTCCAGCCAGAGCACGCGCTCGCAGGTGTCGCGGATCGACTTGTTGTTGTGGCTGACCAGGAAGACCGTGCCCGCGCGCTTGCGCAGCTCGCGGATGCGGGCCTCCGAGCGCTTCTGGAAGGAGCGGTCGCCGGTCGCCAGGGCCTCGTCGATGAGCAGGACGTCGTGGTCCTTGGCGGAGCCGATGGAGAAGCGCAGGCGTGCCGCCATGCCGGAGGAGTACGTGCGCATGGGGAGGGTGATGAAGTCGCCCTTCTCGTTGATGCCGGAGAAGTCGACGATGTCCTGGTAGCGCTCCTGGATCTGCTCGCGGGACATGCCCATCGCGAGGCCGCCGAGGCGGACGTTGCGCTCGCCGGTGAGGTCGTTCATCAAGGCCGCGTTCACGCCCAGGAGTGAGGGCTGGCCGTCGGTGAAGATGCGGCCGTTCTCGACGGGCAGGAGCCCCGCGACCGCCTTCAGGAGCGTCGACTTGCCGGAGCCGTTCGTGCCGATCAGGCCGATGGCCTCGCCCTTGTGGGCGGTGAAGGAGACGCCTCTGACGGCGTGCACCTTGCGTACGCCGGAGTCCTCGCCGTCCTTGCCTCCCTTGCCGCGCTTGAGGATGCGGCCGAGGGCGGCGGTCGCGCTGCCGCGGCCGGAGGGGGAGCCCGCGCCGTGCACCCGGTAGACGATGTCGACCTGGTCGGCGATGACCGTGGGGGCGGGCCCGTAGGTGGGGGGAAGCGTCTTTTCCAGGGTTGCTGTCGTCTCAGCCACGGCCGTACGTCTCCTCTGCCTTCCAGAAGTAGATGAACCCGCCGACTCCGGCGAGCAGCGCCCAGCCGATGGCCCACGCCCAGACGTGGTGCGGGAGCTGGCCCTTGGCGAAGCTGTCGATCAGGGCGAAGCGCATCAGGTCGATGTAGACGGCGGCCGGATTGCACTCCAGGAGGACTTGGAGGACGTGCGGCAGGTGCTGGTCCTTCAGGACCGCGTCGATGCTCCACATCACGCCGGACACGTACATCCACGTACGCAGCACGAACGGCATCAGCTGCGCGATGTCCGGCGTCCTGCTGCCCAGGCGGGCCATGACCAGGGCCAGGCCCGTGTTGAACGTGAACTGCAGGAGCAGGACCGGGACCACCAGGAACCAGGACATGCTCGGCGGGACGCCGAAGCAGAGCAGGATCACGACCAGCGCGCCCATGGAGAACAGGAGCTGCTGGAGCTGCTGGAGGCTGAACGAGATCGGCAGCGCGGCCCGCGGGAAGTGCAAGGCGCGCACCAGGCCGAGGTTGCCGGCGATGGCGCGGGTGCCCGCCATGACCGAGCTCTGCGTGAACGTGAAGATGAAGACGCCGGTGACCAGGAACGGGACGTAGTCCGGGACGTCGTGCTTGGTGTTCATCAGGACGCCGAAGATGAAGTAGTACACCGCGGCGTTCAGGAGCGGCGTCATCACCTGCCAGACCTGGCCGAGCTTCGCCTGGCTGTACTGGGCGGTGAGCTTGGCGGTCGCGAAGGCGGTGATGAAGTGGCGCCGCTGCCAGAGCTGCCGGACGTATCCGGGCAGCGAGGGGCGGGCGCCGCTGACGGTCAGGCCGTGCCGGGCGGCGAGCTCGGCGGCGTCGGGTACGGCGACCGCGGGGCGGGATGGAGCGTCGAGGACCTGACTCACGTCCGCTGCTTTCACTCGGAGCCATGGGGCGCTGACGTCGGGACGGGCCCGTATCGTCGCAACGTCGAGAGTAGGGCGATGTGACGTCGGAACGCAACCGTATCGTCGTCACGTTCTATGCTGTCCGTATGACGACGAGCAGGCCAGGAGATGAACAGCCGCGCCGCAGGGCGCCCGCGGGGGCCGCGGTGCTCCGTGAGGATGTGACCGAGGCCATCAGGGCCGCCGTCTTCGAGGAGCTCGCGGCGGTGGGGTACGCGCGCATGTCCATCGAGGGCATCGCGCGCCGCGCGGGCGTCGGCAAGACCGCCGTCTACCGGCGCTGGCGCTCCAAGCTGCACCTCGTGCTCGACCTGGTGGCGGCGATAGCGGTCCAGGGCCTTCCGATGCCGGACAGCGGCTCGCTGGAGGGCGATCTGCGGCTGCTGTACGAGGTGACGTCGCGCGCCCTGCGGCATCCCGTGGCCTCGCAGGTGATCCCGGACCTCCAGGCGGAGGCGGCACGCAACCCGGAGATCGCGGAAGCCCTGCAGAAGGCCCTGCGGGAAGGGCAGCACGGGGTGGCGAACGGCATCGTGCGGGCCGCCGTGGCGCGGGGAGAGGTGCGGGAGGGGGTCGACGAGGACCTCGCCCTCGACCTGGTGTCGGGGCCGCTCTACTGGCGGTCCGTGGTGGTGCGGGCCGAGCTGCCCAAGGGGTATCTGGGCAGCCTCGCCGCGGCTACGGCGGCGGGGCTCCGGGCGTTGTGAGGGGGCTGTGGGAGCGCGGTTCTAGGCGTGCTTCTCCCGCAGCAGGAACAGGGCCACGCCCGAGCCGAGCGTGACGGCGCCGGTGCACACGCTGATCAGCACCTGCCGCACGCCGTCGAAGGCGAGGCTGGTGGAGACGTCGGCGGCCAGGGTGATCGCGAGGACGAGCCAGAGCAGGGCCTTCGTGGCGGGGCCTTTGGGCCGGGGGGTGGGGCGAAGCTGGGGCTGCCGCCGAGCGACAGCGGGCACCGGCGGGTGCTGGCCGTGCTCGCGTACCTGAACAGGTCGGCCTAGCCGGGTTGTTGCCGACTCGGCCGACCTGGCGCCCCGGCCGTACCTGAGGGGTCAGGACCGCTGCTCCCGCTTGGCGAACAGCGTCACGCCGCAGGCGAGGGCGATGATCCCGGTGCCCACGCTGACGAGGGCCTGGCGTGTGTTGTCGTCGATGACGAAGCTGGACGAGATGTTGACGATGAGGGCGACGGCGAGCACGAGCCAAAGGATCTTCATGGGTCAAGTGTGCGGGACCGGACCCGACCGTCTACTCCCGCCCCGCCTCCGGATGCAGCCGCACCCACCCCGCCCACGCCGACGTCACCATCTCGCGCACGTCCCTCTTCGCCGACCAGCCGAGCTCCGTGGCGATGCGGGTCGACGCGGCCACCACGCGGGCCGGGTCGCCGGGGCGGCGGGGTGACATCGTCGGCGGGCGGTCGTAGCCCGTCACCTCGTTGATCAGCGTGGCCATCTCCAGGACCGAGACGCCCTCGCCACGGCCGATGTTGAGCGTCAGGTCCGTGCCGCGCGGCGCCGTGGCCAGCTTGCGGGCCGTGGCCACATGGGCCTCCGCCAGGTCCGCCACGTGGATGTAGTCGCGGACGCACGTGCCGTCCGGCGTCGCGTAGTCCGCGCCGAAGACGCGCGGCGCCTCGCCCTCCGTGAGCTTCTCGAAGACCATCGGGACGAGGTTGTAGACGCCCGTGTCGGCCAGCTCGGGGCTTGCCGCGCCCGCCACGTTGAAGTAGCGGAGCGACGCCGTCGACAGGCCGTGCGCGCGGCCCGTCGCGCGGACCAGCCACTCGCCGGCCAGCTTCGTCTCGCCGTACGGGCTCATCGGGAGGCACGGCGTCTCCTCCGTCACCAGGTCCACGTCGGGCATGCCGTACACCGCCGCCGACGAGGAGAGGACGAAGGACTTCACCCCGGCTTGCGTCACCGCCGACAGCAGGACCCGCAGGCCCTCCACGTTCTCGTGGTAGTAGCGCAGGGGCTGCTCGACCGACTCGCCCACCTGCTTCTTCGCCGCCAGGTGCACGACCCCCGTGATGCCGTGCTCCGCCAGCGTGCGGGACAGCAGCTCCGCGTCCAGCGTCGAGCCCGTCACCAGCGGTACGCCCTGCGGCACGCGCTCGGCGATGCCCGAGGACAGGTCGTCGTAGACCACCGCCCGCTCGCCCGCCTCCGTCATGGCGCGGACCACGTGTGCCCCGATGTAGCCGGCGCCGCCGGTGATCAGCCAGGTCATCGTCTGGGAGCCTTCCCTGTCGTCTTCGTTTCCCGAGTCGCGCCGAGCGTCGTCGGCGTTCGGACGTGCAGTGTCGCAGAGCCCCGCGTACGGACGGCGTCAGCGCCCGCCGCCGCCCACCCACCGCGCCAGCCGCCTGCGCACCACTCCCGCCAGGCCCCGCAGCCCCGGCGCGAGCCGCACGGCCAGGTTCCCCGCCTGCGTCGCGTACGGCTGGGCCAGGAGCAGACCCCGGCGCGACGGAAGCGCCGTGCGCCGCAGCAGTCCCGGGCCCGCGACCGCCCGCGCCGTCGTCTCGCGCGCCGTCCCGTCGCCGAAGTGCAGCCGCAGCCGCAGGTCCCACACGCCGCCGCCGAGCGAGCCCAGGTCCAGGACCGCCTCGGTCACCCAGGTCTCCCGGTCCTCGGCGTCCGCCGGGTCGAACGCCGCCGTGCGGCGAAGGACCGGGCCCTCGCGGTTCCTCGGCACCAGCTCCACGTCGACCGTCGTCGGGCCCGCCTCCGCCACCCGTCCGTACAGCTCGTGCAGCCGCAGCGTCAGACGGCTGCGGTGCGCGCGGGGGCGCAGCTCGGCGTCCACCGCGAGCGGGAGCAGGCGGATGGGGCGCACGAGGAGGTGCTCCAGGGTGACCTGGGGGAGGTCCGGTGACCAGATGGGCGTGCTGCCGTCCGGCGAGAGGGCGTACGGAGGCGACAGGCGCGCCGGGCGGGCCGCCACCTCCTGGAGGCGGGTCAGGTCGCGCGGCTCGGGGGACGCCAGGATCACGCGGGCGATGACCCTGCCCGGCGCGGGCGCCGCGTCCAGGTCGCCCGTGTCGAAGGTCGCGAGGTACGCGCGCGTGGCCGTCCACCACTCCCGGCGGTACTCCGGGCTCCGCGCGGTGAGCTCACGCGCGTACATCCGCAGGCTGTGGTCGATGAACTTGGCCCGTGCCGCCCGTGCAAGGCGTTTGCCCCCCGTCCCCGTGGTGCTGCGTGCCTCCCGGAGGATCTCCACCGACTGGCGGTGGGCCTCCAGGCGGGCCTGCCAGTTGTCGATGCCCGAGCGGTCCAGGGAGATGGACAGCTTGGCCGCCGTGCGGCGCACGTTCCACACGTAGACGGGGTCCGTGATCAGCGCGATGCGCGGGCCCGCCGCCAGGACGCGGGCCGTGAAGACGAAGTCCTCGTACGTGAAGCGGCCCTCGGGGAAGCGCAGCGCGTGCCGGCGCAGGAAGTCGGCGCGGTAGAGCTTGTTGACGCAGAGGGTGTCGTGGACCAGGCGCGTGCGCAGCTCGGGGCGGGCGATCAGCCGGGGCTTGTTGTAGAGCATCGGCTGCCAGGGGCTCTCGCGCCCGGAAGGCAGCTCGCGGCGTACGCAGAGGCCGGTGACCACCTCGGCGTCGTGCCGTGCGGCGGCCTTGAGGAGTGCGTCCACCGCGCCCGGCGGCAGCACGTCGTCGCTGTCGAGGAACATCACGTACGCGGACGTGGTGGCCTCGATCCCGTCGTTGCGGGGAGTGCCGCAGCCCCCGCTGTTGGCGGCCCGGCGGATGGGTTTGACGCGCGGGTCCTCCTGCGCGAGCGACGCGAGCAGCTCGCCGCTGCCGTCGGTCGAGCAGTCGTCGACGGCGATCACCTCGCGGACGGCGGGGCCCTGGACGAGGGCCGAGCGCACCGCGTCCGCGACGTGCGCCGCGTCGTTGTAGCCGATCACGACGACACAGACCTGGGGTGTCGGGGGCGACGGGGGCGAGAGGGGCGGAGAGGGGTACACAGGGGAAATTTTAGAGCTTGCCGGTAATTATCCGATTAGGGGGTCTTTTTCTGGTTCGTGTTCCCGTCGCCCACGCGCGCGAGGACCTCGCCGGTGCGCGGTCCCCACGCCACCACCACGGCCTCCTTCGGCACCCTCTGGTCGGGCGAGAGCAGCAGCCAGCGCACGTCGTAGCGGCGCACGATCCGCGCGCGTTCGGCGCGGGTCGAATCGGGGGAGAGGTAGTCGCGCACCTCCTGGAGGCGGTGGTTGCGCGTGTCCTCGGCGAGCGAGGCGTCCGGCCAGGCGGGGGCGACGAGGTTGGCGCCGTACGCGGGGACGGAGCGGGTGGGGTAGTAGCCGTTCGTCAGGACGGTGTCGCCCTTGTGCAGGTGGCTCATCGCCCAGCCGTAGCCCGGCCAGCGCGGCGGCTGGTCGAAGCCCACCGGGTCCAGGGCGCGCGGCACGACCGCCCCCGCCTGGAGCGTGAAGAAGCCGATGGCCGCCCCGGTGGCCGCGACGCCGCCCAGGGCCATGCGCCACCGGCGCCAGGGGCGCGGCGCCGCCAGCTCGATCGCGAGGGCGAACTGGAGCGGGACCAGCGTCAGGCCCAGGATGCGGCCGTAGGTGTAGTGGCCGCTGAGCCAGCCGTAGGCCACGACCGCGCAGTCCAGGGCGAACATCAGGACCAGCGGGTCGCGCCGGACCCTGCGGAACCTCAGGGCCAGCGCGGGCAGGCCGAGCAGCGCGAGCCAGAACCGCTGCGGCATCTCGGTGTAGAGCTGCCGGTGGATCCAGTCGACGCTCTCGTCGCCGACGAGCGAGAACAACGAGAAGTAGGGCCAGCTCGCCGCGACCACCGCCGCCGTCGCGCCGGTCACCGCCCACTTCCACAGCCCCGCGAAGGGCCGCGGGGCCGAGGCCGCGAACGCCACCACCCCGATCACCGCCGCCACGGACGAGATCGGGTGGACGAGCAGGATCGCCCCGCACAGCACGCCGAGCCCTCCGTACGCCCAGCCGCCGCTGGGCGACTTCGCCAGCGAACCCGCCCAGCTCCACGCCCAGAACGCCAGGCCGATCGCGAACGTCGAGGGGTACGCGAGGTTCCCCGTCATCGACATCAGACCGAGGTAGCCACTCCACCACGCCATCCGCGTGCCCCAGAGCAGCACCATCGCGAACAGCGCAAGAACCGGCGCCCATTGACGCGGCGTCAGGACCTTCACGAACCGGCCGAGCCCCGTCAGGAGCACCAGCAGGTTCAGCGGCCCCGCCAGCTTCACGACCTCCCAGCCGGCGAGCCCCGTCAGCCGCGCGAAGGCGCCCTGCGCCACCGCGTACGGCGAGTAGTACGGGCTGCCCGCCCCCGGCAGGTCCGCCATCGGATGGCGCGGGTGCAGCAGATCGGCCTTGAGCCGCTCGACGACCGCCGCGTGCTGCCCGAAGTCGCAGCACATCGGCACCCGCCAGAAGGCGAGGGACATGACGATCCAGAAGAGACCGCCGAAGACGACGTACGGGCTCGGCCGCCACCGCCTGCGTCCGTGCAGCGCCGTCGCGCCGTGGACCTGGCGGCGCGTGAGGAGGCCCGCTCCCCGCGTGGCCATGCTCATCGCATGAGCCTCTCCGCGACCCGTGCCGAGGCCTGCCCGTCGTCCAGGTCGCAGTAGGCCTCGCGGAACGCCGCGTACGCCTCCGCGTGCCGGGCCGTGATGGAGTCCAGGTCGCGCAGCGCCTCGACGACCTCGCCGGTGGAGGCGAGCAGCGGCCCCGGCGCGCTGGTCTCGAAGTCGAGGTAGAAGCCGCGGACCGTGTCGCGGTAGTGCTCCAGGTCGTAGGCGTGGAAGAGCATCGGACGCCCGGTGTGCGCGAAGTCGAACATCAGGGAGGAGTAGTCGGTCACCAACACGTCCGAGACCAGCAGGAGTTCGGCCGTGCGCGGGTGGGACGACACGTCGCGCACGAAGGGCGCGTGGGCCCCGGGCAGCCGGCCCGCCGTCAGCGGATGCTTGCGCACGAGCAGGACGTGGTCGTCGCCGAGCACCTCCTGCGCCGCGCGGAAGTCGAGCGCGGGTTCGTAGCGGAAGCGGCCGGGGGAGTAGGCGAGGTGGTCCCGGTAGGTCGGCGCGTACAGGATGATCCGCTTGTCCGGGGGGATGCCCAGCTCGCGGCGCACGCGTTCGGCGACCTTGCCGCGGTCCGCGGAGAAGAGGACGTCGTTGCGGGGCGAGCCGGCTTCCATGACCTCGCCCTCGTAGGCGAGCGCCCGCCCCAGGTGGGGAGTCGAGAAGCGGTTGGGGGACACGAGCACGTCCCACTGGCGGGAGAGCTTGGGCAGGACGTCGAGGTGGCCGTGGTCGGCGTAGAGGGTGTCGGTGAGGTCGGTGCCGATGCGCTTGAGGGGCGCGCCGTTCCAGGTCTGTACGACGGTCTGGCCGTCCCGCCGCTCGAAGAAGTCGGGCAGATGGCCCGCGGTGACGATCCGCCGGCAGCGGGCCAGCGCCTCGTACCAGGCGGCGCTGTGCTCCTCCACGCCCTTCGCGCCCGCGGGCACCCGCGTCTGCTGGTCGTGCGTCACCCACAGGTGCTCGACGTCCGCGCCGCGCCGCACCAGCTCCTCGTGGACCGCGCGCGGCGAGTCCCCGTCGAAGTAGAGCACCGCGTCCCGCAGCGGCTGGCTGCGCTGGCGCGGATAGTGCGCGGTGCGCAGCCGATGCCGCCGATAGGCCCCGCGCTCACCGCGCGCGAGCACCGACCCGGCCTCCAGCAGCAGCCGGTCCCCGAACCGCCGGTCGACGGTGAACTCCCGTCCCTCCACGGTCCGATGGAGCGGAAAGCCCGCGGAGACGGACGCGAGCAGCCGCACGGGCATGCCGTCCTGAAGCACCCCGTGCGCGGCGGTGTCGCCCCCGGCCTCCCGCAGGAACGCGTACCAGCGCCCCTCCCGCAGCACCCCGCCGCCGGGCGCCACCACGGCCCGGAATCGCCCGGCGGTGCGCTCCACCGGCACGGTCAGTTCCTCGTCGCGTCCGCTGTGCCGGAGCACCAGTTCCGCCGCGTCCCAGCTCGCGTCGGACACCGTGCCCTCGACGGTCAGCGTGCCGTCCGTGCTCCACGCGACCCGGTCGGCGATCGGCTGCCGGGTGAGCTCGACGACGAGCTGGCCCTGGTCGTTCGCCGACGCGCACAGCTCGCGGCCGCCCGTGGTGCGTGAGGTGTAGCGGCCTGGCGGCAGGTCGAGCGCCGCCGCCAGGGACTTCAGCCTGCCGTCCGGCAGGACCAGGTTGGCCTGCCAGCGGTCGCCGTGCGGGGGCTCGACCTCCTTGGGGGCCAGGTGCGGGGTCGGCGCGATGTCCTCCAGGTCCGCGAGGCGCACGCGTACGTCGAAGCGGTCGTCGCCCGGCAGCGTCACGGGGTAGTCGAACTCCGCCGACGAGTGCTTGTGCGTCAGACGCAGCGCCGTGGGCCGCAGGTGGCTGGGCAGATGGCCGCTGAGGACCATCTCGTCGCCGTCCCGGTGGTGGGCGTCGACCCGGGCCACGTAGTCCTGGATCTTCAGCACCAGGCGGCCCTTGCTGAAGCCGAGGACGAGCCGGAGCCCGTCGCCCAGTTCGCGTACGACGGACTGCGCGGCCGATCCGTCCAGCGGGCGGACCGCGGCCCGGCGCACCGAACCGTGGCCCGCGACGACCACGCCGAGCAGCCAGTTCCCCGGCCGCCACCGGCCGCCCGTCTTCAGCTGCTCGGGGTCGACGGTGAGCTCGAATCCGGAGAGGTCGTAGCAGTGCAGCCGCTGCCGGGAGTTCTCGGTGGCCTGCGGCGCGGCGACCGTCCGGGTCGCCACCTTCCTCAACTGCGCCCTGCTGTGCGCCGACTTGAGGATCGCGGCCTTGACGGAGTGCCCCGGCCGGGTCGCCTCCAGATTGCGCACGTACGCGTACCCGCTGATCCGCAGCAGCCCGTCCGGGCTCCAGCCGGCCTCCCGCACCCGGGCGATGACCGGCAGTTCGCCGCGGCCGAGCCGGGCCAGTTCCTGCGGCACCCGGATGTGACCGCCCGAGCTCCGCGGGTAGGCGGCGCTGCGCCGCAGCACCCCGCGGACCTGGAAGGCGTTCTTGTTGCGCTGCTCGAAGGTGAGCAGGTCGATCAGGTCGGCGGTGCGCCCTTCGCGTACGAGATGCCACTTCACGCGCAGCGACACCGGAAGCCCCGCGACCACCCCCGGGTCCGCGCGGCGCAGGAACGCGGCGGCGCCCTTCATGAACGTGGCGCGGTACTCGGGCCCGCCCATCGGCAGGCCCTCCAGGAAGTACACGAAGTCGTCGCGCAGGCACGAGGTGTCGTACGTCTTCCGCATCTCGGGCGCGTGCTCGGCGAGGAAGGCGCTGACGTGCGCGCACGCCGCGATCCGGTCGCGCACGCCCTTGACGTCCGTGCGCCGCCGGGTGATCGAACCCTCGCGCACCCGCCAGTAGTAGACGTGGTCGCTGAGCACGTCCACGGAGCCCGCGAGGAAGTGCGCGGGGATCATGACGGGCGTGTCCTCGTAGAGCTTGCCCTCGGGGAAGGTGAAGCCGTGCCGGTCCCAGAAGGCGCGCCGGAAGACCTTGTTCCAGGCGACGCGGTCGGCGAGCAGCTCCAGGTCGCGGCTGATGTGCGTGCGCGAGCGCGGCTCGGTGAGCCACTTGTACTGCCAGGCCTGCTGGCGTCCGCGCTCGTTCAGGCGCCAGACGTTGCCGCTCGCGAAGTCGGATCCGGTCGAGTCCAGGCTCGCGGTCATCCGCGCGTACGCGTCGTGCGGCACGACGTCGTCGCTGTCGACGAAGGTCAGGTACTCGGCGGTGGGGGTCGCGTGCCGCACCCCGGTGTTGCGGGCGGCGCTGAGTCCCGCGTTCGGCTGGCGCACATAGACGAACCGTGGATCCTTCGCCGCGAACTCACGTGCGATGCGCGGACTGCCGTCCGTCGAGCCGTCGTCGACGAGCACGGCCTCCAGGTCGGCCATGGTCTGCCCGGCGATCGACTCAAGGCACTCCTCCAGAAACTCTTCGACGTTGTAGATGGGCACGACGACGCTGAGACGGGGCTGCACGAAGACCGGCCTTTCGTACGCTCCCAGTCATGGGAGTAATCATGGGAGTACGGGCGTATTCATCCCCTTTGCCCCTTCCGGTCAATTTCTTTGCCTTCCTTCATCCCAATGAGTGATGCGCGGTCTTCGACAGGGCGTGTCCGGCTGATTACTGTCGGTGTCCATGACGCGCTTCTCGGTTGTCGTGCCCGCCCATCGCGTCCAGGGCTACCTGAGGGAATGCCTGGACTCCGTGCTCGACCAGAGCTGCACCGATCTGGAGCTGATCGTCGTGGACGACGCGTCGCCGGACGCGTCCGCCGCGATCGCCGCGGAGTGTGCGGAGCGCGACCCGCGCGTGCAACTCGTCCGTCTTCCGGCGCACGCGGGTCCGGGCCCGGCCCGCAACATCGGCGCGGACCGCGCCACCGGCACCCACCTCCTCTTCCTCGACGGCGACGACCTGCTCCTGCCGGGCGCCCTGGAGGCCATCGCCGAAGCCCTCGACGCGGCGGACGGGCCGGACGTGCTCGTCTTCGGCCACGACCGCGTCGACTGGTGGGAGAGCGTGCGCGCGGGCGGCGACGACCTGGCGGGTGACCCGCTTGCTGTCACCGTCGCCGCCTGGAACCGCGTCTTCCGGCGCGACTTCTGGCACGAGCGCCGACTGGCGTTCAGCGACGGGGCCTACGAGGACGTGGTGCCGGTGCGGCGCGCGACGCTGGCCCCCGGCGCCCGCACTGCCGTCCTGGACAAGGCCTGCGTCCGCTGGCGCGAGCGGCGCGGCGGCAGCTTCGCCAAGTCGCCGGGCCGGGAGCACTTCGCGCTCATCGGGCGCTACGAGGAACTGCTCGCCGCCGCGGACCCCGCCGACCGCGCCCGGCTCGTGCCGCACGCGGCAGCGCATCTGCTCGCCGTGCTCGACGACCCCGGGCGCGTCGCGCCGCGCGACCGCCGTGACTTCTTCCGCGGGGCGGCCCGCCTCTACCGCACGTACGGACCGGCGGGCCCCGCGCCGACCCCGGGCGAGAAGGCCCTCGCCACCGCCTCGTACGCCGCCTACGAGGCCCAGCGCAAGAGCCGCTCCCGCAGGACGGGCGTCACCCGCAGGCTCAAGGAGCGGAAGAAGAAGCTGCGCGCCCGCGCCATGCGCCTCACCTACCGGGCCGACCTGCGCCGCCCCCTGGACCCCCACCTCGCGGTCTACGGCGCCTACTGGAACCGCGGGATCTCCTGCAATCCGGCCGCCATCCACGCCAAGGCCCGCGAACTCGCCCCGCACATCCGGGGCGTGTGGGTGGTCTCGTCCCGGCACAAGCACCGCGTACCGGCCGGGATCGAGTACGTCGTCGAGGGCTCGCGGCGCTACTGGCAGACCATGGCGCGAGCGACGTACCTGATCAACAACTCCAGCTTCCCCGGCGGGTTCACCAAGCGCCCCGGCCAGGTCTATCTCCAGACCCACCACGGGACGCCGCTCAAGAAGATGGGCCTGGACCAGCGCCGCTACCCCGCGGGCACGCACGGCATCAGCTTCCAGAAGGTCCTCGACCACACCGACCAGTGGGACTTCAGCCTCTCCGCCAACCCGCACTCCACGGAGGTGTGGGAGCGGGTCTACCCCTCGACGGCGTACCAGGCCCTGGAGGCGGGCTACCCGCGCAACGACGTCTACTTCACGGCGGACCAGGAGGAAATGGCGCGCATCCGCGAGGAGCTGGGCATCGCGGACGGCCGGACGGTCCTGCTCTACGCGCCCACCCACCGCGACTACCAGAAGGGCTTTCTGCCCCGCGTCGACCTGGAGCGCTTCGTGCGCTCACTGGGCCCTTCGTACGTCGTGCTCGTGCGCGCCCACTACTTCTACGGCGCCGACGCCGGCCTGCGCGCCCACCCGCAGCTCGTCGACGTCACCGGGCACCCGCGCGTGGAGGACCTCTGCCTGGCCGCCGACGCCCTGGTCACGGACTACTCGTCGCTGATGTTCGACTACGCCTGCCTGGACCGCCCGATCGTGACGTACGCCCCCGACTGGCAGGCGTACCGCCTCGCGCGGGGCACCTACTTCGACCTGCTCTCCGGCCGCGCGGGCGAGACGCCGGGGGCCGTGGCCACCACCGAGGAGGAGCTCGTCGGGCTCTTCCGCAGCGGGGAATGGGACACGGCCGAAGCGGCACAGCTGCGCAAGGCCTTCCGGGCGCGGTTCTGTCCGTACGACGACGGGGGCGCCGCCGAGCGGGTGGTGCGGCGGCTGTTCCTGGAGGGTCAGCCCCGCTCGTAGGGGGAGCGGACCGGGAAGTACGCCGTCAGGAACGAGCGGATGGCCAGCGCCATCTCCTCGTCGGCCAGCTCGCTGTCCGGGGACTCGCCGATGCAGAAGGCCGTCTTGTTGCGGCCCTGGAGCAGCTGGCCCAGGCGCGCGTGGTCGGCGCGGCTCCCGATGTCCACGAAGTCGTAGGCGATGCCCGCCGGCACGGCCCGGCCGGTGAGGTACGCGTAGTGGTGGTGCAGGGACGACACCAGGGCGAGGTCGCCGTTGGAGCGGAAGCGGCTGTGCGCGGTGGCTTCGAGCTCGTCGGGGAAGCGCTCGGTGAGCTCCGCAAGGACGCTGCGGTGCAGGGCGTAGGGCGCGTGGAAGAAGCTGTGCGTCGCCGTCCTGCCGAACTCCCGCCTGAGCAGCTCCCGGTTGTTCTTCGCGGCGGCCAGGTAGCCCTCGTCGTCCGGGGAGACGGGCAGCGCTGGCACGGACGCCGACGACCAGAAGAAGCGGGAGGTGCCCGAGCTGAGGAAGAAGGTCTCCGGGGTGGTGGGGCGGCCCAGGAACATGTCGTCGTTGAGGTAGAGGAAGTGCTCCGACAGGCCCTCGATGCGGTGCAGTTGGCTCTCGATGGAGTGCGAGTTGAAGGTGGGCAGCGCGGTGTCCGGGTCGGCGAACAGGTCGCGGTGGTCGACGACCGTGACGTCCGGGTGGTCCTCGTTCAGCCAGGACGGGGTCTGGCCCGCGGTGACGAGGTAGATGTGCCGGATCCACGGCGCGTACATCGCCAGGGAGCGCATCGAGTAGCGCAGCTCGTCGCGGTTGCGGAAGCGGACGGCGCCGTGGTCGGCGGACGTCTCGTCGTCGGGGCCGCCGAGGGCCGCCCTGCGGCGCGCGTGCCACTCGGGGTCGGAGTCGTCGACCCAGGTGTAGACGGCGTCGATGGGGAAGTCGACGTCACCGATGAGGAGTTGGGCGAAGACGTCGAGGGTCGGGTAGGTGCGGTCGGCGACGCGGAGGGTCGCGGTGGGGGAGAGCGAGGGCAGCTCGGACCCGGCCAGGGTGGTGCCGAAGGGTGCGCGCCGGGTGTCGGTCCCGCCGGGCCCGCCGTCCGCGGTCCGTGGCCAGAACGCCACCGTGCAGGACTGCTGGACGCCGTGCCGCAGGGAGAGCGTGGTCGTGGTGACCGGCTTGAAGAGCTTGATGCCCGCGACCTCGCCGATGCCGTCGAGGCGCTCCGCGAGCACGACTCCGGGTGCGGCGTCGCGCGGATGGATCAGCTCGGCGTAGACGGGCTGCCCGTGCAGGGACTCGGCGATGGCCTTGAGCGCGCCGTCGCGTTCGTCGTCGGCCACGGCGAGGGTGTGCGTGGTGCCGGACGTGCGGACCAGGACGTAGGGAATGTCCTCCGACTCCAGCGCGGTGGCGGCCAGTTCGAGGTTCCAGTCGGTCATGTCGGGCGCCAGGACGTCGTCGCGGCGCTCGGCGAGCCGCCCCACCGAACGGATGACCAGGCCGCTGGTGTCCGCTTCGAGGATCTCGTCCTCGCGGGCGCGCTCCTCGGGGGCGGGCGCGGCGTCCAGGGTGTACGGCGTGGTGGGGCGGAAGCCGCTGCCGCCCGACGCGACGCCGAGCGCCACCCGGTCCGCGCGGTCGTCGAGCCGCTCGGGGGCGTCGCGCCGGGCCACGAGCCGGGAGTACAGCTCCTGCCAGTGGGCGGTGACGTCGGTGGAGGAGAAGCGGGCGTAGACGCCTTCGCGGGCGGCGTGCGCGTAGCTGCGCCTGGTCTCCGGGTCACCCATCAACTCGCTCATCGCGGCGGCCAGTTCATGGATCTCGCCGGGCGGCACGAGCAGTCCGTCGACGCGGTGCCTGACGATCTCGGCGGGTCCGGTCAGGACGTCGTACGCGACCACCGGCACGCCCGCGGCGAGCGCTTCGAGCAGCACGAGCGGGAACGCCTCGTTGTGCCCTGCGGTCATCAGGGTCAGCCCCGCCTTGGCCCACTCGGCGGCCATGTCCTGGCAGGGGCCCAGGAGTTCGACGCGGTCCTGGAGGCCGAAGCCGTCGACCAGGCGGCGCAGGTGCTGCTCGCGGTGGCCGCCGCCGAAGACGCGCAGGGTCCACTCCGGATAGGCGTCGGCGACCTCGGCGAAGGCCCGGACCGCGTGGTCGACGCGCTTCTCGCCGGTGAGCCGCGCGGCCATGACGATGACCTTGCTCTCGCCGTCGGCGCGCGGCCGGAAGCCGTCGGGCACGGCGTTCGGGATGACCGCCAGCTCGGGAGCGGTGGCGCCGAGGGACTCCGCGATCCAGTCGCGGGTGCGCTCGGTGAGGGTGACCAGGGCGTCCAGGCGCGGCGCGTGCAGGAGCAGCGGCTCGCCGGAGGGGCCGCGGCGCTGGGTGGGGCGGTGCTCCTGGTGCACGGTGACGACCCTGGCCGGGACGAGCCCGACGGCGGCGGCCATCAGGGCGGGCGTCGTGGTGACCAGGACGTCGGTGTCCAGGGTGGTCAGGGCGGCGGCCATCTCGACGTCCGAGAGACGGTCGAAGGCGGACTCCCAGGAGGGCTTGATCAGTTCGCTGGGCAGCGCGGCGAGGGTGCGGCAGGCGGCCTCGTCCAGACGCGAGGCGCGCACCGGGCGCTCGGGCGACGCGGTGCGGTCGACGAGATAGCGGACGGGCAGGCTGCGGGCCTCGGGGAAGAAGGGCTCGGGGCGGGTCCGGAAGACGGAGATGACCTCGACGTCGTGGCGGTCCGCGAGGTGCTGCGCCTGGGTGTAGGTGGCCAGCTCGGTGCCGCCCATCTCGTCGCCCCAGCCGAGGAGGTACGTGATCTTCATGAGCTCTCCTTCACGAGGTCTCGTTCATGAGGTCTGATCCGTGATGTCCCAGCAGGTGACGGCGAAGCCACCGGACTTGGTGAAGTGCGCGTGGGCGCGGACGAGGGAGCCGCCGGGCAGCGCGAAGACGCGGAAGGGCGTGGGGCAGGAGGCCGCGGGGTCGCGCACGTCGGAGAGCCAGCGGCCCAGCGGCAGCGTGGACCCGCCCGTGTCCGCCGTGTCGCCCGTGTCCCCCGTGACGTGGAAGTCCCACACCCACTGGCCGGGGCCGGCCCCGGCCATCTCCCCCAGGGGCAGCCGGAAGGTGAACGCGGCGCCCTCCCACACCGCCCCGACGGGCACGGTGACCCCGTCGCGCCGCCGCACGGCCCTGGCCCGCCACCGCCGCCGGGAGCCCGCCATGACGAGCCGCCCGTGCACGGTGATGCCGTCGCCGCCGGGCACGAACCGCACGAGCTCGGCCCGTGGCCGCGACCGGGTCACCTGGAGCACCGCGCGCCCGCTGCGGCACCGGACGACGCGGATGAGCGTGCCGGTGCGCGGGTCGGGGGCGTGGCGGAGGGTGGGCGTGGGCGGCAGTTCGCTCTCCCCCTCGATGCCGATGCCGCGCCGCCGGACACGCCCGAGTGCGTCGACGGTGACGACCGTGAGCCGCCAGACGCCCTCGCCGAGGCGCGCACCGGCCCGGGTGTCCCCGGCGGCGAGCACGTCGCGCAGCGTGGCGGTCCCGGCGAGCAGCAGGCCGCCGTGGGCGTGCTGTTCGAAGGCGAGCGGGACCCGGAACCTGCGGTGGCCGCGCGAGAGGACCAGCTGGGCCCGCTCGACCTGCTCGTCGGGGAGGGCGGCGACGGCGACGTTGAGCGTCCTGCTGTCCCGGATCGACAGGTGCACGGGCGCCAGGAGCGTCTGGGCCCCGTTGCCGACCCGGCCCGCGGCGGCGCGTTCCGCACGGAAGCGCGTGGCCCGTGCGGTGGTGAGGAGCCGCCGGGCCGCGGGCGGCAGGACCGGGGTCATGGCGTGAACCCAATGTGGCGCATTGGGCCACTTTGCCTGTTGTTCGTTCCCGCGCGGCCCGTTGATCGCCCCGATGCGGGTGTGGCCGCGTCCGGGTCACCCGCCTGGCGGAGGAGGGAGTGACGTGAGGCGATATGTGTAAGTTAGTCCCTTAATGATCAGTCCTCTCGCGCAGTTCCAGCGCCGCAAGGAACCATCCGCACCACCGGCCGAAGTCCCCTCTTCGGCCCGCCCGACGACCGCATCGGCCCTGTGCCGCCGCTGGGCCGACCCCGCGGCCGTGGCCCTCGCGACCCTCCTGGTCGCCTGGCGCGCGAGCGCGCTCGGCCAGTGGATCGTCGACGACGCCGCCATCACCTTCGCCTACGCCCGCAGCATCGACGAGGGCCTCGGTCCCGTGCAGCAACCGGGCGCCGACCCCGTCGAGGGGTACTCCAACCCCGCCTGGCTCGCCCTGCTCCTGATCGGCCGCAGGCTCGGCCTCTTCGACCACGGCGCGCTAGCCGGCGTCAGCGACCTGGTGCTCTACCCCAAGGCCCTCGCGCTGCTCTGCACGGCGGGCGTCCTGGCCTGCGTGGCGGCGGCGGCGCGTGCCGTCCTGCCGGGGCGGGCCTGGGCGGTCACGCTCCTGACCGGCGGCCTGCTCGCCGGGAACCTGTCGTACGTGGCGTGGTCCTTCTCGGGCCTGGAGAACCCGCTGTACGCGCTGACCGCCGCCGCGACCGGAGCGCTGCTCGTCCGGGCGGCCGTGCGCGGCACCCTGCTGCGGCCCGCCGTCGCCGCGGCGGCGGGAGCCCTCGCGCTGCTGGCCGCGCTGACCCGGCCGGACGGCGCGGTGCTCGCGGCGGCCCACCCGCTGACCGTGCTGCTGCTCCTGCGCCGGGGCGACCTCGCGCACGCGCTGCGGGCGGTGGTGCTGGGCTGCGGCACGTTCGCGCTGCCCTACACGGTCTTCCTGCTGTGGCGGTACGCGACCTTCGGGCTCTGGGTCCCGAACACCGCGGTGGCCAAGGCCCAGCAGCCCCCGCAGATCGGCCAACTGGCCACCGCCGGCGAGCTGCTGACGTACGGAGGATGGGCGCTCGCCCTGATCGGCGCGGCCTGCGTCGGCACCGCGCTCACCCGCCACGGGCCCGCCCGCAGGGCCTTGGTGGCGCTGCTCGTGCCGCTGGCCCTGACGCTCTTCGCGTACGGCGTGCTCGGCCGGGACTGGATGGCGCTCTACCGCTTCGCGACCCCGGTGTGGGTGCTCGCCGCCACCGCGTTCGCCCTGGCCGCCGCCGTCGTCTGGCGCGCCGAACGCCCGCGCGCGCGGGCCCTCGTCGGCTGCGCCGTCGCGGGCGCGCTGCTCCTGTCGGTCACCGGACAGGCCGCGCAGGACCGCAGGTTCGTCCAGCGCCCGACCCTGTCCATGTGCTTCGTCGCCGAGCGCTACGGCCACACCTTCAACGCGTACGCCCGCTACCTCGGCCTGCGCGACGCCACCGTCGCCCTGCCCGACCTGGGCGGCACGCTGCTCACCTCGCGGCTGCGCGTGGTGGACGTCGCGGGCCTGACCGACCGCCGCGTCGCCGACGCCTACGCGGCCGGCGACCCCGCCGCCCTGCGCGCCTACGTCCTGCACGAGGTGCGCCCCGAACTGCTCCACGTGCACGCCGCCTGGACCGCCAAGTCGGGCCTGACCCCGCCCCGCCTGGCCGCCGCGGGGTACGTCCCCCTCTACCGCGAGGGCAACGGCGGCGACTTCGTCCGCGCCGACGCCGTACGCGACCCGGCCCGGATCACCGCACTGCGCGAGCGCGTGAAGCCCACCCTGGACCACATGGTCGCCGAGATGCGCCCGGCGGGCTGTGGTCCGGCGCTGCGCGCGGGAGAGGGGTCCCCGGCATGACGACGGCCCTCCCCCGGCAGACCAGGCCCCTCCCCGGACCGGACGCCACCGCCGACCCCGCGTCCCGGGTCGACTCCCTCACCGGGATGCGTTTCCTCGCCGCCTTCGCGGTGTTCGTGCACCACTTCACCGGCGTCAGCTCCCACGGCGGCGTCGCCCACGCGCCGCTGCTCTTCCCGTACTCGATCATCGGCGCGACCGGCGTCGACTTCTTCTTCGTGCTCTCGGGATTCCTGCTCACCTGGGGGCACCGCCCCGGCACCCGCGCCCGCCTCTTCTACTGGCGCCGCTTCGGCCGCATCTGGCCCGCCCACCTGGTCGCGACCATCCCCTGCGTCTGGGTCTTCTACCTCTGGGGCGGTGTGCCGACGGACGCCGTCAGCTTCGTCGCCTCGCTGTTCCTCGTGCAGACGTGGTTCCCCGGCGTCACCCCGATGTTCCCCGGCAACGGCGTCGCCTGGACCCTCAGCGTCGAGGTCTTCTTCTACCTCCTCTTCCCGTACGCCGTCCGCGGCGCCCTGCGGATGCGCGCCCGCACCCTGGTCCTGCTCGCCGTCGGCGGCCTCGTCGCGATGTGGGCGCTCAACTGGTGGACGGCCACCCACCTTTCCCCCTTCTCCAGCGAATGGGTCATGCGGCACCCGCTGACCCGGCTTCCGGAGTTCGGCGTGGGCATGGCCTGCGCCCTGGCCCTGCGCCGCGGCCACCGCCTCCCCCTCCACCCGCCGGTGCTGTTCGCCTGCTTCGTCGCGTACGTGGTCGTCCACAGCAACCGCCTGGCCCTGTTCGGGCCGTACGCGGCCGGTCAACTCACCTGGGCGCTCAGGTCGGTCGCTGCCCTCTTCGCCGTCCTGTTCATCGCCGCCTACGTCCAGCGCGAGCTCGCCGGACACCGCGGCTGGCTCTGCTCGCGCCCGATGGTGCTGCTCGGGCTCTGGTCGTACGCCTTCTATCTGCTGCACCAGACCCTCAACCGGCTGATCATCGACACCTGGGGCCGCCCGCAGCCGTCCGACTACGCGGTCTTCACGCTCCTGGGCGTGGCGGTCGTGGTGACCGCGCTGTCCTGGGCGCTGTTCACGTACGTCGAGGAACCGGCGAGGAAGTGGTGCGCCCGGCACACCCCGCGCGGGTGGGGCGCCAAGAGCGCGGCGGCGAAGACGCCTGGACGACGTGACCCTTTGTGCCGATAAACGTTGAACGCGAGCAACGCGCAGAAGAACCCCTTTGGAGGAGAGCGTGCACCAGTCCGCGTACGAACAGATGGAACTCTGTGTGGAGCAGTACATGCCCCCGGGCAAGCGTCACCGGGTGGTCGATCTCGGTGCCCGGGTCTCCGACGGGCAGACCCGCACCCACAAGGCCCTGCTCGAAGGGCGTGACACGGAATACGTGGGCGTCGACGTCCTGGACGGCCGCAACGTCGACGCGGTGATGACGAAGCCGTACCGCATCCCCGTGAAGTCCCGCAGCGCCGACTTCGTCATCTCCGGGCAGGCCTTCGAGCACATCCCCTTCTTCTGGGCGACGATGCTGGACATCGCGCGCGTCCTGAAGCCGGAGGGCATCGCCTTCGTGACGGCGCCCTCGCGCGGCCACGTGCACGACGCGCAGGACTGCTGGCGCTACTACCCCGACGGGTTCCGCGCGCTGGCCGCGTACACCAGGCTCGAACTGCGCGAGGCCTACACGGACTTCCCGCCCATTAAGGGCATCCGTCACGCCTACGGCAAGATCGACGCCAAGCACGCCTACTGGGGCGACTCCGTCGGCGTGTTCCAGCGGCCCAAGAGTTACCCGAGCCTCACCATGGCGTTCGTGCGCGGCACCACCAAGTGGTGGGCGAACAAGGTCGGCGGGGTCGACGGCGTCCCGCTGCCCGAGCCCATCGAGGGCCGCGGCCTGTGCGGCAGGCCGAAGGTGGTGGCCCCGCGCTCGGTGGACGAGGAGCCCGTGGCGACGCCAAGTGACGCCAAATGAACTTATGTTGACGATGCGTGACATTGCGGACGAGTTGCGCGTACTGTCCGCTTCCATGGCATGGCGACGCGCTGTGAATGGCGCCCTGAAGCAACTGACCGGATACCAGCTGACGCGCAAACCCGTGCCGGCCCAGCGCGCGGCGGCGGTCCCCGCACCGAAGCCCGCCCCACCGGCACCGAAGGCGAAGCCCAAGCCGAAGCCCAAGGCCCTGAGCCTCCCCGCCGACTACGACGACGAGGCGAAGGAGATCATCCGTGCGGTGAAGCCGTTCACGATGACCTCTCCCGAACGGCTGAACGCCTTCATCCTGGCGACCCGGCACGTCGTCCGGCACGGCATCCCCGGCGACATCGTCGAGTGCGGTGTGTGGCGCGGCGGTTCGATGCAGGCCTGCGCCAAGGCCCTGCTCGCGGCCGGTGACACCGAGCGCGACCTGTACCTCTTCGACACCTACGAGGGCATGACCCCGCCCACCGAGGAGGACCTGCGCCTGGACGGGAAGTCCGCCGAGGAGCTGCTCAAGGTGCAGGGCAAGGACCGGCCGATCTGGGCGGTCGCCTCCCTCGACGACGTCAAGTCGGGCTTCGAGAAGGTGCCCTACCCCAAGGAGCGCGTGCACTACGTCCGGGGCAAGGTCGAGGACACCGTCCCCAAGCAGGCGCCCGAGCAGATCTCCGTCCTGCGCCTGGACACCGACTGGTACGCCTCGACCAAGCACGAACTGGAGCACCTGTACGGGCGGTTGGTCAGCGGCGGCGTCCTGCTCATCGACGACTACGGCTACTGGCAGGGCTCCCGCCAGGCCGTCGACGAGTTCATGGACAAGACCGGCGAGCGGCTGCTGCTCCTGCGCATGGACGAGGGCCGGATCGCGGTCAAGCCCTGACCGGCGCAGCACCTGAGCGGGCCCTGCGCCCGGCGGCCCGGAGCCGCCGGGTTCCGGGCCCGTCGGCGTGATCACTCGAATGGCTCCGTGCGGGTGACCCGGACGGGCGGTCGTTGTTAACCGGGTGACCCCCAGCAGGACGCGCAGCCGTGCCCGTCAGTTCTCCGGAAGGAATGTGCGCAGCGCATGACACCCCGACTCGCCATCGTCGTACCCATCTACAACGTCGAGGAGTTTCTCGGCCCTTGCCTCCGGTCACTGGCCGAGCAGACCATGCCGGACCTCGAAGTCGTCATGGTCAACGACGGCTCCACCGACGGGAGTCCGCGCATCGCCCGCGAGTTCGCCGCCGATGACGCCAGATTCCGGCTGGTCGAGCAGGAGAACGCGGGGCTCGGGGCGGCCCGCAACGCGGGGGTGCGCGAGGCGCGGGGGACCTACCTGGCGTTCGTCGACAGCGACGACGTCGTCCCACGGGACGCCTACGAGCGGATGCTGGCCGCTCTGGAGAAGTCCGGCTCCGACTTCGTCACCGGCAACGTCCACCGGCTGCGCTCGGGCGGCAGGAGCGAGCAGTCGCCGATGTTCCGCAAGGCGATGGAGTCGGACCGCAGCGGCACGCACGTCACCCGCGACTGGGAGCTGCTCGGCGATCGCATCACCTGCAACAAGGTCTTCCGCAGGGACTTCTGGGACCGGCACGGCCTCGCCTTCCCCGAGGGCGTGCTGTTCGAGGACATCTCCGTCACGATCCCCGCCCACTTCCTGGCCGAGTCCGTCGACGTACTGAAGCAGCCCATCTACCTCTGGCGCGACAGGGACGGCTCCATCAGCAAGCGCCGTGCCAACCCCCGTGCCATCCGCGACCGCACCGCCGCCGTCCTCGCGGCGAGCGGCTTCCTCGCGGGGAAGGCCGTGGAGAGGGCGGGCACGCCGCGGGCGGAGGTCTTCGCCGACGCCAAGCGGCGCTACGACACGACGGTGCTCGCCGGGGACCTGTGGATGTTCATGGAGGCCCTGCCGCAGGGCGACGCCGCGTACCACGACGCCTTCATGGAGCAGGCCAACGCCTTCCTCGACACCGTCGCCCCCGCGGTCGTCGCCGCGCTGCCGCTCGCCCTGCGCGTGCGCTGGCAGCTCATCCGCCAGCGCCGGGTCACCGACCTGCTCGCCTTCATGACGTACGAGAAGTCCCACCCCGAGGCCTTCCGGGTGCGCGGCCTGCGCCGGCGCCGGGCCGACTTCCCCGGCATCGGCGGACTGCCGCGCGAGACCGTCGCCCTCAAACGCTCCGACCTGCCGCTCAGCGCACAGCTCACCCACATCGCCTGGGACGAGCGGGGCAGGCTCCGGCTCAAGGGCTACGCCTACATCCCCAACCTGCCCGCCGGGCGGATCGGGGCGCGCGCCAGGGTGGCCTGGCTGCGGGCCGGACGGCGGCGCGTGCTGCCGCTGAAGCTGCGCACCGTGCGCGCGCGCGAGGCGACGTACCGCTCCAAGCAGGGCCTGCACAGCTACGACCGGTCGGGGTTCGAGACGGTCGTCGACCCACGCAGGACCGTCACCAAGCGGCGCAGCACCACCTGGAAGATCGAGATGGGCGTGGTCAGCGGGCTCCTGCCGCGCACCGGGCCGGTCAGGACGGGCAGCGCCCCGCGGCTTCCCGTGCGGTATCTGGAGGAGTTCCTGCGGGTGGCCGTCACCCTCAGCAAGGGGCGGCTGCGGCTGCGCACGGAGCGGGTGGCGGCGCGGCTCGTGGCGCACGAGGGGTGCGGCGGCGTCATCCGGCTGCACGGCAGGATCGCGCCGGGGGAGTCGCAGGCCGTCGACGCCCTGCGGATCGAGAACTGGCACACCAAGGAGACGCACTTCGCCCCGGCCCTGGTGAACGGTCGCGACTTCAGCGCGGACGTGCCCCTCGGCCTCTTCCACGCCGGTGAGAACGAGCGCACCGGCGCGCCCCGCAAGGCCGATCCGTGGGGTGTCTCGCTGGTCCGCGAGGGCGGCGCCCGCACACCGCTCGCCGCCTGCCCCGACGTGTCTCCGGGGCGGTACGGACTGCTGCCGGGACGCGAACTCCTCGTCCTCGCCAACCCGTCGGGGAACCTGGAGCTGCGCGACCAGACCGTGCGGCCGCTCGTCGACAGCGTGACCTGGGAGGACGAGCTGCGCATCGAGGGCAGCCACCCCGACGCCGCGGCCCGCCCCGCAGAGCTGGTCCTCGTGCACGGCGGCCACGGCGAGGAGACCGCGGCACCGGTGCGGGTCGAGGGCGGGCGGTTCGCCGCGGCACTGCGCCCCGAAGCCCTGCCGGGACCCGGAGGCATCCTGCCGCTCTCCGAAGGCCGCTGGAACCTCTTCCTGCGCGCCCCCGGCGAGACGGACCCCGACCAGTACACCCCGGTGTGCGTGGCGCCCGGCAAGGGCCGTGAACTCCCCCTCCTGCGCACCAGGTCGGGCCGTGACATCAGCCTGAAGCGGCACGCCCACGACGGCCTCCACCTGCGCTCCGGCTCCGCGCTGCCCATGGCCGACCGGGGCGCGCCGCGCCAGCGCCGACTGCGCGAGGTGTACGCGGCCCGGCGCGGGGAGCCGCTGCGCGACGCCGTCCTGTACTGCAGCTTCGACGGCAGGCAGTACTCGGACTCGCCGCGCGCCGTGCACGAGGAACTGGTCTCCAGAGGCGCCGAGTTGGAGCACCTGTGGGTGGTGCGCGACCAGCAGGTGAACCTGCCGGGGAGCGCCGCGCCCGTCACCCTGTGGAGCGCCGAGTGGTACGAGGCGCTCGCCCGCTGCCGCTACATCGTCACCAACACCCAGCTGCCCGCGTGGTTCGAGCGCGCCCACGGCCAGTACGTCGTACAGACCTGGCACGGCACCCCGCTCAAGCGCATCGGCCGTGACCTCGCGGGCCACGCGTCGGGAGACCGCGCCTACATGGCGACGCTGCCCGGCCGCGCCGACCAGTGGAGCCTGCTCGTCTCCCCCAACCGCTTCTCCACGCCCGTCCTGCGCGGCGCCTTCGGCTACACCGGCGAGGTCCTGGAACGCGGCTACCCGCGCAACGACCTGCTGCACGCCGCCGACCGCGCGAAGGTCGCCGCCTCTGTGCGCGAACGGCTCGGCATCCCCGAGGGCAAGCGCGTCGTCCTGTACGCCCCCACCTGGCGCGAGAACCAGCCCAAGCAGTCCGGCCGCTACGCCCTCGACCTCCCCCTCGACCTCGAAGCCGCCGCCCGCGCCCTCGGCGACGACCAGGTGCTCCTGGTCCGCAGGCACTACCTCGTCGGCGGCACCGTCCCCGGCTCGGACTCCGTGCGCGACGTCTCGCGCCATCCGGACGTCGGCGAACTGCTCCTGATCAGCGACGTCCTGGTGACGGACTACTCGTCCCTGATGTTCGACTTCGCGCAGACCGGGCGCCCGATGCTCTTCCACACCCACGACCTCGACCACTACCGCGACACCCTGCGCGGCTTCTACTTCGACTTCGAGGCCAAGGCGCCGGGCCCGCTCCTCGCCACCGGCGACGAGGTGATCGCCGCCCTGCGCGACCCGGGGGTCGCGACCGCCGCGTACGCCGACGCGTACGACAGATTCCGCGAGGCCTTCTGCGATCTGGACGACGGACACGCGGCCGCCGGTGTCGTGGACGCCATGCTCGAAGGAGGCCGCGCATGAGCAAGCCGGAACTGCACGACGTCAGCTGCGTCGCGGTCGCCCGCTCGGACGTCGACGCGCTCGAACAGTCGGTGCGCTCCGTGCTCGACCAGACGATGGGCAACGTCGAGGCGGTCGTCGTCGACCCCGGGACGGACGGCCCCGCGCGTGACGCGGCGCGGGCGCTCGCCGCCGACCAGCCGCACCGGGTGCGCCTGGTCCGTGCGCGCGGCGCGCTCTCCGTGGCGGCAGCGCGGAACCTCGGCCTCGACGCGGCACGCGGGCGGTACGTCGTCGTGCTCGGCGAGGGCGAACTCCTGGAGCGGCACGCCTGCCGGAACCTCTTCGACGCGGCGCGCTCCACCGGGGCCGATCTGGTGGCGGGCCGCTGGACGCGGCTGACGGGCAGCGGCAAGAAGGAGCGCGGCCCCGGCTGGCAGGCCCCACTGCACGCGCGGACAAGGGGCGTCGAGAACCTCGCCGACGCGCCCGAACTCGTCGCCAGGGACTCCCTGACCGCCGGGTTCTGCGTCCGCCGGGAGTTCATCGACGCGGCGCGTCTGCGGTACGCCGAGGACCTCGACCACAGCGAGGTCCTCTTCGGCGTCGAGGCCGCCCTCGGGGCCCGCGGCATCACCCTCGTGCCGAACCTGATCACCACCCACCGCGCGGCACCCGACCTGGCCCGCGAGATCCTCGCGCTCGCCGTCGCCAACGGCCGCGTCGCCGGTCTCCTCGTGAGCCTGGGCCGCCTGGACCTGGCCGACCGGCGCGAGCGAGCCTTCCTCACCGACCACGTGCTGCCCTGCGCCCGTACGTTCCCGCAGCTCACCGCCGAGGAACGGCGCCGGGCCACGGCCGACCTCGCCCCGCACCTCGAAGGCCGCGCGGACGCGCGCGCCCTGGACGCCCTCGACCCCGTGGAGCGGGTGTGCGTGCGCCTGCTCGCGGAGGGCGACGCGGAGGGCGTGCTCGCGGCCGCGTACGCCCTCGCCCGGCCGGGGACGGTCGTCTCGGAGCTGACGGAGCGGGACGGCAAGGTCTACTGGCGCGCGGACGGCCTGGAGGACCCGCGCGTACGGGACCTGCTCGATGTCACCGAACTGGGCCATCAGTACCAGCAGTTGAGCGACGTGCGCCTGCTGAACCGTCTGACCGGGTGTGTGGTCGACGGCGGCAAGGCAGTCCTCGAAGGGCGTCTCGCGCTGCCCGGCGGTCTGGTTCCGCACCGGCCGCCGCTCACCGCCCGGCTCGACGTGCGGCCGCCCGGCACGGGACGGCGCGGCTTTCGCGTACCCGTGGACGAGGTGCACTACGACGGGCACGCGGTCGTATGGCGGGCCACCGTCGGCCTCACCGCCGGGCTGCGGGACCTCGGCGTCCGCGACCGCACCTGGGAGGCGCGGCTGCATCTCGGCGCGGGCGACCAGGAGTTGACCAGCGACCTCGTCGCCGAGCCGGAGACCGTGCGGCACGCCCCGGGCATCGACGTCACCGGCGCCAACAAGGTGTCGCTGCGCCTGGCCCCCCGCCACCGCGCGACCGGCACCCTGCGGGCGGCCCTGCACTACGCCACCCACTTCCGCCCCGCACGCAAGCTGCGGCTTCGGCTGCGCGCCCTGCGCAAGCGGTGGGACAGGCTCAACGGCAAGGTGGTCAAGCAGCGCGTCTACCGGCGGGCGCTGCGCCGGCTGCCCGTCCGCAAGGGCTCGGTGGTCTTCGAGAGCCACATGGGCAGGTGCTACGGCGACAGCCCGCGCGCGGTCCACCAGGAGATCCTCGCCCGGGGCCTTCGGCTGCACTGCACCTGGGCGTACGCCGACTCGACCGACGGGTTCCCCGACACGGCCGCCCTGGTGCGCCGCTGGTCCTGGCGCTATCTGTGGGCGCTGGGCCGCGCCGAGTTCTGGATCGACAACCAGGGCTTCCCGCACGGCCTGACCAAGCCGCGCCGCACCACGTACCTCCAGACCTGGCACGGTTCCGCGTACAAGCGCATGGGCTTCGACGAGGCCCGCGTGAAGACGCAGAACGCCCCGCAGCGCGAGTGGCTCCAGCGGGCCGTCGAACGCTTCGACCACTTCCTGGTCCGCTCCGAGCACGACGTGCACACCCTGGCCCGCGCCTACGGCATTGCGGAGGAGAGACTGCTGCGCTGCGGCTACCCGCGCAACGACCGCCTGATCGCCGCGCGCGCCGTGGACGAGGCGTCGGGCCGCTTCCCGCGCCCCGCCGCGGCCGCCGCCCTCGGCATCCCCGACCACAAGACGGTGGTGCTCTACGCGCCGACGTTCCGCGGCCTGCCCAAGAACAACAAGGCGGTGCGGCTGCCCCTGGACGTACGCACGTTCGCGGACCGCTTCGGGGACACCCATGTCCTCCTCGTACGCGCCCACTACATGGAGGCGGCGAGCCTCCCGGTGTGCCCGCCGGGCACGGTCGTCGACGTCTCGGCCCACCACGACGTGAGCGAACTGCTCTGCCTCGCCGACGTCCTGGTGACGGACTACTCGTCGATCATGTTCGACTTCGCGCTCCTGGACCGGCCGCTGGTGCACTTCGCCCCCGACCTCGACGCGTACCTCGCCGAGCGGGGCAGCTATTTCGATCTGCGGGAGGACGCGGGCGGGCCCGTGGTCGAGACGGAGGAGGAGCTGCTGCGCGTGCTCGGCACGCTGAAGCAGACCGACGGCGCGTGGGCCGAGGCCCGGCGGGCGTTCGCCGGGCGGTTCGGCGCGTACGACCAGGGGCGGGCCACGGCCGAAGTGGTGGACACGCTCTTCGGGGAGCGGTTCGGGAACACGGAGAAGGGGAGCGGCGCATGACCACGGCTACCACGGCGATGGCCAGGACCGCGACGAGGAGCCGCGACATCTTCCTCCTCGCGAACACCGTCGACGAGCTCGGCGGCGTCACCGCCTGGACCCACCAGATGGCCCGGCTCTTTCAGGACAACGGCCACCGGGTGCACGTCATCGGCGTCCACGAGGCCGAGCTGAAGATGGGGCTGCCCGACGACGTCGGCTACCCCGTGACCAGCCTCTACCGCGAGCATCCGCCGACCCCGCGCCCGGCACGGGGCCTGGGCCGTCTCAACGTGGCGGCGCGGTGCCGCGAGAGGGCACGGCTCACCGCCAAACGGCGGGTCGTCGACCGGCTCTCGGAGATCTTCCGTGCCGCACGCCCCGGCGCGGTCGCCATCGTCACGCAGGTCTGGTCGATGGAGTGGGTCAGGGAGGCGGACACCGCGGGCCTGCGCATCATCGGCATGAGCCACGAGTCGTACGCCTACACCCGCGCCTGCCACCGCTACAAGGCGGTCAAGCGCAGCTACCCGTCCGTGGACCGCTGGCTCGCGCTCACCCAGGAGGACGCCGACGACTGGATCGCGGACGGCATGCACAACGTCGGCGCGATGCCCAACGCCCTGGCCCACCTCCCTCACGTGCCCTCGCCGCGCGCGGGAAAGGTGGTCTGCAGCATCGGCAGGCTCGCCGACCAGAAGGGCGTCGACATGCTCGTCGACACCTGGGCGCTCGTGGCCCCGCGGCGTCCGGACTGGACGCTGCGGATCTACGGCGCCGGAGCGGACGAGGCCGACCTCAAGCGGCAGTGCACGCGCCTGGGGCTCGACGGTTCGGTGGAGTGGCGTGGCCGCACCAGCGATGTGCCGGGGGTGCTCGCCGAGAGCTCCCTCTTCGTGCAGTCGTCGCGCGGCGAGGGCTTTCCGCTGGCCCTGATGGAGGCCATGGCCAGTGCGGTGCCGTGCGCGGCCTTCGACTGCGCGCCGGGCGTCCGCGAACTCGTGCGCCACGGCGAGGACGGCCTGCTCGCCCCCGCCGGCGACATCGAGGCCCTCGCCGACCGGCTCCTGCGCCTCACCGGCAATCCGAGGCTCCGGGACGCGATGGGGGAGCGGGCCCGCAGGAACGTGCAGCGGTTCTCCGAGGCGCGGGTCCTGGCGCGCTGGGAAGAGTTGTTCGAGCTGCTGGAGAGGTAGCGCGGTTCCCCGCGCCCCTCGGGGGCGCGGGGGAGCCACCAGGCGGACTGCCGTCAGGAGCGGCCAGAGCGCGCGAGCAGGGACGACAGCAGGCCCCTGGCCCTGCTTCCGGCACCGGCGGTCGCCGCGAGGGGTTGAGGACCCGGCGTCCGAGGAGCCGCCTCGCCCGCGTGCCGGGACACCGGCTGCTCCGGGGACTTCGCCTTCTTGCCGCTGATCCGGATCATCGGGAAGCCCGCGACCTCCTCGGCCCCGTGCCACATGTCGTCGCGCTCCTTCAGGAACGCGGCGAGATCGGCGTGGATCGCGTCGTAACCGCCCCACGTCCCGTAGAACTTGGTGGCCGTGATGCACAGCGGCTTGAGCCCCGTGCTCGCCACCGCGCCCCAGGTCGCCGCGGCCACGCCCGGACAGTGCTCGGCCCGGAAGTCGTCGAGCACGACGATCCCGTCCTGCCCGAGAACCTCCCGGGCGGCGGCGATGTCCGCGTGGACGTGCTCGTACAGATGCGAGGCGTCGATGTGCACGAAGCGGCAGCTGTCCGCCTCCACGTGCGCGGTGATCCCGCAGGACGGCTCCTGGACGATCCGCGGCAGACCGTCGTGGAAGGAGCGGTAGTTGGCCTCGAAGGCGCGGCGCGTCAGCGTGGCGTACGAGCGGCCCATCTCGGCGGAGTTGGCTTCGTCAGGGGCGGGCGAGTCGAAGAGGTCGCAGACCGTGAAGGCCTCATCGGCACGCAGATACGCCCCCATGAAGATGGCGCTCTTGCCCAGATACGCGCCGAGTTCGAGCAGGTCACCGCGTTGGTTCCGCTCCAACTGGCGGCTCAGGACCCAGTCGAAGAGGACCTGGTCGACCGGATGGAACCACCCCTTCACGTCGGAGAGTCGGCCCGGCTGAGGCAGCTGACCGGTGTCCTGACCGGTCGCGGTGGCGTTCGCGGACGGGGTGGCGGAAGCGTTCTGCATATCTGGTCCCGGGGATGAGGAGGACGGTGCGGCGCACGCGGAGTGCCGTCAGGAGCACGGTGCGGCTAGAAGCTCGGGGTGGGCCGGGAGACGTCCGCGCGCGGCAGCGGCTCGTCGGCCACCCCCGCGGCCGGCGCCGGGTGCCGGTCCGCCAGTGGCGTCACAGACGGTAGACCTCCGGCCTCGCCGAGCACCACATGCCTCACAACTCGTTCAGCGGCCCGCCCGTCGTCGTACACGCAGAAGCGGTCTCGGAACGCGGCCCGCAGCTGGGCCGAGCGCGAGCCGCGCCAGTGGCCGGTGGCGAAGATGTCGGTGAGCTCGTCCTCGCTGCGCGCGACCGCGCCCGGCGGGAACTCGCGCACGTCGAAGTAGGTGCCGCGGGCCGCCTCGTACGCCTCCCAGTCGGTGGCGTGCAGGACGACGGGGCGGTCGAGGTTGGCGTAGTCGAACATCAGCGACGAGAAGTCGGTGACCAGGGCGTCCGACGCCAGGCAGAGGGACTCGACGCTCGGATGGTCGGAGACGTCGATCAGGCGGCCAGACGAGGGCGCCAGAGGTGCCCCGTACGAGTGGTGGGCGCGGGTCAGGACGACGAATCGGGGGCCGAGGTTGTGCAGCAGCCGCTCCAGGTCGAGGGAGCGCAGCTGCGTGTGGCGGTAGTCGCGGTGGGTGGGCGCGTAGAGGATGGCGACCGCGCCCTGGGGGATGCCGAGGCTCTCGCGCAGGCGGGCCACGTCCGCCGAGCCGGCCCGCTGGTAGATGTCGTTGCGCGGATAGCCGTACTCGAGGGTCTTGAAGGAGGCGGGGAAGACGCGCTCCCACACCAGCGTCGAGTGCCGGTTCGCCGAGAGGACGTAGTCCCATTTGTCGGCGTTGCGCAGGAGGGCGGCGAAGTCCATGCCCCGGGCGGCGGCCGGGCGGTCCTGGAGGTCGAGGCCCATCAGCTTCAGGGGGGTGCCGTGCTGGGTCTGGATCATGATCTGGCCGGGGCGCTTGACGAGCCTGCGGTCGAAGTTCACGTTGTTCACGAGGTACTTGGAGCGCGCGAGGGCGCTCCAGTAGGCGGCCGTGCCGGTGCGCAGCCTGCGGGTCGCCGTCGGCAGGGTGTGGTGGTGGACGGGGTCGGCGATCCACGCGGTGCGGATGTGCGGGGCGTGCTCGCGCAGCGCGGCCTCCAGGGCGCCGGGGTTGCAGCCGTAGCCGCGCCCCCAGTACGAGGAGAAGACCGCGCGGTCGGCGCGCAGCGGCAGGCGCAGCTGGATGCGGTAGTGCACCTGCAGCAGGGCGCCCTTGGTCCGGCGCCGTGCCCGCGTCACGTACAGCCTGGCCCTCGACCTGAGGCGCAGCACCGTCCACACGGTCCGGTAGGTGCGGTGCGTGCCCAGGCGCACCAGGCCGTGCCGCAGCCGGGTGCGGGTGCGCGGGCGGGCGCCGGGGACGCGGTAGCGGCGGTAGTGGGTGCGGGCCTTGCGCAGGAACGCGGGGCGGCTGCCGCGCGGGAGGCGGTCGCGCTTGGTGAAGACCGTCGAGAGGTGGTCGACCATCCGCCGGAAGAGCAGCGACCGCCAGGCCGCCGAGAGCTCCGGGTGCTCGTCGAGGAACGTGAAGACCCGCTCGTACTGGTCGAAGATGTCGAAGTGCCTGCGGGTCGTGGTGCGCAGGATGCTGCCCCGGCGGCGTTGCAGGTAGTGCACGCAGACCCGGTCGAGGGTGGCGATCGTGTCCGCCGTCATCAGGACCGGGTAGGTCCAGGGCGTGTCCTCGTAGAGGCCGGGCGGGAAGGTGAAGTCCTCGCGCTCGATGAAGTCGCGGCGGTAGGCCTTGTTCCAGGCGACCATCAGGAGCCGCAGCAGGCCTGGACGGTCCGTCAGCCGGAAGGGGACGTTGCCGTCCTGGCGCAGGAGGCTCGCGAACTGGTTGCGCACGGCCTCGCCCGACCAGAACACGCGCGCGTAGTCGTAGATCAGGACGTCCGGCTCGTCCGTCTCCTTGATGCGGTCGGAGATCGCGTGCAGGGAGTCCGGGGTGAGGGTGTCGTCGCCGTCGAGGAAGATCAGGTAGTCGCCGCTCGCGTGCTCCATGCCGGCGTTGCGGGCCCGCCCCAGGCCCACGTTCTCCCTGAGGTGGATCGCTTTCACCCGGGTGTCACGGGCCGCGCACTCGTCGATCAGGGCGCCGCACGCGTCGGGTGAGCAGTCGTCTACGACGATCAGTTCGAGGTCCGTGAACGACTGGCCGAGGACCGATGCGAGGCATGCGTGCAGATAAGCCTGCACCTTGTACACGGGCACGATGACACTGAACCGGGGCAAGGCACATCCATGGGTCGGCGCGGGCACACTGCCCGGCAACGCCCCGACATCCGGTCGAGTTACGCCTTATGCGGCATTTGGGGGATGGGTGCGGGTGAGGCGGCCCCGCTGGAGGACCGCCTCACTCGTCGAACATATGCGCCTGTGCCGGGCATGATCGTCCGCCCGGCCGCTACTTGACCGCGCCCGCCATCACGCCGGACACGAACTGCCGCTGGAACGCGAAGAACACGGCCAGCGGGATCACCATCGAGATGAACGCGCCGGGCGCCAGGATCTGCACGTTGTCGCCGAAGGAGCGCACCTGCTGCTGGAGCGCGACCGTGATCGGCGGGCTCTGGGAGTCGGCGAAGATCAGCGCGATCAGCATGTCGTTCCAGACCCAGAGGAACTGGAAGATGCCGAGCGAGGCGATCGCCGGAGCGCCTAGCGGCATCACGACCCGGAAGAAGAGCCGCAGTTCACCGGCTCCGTCCAGGCGTGCCGCCTCCAGGAGTTCGCGCGGGATCTCCGCGAAGAAGTTCCGCAGCAGGAAGATCGCGAACGGCAGCCCGAAGGCCACGTGGAAGACGACCACGCCGATCGTCGTCTCGAAGATGCCGATCGCGCCGAAGATCTTCGACACCGGGAGCAGCGCCACCTGCACGGGCACCACGAGCAGCCCGACGACCCCGAGGAACCACCAGTCGCGGCCCGGGAACTCCATCCACGCGAAGGCGTATCCGGCGAGGGACCCGATGATCACGACGAGCAGCGTCGCCGGGACGGTGATCATGATGCTGGACAGGATCGAGTCGGTGATCGTCTCGTCCTTGAGCAGGTTCGAGTAGTTGTCCAGCGTCATCTGCGACGGCGTGGTGAAGACCTTCCACCAGCCGCTCTCCGCCATGTCGGCCGACGTGCGCAGCGAGCCGAGCAGCAGACCGACCGTCGGCACCAGCCAGAAGAGCCCGACGATCACGAGGAAGACGCGGACCAGGCTGCCGCTCAGGACGGAGGCGATCCGCCCGCCGAGCGACTGCTTCGCCTTCACCACTTCGACTTGGGTGGTCATCGCCGAGCCTCCCGCCGAAGTCGCCGCACGTTGAAGAGCATCACCGGGATCACGAGGAGGAAGAGCAGTACGGCGATCGCGCTCGCCACGCCCGAATCCTTGTCGAGGAACGCGGAGTTGTAGAGCTGGAGCGCCAGGACGTTCGCGTCGTCCTTCGAGGAGTTCGGCGCGATGATGAAGATCAGGTCGAAGATCTTCAGTACGTTGATCATGAGCGTGACCGCCACCACCGCGAGCACCGGCGCCAGGATCGGCACCGTGATCCTGCGGAACACCTGCCACTCGTTGGCGCCGTCCACGCGGGCGGCCTCCAGGAGCTCACGCGGCACGCTCGCGAGACCGGCCGCGATCAGGACCATCGCGAAGCCCACCCAGATCCACAGGTACGAGCCGATGACCGCCGGTGTGATCAGGGAGGGGCCGAGCCAGTCCACGCCGTTGTACGGCTCGCGGAAGTTCGACTCGGGGAAGCGGAGCTGGGCCCCGTCGGCCTCCTTGGGAAGCGCGAAGGTGCCGTCGTCCGCCGCCTTGGCCGATGCCACCACCTTGCCGTCCTTGACGGCCTCGATCTTGATCCCGGGATAGCCGAACTCGGCCTTGTCCGGCGCGTTCACCTCGCCCCGGCCCTTGCCGCGCGTGAAGTCCTGCCAGGCCGTGCCGGTGACCTTGTCGGGGTCCGGCTCCGCGGCCGCGGCGGACTTCGCGCCGTCCGGCATGTCGTCCGGCGCGACACCGGTCAGCGGCAGGACCACCGGAGTGCCCACGCTGACCGGCTTGCGGGTGATGAAGGCGCCTTTGCCCGCCGACTTCAGCGGTGACTGCGTACTGGGATGCGCCTGCGGGAAGGCGGACGACTCGACGAAGGTGTCGTGCACCCCCACCATGACGGCGTTGGCCACACCCCGGTCGGGGTCCGACTCGTACACGAGACGGAAGATGATGCCGGCCGCGAGCATCGAGATCGCCATCGGCATGAAGATGACCAGCTTGAACGCCGTGCCCCAGCGGATTCGTTCGGTGAGCACGGCGAAGATCAGGCCGAGACCGGTCGCGACCGTCGGGGCGACCACCACCCAGATCGCGTTGTTCTTGATCGCGGTCAGGATGGTGTCGTCCGTGAAGAGCGTCTTGTAGTTGCCGAACGCCGTGAAGTCGCCCGACTTGTCGAAGAAGCTGCGGAAGACGGAGTACCCGATGGGGTAGAGGACGAGCGCGCCGAGCAGCACCAGGGCGGGTGCCAGGAAGAGCACCGCCACGGATTTGCGCGTCCCGGTCACGCTCTTGCGCGGTTTGGGCGCCGGGGGCAGCGCCACGTTCGGCGTGCCCCCGGCGTTCGCGGACGCCATCGCGTCAGTCCTTGTAGGCCGCGGCGGCGGCCGTCTCCAGAGCCTTCTGCGTGCCCGCCACGTCCTTCGGGTTCTTCAGGAAGTCCTGCAGCGCCTTCCACTCGCCCTTGCCCGGCGTGCCGCCGAAGGCCTGCGGGGCCTGGTCGGACATGTCGTAGCGGATGTCGTCGCCCGCCGCGATCAGGGCCTTGGCGATGCCCCGCTGCACGTCGTTCGGGTACGCCGCCAGGTCGAGCTCCTTGTTCGGCGAGACGAAGCCGCCCGCCTCCGCCCAGATCCTGGCCGAGTCCGGCGACGCGAGGAAGGTCAGCAGCGCCTGGGCGCCCTTGCTGTCCTTCAGCGCCACGGCGGCGTCACCGCCGACCACCGCGGGAGACTCGTCGCCGACCGCCGGGAACGGGAACACCTTGGCGTCCGTGCCGATCTCGGCCTTCGTCTCCGAGATGGGCAGCGAGACCATGTCGCCCTCGAAGACCATGCCCGCCTTGGGCTGGTCGCCGCCGGTGAACGTCTGCTTCACGGAGGCGGGGAACTCGGTCTGCAGCGCCTTGTCCGCACCGCCCGCGACGAAGCCCTTCTTGCCGAAGATCTCGCCGAGCGTGGTCAGCGCCTCCTTCACGGAGGGGTCCGTCCACTTGATCTCGTGCTCGGCCAGGTCGTCGTACTTCTCCGGGCCCGCCTGCGAGAGGTAGATGTTCTCGAACCAGTCGGTGAGGGTCCAGCCGTCGGCGCCCGCGACCGAGATCGGCGGTACGCCGGAGTCGTACACGGTCTGGGCCGTCTTCACGAAGTCGTCCCAGGTCTTGGCCTCCTTGGCGCCCGCGTTGTCGAAGACCTGGGTGTTGTACCAGACCAGGGACTTGTTGGCGGCCTTGAAGTACACGCCGTACTGCTTGTCGTCGACGGCTCCGAGGTCCTGCCAGCCCTGCGCGTAGTTCTTGTCGAGCTGCTTCTGCGCCTCGGGCCCGACCGGCTTGGCCCACTTGTTCTCCACGGCCTGCTCGATCGCGCCGACCTGCGGAAGCATGGCGACGTCCGGCGGCGAGCCGCCCGCGACCTTCGACTCCAGGAAGCTGATGATGGGGTCCTGGGCGGGTACGAAGGTGACCTTGGCCCCGGTCCGCTTCTCGAACTCGTCGAGAACCTTGAGGAAGACCTTCCGCTCCGAGCCGCCCCATACGGCGGCGACCGAGACGGTCTGCCCGTCCAGCTTCGGCAGCTTGACCGCCGCGGCGCTCTCCTTGCCGCCGCCCTTGTCCCCGCCGTCCTTGTCGTCGCCGTCGTCGCCACCGCACGCGGTGACGGTGAGCGCGAGCGCGCCCGCGACGAAGGCCGCGGCGAATTTGGCTGTGGTACGCCGGTGTTGCGGTGCCCTGCGTGTTCGAAGACTGCTGCGCATCACTGCCCCGTTTCTCTGCCCTGACGAGTCCCGTGCGGTCTGTCTACGCCCGCCCGGGGAGAGGCGGCAAGAGCGCCAACCATGACAACTGGGTGATCGTGATGGCGTTGTGACGTGCCGTCATGAGCTGCGGGTCCGCTCGCGCACCGCGGGCACGCCGTCTCCGTCGTGGGCAGGCGGGTCGAGTCGTCCCCGTTGTGGGCAGGCGGGTCGAGTCGTCCCCGTTGTGGGCAGGCGTTCCGCAGGGCGGCACGGCGCGGGTTCACAACAGGGACGGCACCTGATCCGCGGACACGGACCGCGCGGCCCGCTCCAGGGCACTGGCGAGGAGGGCCAAGTCCGTGGGTCCGTTGCCGAGTTCACGGACGGGCCGGCGGGTCGGAGGGTCGCCCATCCGCTCCCACTCCAGAGGAACAACCGTCGGACGCAACGTGGACGTACGAGGAATCCGCCCCGTGACCCGCCCTGCCTGGAAGGGGCACACCCGCCCCTCGGCGGTCCGAAGCTCCCCCCGCCCGGGAGCAGGCTCATCCGGCCCGGGAGAAACCGCGTCCAGGACGACCCGCAGCGCCGCCCGCCGCCCCAACTCCGTCTCAGGAGTCCGCTCATGACGCGCGGTGGTGGCGACCAGATGCACCCCGAGCCGCTCCCCGTCCCGGGCCACCGCTTCCAGCGCCCGCACGACGGACCCCGCCGCGGGCCGCCCCGGCGATCCCAGCGCGGGCGAGAGCAGCGCGTCGAAGTCATCGACGATCACGACGAGCCGAGGCAGCGGCGGTCCCGGTTCAACTCCCTTGCGGGCGGCGGCGACGGGCCGCAGCCGCATCGTGGAACTCGGCGGCGGATCGAGATCGCCGCTGCCCCCACCGGCCGGAGGCGCGGACGCAGCCGCGGCCGAAGGCACCTGCGTGTGCCACTCGGCGAACCCGAGCCGCCCCAGCAGCTCGGCCCGCCGCTTCAGCTCCGCGGTCAACGACTGGGCGAACTCCCGCATCCGTACGGGGTCGTTGGCGGCGAGATGCGTGGTGACGTGCGGCAGGTCCGTACAGACCGCGAGGCCCTCGACCAGCCGTATGTTCCCGCCGTTCGTCCCGCTGCCGGCGCTGCCGGTGCTGTCCCGCCCGTCGATGAGGACCATGCCGAGCCGGTCCGGCCGCTCCGCGGCGGCCAGCGAGGCGGCGATGGACCGCAGCAGTTCCGTACGACCGCTCCCCGAAGGGCCCTCGGCCAGCAGATGCGGGCCCTCGGCGGCGAGGTCCACGACCACGGGACCGCGCGGCCCCGCCCCGAGCACCGTCCAGGCCCGCCCACCCGACGCCTCGGGATCATCTGCGGCGGCGGCCCACCGCGCCATCAGGGACGCGGGAGTGGCCCGAGCGAGCCCCAGTTCGTCGAGGAGCCGCGCCATCTGAGGCAACGGAGCGGACACGCGCGCGTGCCCTTCGCCGGGCGCCCCGTCCGTGCGGAAGGGCGCCAGCGCGCGGGCGAACCGCTCGGCCCAGGCCTGCGACACCGCGTCCACGGCGGCGACCGTTCCGTACCCCGCGGGCTGTCCGTCCACGGTCCGCAGCAGCCGCAGCGCGGTGGCCACGTCGCCGCTGAGCAGCGCGACGGCACCGCAGGCGCGGAAGGCGGGCGACACCGAGCAGGCGGCTTCGTACGTGGCCGACACCGGGGAGGCGGGTGACGCGGCAGGGGTCTCCGCGAGGCAGACGACATGAATCCCGGCGGTGGCACCCTCCCGCGCCAGGCGCACCACGGAGTCGCGCAGCCCGGCGGACCCGGGATCGCCGTCCACCACGACGACGGTGCGTGGCCCGGCGTCCGGAGAGCCGACGGCGGGCCCGTCGGCGGAGCTGTCGGTGGCGGTCGCGGCGGCGGCCGCCCTGTCCGCCACATGGTCGTCGAGGCGCCGCAGCAGCTCTCCCGTGCGCGCGGCCGCCTGGTCGCGGTCGTAGGCGAGGAGGAGGCGGCAGTCCTGGCCGTGCGTGGGCCGCAGGTGCGGGAGCCAGCCGAGCCAGGACCACTCGGCGGCGCGCTCCGGCGTCGGCCGTGCGCGGTCCGTGCTGAGCAGCACGATCTCCAGGGCGTCGGGGGAGTGCAGCGCCGCGAGCTGGGCGACGACGGAACGGGCCAGGCCCGTGAGCCGCTCGCGCGGTCCCGCGAGGCCGAGCGCGCCCGCCTCGCGCAGGCTGACCGTCACGGGGACGGCGGGCAGCAGGCCCCGCTCGTCCGGGTTCGCGCGGTCGACCGTGCCGAGCCGGACCGCGAGCGCCTCGGGGTGGCCGGGTCCGCGCTCCCAGAGCCGGGGGCCCGGACCGAGCGCCGTGAGCAGCAGGGACGCCGGGTCGGGCCAGGACTCCGGGGTGCGCGCGGCGGCGGCCATCGCGAGGTCCTCGGGGGTGGGGCCCGCCGGTTCCGGGGCGGCGGCGCCGCTCCCGGTGTCGTACGCGTCGTCTTCGGGCTCGCCCGGTCCGTACGCGTCGTCACGGGCGCCCGTCAGCCGCCGGGCCCAGGCCGAGAGGCCGCTTCGCTTGCGCAGGCCGCGCGGCACGGTCGTCCCGCGCGCGGGGGTGCCGGTGCGGTGGCTCTCGGCCTCCGGGGCGCCGCCCTGCTGGGGCACGAGCGGTCCGTCGGTGAGAGACGCCCGGCCGTACGCCCCGTGTGTTCCGTACGTGCCGCCCTGGGCGCCCTCGCCCGCCGCGCCCCAGCCCGCCGAGCCGTACGCGTGGTGGGTGCCCTCGGAGGGTGCGCGGCCCGCTTCGGGGGGAGTGCTCCGGGGGTCGTTCCGGGGAGCTTCGGCGCTCGCGGCGACCCGCACGCGCACGTGCCCCTCGCCGTCCGCAGCCGTCGGCAGCGCGCCGCCCGTGCCGTCCCCGGCGGTGAAGCGCAGCGCGGACTCGCCGAGCCGCAGCAGGGAGCCGGGGGAGAGGCGCACCGGGCGGTCGGTGATCTCGCGGCCGTCCACCGTCGTGCCGTTCGTGGACCCCAGGTCCGTGACGGTCACCTGGCCGTCCGGGGCGAGCGTCACCGCGCAGTGCAGCCGCGAGACGTCCGGGTCGTCCAGCGGGACGTCCGCGTCCGCCGAGCGGCCCACGCGGATCTGGCCGCCGTGCAGGAGGTGCACACCGCCCGCGTCGGGGCCCGCGACCACGTGCAACTGGGCGGCGGCTCCCGCCAGTTCGGGTCCTGGCTCGGCGGGGGAGCCGAGCGAGAGCACCGCTCCGTCGATCAGCGGGGGCTCCCCGAGGGTGCAGCGCTGGGCGTCGAGCCGCTCCGACTCCGCGTACAGGACGACCGGTCCGTCGCCGCCCGCGACCGCGGCGGCGAGACCGGAGGCGACGGTGGCCAGAGCGGTCCCGGGAGGCGCGGTGACCAGCACGTCACAGGCGCCGCGCGGCACGACATGGCGGCCTTGGGGCTCGGCGGTCTGGCCGCTGCGCGGCCCGAGGACGGTCAGCCGGATCTGCATCGCCGTCAGCGGTCCCTTCTGCCCTTGCCGCAGGGCACGGGGACTCGCGCTGTGATTCCCCCCACCGCACACGGCCATGTCGGCCAGTAACAGGTAGGCATCTTCGCACCTGCCACTGACAACACGCCCGGCGGCCACCAGTAAGTGATCTTGATTGGTCGGCTCTGCTCGGAAAAGTGCCTGCTTGGACCGTTGCGATCGCCGGTCGGCGCAGGATGGCGAAGGTCAATTCGCCGCCCATCGGCAACCAACGGCCCCAGTGGTGCGTCTTTCCACCGAACAGCTGTCCGGCCACCGGCGGCCGGGTCGGAAAGTGACCGGCCGATGCCCCGTTCGGCGGCATTAGAGTGGGTCGGAACACCCTCCGGCGGGTAGCCGGGTCCGGACAGACCAGCCATCAGCAGGGAGCACGACGTGCGGCCGGTAGGCAGCAAGTACCTGCTCGAGGAGCCGCTCGGGCGCGGCGCCACGGGCACCGTCTGGCGAGCCCGCCAGCGCGAGACCGCGGGTGCCGAGGCGGCCGTTGCCGGCCAGCCCGGCGAGACCGTCGCGATCAAGGTCCTCAAGGAGGAGCTCGCCAACGACGCGGACATCGTGATGCGCTTCCTGCGCGAGCGCTCCGTCCTGCTCAGGCTCACGCACCCGAACATCGTGCGGACCCGTGACCTCGTCGTCGAGGGAGAGCTCCTCGCCCTCGTGATGGACCTGGTCGAGGGCCCCGACCTGCACCGCTACCTCCGCGAGAACGGCCCGTTCACGCCGGTCGCGGCGGCCCTCCTGACCGCCCAGATCGCCGACGCCCTGGCCGCGAGTCACGCGGACGGAGTCGTGCACCGCGACCTGAAGCCCGCGAACGTGCTGCTCAAGCAGGACGCCGACGGTGCGATGCACCCGATGCTCACCGACTTCGGCATCGCGCGCCTGGCCGACTCCCCGGGCCTGACCCGCACCCACGAATTCGTCGGCACGCCCGCGTACGTGGCGCCCGAGTCCGCCGAGGGACGCCCGCAGACCAGCGCGGTCGACATCTACGGCGCGGGCATCCTCCTGTACGAGCTCGTCACGGGGCGTCCGCCGTTCGGCGGCGGCTCGGCCCTGGAGGTCCTGCACCAGCACCTGAGCGCCGAACCGCGCCGCCCCTCCACGGTTCCGGACCCGCTGTGGACGGTCATAGAGCGCTGCCTCAGCAAGAACCCCGACCACCGTCCCAGCGCGGAGAACCTCGCGCGCGGCCTGCGGGCCGTCGCGGACGGCGTCGGCGTGCACGCGTCCAGCGCGCAGATCGCCGCGGCGGAGGGCGTGGGCGCCCTCCTCATGCCCGACCCGGACCCCGCCATGGTGCCGGGCACGGCGGGCGCGGCCGACCCCACCCAGGTGCTGCCGAACAACGCGGGGTCCTTCGATCCGAACGCGGCGACGAGCGTCATGCAGAGCACCGGCGGCGCCGGTGACGCGGACCCCACGTCCGTGCTCCCCAGCGGCAGCCGCGGCGCGGCCGACCCGACGGCCGTCATGCCGCCGGTGCCGCCGAACCGGCCCGGCACCGACCCGAACGACCCGCACCCCTGGCAGAACCAGATGCGGGCGGCCCGCGACCGCAACGAACAGACGCAGGTCCAGTCGTACCTGGACCCCAACGAAGACCCGCTGCGCCGTCGCCGCCCCCAGCGCCAGGTGCAGCAGCCGCAGCCGCAGCAGCGCCCCCAGCAGTACGCGCCGCAGCAGCAGCGCCAGCCCCAGCGTCCGCAGCAGCAGTACGCCCCCCAGCCCCAGCAGCAGTACGCGCCGCCGCAGCAGACGCCGCCCCAGCAGCCGCCCGCGGGACGCCCGCCGCGTGAGCCCAGGGAACCCAGGCAGCGCGGCTCGAACCCGAACCGGATGAAGATCCCGGGTCTCGGCTGCCTCAAGGGTTGTCTCTTCACGCTGATCATCCTCTTCGTGGCGAGCTGGCTCGTCTGGGAGCTGAGCCCGCTCCAGGAGTGGATCGGCACGACGAAGGGCTACTGGGAACAGCTGACGGACTGGTACGACACGGTCGCCGGCTGGATGGGGAAAGTGAGCGGCAACTAGCCGCCCGCGCCCGGTGACGGGCGAATCCCTTCCCGACTCTGGGGATTTGTCGACACCTGCGGGGTGATTTCTGCTCCTGGAGTGAAGGTTGGCGTCGAGGCCGCGTAGCTTTGTCGCCAACACGCATCCGTAGGAGCAGTCTTGGCACGCAAGATCGGCAGCCGGTACACCGCCCACCAGATCCTTGGTCGGGGCAGCGCCGGCACGGTGTGGCTCGGCGAGGGACCCGAGGGTCCCGTCGCCATCAAGCTGCTGCGCGAGGACCTGGCGTCGGACCAGGAGCTCGTCGGCCGCTTCGTCCAGGAGCGCACGGCTCTGCTCAGCCTCGACCACGCGCGCGTGGTGGGCGTCCACGACCTGGTGGTCGACGGGAACGACCTCGCCCTGGTGATGGACCTGGTCCGCGGCACGGACCTGCGCACCCGCCTGGACCGCGAGCGGCGGCTCGCCCCGGAGGCCGCGGTGGCGATCGTCGCGGACGTCGCGGACGGCCTCGCGGCGGCGCACGCGGCGCAGATCGTGCACCGTGACGTGAAGCCGGAGAACGTCCTCCTGGACATGCAGGGCCCCCTGGGCCCCGGCGGCTCGCACCCGGCCCTCCTCACGGACTTCGGCGTCGCCAAGCTGATCGACTCCCCGCGCCGCACCCGCGCGACGAAGATCATCGGTACGCCGGACTATCTCGCCCCCGAGATCATCGAGGGCCTGCCCCCGCGCGCGGCGGTCGACATCTACGCGCTCGCGACGGTCCTGTACGAGCTCCTCGCGGGCTTCACCCCCTTCGGCGGCGGCCACCCGGGAGCGGTCCTGCGCCGCCACGTGACGGAGACGGTGGTCCCGCTCCCCGGCATCCCGGACGAGCTCTGGCAGCTGATGGTCCAGTGCCTGGCCAAGGCCCCGGCGTCCCGCCTGCGCGCATCGGAGCTCGCGGCACGGCTGCGGGAGCTGCAGCCGCTGGTGGCGGGGATGCCGCCGCTGGACGTGGACGAGCCGGACACGGAGCCGCAGGCGGAGGAGACGGAGGAGGAGCCCGCGCCGGAGCCCACCCCGGGCGCCCCGCGCCGCGGAGCGGTGCCCCTGGTCCCCGGCGCCGCCCCCGACTCGAACCGCGACACCCACACCTCCATGCGCGTCCCGGGCCCGGACGAGCTCGCCGGAGGCGCCCGGGGCACGGCCCGCGCCCCCCGCGCCTCCGGAGCGGCCCGCCCCGGCTCGGCCCGCCACCGCGCGTCGGCCCGCCGCCGCAGGATCACGCTGGGCGTGGCGGGAGCGGTCCTGGTGGCGGCGGCGGGCATCGGCACCTGGGCGGCCACGAACGGCGACGACGCGGACGCGACGCCCCAGGACACCAAGAACTCGTCCCCGACGCCCCCGTAACCTCGCGTCCCGCCGTCCCCGCCGTCCCCGCCGTCCCCGCCGTCCTCGCCGTCCCCGCCGTCCCCGCCGTCCTCGCCGTCCCGCCGTCCCGCCGTCCCCGTCCTCCCCGCACTCCCTGCCCACCCTGCCCACCCTGCCCACCGCGGGGTGCTCGGGTGGGTGGGCGGGAGACATCCGCCGCGAAGCGGCGGCACGGAAATCCCCCGGCCGACCGGCAGGGGCGAGACGCGCCAAGGCCGCCCCGCCCCGCGACGGGGCGGCAACCCCGTCCCCCGTAGCCGCGAGGAAAGACCGCTTGCGCTCAGCCGTTAGGCTGGACCCGTGGCAGTCGTCGATGTATCCGAAGAGCTCAAGTCCCTCTCCTCGACCATGGAGTCGATCGAGGCCGTCCTGGACCTCGACAAGCTGAGGGCAGACATCGCCGTGCTCGAGGAGCAGGCGGCGGCGCCGTCCCTGTGGGACGACCCCGAAGCGGCACAGAAGATCACCAGCAAGCTGAGTCACCTCCAGGCGGAGGTACGGAAGGCCGAGGCCCTGCGCGGGCGTATCGACGACCTCAGCGTGCTCTTCGAGATGGCCGAGGAGGAGGACGACCCGGACACCCGCGCCGAGGCCGAGACCGAGCTCACGGCCGTCAAGAAGGCGCTGGACGAGATGGAGGTCCGCACCCTCCTCTCCGGTGAGTACGACGCCCGTGAGGCGCTCGTCACCGTCCGGGCGGAGGCCGGCGGCGTGGACGCCTCGGACTTCGCCGAGAAGCTGCAGCGCATGTACCTGCGCTGGGCCGAGCGCCACGGCTACAAGACGGAGCTCTACGAGACCTCGTACGCGGAAGAGGCCGGCATCAAGTCGACCACCTTCGCCGTCCAGGTCCCGTACGCCTACGGAACGCTCTCGGTCGAGCAGGGCACGCACCGTCTCGTGCGCATCTCGCCCTTCGACAACCAGGGCCGTCGCCAGACCTCCTTCGCCGGAGTCGAGATCCTCCCGGTGGTCGAGCAGACCGACCACATCGAGATCGACGAGTCCGAGCTCCGCATCGACGTCTACCGCTCGTCGGGCCCCGGCGGCCAGGGCGTGAACACGACCGACTCCGCGGTCCGCCTGACGCACCTGCCCACCGGCATCGTCGTCTCCTGTCAGAACGAGCGCTCGCAGATCCAGAACAAGGCGAGCGCGATGAACGTCCTCCAGGCGAAGCTCCTCGAGCGCCGCCGCCAGGAGGAGCAGGCGAAGATGAACGCCCTCAAGGGGGACGGCGGCAACTCCTGGGGCAACCAGATGCGTTCGTACGTCCTGCACCCTTATCAAATGGTGAAGGACCTGCGAACGGAGTTCGAGGTGGGCAACCCCGAGTCCGTGTTCAACGGCGAGATCGACGGTTTCCTCGAAGCGGGAATTCGCTGGCGCAAGCAGCAGGAGAAGTAAGCGCCGCTTTATCGACAAGGCAACTGCCGCCCACGAGGCGGCAGTTGCCTTTTACGTCACAGTCACATCTCCGTACGCCGGTCAACTGCTGCTATTTCAGACATCGCGCGCGCAACGACCTTGACGTTGCTGTGGAAACCGGAAAGGCTCGCGAGCGGCATGCGTATCTCTGGGGCGCGTGTGATCTGTGGGGGCGGATAGAGCGCTCCTGACGAACGCAGTCCCGGGCGCTGCCTCACTGACGAATCAGCTACTGGGGGTAGCAGCCAGATGACCAAGAAGACGCGGATCCGCGTGGCACGAATAGCTGCCGGTGCGGTGATCGCCGCCGGTGCTTCGCTGACCGCTGCCGGTGCCGCCTCGGCCCTGGACGTCGGCGTCGAGCTCGGCGGCGCGAGCGCCAGCGCCAGCGCCGACGAGAACGGCATCGGAGTCGACGTCGGCCTCGGTGAGGACGAAGAAGACCCGACCGACGAGCCCACCGATCCCACGGACCCGACGGACATTCCCACGGACCCGACGGACCCCACGGACCCGACGGACCCGACGGACCCCACGGACGAGCCGACCGAGCCCACCGAGGAGCCCACGGAGCCGACCGAGGACCCGACGGACCCGGGCACGCCCACCGAGGACCCGACGGACCCGGGTACGCCCACCGAGGACCCCAGCGACCCCGGTAACGGCAACGGCACCGGCGGCGGCAACGGCACCGGCGGCAACGACAACGACCCCGACGGCGGCTCCAACCCCGTCGAGCAGGGCAAGGGCAAGGACAGCCTGACCGACACGGGCTCCGCCCCGGTCGAGCAGGGTGACAAGGCCGACAAGGGCGAGCTCGCCGAGACGGGCGCCGCCGAGACCACGTTCCTGCTGATCGGCGCCGCGACGATGATCGCCGGCGGCATCGGCTTCCGCGTTCTGCCGCGCTTCGTCGGCACCCGCGGCGCCGCTGCCTGACCAAGGCACACATCGCGGTACTGAGACGTACGCGACGCACGACATGACGGACACGGCATGACAGAAGGGCCCGGAGCAGCCAGCTCCGGGCCCTTCTGGGTGTCCTGGTTGCGTGCCTCGGGCGCGCTAAGCGGTCTGGTGCGCCAGCAGGGCCATCGCCGCGATCAGCACGACGAGCACCCCTATGAGCGCCGCGGGGCTGAGGCCGCCGAACGGCCCCTCCTGCTGCTGCAGGCGCTCGCGGCTGGCCCGGCACACGGGGCAGCGGCCTTCACTCACGGGCCCCGCGCAGTTCGCGCACACCAACCTGTCATGGGTCATGCGCTTCTCCTCCCGCACAGTTACAGCCTGCCCAACGCTAGGGGGAACGCAACCGTTCCCCCTACCACTGTGCCAGCTTCCACGAATTTCGGCGCGGCCCGCCCGTCCTCGTCGGTTTCAGACTGTTACGTTCCGTGGTATATCCGCGACAATTCGCGCAACTCAGGACGCTGACTGCGCTCTCGTACCCGCTTCGCGTATGGTCACGCTCACCTACCCCCGGCTACCCGTGGTGCATCCGTGATCCGATTCGACAACGTCTCCAAGGCCTACCCCAAGCAGACCCGGCCCGCCCTCCGGGATGTCTCTCTGGAGATCGAGAAGGGCGAGTTCGTCTTCCTGGTGGGCTCCTCCGGCTCCGGAAAGTCCACCTTCCTGCGGCTCGTCCTCCGTGAGGAGCGCACCAGCCACGGCCAGGTGCACGTCCTGGGCAAGGACCTCGCCCGCCTCTCCAACTTCAAGGTGCCGCACATGCGGCGCCAGTTGGGCACCGTCTTCCAGGACTTCCGTCTCCTTCCGAACAAGACCGTCGGCGAGAACGTCGCCTTCGCGCAGGAAGTCATCGGCAAGTCCCGCGGCGAGATCCGCAAGTCCGTGCCCCAGGTCCTCGACCTCGTCGGTCTCGGCGGCAAGGAGGACCGGATGCCCGGCGAGCTCTCCGGTGGTGAGCAGCAGCGGGTGGCGATCGCGCGAGCCTTCGTCAACCGCCCGAAGCTCCTGATCGCCGACGAGCCGACCGGCAACCTCGACCCGCAGACTTCGGTCGGCATCATGAAGCTGCTCGACCGGATCAACCGGACCGGCACGACCGTCGTCATGGCGACCCACGACCAGCAGATCGTGGACCAGATGCGCAAGCGGGTCATCGAGCTGGAGAAGGGCCGTCTCGTCCGCGACCAGTCGCGCGGCGTCTACGGCTACCAGCACTGACGACCCGTACTGATCCACTGCACTGATCCACTGAAAGGGAGCCATGCGCGCCCAGTTCGTCCTGTCGGAGATCGGCGTCGGTCTCCGCCGTAATCTCACGATGACCTTCGCGGTCATCGTCTCCGTGGCCCTCTCGCTCGCCCTGTTCGGCGGCTCGCTGCTCATGCGTGACCAGGTGAGCACGATGAAGGGCTTCTGGTACGACAAGGTCAACGTATCGATCTTCCTCTGCAACAAGGCCGACGCGGAGCAGGACCCGAAGTGCGCCAAGGGCGCGGTCACGAACGAGCAGAAGGAACAGGTCAAGACCGACCTGGAGAAGATGCCCGTCGTGGAGAAGGTCGAGTACGAATCGGCCGACCAGGCGTACAAGCACTACAAGGAGCAGTTCGGCGACTCCCCGCTGTCCAGCTCGCTCACGCCGGACCAGATGCAGGAGTCGTACCGCGTCAAGCTGGAGGACCCGGAGAAGTACCAGGTGGTCGCGACCGCCTTCTCCGGGCGTGACGGCGTGCAGTCCGTGCAGGACCAGAAGGGCATCCTGGAGAACCTCTTCGGGCTGCTCAACGGCATGAACTGGGCGGCGCTCGCGGTGATGGCGCTGATGCTCGTCGTCGCGCTGATGCTGATCGTCAACACGGTGCGCGTCTCGGCGTTCAGCCGGAGACGTGAAACCGGGATCATGCGACTCGTCGGCGCATCGAGCTTCTACATCCAGATGCCGTTCATCATGGAGGCCGCCGTCGCCGGTCTCATCGGTGGCGCTGTCGCCTGCGGGATGCTCCTCGTGGGCCGGTACTTCCTCATCGATCACGGTCTCGCGCTCTCCGAGAAGCTGAATCTGATCAACTTCATCGGATGGGACGCGGTCCTGACCAAGCTGCCTCTGGTGCTCGCCATCAGTCTGCTGATGCCCGCGCTCGCCGCCTTCTTCGCGTTGCGCAAGTACCTCAAGGTGTGACAAGACCCGCCTGTTCAAAGGGGCGCTGTACGGTTCAACCGACCGTACGGCGCCCTTCGTTGTCCTAGACTCACCGGCATGTCAGGCCCCGACCGGTTTTGCGACCGGCTCTCCCGGCCCCGCCGCATCCGCCGCGGGGCGACCCTGACATTGGTGTTCGCGAGCGTGCTCGCCACCGGTGCGGCCACCGGGTCCTGGACCGAGGCGAACGGCGAAGGCCGGAAGTCACCTGCTCCGTCCACCCGTTCCGTCGTCGCGTCCGGTGACGCCGCCGACGAAGCCGCCGATGCCGCGGCCGAGGCGATGGCCGACGGCAAGTCCGGCAAGAAGGCCGCCGAGGACGCCGTGAGCCGCAGCGGCGACCGCTGGGGATCGGTGTACTCCCCCGGGGAGTACCAGGAGTTCGAGCAGGCCCTCGACGGCGCGTACACCGGCGTCGGCCTCTGGGCCAGGCGCGCGGCCGACGGACGCATCGAGGTCTCCCGGGTCCAGCGCGACGGCCCCGCCGAGCGGGCCGGCATCCGCGAGGGCGACCGGCTGCGGAGCATCGACGGCAAGCGTGTCGCGGGTCTCCCCGTCACCGAGGTCGTGTCCCTGCTGCGCGGTGCCCGCGCCGGCACCCCGGTCGCGCTCGGTCTGGAGCGGGGCACGCGCGCGTGGAGCGAGACGCTGCACCGGGCCCGCCTCTCCACGGACTCCGTCACGGTCACGCGGCTGGCGGGCGGCGCCGTCCTGATCAAGGTCGAGTCCTTCACCAAGGGCGCGGGCGAGCGCGTGCGCTCCGCGGTGCGCGACGCCCCCAAGGGCGCCGGAATCCTGCTCGACCTGCGCGGCAACTCCGGGGGCCTGGTGTCGGAGGCGGTCACGGCGGCCTCGGGGCTCGTCGACGGCGGCCTGGTGGCGACGTACGACGTACGCGGCCGGCAGAAGGCCCTGCACGCCGAGCGGGGCGGTGACACCACCAGACCCGTGGTCGCGCTGGTCGACGGCGGCACGATGAGCGCGGCCGAGCTGCTCACGGGCGCCCTGCAGGACCGCGGCCGCGCGGTCGTGGTGGGCTCCAGGACCTTTGGCAAGGGCTCGGTCCAGATGCCGAGCCGGCTGCCCGACGGCTCGGTCGCCGAGCTGACGGTGGGGCACTACCGCACTCCTTCGGGGCAGGCGGTCGACGGCAGGGGCATCACGCCGGACCTGGAGGTCGAGGACGGCGCCGAGACGAGGGCCGAGACAGTATTGACTGGCCTCGGACCCCCCTCGTAGTGCGAAAATGGCCTGACTATGGCGAAAGAAAAGGTAAAGCGCAAGGCCGCGAAGGCCGCCGAGAAGGCCCCGGCCCGGAAGATGGTCGCGCAGAACAAGAAGGCGCGGCACGACTACCACATCATCGACACGTACGAGTGCGGCCTCGTCCTGATGGGCACCGAGGTCAAGTCGCTGCGGATGGGCAGGGCCTCCCTGGTGGACGGCTTCGTGCACATCGACGGCGGCGAGGCGTGGCTGCACAACATCCACGTCCCGGAGTACGTGCAGGGCACCTGGACCAACCACTCCGCCACGCGCAAGCGCAAGCTCCTGATGCACCGGGCCGAGATCGACAAGCTGGAGTCCAAGTCGCAGGAGACGGGTCACACGATCGTGCCCCTGGCCCTGTACTTCAAGGACAGCCGGGTCAAGGTCGAGATCGCGCTCGCCAAGGGCAAGAAGGAGTACGACAAGCGCCAGACACTCAAGGAGAAGCAGGACCTGCGTGAGACGAACCGCGCGGTCGCCGAGGTCAAGAAGCGCCAGCGCAGCGCCTAGCCCACGGGGCCCGGACGGGCCGCGCGGGAATTGGCTGGCCCCGTCGGGCGTTGGTCACGTACGATGGGCACTGCCCCGCACAGCCGGGGCGCGGTTTGATAAAAAAACATGGGGATGATCGGTTTCGACAGCGGATGTCGAAGCAGGGGAAGCGAGCCGAGGAAGCGACAATGATCTCGTAAACCACCTGTCGCAACCAATAATCGCCAATTCCAAGAGCGATTCCCAGTCCTTCGCCCTCGCTGCTTAATTAGCAGTGAGTGAAGGACCCTTAATGGGTGTCAGCCCGGGGGTGTTCCCGACCCGGATCCTGGCATAATTTAGGGAACTAAACCGTCGAACCCGGTCACGGGGTTCGGCGGGAAATCAAACAGTGACTGGGCCCGTCGGAGACTTGTTCGCGAGATCACCGGGGCCGAGAAAATCGTAGCGAACTGCGCTCGGAGAAGCCCTCCTTTTGCACCGTTGGACGCGGGTTCGATTCCCGCCATCTCCACAATTCCCATGTGAGGTTGAAGCCCTCTGGCCACTGGTCAGGGGGCTTCTTCCGTGTGCGGGGCACGGAGCGGTCGGGCACATCCTCTGGGCATGTGACTCGTTACTGCATGCGAGTGCAGGTTCCCAAACGGCCGGGCGCGACAGCAGCCCGGCCGAGTACGCAAGTGCAGGAGGCAGTCGCTTGGATGCCACCGTCACTCTTTTAGGTTCCCTTCTCGCCAGCCTCGGAGTTCTGGGCGCGGCAGTGGTGGCCTATCTCGGCAAGCGCGGCGAGAACGCGCTCCTCGGCTACTCCAGCCTCACGGAGAAGCTCCAGACGGAGCGCGACCGGCTGGAGCGCCAGGTGGCCGAACGCGACACGAAACTCGCCGAGTTGAACGCACTGCACGCCCATGACCAGAGCGAGATCGCCAGGTTGCTCATCGACAACCAACGGCTCGGAGGCACTTCGTGATCAAGCTCGAGCGACTCCTGGCCCGTCGGTGGCGCACCGTCTTCCTCGTCTGTGTCCTGGTCGCCCTCAGCGGCGTCGCGGCGCTCCTGTGGGCCCGTATCGACGCCGGTGACCGCCGCGCCGACCGGCTCGCCGCCGAGACGGACCGGCGCGGCGAGGCCGTGTCCACCCTGGCCCGCGACGTACGGACCCTGCGGGCACAGGTCCGCGCCCACGGCGACACCCCTGCCGCGCCCGACCCCTCCGACGCCGTCGACGACCTCCCGTCCCGGGCGCGGGTGCCCGGGACGCCCGGCGCGCCGGGCTCACGGGGCGAGGACGGCAAACAGGGCGAGAAGGGAGCCCCGGGGAGCGGCGGCTGGACGGGGGACCGGGGCGAGGCGGGAGCGCCCGGGGAACCGGGAGCGGGCGGTGAGCCGGGCCGGGCCGGGGCGGACGGCTCCGACGGCACGAACGGCGAGCGAGGACCGGAAGGACCGGCGGGGGCGGCGGGGCCGCCGGGCGCTGACGGCGCCCACGGCTCCGACGGTGCGGGCGGCGCCACGGGTCCCGAAGGCCCCGCCGGTCCCACGGGCCCCGCGGGTCCGCCCGGCGAGCGTGGCCCCAAGGGGGAGGCGGGCGACGCCGGTCCCTCCTGCCCCGGCGGCTACAGCCTCCAGCAGCCTCCGGGCGACCCCGACGCCCTGGTCTGCCGCCGCGTCGGCGTGACCCCCGCGGACCCCGCCCCGGCCGTCCTGCTCCTGGCGGCGCTCCTGCCCCGGCGCCGCCGTGATCCCGCGACGGCGTGACCCCCGCCGGACCCCGCACGGCCCGCCCCGTAGTGCGCCGCGCCACGGGGCGCGATCCGCTCAGTGGCGTACGTGGCCGGAGTGGGGTCTGTCGCGGGGCGCCGGAGTCCGGGATGCTCCAGGGTCATGAGTAGACCCGTGAGACGCGTCAACGCCCGTATGCGCCACTGGATCTGGCCCGCCGTGCTCGGCGTCGCGGCGGCCACCCTCTCCGTCAGCTCGCCGGCCGGGGCGGACTCCGACCGCAGCGGCCTGCCCGAAGCCATCGACACGATCCTCGGCGACCCCCGGATGGAGGGCGGCGCGGCGAGCGTCGTCGTCGCCGACGCCGCGTCCGGTGACGTGCTCTACCAGCACCTGCCCAGCGGGCGCCTGATGCCCGCCTCCAACACCAAGCTGCTGACCTCGGCGGCGGCCATGGAGCGGCTCGGCCCCGACCACCGCTTCACCACCGACGTGCTCACCGACGGCAGGCAGAAGGGCCGGGTCCTCTCCGGCGACCTCTATCTGCGCGGCACTGGCGACCCGACGACGCTCGTCGAGGACTACGACCGGCTCGCGGCGAAGATCGCCGACTCGGGCGTCCGGCGGGTCTCGGGGCGCCTGGTCGCGGACGACACCCGGTTCGACGACAAGCGCATCGGCGACACCTGGGCAGGGGACGACGAGTTCGCGTACTACGCCGCCCAGATCTCCGCGCTGAGCGTCGCCCCGGACACCGACTACGACACCGGGACGGTCATCGTCGAGGCCAAGCCCGGCGCACGGGCCGGGGACAGGCCCAAGGTGACGGTCACCCCGAAGACGGACTACGTAGAGGTCGACAACAGCGCGAGGACCGTCGCCGCGGGCGGCCAGGACACGCTCACCATCGAGCGCGAGCACGGCACCAACACGATCACGGTCACCGGCACCGTCCCCGTAGGGGGTTCGGCGACCAAGGAGTGGATCACCGTCTGGGAGCCGACCGGCTACGCGGCCGCGATCTTCCGGGACGCGCTGAAGGCGCACGGGGTGAAGGTGAGCGGGCCGACCAGGGCCGGGCTCGCCACCCCCCAGGGCGCGCGCCAGCTCGCGTCGCACGACTCCATGCCGCTGAAGGAGCTGATGATCCCCTTCATGAAGCTCTCCAACAACATGCACGCGGAGAACCTCACGAAGACGATGGGGTACGAGGCGACAGGGCGGCCCGGCAGCTGGCCGGACGGACTCGCGGCCATCAGCGCCTACTTGAAGACCGCCGGTGTCGACCCCGGCAAGATCCGCCAGGTCGACGGCTCCGGGCTCTCGCGCAAGGACAACGCGCCCGCCGACCAGCTGATCAAGCTGCTGCTCTCGGCGAAGGGCGAACCCTGGTACGCCGACTGGTACAAGTCGCTCCCGGTGGCCTGCGCCCCGGACAAGTCCGTCGGCGGCACGCTGCGCACGCGGATGTGCGGGACTCCGGCGGCCCTCAACGTACGGGCCAAGACGGGGTCGTTGACCGGGGCGTCCGCCCTTTCGGGGTACGTGAAGGACGCGGGCGGGCGTGAGCTGGTGTTCAGCATCATCCTGAACAACTACATGCCCTCCTCGGTGAAGGCCCTGGAGGACGCGATCGTCGTGACGCTCGCCAGGTCGACCGAAGACAAGGCCGTACTGGTCAAGCCGCGCTCGCAGCGTGGGGCCGAGCCGAACGGCGACCTGGAGTGCTCGTGGCGCAAGCCTGCGCGATGCTGAGCAGCAGGGCGCAGCACGCGGCGGCGACCGGGACCGCGTAGCCCTGCGTGGCGCCGATGTGCTCCACCACCCAGCCGCCGCCCGCGGCGCCGCACGCGATGCCTCCGAGCAGGCCGGTGACGGCGAGGGTCATGCCCTCGTTCAACCGGCCCTCGGGGGTGCGCTCCTGGACCAGGCCCATGCCGGTGACCATCGTCGGGGCCGTCGCCATTCCGGCGACAAGAAGAGCCCCGGCGAGCACAAGGAGCGAGCCGGTGAGCGTGGCGGCCAGGAGCGGCAGCGCCATCAGGACCGCCATCGCGGTGGCGCACAGGATGTGGCGGCGGTGCGGGGGCCCGCTCGGTTTGAGGGTCCCGTAGAGGAGGCCCGCCGCGCAGGAGCCCGCGGCCTGGAGCGCGAGGATCGCGCCCGCGGCCGCCTTGTGCCCCTGCGCGTCGGCGTAGGCGATCGTCACGACCTCCATCGAGCCGAACACGGCGCCGGTGGCGAGGAAGGCGGCGAGCAGGGTGGGCATCCCGCGCGCGCGGAGGGGCGACTTCTCCTTCGTGGCCGTACGTCCCCGGGGCGGCGGTTCCGTCGAGCGCTGGGCGGCGAAGAGCAGGACGCCGGTCAGGAGCAGCACCACTCCGATGAGGGTGCCCGCCTCCGGGAAGAGCGCTCCGCACAGGAAGGCGGCCAGGACGGGGCCGAGCATGAAGCACAGCTCGTCCGCGGCCTGCTCGAAGGAGTTGGCGGTGTGCACGGCACGGTCGTCGCCCTTGAGGAGGTGGGCCCAGCGGGCCCGGGACATGCCGCCGGTGTTGGGGGTCGTGGCCGTCGCCGCGTACGAGGCGAACAGGGTCCAGTCGGGCGCTCCGCAGTGCACGCACAGGAGCAGCGAGAGCGAGCCGAGCGCGGCGATCGCGGTGGCCGGGACGGCGATCCGCGCCTGGCCGTGCCGGTCCACGAGGCGGGCCGTCCAGGGCGCCACGACGGCGGTCGCGGCGAGGCCCGTCGCGGTGACGGCGCCGGCGAGGGCGTACGAACCGCGGGCCCCGGCGATCATGATGACGGCGCTCACGCTGAACATGCCCATGGGGAGGCGGGCGACGAGGTTGCCGATGGTGAAGGCGGTGGCTCCGGGTATCTGGAAGAGGCGGGCGTAAGGATTGCGGCGGCGGGGCGCACGGAGTTCGGCGGGCGGCATGGGATCACCCTCACCGGGGCGTTGGTGCGGGGTCCAACACCTTCTGGGGGCCGACTCACGCACCTGCGTTGTGAATCTCCGTGTAGGTTCCCGGGGTGACAGCAGAACCCCGCACGACCAGTGGCCTCGGGGCGGGCGTGCCCCGCGACCTGGAGCCCCGCCTCCTGCGCGCCTTCGTGGCCGTCTCCGAAGAGCTGCACTTCACGCGCGCCGCCGCCCGCCTGTACGTCGCCCAGCAGGCGCTGAGCCGTGATGTGCGGCGCCTGGAGCGGGAGTTGGGAGCCGAACTGTTCGTGCGGACCACCCGGCAGGTCACGCTCACCGCGGAGGGGGAGCGGCTGCTGCCGTACGCGCGGCGGGTGCTCGACGCACAGGACGACCTGGCGGCGGCGTTCGCGCGCGGCAGGGGGCCAGGCGCCGCGGCCCGCCCGCTGCTCGTGGACCTGAACAGCCCCGGGCTCATCTGCGGGCGCATCCTGGAGCGGGCCCGCGAACTCGCCCCGGAGTGCGAACTGATGGCCCGCTTCGAGAGCGGGCTCACCGGGGCCGCGGCCGAGATCCTCGCCGGGCGTCTCGACGTCTCCTTCGGGCGGTACGCGGGGCTCGAACCGGCGCTGCGGTCGCGGCTCGCCCAGCAGCCCGTGCGCTACGAGCCGATGGCGGTGCTGCTGCCGCTGGGGCACCCCCTGGCCGAGCTCGACGCGGTGCCGCTCGGCGCGCTCGCGGGGGAGAGCGTGTACGCGGGGGCGGGAAATCCCCGGACGCTGGAGTGGACCGACCTGGCGCATCGCCTCTTCGAGGGACGCGGGATCGAGGTGGCGCCGCCCGCGCCCCTCGCGGTGGGCGCCGAGGAGTTCGGACGGATCATGGCCAAGAACAGGACCCCGGTGCTCGCCGCGGTGGACTTTCCGGCCATGCCCGAGTCGGTCCTGCGGCCCTTGATCGACCCCGTACCCCTGTCGCCTGTGTCACTGGTGTGGAGGAAGGGGCTAGAGCATCCCGGTGTCGACGCTCTGCGCGCGGCGGCGGCCGAACTCTCCGCCGCCGAGGGGTGGCTGCGCAGGCCCGAGGACGGTTGGGTTCCGGCCACGGATGCACTCATCATGATGAGCCTGGAATGAAGGATTAGTACGACTGTCACCGCCGTGCGCTACATTCATCCTCCGGGCGCAGTGTGATAAGGGGGCGCTCGGGTCGGGTGGGGGCCCGGTCCGACGGCACGATGCCCGGAGTCGTGCGCGCCCGTGTCAGGTTATGTGGGGGGTTGTGCGTACGCATGGAGAATTGGCGAGAAGATGCCCTACCGGAACACACCCATGATCCGAACGAGGTCACCGTTCAGATCGACGGGGTGGGGCGACAGCTGGCGGATCTGGCCGCCGAGAGCGAAGACGCGCCTGACGGGCCTGTTTTCGTCGACGAGACGGGCCGTCGCAGCCGGAGGTACCGCCGGATAGGCGTGCTCGTCGGCATAGCCTGCGCCGTCTACGCGGTGATCATCGTAGGCACCCTGCTCTCGGGCAACTCCAGCGCGCCCTGGCTGCCGATCGACCCCAAGGACGAGAAGCCGGCCAGCAAGGTGGACACGCCGAACCGCCCGGCCGACTCCCTCGACCCCTCCGCGTCCCCCGGCACGACCCCGTCGCCGGGTGCGTCGGAGAGCGGCTCCACCGCCCCCGCGACCGGTGACGACGGCGCCGCCGACCCGGGCGCGACGGACGACGGCAAGGTCGAGCCGGGCGATGAGCCCGACCCCGACCCCACGGGCGGCGGCAACCCCGACCCCGATCCCACGGACGACGGCGGGAACCCCGACCCCACCGACGACCCCACGAAGCCCGACCCGGATCCGGACCCGACGGACGACCCCACGACACCGGAGCCCGACCCGTCGACCGAATCCCCGGGCGCGGGCGGAGGCGGCGGCGAAGTCCCCGCAGTGCAGCCCGCCGCCGATCAACAGTCCCCGCAGCGCGCCCAGGCAGTTGGTTACCTGTCCCCGCAAAGCGCTGGCCAGCAGCCCTCGGAGGGCGCACAGCGATGAACTCCCGCACCAACAGGGGCCGGTCGGCCGGCCCCCGGAACAGTCACGCCCAGTCCCGGTCCCAACCTCAGCCCCGCCCCCAGTCCCCGTCCCGGAGCGGCGGCGGCCGGCGCCGCGCGCAGCCCGCCCGCACCGTCAAGCGGCGCTTGATCCCCCTGCGCTACCTCATGCCGATGCTCCTCCTGGTCGCCCTGATGGCGATGCTCATGCTGCGCGGCTACACGCACAGCGAGATCCTCGCCGACCACCGCGTGCGTCCGCCCGCGGGCACCGACAAGGTCCCGGAGAAGATCCTCGACGGCGGCCCGGTCATCGACACCCGCGGCGGCCACGAGGGGACGCTGAGCGTCCCGGGCCACCGCCTCGTGCTGACCTTCGACGACGGTCCGGACCCGGAGTGGACCCCCAAGGTCCTCGACGTACTGAAGAAGCACCACGCGCACGGCGTCTTCTTCGTCACCGGCACGATGGCCTCGCGCTACCCCGACCTGGTCGAGCGCATGGTGGACGAGGGCCACGAGGTCGGCCTGCACACGTTCAACCACCCCGACCTGTCGTACCAGTCCTCCAGCCGCATCGACTGGGAGCTCTCGCAGAACCAGCTCTCCCTCGCGGGCGCCGCGGGCATCCGCACCTCCCTCTTCCGCCCGCCGTACTCGTCGTTCTCCGATGCCATGGACAACAAGTCCTGGCCGGTGACGAAGTACATAGGCAGCCGCGGCTACCTCACCGTCGTCAACAACACCGACAGCGAGGACTGGAAGCGCCCCGGTGTCGCCGAGATCATCCGCCGTGCCACGCCCAAGGACGGCAAGGGCGCCATCGTCCTGATGCACGACTCCGGCGGCGACCGCTCGCAGACCGTCGCCGCGCTCGACACCTTCCTGCCCGATCTGCAGGACAAGGGCTACCGCTTCACGAACCTCACCGAGGCCCTGGACGCCCCCAGCGCGCACGCGCCGGTCTCCGGCATAGATCTGTGGAAGGGGAAGGCCTGGGTCTTCCTGGTCGGCGCCTCGGAGAAGATCACCGGCGTACTCGTCGTCGCCCTCGCCGTGATCGGCTTCCTGGTGCTGCTCCGCTTCGGCATGATGCTGCTGCTCTCCGCGGTGCATGCGCGCAAGGTCCGCAAGAAGGGCTTCCGCTGGGGCCCCGACATCACCGAACCGGTCTCGGTCCTCGTGCCCGCCTACAACGAGGCCAAGTGCATCGAGGCCACGGTCCGTTCGCTCATGACGAGCGACCACCCCATCGAGATCATCGTCATCGACGACGGTTCGTCCGACGGCACCGCGCTGATCGTCGAGGGGCTGCGCCTGCCGAACGTACGCGTCGTGCGCCAGCAGAACGCGGGCAAGCCCGCCGCGCTCAACCGCGGCATAGCCAACGCCCGTTACGACCTCATCGTGATGATGGACGGTGACACGGTCTTCGAGCAGTCCACCGTGCGCGAGCTGGTGCAGCCGTTCGGCGACCCGCGCGTGGGCGCCGTCGCGGGCAACGCGAAGGTCGGCAACAGGGATTCGCTGATCGGCGCCTGGCAGCACATCGAGTACGTGATGGGCTTCAACCTCGACCGCCGGATGTACGACATGCTCGGCTGCATGCCGACCATCCCCGGCGCCGTGGGAGCCTTCCGGCGCTCGGCCCTGGAGCGGGTCGGCGGCATGAGCGACGACACGCTCGCCGAGGACACCGACATCACGATGGCGATGCACCGGGACGGCTGGCGCGTCGTGTACGCCGAGAAGGCGCGCGCGTGGACCGAGGCGCCGGAGACGGTGCAGCAGCTGTGGTCGCAGCGCTACCGCTGGTCGTACGGCACCATGCAGGCGATCTGGAAGCACCGCCGCTCGGTGATCGAGTCGGGCCCTTCGGGCCGCTTCGGCCGCGTGGGCATGCCGCTGGTGTCGCTCTTCATGGTCCTGGCGCCGCTCCTGGCCCCGCTGATCGACGTGTTCCTTCTCTACGGCCTCGTCTTCGGCCCCACCCAGAAGACGATCGTCGCGTGGCTCGGCGTGCTCGCCGTCCAGGCGGTGTGCGCGGCGTACGCCTTCCGGCTCGACCGCGAGCGCATGACCCACCTGATCTCGCTGCCCCTCCAGCAGATCCTCTACCGGCAGCTGATGTACGTCGTGCTGCTCCAGTCCTGGATCACCGCCCTGACCGGAGGCCGCCTTCGCTGGCAGAAGCTCCGGCGGACGGGTGTGTTGGGAACGCCGCCCTCGATTCCGCAGCAGCGGGTGGGCGGCGCTGATCGGAGGCCTGTCGCATGACCTATCCCACGCAGCCCGTGCAACCCACGCAGGCGATGCCGCAGGTGCCGGGGCCCTACGCTCCGGCGGCCCCCGGTGCGACTCCCTTCGCGGCACCTCCGGCCGCCCCCGCCCCGCCCAAGAAGCCCGGCCGCGACCGCTACTTCGACGTCCTGCGTTCGCTGGCCCTGGTCCGCGTCGTCATCTACCACCTGTTCGGCTGGGCCTGGCTGACGATCCTCTTCCCCTCCATGGGCGTGATGTTCGCGCTGGCGGGCGCGCTGATGGCGCGCTCGCTGAAGCGCCCGGCGTGGGGCGTGATCAGGGGCCGAATACGCCGACTGCTGCCCCCCATGTGGGCGTTCAGCGCGGTCGCGCTCTTCCTGTTGTTCTACGGCGGCTGGAACGTGACCAAGGACCCGGACCACGGGGGCACGTGGGGCCTGGTCAGCCTGGTCAACTACGTCTTCCCGATCGGCGCCCCGCCCTTCCCCTGGCACATCGGGGACAAGGCGGGACTCCTGGAGGACACCTGGCCCGCCCAGGCGGCGGGCCCGCTCTGGTACCTCCGCGCGTACTTGTGGTTCGTCATCGCGTCGCCGCTCCTCCTGTGGGCGTTCCGCAGGGTCCCGTGGGCGACGCTGTTCGCCCCGCTGGCCCTGACGGCGGTGCTCGCCACGGGTGTCGTCAAGATCCCGGGCGAGACGGGCAACGCGGTGTCGGACTTCGCGGTGTACGGCAGCTGCTGGGTCCTGGGCTTCGCCCACCAGGAGGGCGTACTGGCGCGTGTCCCGCGCTACGTGGCGGTGTCGGTCTCGGCCCTGATCATGGCCTTCGGCCTCTGGTGGGCTTCGGGCCACCTGGGCCCGGACGGCTGGGACCTGAACGACATCCCGCTGGCGCAGGCGGCGTGGTCCTTCGGCTTCGTCGTCATCCTGTTCCAGTACTCGCCGTCGTGGCAGGAGCTGCCGGGCCGCCTCAAGCGCTGGGACAAGCTCATCACCCTCTCCAACAACCGGGCGGTGACGATCTACCTCTGGCACAACCTCCTGATCATGGCCACGGTGCCGCTCATCGACATGGCGTACGACCTGCCGTTCATGGAGGACGAGCGCTGGAGCTCGGCCCTTGACTCGACGTACATGCTGTGGATGACGGTCCTGGTCTGGCCGTTGATCGGCCTGATGGTGATGGCCGTGGGCTGGATCGAGGACATCGCGGCGAAGCGGAGCCCGAGGCTGTGGCCGAACGGGGCGAAGTCGCGCCGGGCCGCGGTGCCTGCGCGGGGCGGGGCGCACCGGGGCTGAGCCTTCCGGCGGGAACTCGCTTCCCCGGCCGGGGACTTGCGGAGGGGGGGGGCCCCCCCCCCCCCGGGGGGGGGGGGGGGGGGGGGGTGTTGTTGTTGTTTGGTGGGGTGTTATTAAGAAATAAAAACCTACCGGCTTCTGAGTAAACATAAAGAAAATAAAAAG
>NZ_JBITWR010000028.1:0-92686 GCF_044544025.1 Streptomyces sp. NPDC055243
AGCGCGAGGGCATCCACTCCGTGGGCGAGCTCGTGGCCCGCTCCGAGGCGGACCTGCTCGACATCCGCAACTTCGGTGCGAAGTCGATCGACGAGGTCAAGATGAAGCTGAACGGCATGGGTCTCGCGCTGAAGGACTCGCCTCCCGGCTTCGACCCGACCGCCGCCGCCGACGCCTTCGGCGCCGACGACGACGCGGACGCCGGGTTCGTCGAGACCGAGCAGTACTAAGAGCTCGGGCCCGACGGTTTGATTTTGGCTGCGCGTGCGGTTCGGTTGCTCGCGCAGTTCCTCGCGCCCCTTGTCGGGGCGCGTGCCACTGACTCCGGTACCTGATACGGCCGGGGCAGACAACAAGGAGAAACACCATGCCGAAGCCCACCAAGGGTGCCCGTATGGGCGGCAGCGCCGCGCACGAGAAGCTTCTTCTGGCGAACCTCGCCAAGCAGCTCTTCGAGTACGGCCGCATCACCACCACCGAGGCGAAGGCCCGTCGTCTGCGTCCCTACGCGGAGCGTCTGGTCACCAAGGCGAAGAAGGGTGACCTTCACAACCGCCGTCAGGTGCTTCAGGTGATCACCGACAAGAGCATCGTGCACACGCTCTTCACGGAGATCGGCCCGCGCTACGAGAACCGCCCCGGCGGTTACACCCGTATCACCAAGATCGGTAACCGTCGTGGCGACAACGCGCCCATGGCGATCATCGAGCTTGTCGAGGCCCTGACCGTGGCGCAGGCCGCCACCGGTGAGGCCGAGGCCGCCACGAAGCGCGCCGTCAAGGAAGACGCCCTCAAGAAGGACGACGCGCCCGTCGAGGACGCGAAGCCGGCTGAGGACGCTGCCGAGGAGTCCAAGGACGCCTGAGGCTCTGCCTTGCTGTGAGCGGGTCCGCCCTTCGGGGCGGGCCCGCTTTCGCGTGGTCGGCTTCCTGAGAGGATCTGTTCTGTGAGTGATGAAGTAGAGCCCGGGTTCGTGCGGGTGCGTCTCGACCTTTCGTACGACGGCAAGGACTTCTCCGGCTGGGCCAAGCAGCGGCAGGGGCAGCGGACCGTCCAGGGTGAGATCGAGGACGCGCTGCGGACCGTGACGCGGTCGCAGGAGACGTACGAGCTGACCGTCGCGGGGCGGACCGACAGCGGAGTGCACGCGCGGGGGCAGGTCGCCCACGTCGATCTGCCGGAGAGCGTGTGGGCCGAGCACAGCGACAAGCTGCTGCGCAGGCTCGCCGGGCGGCTGCCGCACGACGTGCGGGTCTGGAAGGTGGCCGAGGCCCCGGCGGGGTTCAACGCGCGGTTCGCGGCCGTGTGGCGGCGTTACGCCTATCGCGTGACCGACCACCCGGGCGGCGTCGACCCGTTGTTTCGCGGTCATGTGCTGTGGCACGACTGGGAGTTGGACCTCGACGCGATGAACGCCGCCGCCGAGAAGCTCGTCGGTGAGCACGACTTCGCGGCCTACTGCAAGAAGCGCGAGGGCGCCACGACCATCCGTACGCTCCAGGAACTGCGCTGGGAGCGGCGGGACGACGGGATTCTCGAGGCGACCGTGCGGGCCGACGCCTTCTGCCACAACATGGTGCGGTCCCTGGTCGGGGCCATGCTGTTCGTGGGCGACGGGCACCGGCCCGTGGAGTGGCCGGCCAAGGTGCTCGCCGCCGGGGTGCGGGACTCCGCCGTGCATGTCGTACGGCCGCACGGACTGACCCTTGAGGAAGTCGGTTACCCGGCCGACGAGTTGCTCGCCGCACGTGCCAAGGAGGCGCGCAACAAGCGGACGTTGCCCGGCGCCGGGTGCTGCTGAGCCCCGACCGCCGGGCTACTCGGGGGCGTTGGCCGCGGCGGAGGCCTGGGCCTCGCCCCGCCGGTTGATCTGGCCGAAGGCGAAGCGGGCGAGGTCGTCGCCGGTCGTGTAGACCTTGCGCTCCTTGGTCGTGACGTCCTTGTCGCTGGTGAAGCCGGACGTCGTGAAGTAGGCGTACCGGCCGTAGGCGTTGTAGGTGCCGCGGCAGACCGCCGTGCGGCAGAAGGCGGGCACGCCCTTGCCGGACAGCGAGAGGACCAGGCCTTCCTTCGCCTCTTCGTTGACCTTGGCGGCCTGGGCCGCCGTGTCGAAGACGGCGACGCCGACCGTGACGGCGATGTTGTCCTTCACGTAGCTGGCGCGGAAGAGCTGCGTGCAGTCGTTCTTGGTGAGGATCGCGCCGAGCTTGGCCTGCGTGACGCTCGCGCACTTCTTCGTGCCGTTCGTGGCGCCCTTCTTGTAGACGCGGTCGCCCGAGGTCAGCGACTTGCCGGGGAAGAGCGTGTCGGCGCTGAGCGGCGCCTTGTCCTTCTTGGCGCTGGAGATGAACTCCTTGGGGTCCGGCGGGGGCGGCGGCGTCGTCTCCTCGAAGGACGGGCCCGGGTTCGTGCTCGCGCCGGGGATGTCCGCGGTCGAGGGCAGCTCGCTGGCCGGTTTGTTCGACGCGGAGGTGTTGTCGCTGTTCGCGGAGACGACCGCGACGGCGACGGCGGCCGCGACCACGACGGTGGCGAGCGCGCCGCCGCCGATCATCAGCCATTTGCGGCGCCGGGTGCGCGATTCGGACGCCTCGGCGAGCGCCGCCCAGTCAGGGGTCTGTGAATCCCCTGGACCCCACTGAGGTCCCCCTTGCCCAAAGCTCATGCGCCGCATCTTAGACGGGGAGTTGGGGATGTTGAGCGGGGGCCGGGGGAGGGGCCCGGCCTAGCCTGATCCCTATGAATACGGGCAAAGCAGCTGTTAGTGGGTGGTTGTCGCGGCCGGTGACCTGGCACGCCTGGGCGGCGCTGGGAGCCGTGCTGCTCGCCGCGGTCGTCCGGGTGGGGCTGAAGAGCTCGGACGGCGGGATGGACAACGCCATCGTGGTGCGGGCGGCGGAGGCCTGGCTCGATGGGCGTTCGCCCTATGCCGACCGGCACTTCCTCTATCTGCCGGGCGCGGTGCTCGCCGCGGTGCCGCAGGCGCTGCTGCCGCAGGCCGTGGTGCGGTTCCTCGTCCCGGCGGGGGTCACGGCCTGCCTGGTCTTCGGCTGGGGGTGTGCGCTGCGGATCCACGCGGTGGCGTGGCGCAGCCGGTTCGCGGTGCTTGGGCTGCTCGCGCTCGCCCTGGGGTTCGCGCCGTTCGGGCACCTGATCAAGCTCGGCAACTGGACCGTGGCGTCGGCGGCCGCGTTGCCGCTCGCGCTGCTCCTGGTGTGCCGGGGGAGGTGGCTCGTCGCGGGTCTCGTGATCGGGGCCGCCGTGGCCGTGAAGCCGCTGCTCGCGCCCGTGGTGCTGCTCTTCGTCTTCGCGCGGCGGTGGCGTGCGCTCGGGGGCGCGGTGCTCGTGCCGACGGTGGTGTCGGTGGGGGCGGCGCTCGTGATGCCGGACCCGGCGGGGTTCTTCACGCGGACGCTGCCGTTCCTGCTGCGGGGCGACGACAGCTTCGTACGGCTCTACGAGGCGTCGCCCGCCGCGATCCTGCCGCGGCTCGGCGTGCCGCAGGGGGCGGCGACGCTGCTCGCCCTCGCGGCGGCGGCAGCGGGGGTGTGGTGCGCGTGGCGGCGCTGGCGGGACGGCGGGGGGCCCAGGGAGCCGCGGGTGGTCGAGACGGCCGTGATGCTGATGCTGGCGGCGTTCCTGGTCTCCAGGCCGTCGTACGACCACTATCTGCTCGTTGTCGTGCCGCTGCTGCTCGCGGGGGCGCTCGTGCCGGGGGCCGTGGCCCGGGGGAAGTGGTTCTGGCTGGCGCTCGTCCCGCAGATTCCCGGGTTCACCTGGCCTTGGCTGGAACCCGGCACCCGGCGGGCCTTCAGGGACTGCGTCACCCTGTGTGTGCTGGCCTTCACGGTCGCCCGCTCCTGTCTGCGGCACGGGGCGGTTACCCTGGATGGCGCAGAACCGCCCGAGGCGGTGGAGTCGGCGGTGCCGGTCTCCAGGTCCGCGTTTTGACCCGTGCGGGGCGCTGCGGGTACTCTCGGGGATTGTTATACGTATTGGCTTCGTCGTTCTCACGCGAAGGGCCTTACGTAGGTTCCCTGGAGCAGTTACCAGTGGCTCGCATACGGGCAGCGTCCCCGGCATTGTGAGCCCCAGCTGCATGATCGCCAAGATCGCTTCTGGGGTGCCGTGTGTCTGGACCCCATCCACTGAAGAAGCGAAGGCTACGAAGTGCGTACGTACAGCCCCAAGCCCGGCGATGTGACCCGCCAGTGGCACGTCATCGACGCTCAGGACATCGTCCTGGGCCGTCTGGCGACCACTGCCGCCAACCTCCTGCGGGGCAAGCACAAGGCGATCTACGCCCCCCACATGGACATGGGCGACTTCGTCATCATCATCAACGCCGACAAGGTTCACCTGTCCGGCAACAAGAAGACCCAGAAGATGGCGTACCGCCACTCCGGGTACCCGGGCGGTCTGCGTTCCGTCCGCTACGACGAGCTTCTTGCGAAGAACCCCGAGAAGGCCGTCGAGAAGGCCATCAAGGGCATGATCCCCAAGAACACCCTGGGCCGTCAGATGCTCTCGAAGCTGAAGATCTACGCGGGTGACCAGCACCCGCACGGCGCTCAGCAGCCGGTCCCGTTCGAGATCACCCAGGTCGCGCAGTAGTTCCGGCCACCCCCAAAGACGTAAAGAATTCTGAGGAGAATCGTGGCCGAGACCACCGTTGAGCAGCCGGTCGAAGAGACCGAGGTTGTTGACGTAGAGCAGTACACCACCGAGTCCGAGGCGCCCGTCGAGGGCGAGTACACCTCGGAGTCGAACGCCGCGCGCTTCGGCGACCCGCAGCCGGCCGCCGGCCTGGGCCGTCGCAAGAACGCCATCGCCCGCGTCCGGATCGTCCCGGGCACCGGCAAGTGGAAGGTCAACGGGCGCACGCTCGAGGACTACTTCCCGAACAAGGTCCACCAGCAGGAAGTCAACGAGCCCTTCAAGGTGCTCGAGCTCGACAACCGCTACGACGTCATCGCCCGCATCTCGGGTGGCGGCGTCTCCGGTCAGGCCGGTGCGCTCCGACTCGGTGTCGCCCGTGCGCTGAACGAGGCCGACGTCGACAACAACCGCGCCGCCCTCAAGAAGGCCGGTTACCTCAAGCGTGACGACCGTGCGGTCGAGCGCAAGAAGGCCGGTCTCAAGAAGGCCCGCAAGGCTCCGCAGTACAGCAAGCGCTAATCTGCCTGCTTGTACTTTTCGTTCGCCCCGGCGGCACGTTGTGTGCTGCCGGGGCGTTCGTTTATCGGAAACCTGGTGATCCTGGTGATCCCGGGTCGGGACCCCGGTGATCCCGGGGTAGAAGTCCGGAGGAGGACAGCAGTGGGACGACTCTTCGGCACGGACGGCGTGCGCGGTGTCGCCAACGCGGATCTGACGGCCGAGCTCGCGCTCGGGCTCTCCGTGGCAGCGGCTCATGTGCTCGGCGAAGTGGGCACGTTCGAGGGCCATCGGCCGGTCGCGGTGGTCGGCAGGGACCCCCGCGCGTCGGGCGAGTTCCTGGAGGCCGCGGTGGTCGCCGGTCTCGCGAGCGCGGGCGTGGACGTCCAGCTCGTCGGTGTGCTGCCCACCCCCGCGGTGGCGCATCTCACCGGTGCGCTGGGCGCCGACCTCGGCGTGATGCTCTCCGCGAGCCACAACGCCATGCCGGACAACGGCATCAAGTTCTTCGCGCGCGGCGGCCACAAGCTGGCCGACGAGCTGGAGGACCGCATCGAGTCCGTGTACGAGGAGCACCGCACCGGTAATCCCTGGCAGCGCCCCACGGGCGCGGGCGTCGGCCGTGTTCAGACGTACGACCAGGGCCTCGACCAGTACGTGGCGCATCTCCTCGGCGTGCTGCCCAACCGCCTCGACGGACTGAAGATCGTCCTCGACGAGGCGCACGGAGCCGCCGCCCGCGTCTCGCCCGAGGCGTTCGCGCGCGCCGGTGCCGAGATCATCACGATCGGCGCCAAGCCGGACGGCCTGAACATCAACGACGGCTGCGGATCCACGCACCTGGGCCTCCTGAAGGCCGCCGTCGTCGAGCACGGCGCCGACTTCGGTGTCGCGCACGACGGCGACGCGGACCGCTGCCTCGCCGTGGACCACACGGGTGCCGAGATCGACGGGGACCAGATCCTCGCCGTCCTGGCGCTCGCCATGCGCGAGCACGGCACGCTGCGCGAGGGCACCGTCGTCGCGACGGTCATGTCGAACCTCGGCTTCAAGATCGCCATGGAGCGCGAGGGTCTCTCCCTGGTGCAGACCGCCGTCGGCGACCGCTATGTGCTCGAGTCGATGAAGCAGCACGGCTACGCGCTGGGCGGCGAGCAGTCCGGGCACGTGATCATCCTCGACCACGCGACCACGGGTGACGGCACGCTGACGGGTCTGCTGCTCGCGGCGCGCGTCGCCGAGACCGGGCGCAGCCTCGCCGACCTCGCCGGGGTCATGGAGCGGCTTCCGCAGGTCCTGATCAACGTGCCCGACGTCGACAAGTCGCGGGTCACCACCTCCGCCGAGCTGTCGGCCGCCGTCACCGAGGCCGAGCGCGAACTGGGCGCCACGGGACGGGTGCTGCTGCGTTCGTCCGGCACGGAGCCGTTGGTGCGCGTCATGGTCGAGGCCGCCGACATCGACCAGGCCCGGTCCGTGGCCGGGCGGCTCGCCGATGTGGTGAAGTCCGCGCTGGGCTAGGTCAGTTGTGACTTGGCGGTGCGCTCGTGCTGCCTGGCCCAGAAGAACTTCTGGGCCAGCAGCGTGAGGGTGCCCGCCAGGACGATGCCCAGCAGGTTGAGCAAGAGCTGTTCGGTGGAGCCCTGGGTCTGGCGCGCGTCCCCGTAGCTGAGCGCCACCGCCGCGTTGGCGGCCGCGGGGACCGTGGTCACCGAGATCGCGACGCCGACCAGGGCACCCGACTTCGCCGAGGTCAGCGAGAGCGTGCCCGCCGCGCCCGCGAGGACGGCCACGACGAACGAGAACCAGTCGGGCGCGTACACGAAGCCGGTGTTGGGGCGCTCCTGGTCCAGCTGCTTCTCGGTGAACAGGCCGACGGCGTCCATGAAGAAGCTGAAGCCGACCGTCACCGCCATGGCGATGGCGAAGCCCGCCAGGACCGCGATCAGCGAGCGCAGCGCGAGGCGCGGCGCACGCTGCACGATGGCCGTGCAGAAGCCCGCCAGGGGGCCGAACTCCGGGCCCACCGCCATCGCTCCGACGATCAGGATCGCGTTGTCGAGCACCACGCCGCAGGCCGCGATCATCGTGGCCAGCGTGATGAAGGCCACGTACGTGATCGACAGCGTCGATTCCTCGTGCGTCACGTCGGAGAGCTGTTCCCACAGGACCGCGTCGGCGCCCTCGCCCGGTGCGTCGTCCTCCGCCTCGTCCGCGCGCCGGGAGAGCGAGAGGTCGATGTTCTCCAGCGCGATCGAGCCCGACTTGTCGATGCCCAGGGCGCGCAGGCCGCCGATCAGCGTGTCGCCCGCCTCCCGGGCGACGTCGCACATCACGACGTCACCCTCGGGGTCGCGGGCCGCTCCCGGCATGACGGCGAGGTGCGTGGCGCCGATCGTCTTCTCGATCAGGCGCACCACGTCGTCCGTCTTGTCCGCCGGGGTGATCAGGCGTAGATGCAGCATGGGCGCAGGGTAGCCGGGCCTTGGGGACCCTGGAGGTCAGAGCTTGCGCAGGCTCAGCTTGCGCACCTTGTGGTCGGCGCCCTTGCGGATGACCAGGGCGGCCCGGCCGCGGGTGGGGGCCACGTTCTCCAGGAGGTTGGGCTTGTTGATCGTGCGCCAGGTCGTACGGGCGTAGTCCAGGGCCTCTTCCTCCGAGACCTGGGTGTACTTGCGGAAGTACGAGGACGGGTCCTGGAACGCCGTGTCGCGCAGCTTCTTGAAGCGGTTCAGGTACCAGCGCTCGATGTCCTCGGCGCGCGCGTCCACGTACACGCTGAAGTCGAAGTAGTCGGCGAGGCCCACGCGGGTGCGGCCGTCCTTGCCGGGCAGGGCCGGCTGAAGGACGTTCAGGCCCTCGACGATGAGGATGTCGGGGCGGCGGACCGTCAGGCGCTGGTCCGGCACGATGTCGTAGATCAGGTGGGAGTAGACGGGCGCCGTCACCTCGTCCTTGCCCGCCTTGATGTCCGCGACGAAGCGGGTCAGGGCCCTTCTGTCGTACGACTCCGGGAAGCCCTTGCGGGACATCAGGCCGCGGGCCTGAAGCTCCTTGGTGGGCAGGAGGAAGCCGTCCGTCGTCACGCGCTCGACGCGGGGGTGCTCGGGCCAGCGGGAGAGGAGGGCCTGCAGGAGGCGCGCGACGGTCGACTTGCCGACGGCCACGGAGCCCGCGACTCCTATGACGAAGGGCGTGCCCGACTGGGAGCCCTTCTCGCCGAGGAAGGTGTTGAGCGCGCCGCGCAGGCCGTCCGTGGCGCCCACGTAGAGGTTCAGGAGGCGGGAGAGCGGGAGGTAGATGTCCCGCACCTCGTCCAGGTCGATGACGTCGCCGAGGCCGCGCAGCTTCTCCAGCTCCGCGGCGGTCAGGGGAAGCGGCGTCTTGTCACGCAGTGCGCTCCACTCGGTGCGGGTGAGGTCGACGTAGGGAGTCGCCTCCGGCCGGTGCCGGTGGGCGCTCCGCGCGGTCGGCGGGGGTTCGGAGACCGAAGAGATCACAGTCCATTGTTACGGCTGTTTGAACGGGCCGGGGGGTGGGGTGCGTCACCCCCCGCGGGGCTTGAACCGTTAGGGTGCCCGGCCTCGTAGGCTGCTGCTCGTGATTATTGGGGTCGGAATCGACGTGGCCGAGATCGAGCGGTTCGAGGCGGCGCTGGCGCGTACGGCGGGGATGGCAGGGCGGCTCTTCGTGGAGCGGGAGTTGCTGCTGCCGAGCGGGGAGCGGCGGGGGATCGCCTCGCTGGCGGCGCGGTTCGCGGCCAAGGAGGCGCTGGCCAAGGCGCTGGGGGCGCCGGGGGGCCTGCGGTGGACGGACGCGGAGGTGTTCGTCGAGGGGAGCGGGCAGCCGCGGCTGCGGGTGAAGGGGACGGTGGCCGCGCGGGCCGCCGAGCTGGGGGTGCGGTCGTGGCACGTCTCGCTCAGCCATGACGCGGGGGTGGCTTCGGCTGTGGTGATCGCTGAGGGGTAGGCGCTGTGTGCGGTGCTCGCGGCTGATCGCTGGGGGTAGGCGCTGTGTGCGGTGCTGGGTGACACTCGGGGTATGCGTACTGCGTACTCGGTGGAGACGGTCAGGGCCGCGGAGCGGGAGTTGATGGCGCGGGTGCCGGAAGGTGCCCTGATGCAGCGGGCCGCGGCGGGGCTCGCGGTGGTCTGTGCCGAGGTGCTCGGCAAGGTGTACGGCTCCCGGGTCGTGCTGCTCGTGGGGAGCGGGGACAACGGGGGCGACGCGCTGTACGCCGGGGCGCGGCTCGCGCGGCGCGGGGCGGGGGTTTCCGCGGTGCTGCTTTCGCCCGAACGGGTGCATGAGGGTGGGCTCCGCGCGTTGCGCAGGGCCGGGGGGCGGGTGGTCGCGCCCGACGGGGCCGAGGGGGTTCTCCGCGGGGCCGGTCTTGTCGTCGACGGGATCGTGGGCATCGGGGGCAAGGGCGGGCTGCGGGCCGCGGCTTCCCAACTCGTCGGTTCTGTACGGGAGTTGGGTGTGCCCGTGGTCGCCGTCGATCTGCCGAGCGGGGTCGACGCGGACAGCGGGGTGGTCGTCGGCGAGGCGGTGCGGGCCGATGTGACGGTGACCTTCGGGGCGTACAAGCCGGGGCTGTTGATCGATCCCGGGCGGGAGTACGCGGGGGTGGTGCGGCTGGTGGACATCGGGCTTGAGCTGGGTGGGGGTGCTGGCGGGGGCGCCGGTGGGGGTGCTGGTGGGGGTGCTGGTGGTGAGGTGGAGGCCCTTCAGTACGCCGATGTGGCCTCGCTCCTGCCCATGCCCACCGGGGAGAGCGACAAATACCGGCGGGGTGTCGTGGGGATCGTCGCCGGGTCGGCCCGCTACCCGGGGGCGGCGGTGCTTGCCGTCGCCGGTGCGTTGCGGGGCGGGGCCGGGGCGGTGCGGTACGTGGGGCATGCGGCGGATGCGGTGATCGCCCGCTTCCCGGAGACCCTCGTCTCCGCGGGGCCGCCGTCCAAGGCGGGGCGGGTGCAGGCCTGGGTGGCCGGTCCCGGGCTCGGGGACGATGCCGAGCGGCTGGCGGACGTGGTCGGGGCGGATGTGCCGGTGCTGATCGACGCTGACGGGTTGCGGCTGGCCGATGCGGGGGCGGTGCGGGGTCGGAGCGCGCCTACGTTGCTGACGCCGCATGCGGGGGAGGCGGCCGCGCTGTTGGGGGTGGCGCGGGAGGAGGTCGAGCGGGGACGCCTGGACGCTGTGCGGGAGTTGGCGGGGCGGTATGGGGCGACGGTGCTTCTGAAGGGGTCCACGACGCTGGTCGCGGCGCCTGGGCCTTCTGGTGGTGCGGCGGTGCGGGTGAACCCGACCGGGACGCCCTGGCTCGCCACGGCGGGCAGCGGGGACGTCCTTTCGGGGCTGGCGGGTGCGCTGCTGGCGGCGGGGCTCGGTGCGGAGGACGCGGGGGCGGTGGGGGCGTATCTGCACGGCCTTGCCGGGCGGCATGCGGCGGATGGGGCGCCGGTGGGGGCACAGGACGTGGCGGAGGCGATTCCTGCGGCTTGGCGGGATGTACGGCGCTAGGCGGGGCTGGTCCGGCTGGGGATGCGGGGCCGTGCCGGTATGTCCGTCCTCGCTATCGTCCGGTGGCCGCGTGGGTGCTTCGGCGGGGGAGTGCCGGGAGCCGTGCTCCGGGCGGACATACCGGCCCGTCCCCTCGCGTCGCGCTGCCGACTGCGGGGCGTGGGGGCGTGCTGCGGGGTCGGTCCGTGGGTGGGTGCGGTGCCGCGCCGGTATGTCCGTCCTCGCTATCGTCCGGTGGCCGCGAGGGTGCTTCGGCACCGGAGTGTCGGGAGCCGTGCTCCGGGCGGACATACCGGCCCGTCCCCTCGCGTCGCGCTGCCGCCTGCGGGTCGTGGGGGCGTGCTGCGGTCCCGGTCCGGCTGGTGGGTGCGGGGCCGTGCCGGTATGTCCGTCCTCGCTATCGTCGGGTGGCCGCTTGGGTGCTTCGGCACCGGAGTGTCGGGAGCCGTGCTCCGGGCGGACATACCGGCGCGTCCCCTCGCGTCGCGTTGCCGCCTGCGGCGATTCGCTCGTTGCTCCGGGGTAATCGGGTGGGTGGGAAAGGCTTGTTCGTTGCGGGTGAGGCTGAGCCCCCTGGTTCACGCGGCTGCGTGAACATGTGGGTCGATGACGCGCGTGCCCTGTGGAAGACGCCGCACAAGGGCGACCGGGTCTATGCGTGGGGGCGCAGGCCCGGGGCCTGAGGCGCGCGGCTGCCGGGGTGTCAGCGGGCTCTGAGACACTGGTCGGCGTTATGACTGAGACCGCACCCTTGCGTGCCCGCGCCGAGATCGACCTGGCCGCCCTCCGGGCCAACGTGCGGACTCTGCGCGCCCACGCACCAGGCGCCGCCTTCATGGCCGTAGTGAAGGCCGACGCGTACGGCCATGGGATGGTGCCCTGTGCCCGGGCCGCCGTCGAGGCGGGCGCCACCTGGGTGGGCGCCGCGACCCCCGAGGAGGCGCTCGCGCTGCGGGCCGCCGGTATCCGGGGGCGTCTGATGTGCTGGCTGTGGACCCCGGGCGGGCCCTGGCGCGAGGGCGTCGAGGCCGATCTCGACATGTCGGTGAGCGGGCTCTGGGCGCTGCGCGAAGTGTCCGCCGCCGCGCGGGCCGCGGGCCGCACCGCGCGCATCCAGCTGAAGGCCGACACCGGGCTGGGGCGCAACGGCTGCATGCCCGCCGACTGGCCCGAGCTCGTCTCGCAGGCGATGCAGGCCGAGGCCGAGGGCCTGGTGCGCGTCACCGGCCTCTGGTCGCACTTCGCGTGTGCTGACGAGCCGGGGCATCCGTCCATCGCCGCCCAACTCGCGCTGTTCCGCGAGATGGTCGCCGCCGCCGAGGAGCGCGGCATCCGGCCCGAGGTGCGGCACATCGCCAACTCGCCCGGCACGCTCACGCTCCCGGAGACCCACTTCGATCTCGTACGTCCCGGGATCGCGATGTACGGCATCTCGCCCAGCCCCGAGGTGGGCACCCCGGAGGAGTTCGGCCTGCGGCCCGTCATGAGGCTCAGCGCCTCGCTCGCCCTCGTGAAGCACGCTCCGGGGGGTCATGGCGTGAGTTACGGGCATCACTACGTCACACCCGGTGAGACGACGTTGGGGCTCGTCCCGGTGGGGTACGGGGACGGGGTCCCGCGGCACGCGTCCGGCACCGGACCCGTGCTCGTCGGCGGCAAGTTGCGGACGGTCGCGGGGCGCATCGCGATGGACCAGTTCGTGGTCGACCTCGGTGGTGACGAGCCCGCCGTGGGCTCCGAAGCCGTCCTGTTCGGCCCCGGCGACCGGGGTGAGCCGACCGCCGAGGACTGGGCACAGGCGGCGGGCACCATCGCGTACGAGATCGTCACCCGCATCGGATCGCGCGTTCCGCGCGTCTATGTGAACGAGTGACCGGCAGCGGGCGACCGGAGAGAGCGGCCAGGCGACTGAGGAGGAGCGGCACGTGAGCGAGACCAGCACGGGGGCGGCCGCACAAGCGGTGACGGAAGTCGCCGAGGCGGCCGGGAACTGGCGCAGGGCCGGCTTCGCCGGTGCCGCGATTGGTGTCGTCGCCGCGGGCGCCGCGGCCGGTGTCGCCATCGAGCGGCTGACCGTCGGCCGGGGCATGCGCAAGAAGGCGCGGCTCGCACTCGACGCGTCCGGGCCCTACGGCTCGCTGCGCGGCATGCCGGGCCAGGCGTACGCGGACGACGGCACCGAGCTGTCGTACGAGGTCGACGAGGTCGACAAGGCCTCGGCCGACAGCGCGCAGGCACCGCGTCGGCGCAGGCTCTTCGGGCGCAAGGCCCCCGCTCCCGTCACCGTCGTCTTCAGCCACGGCTACTGCCTGAGCCAGGACTCCTGGCACTTCCAGCGGGCGGCCCTGCGCGGCGTCGTGCGCTGTGTGTACTGGGACCAGCGCAGCCACGGCCGGTCGGGGCGCGGCGCGGCGCAGCTCACGGACGGGACGCCGGTCTCCATCGACCAGCTGGGGCGTGACCTGAAGGCCGTCATCGACGCGGCGGCGCCCGAGGGGCCGCTGGTCCTGGTCGGGCACTCCATGGGCGGCATGACGACGATGGCCCTCGCCGACCACTTCCCCGAGCTGATCCGCGAGCGCGTCGTCGGCGTCGCTCTGATCGGTACGTCGTCCGGGCGGCTCGGCAGCGTCAACTTCGGTCTGCCGGTCGCCGGGATGAACGCCGTGCGGCGCGTGCTGCCGGGTGTCCTGAAGGCGCTCGGCTCGCAGGCCGAGCTGGTGGAGAAGGGGCGGCGGGCCACCGCGGACCTCTTCGCCGGCATCATCAAACGCTATTCGTTCTCGTCCAGGGACGTGGACCCGGCGATCTCGCGGTTCGCCGAGCGGATGATCGAGTCGACGCCCATCGACGTGGTCGCGGAGTTCTACCCGGCGTTCGCCGAGCACGACAAGACGGAGGCGCTGAAGCACTTCGCCGAGCTTCCGGTGCTGGTCCTGGCCGGTGACAAGGACCTGGTCACGCCCAGCGAGCACAGCGAGGCCATCGCCGATCTGCTCCCGGACGCCGAGCTCGTGCTCGTCCCGGACGCCGGGCACCTGGTCATGCTGGAGCACCCCGAAGTGGTCACGGACCGCCTCGCGGACCTCCTCGGCCGCGTGGGCGCCGTTCCCACGGCGGCCGATGCACGCACCTCCAGCGGCTAACGTGGGTGGGCATGGAAGCACCGCACAACCCGGCCCCCGTGAACACGCTGGGCATCACCGTCACCTCCCCCGAGCAGATGGGCGACCTGGGCCGCCGCCTGGCCAAGCTGCTGCGCCCCGGTGACCTCGTGATGCTGACCGGCGAGCTCGGCGCGGGCAAGACGACACTGACCCGCGGCCTGGGCGAGGGCCTCGGCGTCCGGGGCGCCGTCACGTCCCCCACCTTCGTCATCGCCCGCGTCCATCCGTCCCTCTCCGACGGCCCGCCCCTGGTGCACGTGGACGCGTACCGCCTGGGCGGCGGGCTCGACGAGATGGAGGACCTCGACCTCGACGTCTCGCTGCCCGAATCGGTGATCGTCGTGGAGTGGGGCGACGGCAAGGTCGAGGAGCTCTCCGACGACCGGCTGCACGTCGTCATCGACCGTGCCGTCGGCGACACCACGGACGAGGTGCGCGAAGTGGCGCTGACCGGCGTCGGAACGCGGTGGGCCGAGGCCGACCTCACGCTGCTGTCGGCCTGAGCCTCGTCTTTTCGCCCGAACTATCCGACAAGCCGTCGGCAAGATGTTGCGCGGCGCGCTCCGGGCGTGGTCACATGGATACCGGTACTGGTTAGGTCTACCTAACCACGTCTGCCCCCGGAGCCCAGGAGGCATCCATGTCGGCTTCAGAACGTGACGCACAGCCCCGGCCGCACGGGCTGTCGGGGCCATCGGGGATTTCCATGCGCGATCTGCTGGCGTCCTGCGCGGCCGCCAGCGCGGTCTCGACACCGCCGCGCGATCCCGCGCCCGCGGGGGACGTCCCTAGGGAACGACGACGACCTTCTTGCTGATCGTCGCGAACTCCCACATCGCGTTGCCGTCCTTGCGCGACTCGCGGATGCCGCCGGTCTTCTTCGACGGGTCCGGCTTCGGCGTCGAGCCGTCCACCGCCGCGCTGAAGCCGATCGCGATGCCGTCCACGTTCGCGAAGCGCACGACGTGCTCGATCGCCACGCCGTCCGTTCCGGTGACGGTGCCCGAGCGCGAGGTGACGGCGTACGTGCCGGGGACCGGGTCCACCGTGCTCGGCGTGACCTTGAACGTGCGCTGTGCCTTGCCGGATCCCGCGACCAGCCACACGCGGTCGTCGCCCACCGAGTAGACGACCCGCTCGCCCGCACCGGACTGCGCAGGGACCGCCGTCGGGTTCGCCTTGTCCTTGGGGGAGCGCGAGGCGGCGGCGGTGGGGGACTTGTCCGGCTTCTTGCCCAGGGAGTCCGGCGCGCTGGCCGAGGCCTGGTAGGCGAGGAAGCCGACCGCGGCGAGCGCGGCGGCGGTGAGCCCGGCCACGAATCCCGAGCTGCTCCTGGACAACTGCGCCACCCTCTTCGTACTCCGTACGGCTACGGGGTGACGTTAGCAGCAGGTGTGCGGCATCCTCGGTCGGCCGTGCTCCGGGCGCCGGAGCCGTAGGCTATTCGCGTGCTCTTGCTCGCTCTGGATACCGCCACTCCCGCCGTCACCGTCGCGCTGCACGACGGCTCGTCCGTCGTCGCAGCCTCCAGCCAGGTGGACGCCCGCCGCCACGGCGAGCTGCTGCTCCCCGCCGTCGACCGCGTGCTCGCCGACGCGGGGCTCAGACTCGACGCCGTGACCGGCATCGTCGTCGGCGTGGGCCCCGGCCCCTACACCGGTCTGCGTGTCGGCCTGATGACCGCCGACACCTTCGGCCTCGCGCTCGGCGTGCCGGTGCACGGGGTGTGCACGCTCGACGGCCTCGCGTACGAGTCCGGCATCGAGACCGGCCCCTTCGTCGTCGCCACGGACGCTCGCCGCAAGGAGGTCTACTGGGCCCGGTACGCGGACCCGCGCACCCGCCTCACCGAGGCCGCCGTGGACCGCCCCGCCGACATCGCGGACGAGGTGGCGGGCCTGCCCGCCGTCGGCGCGGGCGCGGTGCTCTACCCCGAGACCTTCCCGGACGCCCGCGCCCCCGAGCACGTGTCGGCGGCCTCGCTCGCGTCCCTCGCGGCGGAGAGGCTCGCCGCCGGCGAGGAGCTGCTGGCCCCCAGGCCGCTGTACCTGCGCCGCCCCGACGCGCAGGTCCCCAAGAACTACAAGGTGGTCACCCCCAAGTGACATCCGTGACGACAGTCGTCCTGCGCGAGATGCGCTGGTGGGACATCGAACCCGTCTTCGTCCTGGAGAAGGAGCTCTTCCCGGACGACGCCTGGTCGCGCGGCATGTTCTGGTCCGAGCTCGCCCACGCGCGCGGGCCGCTGGCCACCCGCCGCTATGTGGTGGCGACGGACGGGGACCGGCTCGTGGGGTACGCGGGGCTCGCGTCGGCCGGTGACCAGGCCGACGTGCAGACCATCGCGGTGGCCCCGAGCCACTGGGGCACGGGGCTCGGCTCCCGGCTCCTGACCGATCTGCTGTGCGCGGCCACCGCCTTCGAGTGCGGCGAGGTCATGCTCGAGGTGCGGGTCGACAACACCCGGGCGCAGAAGCTGTACGAGCGCTTCGGCTTCGAGCCCATCGGCTTCAGGCGCGGCTACTACCAGCCGGGCAACGTGGACGCCCTGGTGATGCGTCTGACCGATCCATCGACATCCGTACAAGGAACCGACACCCATGGCTGACTCGCGCGACCAACCTCTCGTTCTCGGCATCGAGACCTCCTGTGACGAGACCGGCGTCGGCATCGTCCGCGGCACCACGCTGCTCGCCGATGCCATCGCCTCCAGCGTCGACGAGCACGCCCGCTTCGGCGGTGTCGTGCCCGAGGTCGCGTCGCGGGCGCACCTGGAGGCGATGGTGCCGACCATCGACCGCGCCCTGAAGGAAGCGGGCGTGTCGGCGAAGGACCTGGACGGCATCGCGGTGACCGCGGGGCCCGGTCTCGCGGGCGCGCTGCTCGTGGGCGTCTCGGCGGCCAAGGCGTACGCGTACGCGCTCGGCAAGCCGCTCTACGGCGTGAACCACCTGGCCTCGCACATCTGCGTCGACCAGCTGGAGCACGGCACGCTGCCCGAGCCGACGATGGCGCTGCTCGTCTCCGGAGGCCACTCCTCGCTGCTCCTCTCGACCGACATCACCTCGGACGTACGCCCGCTGGGCGCGACCATCGACGACGCGGCGGGCGAGGCCTTCGACAAGATCGCGCGGGTGCTCGACCTGGGCTTCCCCGGCGGTCCCGTCATCGACCGGTACGCGAAGGAGGGCGACCCGAAGGCGATCGCCTTCCCGCGCGGTCTCACCGGGCCGCGCGACGCCGCGTACGACTTCTCCTTCTCCGGCCTGAAGACCTCCGTCGCGCGCTGGATCGAGGCCAAGCGGGCCGCGGGCGAGGAGGTTCCCGTCCGTGACGTGGCGGCGTCCTTCCAGGAGGCGGTCGTCGACGTGCTGACCCGCAAGGCCGTGCGGGCCTGCAAGGACGAGGGCGTGGACCATCTGATGATCGGCGGCGGCGTGGCCGCCAACACGCGGCTGCGCGCGCTGGCGCAGGAGCGGTGCGAGGCGGCCGGCATCCGGCTGCGGGTGCCGCGGCCGAAGCTGTGCACGGACAACGGCGCGATGGTGGCCGCGCTCGGCGCGGAGATGGTGGCACGCAATCGCTCGGCGTCCGACTGGGACCTGTCGGCCGACTCCTCGCTGCCGGTGACGGAGCCGCACGTGCCGGGCCACTCCCACGGCCATGACCACGACCACGTGCACGAGGTCAGCAAGGAGAACCTGTACTCGTGACCGTCGCGCTGATGTGGGAGGCCCGCGCCGTCGAGGGCCGGGGCGAGGAACTGCTCGCGTGGGCCCGTGCCCAGCCCCTGGAGGGCACCCCGGTCCGCCGCGAGAGCTTCCGCGCCCCTCAGGACCGCGTCCTCGTCCTGACCTGGTGGGACGCCGCGTACGACGCCGACCTGCCCGAGCTGCCTGAGCCCGCGCCGGAGCTGGTGACGCGGGCGGTGCACCGGTGGCGCTTCGAGTCGGCGGGCCTGGACTGACGCGGCGACGCACGCCCGCGAATCCGCCCCCGGAAGAAAGTCCCGGAAATTTCCAAGACGGTGTCGATCGGGACGCCTGCCGTTCGACGCAGAGGTGAGAGGCGGGGAAAAGCCCCGCCCGTCGCGTGACCCGCAGGGCGCGCGACAGCCGAACGGAGACATGATCATGCCGCGCTTCCTGACGATGATCCGGGTCGACGAGAAGAACTCTCCCGAGGGCGGACCCAGCCCCGAGATGGGCGAGCGCATGGGCGCGCTGCTCGAAGAGATCACCAAGGCCGGGGTGATGCTCGACACCGCGGGCCTCACGCCGAGCGCCCAGACCACCCAGGTGCACTGGAAGGGCGGGCAGGTGTCCGTCACGGACGGTCCGTTCACCGAGGCCAAGGAGGTCGTCGGCGGCTACTCGATCACGCAGTGCAAGGACAAGGCCGAGGCCGTCGAGTGGGCGAGCCGCTTCCTGAAGACCCACGACGAGCACTGGACCGTGACGGCGGAGGTCCGGGAGATCATCGAGGGCTGACGCGGCCGGTACCGGACCTTGGCGGTGCCCCGCGCAGGGTGCTCTGATGGGTGGCCGTGACGGCCCACTCTTCAGAGCACCCCCGCCAGGACGCTCCGCGCAGCGCCATCGAGACCGTCTTCCGGATCGAGTCCCCGCGCCTCGTCGCCGGTGTCGCGCGGATCGTGCGCGACGTGGGCATAGCGGAGGAGCTGGCCCAGGACGCGCTGGTCGCCGCGCTTGAGCAGTGGCCGCAGGCCGGTGTCCCCGACAATCCGGGCGCCTGGCTGATGACCACCGCCAAGCGCCGCGCCATCGACCTCGTACGCCGCAGGGAGCGCTACGCGCGCAAGCTCCAGGAGATGGGCCGAGACCTGGCGGCGGCCCCGCCGCACGTCGACGAACCCGCCGAACCCGCCGACCCCGACGACATCGACGACGATCTCCTGCGCCTGGTCTTCACCGCCTGTCACCCGGTGCTCTCCGCCGAGGCCCGCATCGCGCTCACGCTGCGGCTGCTCGGCGGCCTGACGACGCCGGAGATCGCCCGCGCGATGCTGGTCCCCGAGACGACGGTGGCCCAGCGCATCGTGCGCGCGAAGCGCACCCTCGCCGCCAAGGGCGTGGCCTTCGAAGTGCCGTACGGAGCCGAGCGCGAGGGCCGGCTCGGGTCGGTGCTCGACGTCATCTACCTCATCTTCAACGAGGGGTACGCGGCCACGGCGGGCGACGACTGGCTGCGGCCTTCGCTGTGCGAGGACGCGCTCCGCCTCGCCCGTGTCCTTGCCGGTCTGATGCCGCGCGAGCCCGAAGTGCACGGCCTGGCGGCGCTGTTGGAGCTCCAGGCGTCCCGCGCGGCGGCGCGCACCGGACCGAAGGGCGAGCCGGTGCTCCTGGCGGACCAGGACCGCCGCCACTGGAACCTGCCGCTGATCCGGCGTGGCTTCGCGGCGCTCGCCCGCGCGCACTCGGCGGCGCCGGGCGCGGCGGGCCCGTACGCCCTGCAGGCCGCGATCGCCGCCTGCCACGCGAACGCCTCCTCGTACGAGGACACGGACTGGTCCCAGATCGCCGTGCTGTACGAACTCCTCGCGGCCCGCACTCCCTCACCCGTGATCGAACTGAACCGCGCGGTGGCGGTGTCGATGGCATCGGGCCCGGCGGATGCGCTGCGCCTGGTGGACGCGCTCGCGGACGAACCCGCCCTGAAGGACTACCACTTGCTGCCGAGCGTGCGGGGCGACCTGCTGGTGAGGCTGGGGCGGGCGGCGGAGGCGCGGGAGGAGTTCGAGCGTGCGGCGGGGCTCACGCGCAACGAGCGGGAGCGGGAGCTTCTGCTGGGGCGGGCCGGAGAGTGCGGGTAGTTCCTCAAGCGCCGGAGGGGCCGCTCTCCGTGACCGGGTGCCCGATCAGCATGGTCGGCGCCCCCGCCACCCGCGTCAGAAAGACCGTCGCCGAGTTCTTGCCCTGCGGCTTCACCTTCCGGCGCAGCTCCTCCGGTTCCACCGCGGAGCCCCGCTTCTTCACCGTCAGGATTCCGACCTCGCGCTCCCGGAGGAGTGCCTTCAACTTCTTTACGCCGAAGGGCAGTTGATCGGTGATCTCGTACGCCACCGCGTACGGCGTCGCGTGTAGCGAGTCGGAGGTGACGTACGCGATGGTCTCGTCGATCAGGCCGCCCTCCACCCGCGCGGCCACCTCCGCCACCAGATGCGCACGGATGACGGCGCCGTCCGGCTCGTACAGATAGCGCCCCACCGCCCGCACCTGCGGGTCCGGCAGCATCGCGTCGAGCGGTGACCACAGGGAGGCGCCCGAGGGCAGCAGCGTCGCGCGGTGCGATGAGGGGGCGTCCGTGCCGAACCACAGCACGGCCTCCTTCACGTCCCCGCCGTCCGAGATCCACTCCGCGGCGGCCTCGGCGGGCACCGCCTCGTGCGGAATGCCGGGAGCGATCTTCAGGGCCGCGTGCGGGGCCTTGCGGGCGGCCTGGACGGCCCAGGAGAGGGGCGGGGAGTAGGCCTCGGGGTCGAAGATGCGGCCCCGTCCGCCGCGCCGCGCCGGGTCCACGAAGACCGCGTCGTACGAGGTCGTGTCGACCTCGGTGACATCGGCCTCGCGGACTTCGATCAACTCGGCGAGTCCCAGCGCGTCCGCGTTCGCGCGCGCCACCGCGCAGGTCAGCGGGTCGCGGTCGACGGCGAGGACGGCGATCCCGGCCCGCGCGAGGGCGATCGCGTCGCCGCCGATGCCGCAGCAGAGATCGGCCACGCTCCGGACGCCGAGGGCCTTGAAGCTCTCGGCGCGGTGCACGGCCACGCTCGTACGCGTCGCCTGCTCGACGCCGTTGGGCGTGAAGAACATCCGCCCCGCGTCCTCGGCCCCGAACTTCGCCACCGCCCGCCGGCGCAGCCGCGCCTGTGCGAGCACGGCCGTGACCAGCTCCGCCGGGTGCTCGCGGCGCAGGCGGGTGGCGACGGCCAGCTCCCGGGCCGGATCGGCCTCCCGCACCTCGTCGAGATCGAGCAGGGACCGGCCCTCGGCGGTGAGCAGCGCGGAGAAGGAGGTCAGGGCGGCGTCGAGGTCGTTCACCCGGCCCATTGTGGGCCAGTCGGTGGATGGTGCGCGCCCGGCGGCGGTGTCGCCCCTGTGGCACGCCTGTGAGCTGCAAAGATCCGGCGCCATGCAACTAGTACGACAAAACGACAAATTCAGTGCAAGACGGAAGGGTCGGGGGTGGGGTCCGGAGCGGGTCCGGGCGAGGAGCCGCGTGCCGGGTCGTGTACGGGGCCGGGTGCGGGTCGGGGCCGCCGTGCTGACCGCCGCCGCGATCGCCTCCGGCTGTGCGTCGGGCGCCGACGGCGGCGCCAACCCCGCCCCCGGCCAGCAGCGCCTGGACGCGCCGCCCGCCCGCGCCCTCGACTCCTACGCCCAGAAGCTCCGCGTCGCCCAGGTCGCCCGCGCCGCCGCCGCGAAGCGCTGGGGCCTGGCGAAGACCCCGCTGGCCGCACCGGCCGCCCCGGCGAAGAAGCCGTTGATCACCACCCGCAAGGGGTTCGAGGTCAAGGGGCAGGCGGGCCTGCCGCCCGTCTTCACGACCATCCCGACCAAGAAGAAGATCGTCTTCCTGACTATCGACGACGGCGCCGAGAAGGACCCGGCGCTGCTGAAGATGATGAGCGAACTGCAGATCCCGTACACCGCGTTCCTCAGCGACTACCTGGTCAAGGAGGACTACGGCTACTTCAAGAAGATGCAGTCCCGCGGTGTCTCGCTGAACAACCACACCCTCAACCACCGCTACATGCCGGGGCTTTCGTACGCGGGCCAGCGCCGCGAGATCTGCGGCATGCAGGACACCATCCAGAAGCGCTACGGCAAGCGGCCCGAGCTCTTCCGCCCGCCGTACGGCAACTACAACGTCGACACGCTGCGCGCCGCCAAGTCCTGCGGCATCAAGGCGGTCCCGCTGTGGGCGTCCGAGGCCTTCCCCAACCGCATGGACTGGCGCGAGTGGGACCGGGACCTGCACCCCGGCGACATCATCCTCACGCACTTCCGGGGGCGCGAGGACTGGAAGGGCACGATGCCCGACATGGTCCGCAAGGTCATGAAGACGGTCACCGACAAGGGGTACGCGGTGGCCAGGCTGGAGGACTACCTGTGACCGGGCGGGCGCGGGCGCACCACCACGTCGCCGCGGCCCTCGCGGCGGCCGTGCTCGCGCCCGCGCTGCTCACGGGGTGCGCGCAGTCGGTGGACCCGATCGAGCGGCTCGGCAGGAAGGCGGCGGAGAAGGTTCCCAGGCCGAAGCAGGCGTCACCGTCCGCCTGTGCGCCGCCCGCGGGACCGCAGAAATCCGGGCGGCGCCTGGCCACGGAGACGGAACCGCCCGCTGCCCCGGAGCGTTGCCCCGAGGGGCGTGGGGCCACCCCCGTACCCCTGAAACGCACCCCGTCCGGATAAGACCCGCGTCAGCGAATTAGCAGTCCGCTTGACCGAGTGCTAATCGGCGTCCTAGTCTCGGCGTTGGCACTCACCACTGGAGAGTGCCAACAGCGACGGGCAGGTCCGGCACCCGCGACGACGGATCCACCTGGTCGCCACCCCAGACTGTTAACCCCGTAGATCTCCGAAGGGGGAGACCGGATCGTGACGACCGCCAGCTCCAAGGTTGCCATTAAGCCGCTCGAGGACCGCATTGTGGTCCAGCCGCTCGACGCCGAGCAGACCACGGCCTCCGGCCTGGTCATTCCGGACACCGCGAAGGAGAAGCCCCAGGAGGGTGCTGTCCTCGCTGTGGGCCCGGGCCGCTTCGAGAACGGCGAGCGCCTGCCGCTCGACGTCAAGGTCGGCGACGTCGTTCTGTACAGCAAGTACGGCGGCACCGAGGTGAAGTACAACGGCGACGAGTACCTCGTCCTCTCGGCCCGCGACGTGCTCGCGATCGTCGAGAAGTAATTCACCTGCTTCACCAGTTTTGATTTTGAGCTGCGCCCCTGGTCACCCCGCTGATTGCCGGGCGGCGAGGGGCGCAGTTCGTTAAACCCGAGTTTCGAGAGGGCTGAACCGCTCCCATGGCGAAGATCCTGAAGTTCGACGAGGACGCCCGTCGCGCCCTCGAGCGCGGCGTCAACAAGCTTGCCGACACGGTCAAGGTGACGATCGGCCCCCGTGGCCGCAACGTCGTCATCGACAAGAAGTTCGGCGCCCCCACGATCACCAACGACGGCGTCACGATCGCCCGTGAGGTCGAGGTCGAGGACCCGTACGAGAACCTCGGCGCGCAGCTCGTCAAGGAGGTGGCGACCAAGACCAACGACATCGCGGGTGACGGCACCACCACCGCGACCGTGCTCGCCCAGGCCCTGGTCAAGGAAGGCCTGCGCAACGTAGCCGCCGGCGCCTCCCCGGCCGCCCTGAAGAAGGGCATCGACGCCGCCGTCAAGGCTGTGTCCGAGGAGCTTCTCGCGACCGCGCGCCCGATCGACGACAAGGCCGACATCGCGGCCGTCGCCGGTCTGTCCGCCCAGGACCCGCAGGTCGGCGAGCTCATCGCCGAGGCGATGGACAAGGTCGGCAAGGACGGTGTCATCACCGTCGAGGAGTCCAACACCTTCGGCCTGGAGCTGGACTTCACCGAGGGCATGGCCTTCGACAAGGGCTACCTGTCCCCGTACATGGTGTCCGACCAGGAGCGTATGGAGGCCGTCCTCGACGACCCGTACATCCTGATCCACCAGGGCAAGATCTCGTCCATCCAGGACCTGCTCCCGCTGCTCGAGAAGGTCATCCAGACCAACGCCTCGAAGCCGCTGCTGATCATCGCCGAGGACGTCGAGGGCGAGGCCCTGTCGACCCTGGTCGTGAACAAGATCCGCGGCACCTTCAACGCCGTCGCGGTGAAGGCCCCGGGCTTCGGCGACCGCCGCAAGGCCATGCTCGGTGACCTCGCCACCCTCACCGGCGGCACCGTCATCGCCGAAGAGGTCGGCCTCAAGCTCGACCAGGTCGGCCTGGACGTGCTCGGCACCGCCCGCCGCGTGACCATCACCAAGGACGACACCACCGTCGTCGACGGCGGCGGCGACGCCTCCGAGGTCGCGGGCCGCGTCAACCAGATCAAGGCCGAGATCGAGTCCACGGACTCGGACTGGGACCGCGAGAAGCTGCAGGAGCGCCTGGCGAAGCTCGCTGGTGGCGTCTGCGTGATCAAGGTCGGCGCCGCGACCGAGGTCGAGCTCAAGGAGAAGAAGCACCGTCTGGAGGACGCCATCTCCGCGACCCGCGCCGCGGTCGAGGAGGGCATCGTCTCCGGTGGTGGCTCCGCTCTGGTGCACGCCGTCAAGGTCCTCGAGGGCAACCTCGGCAAGACCGGCGACGAGGCCACGGGTGTCGCGGTCGTCCGCCGCGCCGCCGTCGAGCCGCTGCGCTGGATCGCCGAGAACGCCGGCCTCGAGGGCTACGTCATCACCTCGAAGGTCGCCGAGCTCGACAAGGGCTTCGGCTTCAACGCCGCGACCGGTGAGTACGGCGACCTGGTCAAGGCCGGCGTCATCGACCCGGTCAAGGTCACCCGCTCCGCCCTGGAGAACGCCGCGTCCATCGCGTCGCTGCTCCTCACGACCGAGACCCTGGTCGTCGAGAAGCCGGCCGAGGACGAGGGCGACGCCGCGGGCCACGGGCACGGTCACTCTCACTGACCCGTCGCTCCGCTGAGCTGAGCCGAGGCCCGGTGCCCCCTCGGGGGCGCCGGGCCTCGGTGTTTTTCGGATTCTCGTCTGCCGGGTTCCGCGCCGGTGCCGACCGCGAGTCGCGGTCCGTCCTCGCGCAGTTCCCCGCGCCCCTGACGGGGCGCTCCTTTGGGAGCTCCTACTGCGGGCCGTACTTGCGGCCGGTACGGGAGGTCACTCCGCCCAGCAGCGCCCTCGGCGTCACCTTCACCACGCCCATCAGCGCCTTGTAGCGGGGGTCCGGGATGGACAGGGTCTTGCCCCGCGCCAAGTCGGAAAGCGCCGCCGCGACCAGCTTGTCCGCGTCGAGCCACATCCACTTGGGGATGTTGGACGTCCCCATCCCGGCCCGCTCGTGGAACTCGGTCCGTACGAACCCGGGGCACAGGGCCATCAGCCGCACCCCGGAGCCGGCCAGGTCCTTCGCCGCGCCCTGCGTGAACTGCACGACCCACGCCTTCGACGCGCCGTACGTCCCGCGCGGCACGAACGCCGCCACCGACGCGACGTTGACGACGCCGCCGCGGCCGCGCTCGCGCATCGACTCCGTCGCCGCCGACGTCAGGCGCAGCACCGCCTCGCAGTGCACCTTCAGCATCGTCAACTCGTCCTCGATGGACACCTCCAGGTACCGGCCCTTGTTGCCGAACCCGGCGTTGTTCACCAGCAGGTCGACGGGGCTCCTGCGGTCCGCGAGCCGCTTCTCGACGGCGGCGATGCCGTCGTCCGTCGCGAGGTCCGCGGTGAGGACCTCGGCCTCGATGCCGTGCCGGTCGTGCAGTTCGGTCGCCTGTTCCCGCAGTCGCTCGGTGTTCCGTGCCACCAGGACCAGGTTGTGGCCGTCACCGGCGAGCCGCCGGGCGAAGGCCGCGCCGATACCGGCGGTCGATCCCGTAATCAGAGCCGTAGTCATGGCCCAAGGCTAGTGAGATCCGGTGACCGCCGTGTTACCCGGATGGCCGTCGGGACCGCCGTGCTTCTGCGCGTACTTCCGAGCCGTCTCGATCAGCTCGGGATGCAGCGCGTCCCCGGCGGCGAGCAGGCTCGGCAGCAGGTGCTTCTCCGTCATCACGGCCCTGAACTGGAGGGCGACGGTGATGTCGTGCGCCGGCCGGTGCACGACCTCGATCGTGTCCCCGCCCCGGATCTCACCCGGTTCGATCACCCGCAGATAGGCGCCGGGAGCGCCCTGTCGGGTGAAGCGCTTGACCCATTTCGTCTCGCCGAGATGGCCCTGGAACGTCTGGCAGGGAATGCGGCCCGACGTCACCTCGAGGAGCAGATCGGGGCCGACGCGCCAACGCTCGCCGATCTTCGCGCCGTTCACGTCGAGCCCGGACGTCGTGAGGTTCTCGCCGAAGGAGCCGTTGGCCAGCGGACGGCCGAGCAGGCGCTCCCACTCGTCGAGGTCCTCGCGCGCGTAGGCGTACACCGCCTGGTCGTCGCCGCCGTGGTGCCGCCGGTCGCAGACCTCGTCCCCGGCCACCCCGCTCCCGGCGGTCCCCTTCGCGCCGGGAGCCGCCACCCGAACGGCCCCATCGGCGGGCTGCTTGTCGATGCCGGTGCCGCCCGAGGGAGCGTCGGTGTACTCCACGGCTTTGAACCGGCCCAGATTCACGGAGAGAAGCTTCATGGCGGAAGGCTAGGCGAGCTCGCTCAAAGTGGCGACGCATTATTGGGCGTTTGCCCCAAGCGTCACTTATGCTTCATTCATGATCGAGGCCCGTCATCTCCGCGTCCTGCGTGCCGTCGCCGCCACCGGCTCCTTCTCGGCCGCCGCGCGCGAGCTCGGCTGCACCCAGCCCGCCGTCAGCCAGCAGATGAAGGCGCTCGAAGCCTCCGCGGGTACGACGCTGCTGATCCGCACCGGGCGCGAGATGCGCCTGACCCAGGCGGGCGAGGCCCTGGTGCGGCACGCCGCCGGGATTCTGGCGGGGCTGACCGCCGCCGAGGAGGAGGTCGCCGCGATCGCGGGCCTGCGGGCGGGCCGGGTCCGCCTGGTCTCCTTCCCCAGCGGCAGCTCGACGCTGGTGCCGAGCGCGCTCGCCGCCCTGCGTGCCGCGCACCCCGGCACCCGGGTCTCGCTGGTGGAGGCCGAACCGCCGCGCTCGGTGGAGATGCTGCGCGAGGGCGACTGCGACGTGGCGCTCGCCTTCCGGTACGACGGCGCGTCCGCCGCCGAGGAGTGGGACGACCTGGTCGTGCGCCCGCTGCTCGCCGACCGGCTCGTCGGCCTCGTGCCCGAGGGGCATCGGCTCGCCAGGGCGGATTCGGTCGCCATCGGGGAGCTGGCCGACGAGCCGTGGATCGCGGGCTGTCCGCGCTGCCGCAGGCAGCTGGTCGAGGTCTGCGAGGGGGCGGGATTCGTGCCCCGCATCGACTTCGCGACGGACGACTATCCGGCGGTGATCGGCCTGGTCGGCGCCGGCCTGGGAGTGGCGGTGCTCCCCGAGCTCGCCATCGAGTCCGTACGCCCCAAAGGTGCACGCACAGTGACGGTGGAGCCTGCCGTCCAGCGCGAGATCGTCGCGCTCACCCTGCCGGATCTGGCGCAGGTGCCCGCCGTGGCGGCCACCCTGGACCACCTGGCGCGGGCCGCGGAGCGCTGAGCGCCCGCGAAGAAACGTTCCTTCAAGTGCGCGTGACCATGCCGCCGCTCGACGAGGAAGCCGACGCCGACGGCGCGGACGTCGTGACGAGGCGGTTGCGGGCGCGGCCCATGAGCTCCTCGCGCTCGTCCTCGGTAAGACCGCCCCAGACGCCGTACGGCTCCCGTACCGCGAGGGCGTGAGCGGCGCACTCCGCGCGTACGGGGCACCTCATGCAGACCTCCTTGGCGGAGTTCTCACGTGCGCTGCGTGCCGCGCCCCGCTCGCCCTCGGGGTGGAAGAAGAGCGAGCTGTCGACCCCCCGGCAGGCGGCGAGGAGCTGCCAGTCCCAGAGATCTGCGTTCGGTCCGGGAAGGCGGGAGAAATCTGCCATTGCTTGTCTCCTGGTAGCCGTTCTGCGCGGATACGGTGCCCATGACCGTACATCTACTGTCTAAGGAGATGAAAATATGACTCATTGGAAAATCTAGCCACAGACACCAGCAAAAGGGAAGGAAGGCGGCTAAATGGGGCATGGGTTGTGATGAAAGGTTGAGGGTCTCTTGCGCTGCCTGCTCTGTGTCCGCGCCCTCACGTAGAGTGCCGAACGTGGCCCACCGCCCCGTAACTCTTTCGGGTGACCGTCGTTGAGAGTGCGAGGCGGTTGAAAGAACAAGCGCTCGGGCAGATGTCCGAGAGCGTCAACCGCACAGGTGACGAATATGTACCAGCCTGGAGGCTCAAGGTGACGCGCATCAGCTGCGGAGGGCGGCCATGACATCCGTCCTCGTCTGCGACGACTCCCCGCTTGCCCGAGAGGCGCTCCGCCGCGCGGTCGCGACCGTGCCCGGCGTCGAGCGCGTGACGACAGCGGCCAACGGCGAGGAAGTCCTCCGCCGCTGGGGCGCCGACCGCTCGGACCTGATTCTGATGGACGTACGCATGCCCGGACTGGGCGGCGTCGAGACGGTCCGGCGGCTGCTGTCCGCCGACCCCGGTGCGCGCATCATCATGCTCACCGTGGCCGAGGATCTGGACGGTGTCGCGCTCGCGGTCGCCGCCGGTGCCCGCGGCTATCTGCACAAGGACGCCTCGCGCGCCGAACTACGGGCGACCGTGACCCAGGCGCTCGCCGACCCGACGTGGCGGCTCGCTCCGCGCAGACTGCGCTCGGCCGAGATGGGCGCGGCGCCCACACTCACCGCGCGTGAGATCCAAGTGCTCGAGGGCATGAGCCACGGCCGGTCGAACGCCGAGATCGGACGTGAGCTTTTTCTCTCCGAGGACACGGTCAAGACCCACGCCCGGCGGTTGTTCAAGAAGCTCGGCGCCTCGGACCGCGCGCACGCCGTGGCGCTCGGTTTCCGCTGGGGCCTGGTCCGATAGGTGTGCCGCCGTGCGGGCACGGCGACCCCCGCCCGCCGTGTGGTGGGCGGGGTGACGGACGCCCGTCGCTCCCTCTCGCGGGAGCGGTTGCCGTTGCTTCGCCGCCGATGCCGCATCCTTGAGGTGTGGAGTTCCTCGGGGACAGGTCGGTCGAGCGGGAGGGGAGGGCGCACGAGATGAGTTCCGGCGCACCTGCTCATAACGCTTCGGTGCACAACTACGGACGTGGTGCCACGGATCAATCGGCGCCAAGGCACCATGGACCGATGCGCGATGACAAGACGACGGTGATCGGTGCCCTCGTCCTTCGCGCGGTCGAGGGTGATGAGCAGGCCACGCACGATCTGCTGGCTCATGTGCACCCCCTGGCGCTGCGGTACTGCCGCACGCGGCTCTCCCGACTGCCGGGTGACGCACGGCACTTCGTGGAGGACCTGGCGCAGGAAGTGTGCGTCGCGGTCCTCCTCGCCCTGCCGCGTTACAAGGACACGGGGCGCCCCTTCGAGGCCTTCGTCTTCGCGATCGCCGCGCACAAGGTCGCCGACCTGCAGCGCGCGGCGATGCGCCATCCCGGTTCCACGGCGGTGCCGTCGGACGAGATGCCGGAGCGGCCCGACGACTCCCTCGGTCCCGAGGAGCGCGCGCTGCTCAGCAGCGACGCCGAATGGGCCAAGAAGCTCATGGCCAACCTTCCGGAGAACCAGCGCGAGCTGCTGCTCCTGAGGATCGCCGTCGGGCTCACCGCCGAGGAGACCGGGCAGATGCTGGGCATGTCGCCGGGGGCCGTGCGGGTCGCGCAGCATCGCGCGCTGAGCCGGCTGCGGGCACTGGCCGAGCAGTAACGATCACCGGTCGCCCGATCGTCGCCTTCCCTGTCCGTTCATGACGTATGAACGTACAAACATGGTCGATGATCTTGATCGTGGAATGAGACACCCTCCGTTCCCGTTAGCATGGACATCCGCACCGATCAAGGCCATTTGGGGAAGGTGTCATGACTGCAAACGTCGACGGAGTGCCCGAGAAGTTCGCGACGCTCGGGCTGACCTACGACGACGTGCTGCTGCTGCCCGGCGCGTCGGAAGTCCTCCCGAACGCGGTCGACACCTCGTCCCGTATCTCCCGCAACGTGCGCGTGAACATTCCGCTGCTGTCCGCGGCGATGGACAAGGTCACCGAGGCCCGCATGGCGATCGCCATGGCGCGCCAGGGTGGTGTCGGCGTGCTGCACCGCAACCTGTCGATCGAGGACCAGGTCAACCAGGTCGACCTGGTGAAGCGCTCCGAGTCCGGCATGGTCACCGACCCGATCACCGTGAACCCGGACGCCACGCTGGGCGAGGCCGACGCGCTGTGCGCCAAGTTCCGCATCAGCGGCGTCCCGGTGACCGACCCGGCGGGCAAGCTGCTCGGCATCGTCACCAACCGCGACATGGCCTTCGAGAACGACCGCAGCCGCCAGGTGCGCGAGGTCATGACGCCCATGCCGCTCGTGACCGGCAAGGTCGGCATCTCCGGCGTCGACGCCATGGAGCTGCTGCGCCGCCACAAGATCGAGAAGCTGCCGCTCGTCGACGACGCGGGCATCCTCAAGGGCCTCATCACGGTCAAGGACTTCAAGAAGGCCGAGCAGTACCCGAACGCGGCCAAGGACGCCGAGGGCCGTCTCCTCGTCGGTGCCGCCGTCGGCGCGAGCCCCGAGGCGCTGGAGCGCGCGCAGGCCCTGGCCGGCGCGGGCGTGGACTTCCTCATCGTCGACACCTCGCACGGGCACAACAGCAACGCCCTGAGCTGGATGTCGAAGATCAAGTCGGGCGTGGGCGTCGACGTCATCGGCGGCAACGTCGCGACGCGTGACGGCGCGCAGGCACTGATCGACGCCGGTGTCGACGGCGTCAAGGTCGGTGTCGGCCCGGGTTCCATCTGCACCACGCGCGTGGTCGCCGGAATCGGCGTCCCGCAGGTCACCGCCATCTACGAGGCGGCGGTCGCGGCGCGTGCGGCCGGCGTCCCGGTCATCGGCGACGGCGGCCTCCAGTACTCCGGTGACATCGGCAAGGCGCTGGCCGCCGGCGCCGACACCGTGATGCTCGGTTCGCTGCTCGCGGGCTGCGAGGAGTCGCCGGGTGAGCTGATGTTCATCAACGGCAAGCAGTTCAAGTCCTACCGCGGCATGGGTTCGCTCGGTGCCATGCAGTCCCGTGGCCAGGGTCGTTCGTACTCGAAGGACCGCTACTTCCAGGCGGAGGTCTCCTCGGACGACAAGCTCGTCCCCGAGGGCATCGAGGGCCAGGTGGCCTACCGCGGCCCGCTGGCCAACGTGCTGCACCAGCTCGTCGGCGGCCTGCGCCAGACGATGGGCTACGTGGGCGCCGCCTCCATCGACGAGATGGAGTCCAAGGGCCGCTTCGTGCGCATCACGTCGGCGGGCCTCAAGGAGAGCCACCCGCACGACATCCAGATGACGGTCGAGGCGCCGAACTACACGAACAAGCGCTGACCCTTCCGTGGAGCGCTGACAGCGCTCCACGCGCGCGTGGGGGCGGTCCGGATTCCCGGGTCCGCCCCCTTTGCGTGCGTCGGGGATACTGGAGCGGCAGACCGAGTGCCGAAGTGCCGAAGAAGTGCGAAGTACCGAAGAAAGCTGAAGGGCCACCCACGTGACTGAGATCGAGATCGGGCGCGGCAAGCGCGGCCGCCGGGCGTACGCCTTCGACGACATCGCCGTCGTGCCTAGCCGTCGTACCCGCGACCCGAAGGAGGTCTCGATCGCCTGGCAGATCGACGCCTACCGCTTCGAGCTGCCCTTCCTGGCGGCGCCGATGGACTCGGTCGTCTCGCCGCAGACCGCGATCCGCATCGGTGAGCTGGGTGGTCTGGGCGTCCTGAACCTCGAGGGCCTGTGGACGCGGTACGAGGACCCGCAGCCGCTGCTCGACGAGATCGCGGAGCTGGACACCGACAACGCGACCCGTCGCCTCCAGGAGATCTACTCCGCGCCGATCAAGGCCGACCTGATCGGGCAGCGCATCAAGGAGGTGCGCGACTCGGGCGTGGTCACCGCCGCCGCGCTCTCCCCGCAGCGCACCGCCGAGTTCTCCAAGGCCGTCGTGGACGCCGGCGTGGACATCTTCGTCATCCGCGGGACCACCGTCTCCGCCGAGCACGTCTCCGGTGCCGCCGAGCCGCTCAACCTCAAGCAGTTCATCTACGAGCTCGACGTCCCGGTGATCGTCGGCGGCTGCGCCACGTACACCGCGGCGCTGCACCTGATGCGCACGGGCGCGGCCGGTGTCCTCGTCGGCTTCGGCGGCGGCGCCGCGCACACCACGCGCAACGTCCTGGGCATCCAGGTGCCGATGGCCACGGCCGTCGCGGACGTCGCGGCCGCCCGCCGCGACTACATGGACGAGTCCGGCGGCCGGTACGTGCACGTCATCGCCGACGGCGGCGTGGGCTGGTCCGGCGACCTGCCCAAGGCCATCGCCTGCGGCGCCGACTCGGTGATGATCGGCTCCCCGCTGGCGCGCGCCACGGACGCGCCCGGCAAGGGCCACCACTGGGGCATGGAGGCCGTGCACGAGGACGTGCCGCGCGGCAAGCGCGTCGACCTCGGTGTGGTCGGCACGACCGAGGAGATCCTCAGCGGTCCCTCGCACATCCCGGACGGCTCGATGAACTTCTTCGGGGCGCTGCGCCGTGCGATGGCGACGACGGGCTACAGCGAGCTCAAGGAGTTCCAGCGCGTCGAGGTGACGGTCGCGGACGCGCAGCACAAGCGCTGATCGACTTCTTCTTTAAGAAGGGCCCCGGTACTCGTACCGGGGCCCTTCTCCGTGTGTCAGAGCTTCGTGTGTCGGAGCTTCGTGGGTCAGAGCCGGTGGGCGGCGCCGGCCGGGGTCGCGCCCCTCGTGTCGAGGAGCAGCTGGGCCTTCACGGCCAGACCCTGCAGGTCGTACGTGCGGTGGTGCTGGAGCAGGATCGTGAGGTCGGCGTCGGCCGCCGCTTCGTAGAGGGAGTCCGCGCGGGGGACGGGGTGGCCCAGGACGCTCCAGCTGGGCACGTAGGGGTCGTGGTAGCTGACGGCGGCGCCCATCTCCATCAGGCGGGTCGCGACCTCCTGGGCGGGGGAGCCCTGCTGGTCGGCGAGGTCGGGCTTGTAGGTGACGCCGAGGAGCAGGACGCGGGCGCCGCGGGCGGACTTGCCGTGTTCGTTGAGCAGGGTCGCCGAGCGCTGGATCACGTACCGGGGCATGCGGTCGTTGACCTGCTGGGCCAGTTCGACCATGCGCAGGGGGCGGGCGCCGCGGCCGGGGCCCGGGATGTCCAGGGGGACTCCGTGCCCGCCGACGCCGGGTCCCGGGCGGAAGGCCTGGAAGCCGAAGGGCTTGGTCTCGGCGCAGCGGATGACGTCCCACAGGTCGATGCTCAGGTCGTGGCAGAGCACGGCCATCTCGTTGACCAGGGCCATGTTCACGTGCCGGTAGTTGGTCTCCAGGAGGTGCACGGTCTCGGCCTCGCGCGGGCCACGCGCGCGTACGACCTTGTCGGTGAGGCGGCCGTAGAAGGCGGCGGCCGATTCGGTGCAGGCCGGGGTGAGACCGCCGATGACCTTGGGGGTGCCCGCGTAGCCGTGGGTGCGGTTGCCCGGGTCGAGGCGGCCGGGCGAGTGCGCGAGGTGGAAGTCGCGGCCGGCGCGCAGGCCTGAGCCCTCTTCGAGGATGGGGCGCAGGAATTCCTCCGTGGTTCCGGGGTACGCGGGTGACTCGAGGATGACCGTGGTGTGCGGGCGCAGCCGTGCGGCGAGTGCGCGGGCGGCTTCGGCCACCTGGCTCAGGTCGAGGGAGCGGTCCGCCGCCGGAGGGGTGGGAGCGCAGATGACCGCGGTGCGGACCCGGCCGAGCTGGACCGGGTCGGTGGTGGGCCGGAAGCCCCCCGAGAGCATCCGGCGGACATCGGCGGCGGTGAGGGTTCCCTCGGCGCCGTCGCAGGGCAGGCGGCCGCTTGCCAGGTCGACGGCGCGTACGGGGTCGTAGCCGATGGTGGCGATGCCGCCGGAGACGGCGGCCTGGGCGAGGGGCAGGCCGAGGTGGCCGAGTCCGATGACGGCGAGATCTGCGGGCATGGCGGTGGGCCGTCCTCCCAATAGCCGGAGCGGGACGAGCGCGCAAGCCCTGTGGACAAGGTGGACCAGCGCAATGTCAGACTAGGAGTAAATATGACCGTTATGCGGCATTGCGCTGCGCCGGGCGTCGGAGTGTTGGCCCCGGGTTGTCCACAGGCGGCGGTCGAACAAAGCGGACCCGACCAGAATCTGGGCATGATGTGAGCGCGACCACACCCGACAGCTAACGGGAGGCAGCGGTGAGGACAGCGACCTTGGGGCCGGCGGAGCGTGCCGAGTCACTTGCGGGAATGGCCGAGCGGGAGCTGGATGTCCTGGTCGTGGGCGCGGGAGTGGTCGGTGCGGGCACCGCACTGGACGCCGTGACCCGCGGCCTGTCCACCGGCCTCGTCGAGGCGCGGGACTGGGCGTCGGGCACGTCGAGCCGATCCAGCAAGCTGATCCACGGCGGCCTGCGCTATCTGGAGATGCTCGACTTCGCGCTGGTGCGCGAGGCGCTGAAGGAGCGCGGCCTGCTCCTGGAGCGGCTCGCCCCGCACCTCGTGAAGCCGGTGCCGTTCCTGTACCCCTTGCAGCACAAGGGCTGGGAGCGGATCTACGCCGGATCGGGCGTCGCGTTGTACGACGCCATGTCGATGTCGCGAGGGCACGGCCGAGGCCTGCCCATGCACCGCCACCTGACCCGGCGTCACGCCCTGCGCGTCGCCCCGTGCCTGAAGAAGGACGCGCTGACGGGGGCCATGCAGTACTACGACGCGCAGATGGACGACGCGCGCTATGTGGCCACCCTGGTGCGCACAGCGGCGGCGTACGGCGCGAAGGTCGCCAACCGCGCGCGGGTCACGGGCTTCCTGCGCGAGGGCGAGCGCGTCGTCGGCGCCCGGGTGCAGGACGTCGAGGGCGGCGGGGAGTACGAGGTCCGGGCCAAGCAGGTGGTGAACGCCACCGGCGTGTGGACGGACGACACCCAGGCGATGGTCGGCGAGCGCGGACAGTTCCACGTCAGGGCCTCCAAGGGCATCCACCTGGTCGTGCCCAAGGACCGGATCAACTCGACGACCGGGCTGATCCTGCGGACGGAGAAGAGCGTCCTCTTCGTCATCCCGTGGGGACGGCACTGGATCGTGGGGACCACCGACACCGACTGGGACCTGGACAAGGCGCATCCGGCGGCGTCCAGCGCCGACATCGACTATCTGCTCGAGCATGTGAACTCGGTGCTCGCGGTGCCCCTTTCACGCGACGACGTCCAAGGGGTGTACGCCGGCCTGCGACCGCTGCTCGCGGGCGAGTCGGACGCCACGAGCAAGCTGTCGCGCGAGCACACGGTGGCACATCCGGCGCCCGGCCTCGTGGTCATCGCGGGCGGCAAGTACACGACGTACCGAGTAATGGCGAAGGATGCCGTGGACGAGGCGGTGCACGCGCTCGACCAGCGGGTCGCCGACTGCGTCACCGAGGACATTCCGCTGGTCGGCGCCGAGGGATACAAGGCGCTGTGGAACGCGCGCGCCAGGATCGCCGCCCGCACCGGGCTCCATGTGGTGCGCGTGGAACACCTGTTGAACCGGTACGGCTCGCTGGCCGAGGAAGTCCTCGAGCTCGTCACGGCCGACCCCACGCTGGGCGAGCCGCTCCAGGCCGCGGACGACTATCTGCGCGCCGAGATCGTCTATGCCGCCTCGCACGAGGGGGCACGGCACCTGGACGACGTGCTGACCCGGCGCACGCGCATCTCGATCGAGACGTTCGACCGGGGCACGCGCAGCGCGCGGGTGTGCGCGGAGCTGATGGCGCCGGTCCTCGGCTGGGACAAGGACCAGGTGGAGCGGGAGGTGCAGCACTACGAGAAGCGGGTGGAGGCGGAGCGGGAGTCGCAGCGGCAGCCGGACGACCTGACGGCGGACGCGGCGCGGCTGGGCGCACCGGACATCGTGCCGCTCTAACCCCGGGTTGAGCGCCGGGGACAGAACTCAGCCGTCAGGAGTGTCCGTTCGAGGCCCGGGTCGGCTATCGCGTCCGTGTTGACCCGGAACGTGAGGACGCGGTCGCCGTCGCGGGTGGCCGCGGTGCGCACGTAGCTTCCGGGGATGCGTCCGTTGTGGCCCCAGACCGTGGTGCCGCAGGGCAGCTTCTGCGGGTAGAGGCCCATGCCGTAGCGGCCTTCCGCCGCGCGGGTGTTGAGCATCTGGCGGAGCTGGGGCGCGGGGAGCAGCCGGCCGGCGAGCAGGGCGGCGTAGAAGCGGTCCAGGTCGGTGAGCGTGGAGATCAGCTCGCCCGCGGCGCCCGCGACGCTCGGGTCGAGGGCGGTGACGTCCTGGCCCTCGCTCGTGTACGCGCGGCCGTGCGGGGACGGCAGCGTGGTGCGGGTGCCGGGGAAGGAAGTGCCGGACAGACGGAGGGGGGTGATGATGCGGCGTTCGGTCTCGGTGGCGTACGAGCGGCCGGTGACCTGCCTGATCACCATGCCGATGACGACGTAGTTGGTGTTGGAGTACGACCAGCGGCCGGGTGTGGTCGCGGGGAGGGCGAGGGCGGTGCGGACCGCCTCCGTCGGAGTGAGGGGGACGAGGCCTTTGGTGCCGGTGGTGTAGTCCGCGAGGCCGCTGGTGTGGGTGAGCAGGGAACGCAGCGTGAGGGTGCGGCCGTCGAGCCCTCTGCCGCGGATGAGGCCGGGCAGATGGCGGTCCACGGGGTCGGACAGGGACAGACGCCGTTCGGCGGCGAGTTGGAGCGCGACCGTCGCGATGAACGTCTTGGTGATGCTGCCGGCGCGGAAGTGGTCGGTGCGGCGGATGCGGATGCGGTCGGCGTCACCGGTGCCGCGCGCGCCGGGGAGTCGGCGGGCGCTCTCGGTGTCGGCCCCGCTGCCGCTACTGACGTCGCTGCCGCCCTTGCCGTTGCTCGTACCGGTGTTGGGTGTCGGGGTTTTGTCCGTGCCTGTGGTGGTGTCGGCGGCGGTGAGCTGGTCGGCGTGCGCGAAGTGCCAGCGGGGCCGTTGGGCCCTCTGCTGTCCCGTTTGTGGGTCCGGGGCGCCCGGCACGGGCGTTGACCAGGAGGCTTCGCGGGCCAACAGAGCCGCGGCGGGGGCCTTGCCTCGGGTGACGAGCAACGGAAGAGTGGCGTCCGTGGCCGGTTTCGAGGCCGGCGGCGCACTGGCGGAAGCCAGGCCGATGAGGGCCACCACAAGGGGTATGGCCAGCAGTGTCCGTTGATTGGGCATGGCGGTCCCTCCCTGTGCGGAGCCCATCATGAGGGACGTTGGACCCTGGGCGTAGACCGGTCCCGAAGTGAGGGACAATGGAGGCTCTGTCAGGGCGGGTTGCGCGGGTAGCAGCGGTAGCAGCAGAGGGGACGCATGTCGGACGCGGAGCAGGCGGGTCAGTCCCGCCAGGACAAGAGCGAACGTCTCCTCTCCGGGCGCTACCGGCTGGGAGAAGTGCTCGGCCGCGGCGGAATGGGAACCGTCTGGCGCGCCAAGGACGAGACACTCGGCCGGACCGTCGCGGTGAAGGAACTGCGCTTTCCCTCGAGCATCGACGAGGAGGAGAAGCGCCGGCTCATCACGCGTACGTTGCGTGAGGCCAAGGCCATCGCGCGGATCCGCAACACCAGTGCGGTCACCGTGTACGACGTGGTCGACGAGGACGACCGGCCGTGGATCGTGATGGAGCTCGTCGAGGGCAAGTCGCTCGCCGAGGCCATTCGCGAGGACGGGCTGCTCACGCCGAGGCGCGCGGCCGAGGTCGGCCTCGCGGTGCTCGACGTCCTGCGGTCCGCGCACCGCGAGGGGATTCTGCACCGTGACGTGAAGCCGTCCAACGTGCTGATCGCCGAGGACGGCCGGGTCGTCCTCACGGACTTCGGCATCGCGCAGGTGGAGGGCGACCCGTCGATCACGTCCACCGGCATGCTCGTCGGAGCGCCTTCGTACATCTCGCCGGAGCGGGCGCGTGGGCACAAGCCGGGCCCGGCGGCCGACATGTGGTCGCTGGGCGGTCTGCTGTACGCGGCGGTGGAAGGCGTTCCTCCGTACGACAAGGGGTCGGCGATCGCGACCCTCACCGCGGTGATGACCGAGGACGTCGAACAGCCGACGAACGCGGGCCCCTTGGAGAAGGTCATCTACGGCCTGCTCGCCAAGGACCCCGAGCAGCGGCTCGACGACGCGGGGGCGCGTGCGCTCCTGGTCGACGTGATTCACGCGCCCGAGGTCAAGGACGAGCCGGAGCCGGTCGACGCGACGAAGGTCGTGCCGTTGCCTCCGGTGCCGCCGACCTTGGGGAAGCGGTTCGGCAAGGGCAGGAGCAAGAGCGGCGTCGGCCGTGCGGCCGGGGCGGGAGCGGCGGCCGGTGGCGCAGCTGCTGGTGCCGCGGGTTCTGCTGGCGCTGCGGGTGCCGCGGGTGCTTCTGGTGCGGCGGCCACGCCCGAGTCCGCCGGGGCCTCCGGGACCACTGAGTCCTCCGTGGACTCCGGTGGCCGTAAGGGCGAGGAGGCCGCTGAGCGGCTCAAGGGCGCGCTCCGGTCGGTGCGGAAGGCTGCGGCCGCGGCCACCACGCGGGGTGCGGGGGCGGGCGCTGGAGCCGGGGCGGCTGCTTCCGGTTCTGCTTCGCCTTCCGGCGCCGGCTCAGGAGCCGGTACCGGTTCTGGCGCGGTGGCGGAGAAGCCGTCGCGTTCCGGGGCGGCCGGAGCAGCCGCAGGGGCGGCTGCGTCTGCACCCGCATCTGGTTCTGGTTCAGGTTCTGGGTCTGTACCTGCTTCCTCCGCTTCCGCTCCGCCGGTTCCCGCCACGCCGCCGCGTGCGACGCCGCCCAAGGCCTCGCTCACCGACGTGGTGCCCCGGCGCACGCTGGTGATCATCTCGGTGGCCCTCGTGCTCGCGGTCCTCGGGACTGTGCTGGCCTTCGCCCTGAACAGCGGGGACGAGAGCGGTGGGCAGGACAGCAAGGGCGGCGGGGACAAGGCCGCGTCCAGCGGGGCGACCGCGGGCAGCGGCAAGCAGGACAAGGAGGAGGACAAGAACACCGGGCAGGACGACGCCGAGAAGGACCGGGACAAGACGGAAGCCAGCGCCGGTTCGGGTGCGAGCCCCGGTACGGACGAGAGCAAGGACCCGGGCGAGGGCGACGACGACAGCGGCAAGGACCCCGGCAAGGAGCCGGGCGCCGGCGCCGACTCGACGTACAAGCACTCCCAAGGTTTCTCGGTGGGCCTGCCCAAGGGCTGGAAGTACCAGACCACGGCTGCCGCGGGCGCGCGTTTCACCGGTCCTGACGGGCAGAAGCTGCTGATCGGCTGGACCCCCACCCCCAAGTCCGACCCCGTGGGCGACTGGAAGAAGCAGGAGTCGTACATGGTCCGGTCGCAGTACAAGCGGATCCGGATAGAGAAGGTCGACTACCGCGGCTGGAACACGGCGGACTGGGAGTTCACGTACGTCGACGGCGGCACGAAGTACCGCTCGATAGACCGCGGCTTCGTCGTCAACGGCAGTCTGGGCTACGGAATGATGTACACGGCCAAGGCTGACAAGTGGGACAGCGCCGAGCGCAAGGACACGTGGAAGACCTTCACGAAGTCGTTCGAGCCGAAGAAGTAGCGGCGGCGTGGCGGGGAGTCCGCGGAACGGGGCCTGACGGGGAGTCCGCGGAACAGCCCTGACGGGGAGTCCGCGGAACAGGTCCCGGCGAGATCTCGAATCCCCTCAATGTGGTTTGCCTCCGGCACGTATCGTGAGTGCCTGCGGACCGTACGCAGCCGCAACAGGGCGTAAGACGAACGGAATTGACCACCGGGCGGACGGGGGAGGCGTCGTGGACGAATACGCGGGGCGGGTACTCGCCGACCGCTACCGCCTGCCGCTGCCTCCCGCGGACGAGTACGAACTCGCCGAGACGCGGGCCTTCGACACCTACAGCGGGCAGGAAGTCCTGGTCAGGCAGGTCCCCTTGCCTGAGGTCGTCGACGCGGAAGTGCTCGAGCTCGACGAGCGCGACCTCCCGGAGGGAGAGCTTCCGGCGGGGTTCGTGAGCGCGGGGGCGGTGCGGCGGCCGTCGGCGCGTACGACGCGGAGGCCGTCGGACCCGGCCGTGCGGCGCGCGATAGAGGCGGCGCAGGCCGCCGCGCAGATTCCCGACCATCCGCGGCTCGACCAGGTCTTCGACGTGTTCGCCGAGGGCGGTTCGCTGTGGATAGTCAGCGAGTTGGTGGCGGCGAGGCCGCTGGCAGCGCTGCTCGCGGACCGGCCGCTGAGCCCGTACCGGGCGGCGGAGATCGCGTCGGACGTGGTGACGGCGCTGCGGGTGCTGCACGCGCACGGCTGGGTCCACCGGAACATCACCGCCCGCACGGTCCTGGTCTGCGACGACGGCCGGGTGGTCCTCACGGGCCTGGCGGCGGGCGCGGCGGAAGAGGCGCTGTGCGGGTACGACCCTCGCCCCGAGGAGTTCCTCGCGGGGTTCGAGGACGGGGCTGGTGCCGGTGCCAGTGCTGGTTCCGGTGGCGGGTCCGATACGGATGAGCCCGATGCCGGGCAGCCCGACCAGGCCCATGAGGTCGAAGAGGCACGCCCCAGCGCCATAGCCGCGTATCGCGCCGGGGCTCGGGCCGCGGCGCGGGTGAGCGAGGACGAGGGGCGACGCGGCCCCGCCGCGCCGGGTGGGGAGTTGCCGGGGCCCAGGGGCGGTGAATCGGCGCAGGTCGAGGGATACCAGGGACACCAGGGACATCAGGGCTACGAGGGCTACGAGGGGTACGACGATGAAGGGCCGCGCGGGTACGGCGCGGAGGGCGGGAGCGGGGGCGGGGGCGGCAGCCGCAGCGGGGGCCGTGACGAGGCGGAGGCTGCCGGACGGATCCTGGACCCGTATGGCGTCGGGGAGACGAAGCAGTGGCACGGGGCCGTGCCGAGGAGCCGGGGCGCGGGGGCGTCGAACTCTGGTGCTGGTGCTGGTGCTGGTGCGGGCAAGGGCGTTGGGGGTGCTGGGGGCGTTGAAGGGGTTGGCGGGGCGCCTGGCCGCCGGGCCGGTCGTGGATTTGATGGGCAGGGGCTTGGGGGCGGCCGGGACGAGCTGACCCAGCCGGGTCAGCTGGGCCCCGCCGGTGACCGTGACAGGCGGGGCGCTAGGTCCGGCTCCGGCCACGACGCCGGCTCCGGCCACAACTCCGACTCCGGCACCGGCTACAGCTCCGGCACCGGCTACAGCCACGGCACCGGCTCTGACTACAGCCACGGCTCCGGCATCGGTTACAGCCAGGGCTCCGGCTCTGACTACAGCCAGGGCTCCGGCTACGGAGGACAAGGCTTCAGCCCCGCGTCCCGGCACGACGCCCCGGCATCCACCCCCAGCCACACCCAGCCCCCAGCCACACCCACCCCCGCTCCCGCCACCTCCGCCACCCCCTCCACATCCGGCCACAGCTACTGGGACGCCCTCGTCGCCGAGCGGAGTGGGGCCCGGCGTGGGCCCGCCACCGCCCTCGCCGCCGAACGCGCCCGGCATGCGCGCATGACCGTGGTCGGTGGCGTGACCGAGCGGTGGGCGCCCGAGCAGGCCGGGCCCGTGCACGAGAACTGGCAGCTTGCCCCGCCCATCGGGCCCGCCACCGACCTCTGGGCGCTGGGCGCCCTGCTGTTCCGGGCCGTGCAGGGCCACGCGCCCTACCCGGAGGAGAGCACCTTCGAGCTCGTTCAGCTGGTGTGCGCCGAGCCGCCCGCCTTCGCGGAGGAGTGCGGTCCGCTCCGGCCCGTCGTCGAGTCGTTGCTGCGCCAGGACCCCACCGAGCGGCTCGACTTCGAGGAGCTGAACGGCTGGCTGCGGTCGCTGGTCCGCTCCGCGCCCGAGCCGGAAGCCGGTGTGAACGTCGTGCCCGCGCCGCCGTTCGACGCCAGGCGGCTGCCTGTCGTACGCCGTCGCGGTGATCTCGTACGCCGCAAGAAGCGGCGCGCCCCCGCGCCCGCCGCCACGCCCAAGCCGAACTCCCGGCAGAACGGGCGCCGCAAGCACAAGCAGCACAAGCGGGGGCGGGAGACCAGGCCGGTCGCCCCGGCTCCCGCGGCCGCCTCCGCCGCCGCGTTCGGATCCGCCTCCGCCTTCGCGTCCGGACCCGCACCCGCACGCGCGGCCGCACCCCCGCGCGCACCCGCGCCCAAGCGCGGCGGGACGGGGCGGCCGCGTTCCCTGGGGCGCCTGCTGCTCATCCTCATCCTGGTCGGGCTCGTCGCGGCGGTCGCGTACGCCGTGGCCTTCATGCCCAAGGCGGGGGAGAACGAGGGCAGCGATCGCGCGGGCTCCGCAGGGGACCCCGGCACCAGCCAGTCGCCCGACCCCGGCAGCAGCTCAAGCGCCAGGCCCAGCGAGGACGGCACGTCCGACAAGCCCGATGACAAGCCCAGCGACAAGCCCGAGAAGAGCCCCGACTCGCAGCAGCCGCAGACCAGCGGGCCCGAACTGCCCAAGGGCTTCACGCTCCGCAAGGACGCCGAGGGCTTCCGGGTCGCCGTCGCGAGCGGCTGGGACCGGCAGCCCAAGAACGGGCGGGGGCAGGTCGTCTACACGCAGGGCGACTTCGAGCTGATCGTCGTGCCGGGGCGGGACGGCACGGACGAGTACGGCAGCGACCCGATGAAGTACCAGCGCGAGCACGAGCGTGAACTTCAGCCCTTCCGCGACTCGACCTGGGCGGAGTCCTCCGGGATGCGCAGGATCGATGTGGGCGGACGGGTCATGGGTGAGGGGCAGTTCACCTGGCAGGGGCCGGGCGGCGGCGAGGTCTTCGTACGCAATCTGGCGATGATCGTCGGCGGGAAGTACCACGTCGTGCAGATCCGGGGGCCCGAGTCCGAGCGGGACGAGGTGGACCGGTTCTACGAGCAGGCATCGGCGACCTACCAGGTCACCGATTGATGCCGTCCGATCGCCTTGATGCCATCCCGGCGCCGCTCGGCAGTCACCATCTGTCCCTTTGAGTAAGGGATTTGACCGTTCTTCGGCCACAGTGGGCGAATCGGTTTCACTGCGTGACGCATCACAGTGAGGTCTCCGAGTACCCCGGAGGTTCCCCGTGCGCCACCCGCTACCTAATCTGGGCCTTGTCAGAACCAATGCGGGGGATCGTGAATCAGATGCAGGGCCTGCTCCTCGCGGGCCGCTACCGGCTCGGAGAGTCCATCGGCCGCGGCGGCATGGGACGGGTGTGGCGCGCCCGGGACGAGGTGCTGCACCGGGCCGTCGCCGTAAAGGAGCTGACGGCTGCCCAGTTCGTGGCGGAGGCCGACCGGGCGGTCCTCTTCGCGCGTACGCACGCGGAGGCGCGGGCCGCGGCCCGGATCAACCACCCCGCGGTCGTCACCGTCCACGACGTCCTGGAGTACGACGACCGGCCCTGGATCGTGATGGAGCTGGTCGAGGGCTGTTCGCTCGCGGACGCCGTCAAGGAGCAGGGCCGCATCGACCCCGTCGAGGCCGCCCGCATCGGCCTGTGGACCCTGAAGGCCCTGCGCGCCGCGCACGCCGCCGGGGTGCTGCACCGTGACGTCAAGCCCGGCAACGTGCTCCTGGCGAACGACCGGCGCATCCTGCTCACCGACTTCGGGATCGCCGCGATCGAGGGGGACTCGACGATCACGCGGACCGGCGAGGTCGTCGGCTCCGTCGACTATCTGGCGCCCGAGCGCGTCAGCGGCGCCAACCCCGGGCCCGCGTCCGACCTGTGGGCGCTCGGCGCCACGCTGTACACGGCGGTCGAGGGGAACTCCCCGTTCCGGCGCACGTCCCCGCTGGGCACCATGCAGGCCGTGGTCACGGAGGAGCCCGCGCCTGCCGAGCACGCGGGGGCGCTCACCTCTGTCATCAGCGCGCTCCTGCGCAAGGACCCGAACACCCGGCCGACCGCCGAAGTGGCCGAGTTGATGCTCGCCGAGGCGGCGGAGGGGCGGCAGCCGAGCGCGGCGCAGGCGTACGTGCCGACGCAGGTCCACGCCACGTCCCAGCAGCCACAGCACCAGCAGCCACAGCACCAACAGGCTCAGTCACAGCCGCAGGCCTACCACCCCGCGGAGTCCGGCACCCTCGTCAACGGGAGCGGCGCCCACGCCCCGGTGCCCCACAACTCCGGCACCACCGTCGTCCCGGGCCACACCCACCAGCCCTCCGACCACCCCGCGAGCCGCCCCCCGAAGCGCCGCAAGTGGCCCGCGATCGTCGCGGCCGTCGCGGCGGTCGTGCTGCTCGGCGGCGGAACCGCCGGCTACCTGTACTACGCGGACGGCGACGACGGCCGTACGGAGCAGTCCAGTGGCGGAAAGCCGGGCAAGACCGTCGGTGGCATCCCCGACGACTGGCAGCGGGTGAAGGACGCCGAGGGCTTCAGCCTCATGCTGCCCAAGGGCTGGGAGCGTGAGGTCGACGGAAGCCAGATCGACTACACCCCCGACCATGGGCGGCACTTCGTACGCATCGGCATCGACCGCAACTCGACGTTCGAGAGCCCTTACACGCACCAGCTGGAGCTGGAGAAGGGCCTGAGTCCCAAGCTGCCCGGCTACAAGCGGCTCCAGCTGGACCAGAACACCTACCGCGACCGGGCGGGCTCGCTCTGGGAGTTCAGCTGGACGGCGGGGGCGAACGACACGACCGCGGGTCCGCGTCGCGCCATCTCACAGACCTATCTCAGCCGTGACGGCGTCGAGTACGCGATTTACATGTCGTCCCCGGCCGACGACTGGAACAAGGCACGCCAGCAGTTCGACGCGATACTCCGGGGCTGGCGGGAGGGCTGAATGCGGCCGTCCGCAACCGGGGTGGCTGGGACGGGCGGCCTGAACCAGCCCGCCGCTCAGGCCCACAGGGTCCGTCCGCACACGTGTGGGGCATGATGGCCGCATGGGGAGCGTGGGGGACAACGCCCGGGTCATAGCTGGCCGTTACCGCCTGGATGTGCGGCTCGGCAGGGGTGGCATGGGCGTGGTCTGGCAGGCCACGGATCAGTTCCTCGGCCGCAAGGTCGCCGTAAAGGAACTCGTGCTCGACGACACGCTCTCCGAATCCGACGCGATGCAGCAGAGCGAGCGCACCCTGCGCGAGGCGCGGGCGGCCGCGCAGCTCAGGCATCCGCACATCATCGTCGTCCACGACGTCGTCGTGCAGGGCGAGCATCCGTACATCGTCATGGAGTTGATCGAGGGCGGTTCGCTGGCCGGGCGGATCGCGCGGTCGGGTCCGATGAACGCGCGTGCGGTGGCCCGGATGGGCATCGACCTGCTCGGCGCGCTGCGCGTCGCGCACGCCGCCGGGGTCCTGCACCGCGACATCAAGCCCGCGAACGTCCTCATGGAGGAGGCCACCGGGCGCGTCGTCCTCACCGACTTCGGGATCGCGCAGGTCAGCGGGGCGACGACGCTCACGGAGATCGGGTCGTTCGTGGGCTCGCCCGAATACACCGCGCCCGAGCGGATGTCGGGCGAGCGGACGGGGCCCGAGTCCGACCTCTGGTCGCTCGGCGCGCTCCTCGTGGCCGCGCTCACCGGCGAGTCGCCCTTCCGCCGTGACTCGATCAGCGGCGTGCTGCATGCCGTCGTCTTCGACGAGATCCGTCCGCCGCCCGCCGCCGCACCGCTGCTGCCGGTCGTCCTCGGCCTCCTCGAACGCAACCCGGACCGACGGCTCGGTCTGGACGACGCGGAGCGGCTGCTGCGGACGTACGTCGAGACGGGGCGGATGCCGTCCACGCCCGCGGGCCGGGCCGGCGGTCAGCCGTCGGCGCTGCCGGGCGGGCGGCTCGGCGGCTACACGCCCACCTACCGTGACCTGCCCACGCGTCCGCCCGAGCACCCGGCGGGCGGCTCCCGGCGCCGGCGCCGGGTCGTGCTGATCGCCGCCGCGCTGGTGGCCGCGGTGGCCGGGGCCGCGGTGTCCGCCGTCGCGCTCCTGATGGGCAGGGACGGCGACGGGGGCGGTACGCCCACGACACCCTCGCGGAGTTCGCAGACCGCGCAGACGCAGACGGTGACCCCGACGCCGTCGCCGACCCCGACGGTGACGGTCACGCGCGGCTCCCGCACGCCGAAGCCCTCCACGCCCGAGGCCCCCGAGGGCTACCGCGTCGCGGAGGACCCCAGGGGCTTCACGCTCGCGGTGCCGGACGGCTTCACTCGCCGGGTGGACGGGCCCCGCACCTTCTACATGTCGCCCGGTGAAACGTTCCGCATCGGCATCAAGGAGTCGGCCCCGGAGCCGGGCGGCCCGCTCGCGGTGCAGCGGCGCTCCGCCGCCAAGGGCCCGCAGAACAACCCCGGTTACCGGGACGGCGAGGTCACCGAGACCTCGCACAACGGACGGCCCGCGGCCCTCTGGGAGTTCAGCTGGGACGGCTTCACGGAGGCGGAGGGCGAGCGGCAGACGTACGACCTGTGCTGGGAGGAGGGCGGCCGGATGTACGACGTGTGGGTCTCGGCGCCGGTCGGCATGGCCGAGGAGGGCAGGCGGTACTTCGACACGGCGGTGGACTCGTTCGTACGGAACTGAGGATGCGCGTCGTACGCGGCTGAGGGTTCGCCTCGTACGAGGCCGGCGGTTCGCGTCGTACGCGGCCGGGGATTCGCCCGGCGCATCACCCCTGTCACAAGTCAGTGACCCGAGTGGAACCGGACACCTCCGGCAGGGTACTGATGTGGGCATGAGTAATGACGGGGGACCCAACCACGGCCCGTACGAGCCCACCAGTTTCGGCCTTCAGCCGCCCCAGCGGCAGCCGTACGGCCAGGACGGCAATCCGTACGCGCAGGAGCCGCACCAGCCGCAGGCGCAGCACCCGCAGCAGCCCTCGCAGGCGCAGCCCCCGCAGTCGCAGCAGCAGACCGCGCAGTACTCCGCGGGGCCGCAGCAGCCCGCCGCGCCGACGCCGCCCCCGTCGCCGTACGCACAGCCCACCCAGGTGGTGCCGAACCAGCCGTCCGAGACGGACCCGGGAGCGGGCCGCCTGATCGCGGGCCGCTACCGCCTCCTCTCCAAGCTCGGCCACGGCGGCATGGGCACGGTCTGGCGCGCGAAGGACGAGACGGTGGACCGCGAGGTCGCCGTCAAGGAACCCCGCATCCCCGACCACCTCCCCGAGCGCGAGCGCGCCAACGTCTTCGAGCGGATGCGCCGCGAGGCGCGCGCCGCGGCCCGCCTCGACCACCCGGCCGTGGTCAACGTCCACGACGTGGCGGTGGAGGACGGCCAGCCGTGGATCGTCATGGAGCTGGTCCAGGGCCGCTCGCTGGGCGCCGCGCTCCAGGAGGGCACCCTGGGCGCCCGCGACGCCGCCCGGATCGGCCTGGAGGTGCTCGGCGCCCTGGACGCGGCCCACCAGGCGGGCATCCTGCACCGTGACGTGAAGCCGGACAACGTGATGCTGGGCCAGCACGACCGCGTCATCCTCACGGACTTCGGCATCGCCCAGATCGAGGGCGAGACGAACCTGACGGACACCGGCGGCTTCGTCGGCTCGCCCGAGTTCATCGCCCCGGAGCGGGTGCTGGGCCAGCGCCCCGGCCCGGCGTCGGACCTCTGGTCGCTGGGCGTGGTGCTCTACGCCGCGACGGAGGGCGTCTCTCCGTTCCGCCGCAACAACACTCCCGCGACGCTGCAGTCCGTCCTGAACGCGACGCCCGCGGCGCCGGCTTCGGCCTCGGGCCCGCTGGCGCAGGCGATCAACGGGCTCCTCAGCAAGGAGCCGGGCCAGCGCCCGCGCGCCGCGCAGGTCCGCGCCCTCCTGGAGGAAGCGTCGAAGCCGCCGGAGGTGGCGCCTACGCGGGTCGTCCAGGTCGGCGGGGGCGGAATCGGCGGCAGCAAGGGTGTCACCCTCGGCCGGAAGGCCCTGCTGGGCATCGGCGCGGTCGTCGTGGCCGCGGCCGTGGCGGCGTACCTGGTGATCGCCGACCCGTTCGCGGGGCCGCTGCCCGACGGTTGGAAGGAGCAGCAGGCGAAGGAGCTCGGCGCGACGGTGGCCGTGCCCGCGGGGTACGTGAAGTCGGTGCCGGAGGCCGACGCGGACGCGAAGGACCACTGGGTCACGTACACCGACCCGAGCGGCAGCGTGTGGGTCACCCTGAGCCTCGACAAGAAGTCCGAGGACGACTCGGACGAGATCTCCGATTCCGCCGGCTCCGAGATGTACGACGACAACGGCGAGTTCAAGGAGTCCGGCAACTACGAACTCGGCATGGCCTCCGATCCCGCTCCCAAGAGCAGCCCCGAGGACGAGGTCAAGTACAAGGAGAAAGAGGCCGCGCAGAACACGGTCGTCTACAACACCACGGACTCCGAGAATCCGCGCCCCCGCGAGCTCAAGGCCTTCTACTACAAGACCACGTCCGGTGACATGTACAAGTTGCTGATCGGCTACCCGGGCAAGGGCGACTTCACCGCCCGTGGCCGCGAGGTCGCCAAGACCGCCATCGCGAACCTGGAGATCGACAAGCTCTGACCCGGCCCCTTCCGCGCGCGCCGTCGAAATTGCCGACCCGTTGTTGATCAACTCCGGTTAAGCCCCTGATCAGGGGCTTTGCCGCCAGCGATCGCTGGCATCGTGTGTCTGTGCGGTGAAAGCTGATTACCGACGGGTACCCAAAACCCTGACCTGGGCCTACGCTCACCTCCATGACGGACTCGCAGGCCACCGCAGCGCCCCTCGGAACGAACCCGATAGCCACCGCCCCCCAAGGCGCGCGCACCGCCGCCGACGTGGTGACTCCCGAGCTCATCGCGCAGCTCACCCGGGACGTGGTCGGTACGGGCCGGACCGCCAACCACACGCCGTTCACCGGCGAGAAGCTGGCCGACCTGCCCGAGTCCACCCCCGAGGACGTGGCGACCGCCTTCGAGCGCGCCCGCGTGGCCCAGGTCGCCTGGGAGCGCACCCCGGTCCGCCGCCGCGCCGCGGTCCTGCTCCGCTTCCACGACCTGGTGCTCCAGCGCCAGGCCGAGGTCCTCGACCTCATCCAGCTGGAGACCGGCAAGGCCCGGCTGCACGCGCACGAGGAGCTCCAGGCCGTCGCCGTCGCCGCCCGGCACTACGGCCGCAAGGCCCCCGCGTATCTGAACCCCAAGCGGCACACCGGAGTCGTACCGACCCTCACGAAGGTCACCGAGAACCGGCAGCCGCGCGGTGTGGTCGGCCAGATCGCGCCCTGGAACTACCCCCTGGAACTGTCCATCGGCGACGCCCTTCCCGCGCTCGTCGCGGGCAACGCGCTGGTGATGAAGCCCGACACGGAGACCTGCCTGACCGCCCTGTGGGCGCGCGACCTGATCATCGAGGCCGGTCTGCCCTCCGAGGTCTTCCAGGTCGTCCTCGGCGAGGGACCCGTCGTCGGGCCCGAGATCGTCAAGCACGCCGACTACGTCTCCTTCACCGGCTCCACCCGCGTCGGCCGCGAGGTCGCCCAGGGCGCGGCGGGCCGGCTCGTCGGCGTCTCGCTCGAACTCGGCGGCAAGAACGCCATGCTGGTCCTGCACGACGCCGACATCGACAAGGCGGCGGCGGGCGCGGTGCGCGCCTGCTTCTCGTCGGCGGGCCAGCTCTGCATCTCCATCGAGCGGCTGTACGTCCACGAGGCGATCGCGGACGAGTTCGTGGAGCGCTTCGTGGCGCGGACGAAGGCGATGCGGCTCGGCCGCTCCCTCGCGTACGGCGCGGAGATGGGCTCGCTGGTCGGCGAGCGGCAGCTGGAGACCACCAGGCGTCACGTCGACGAGGCGGTCGCCAAGGGCGCAACGCTGCTCGCGGGCGGCGTCGCACGTCCCGACATCGGCCCGTTCTTCTTCGAGCCGACGATCCTGGACGGCGTCGAGTCCCCGATGGCGGTGTGCGGCGAGGAGACCTTCGGTCCGGTCGTCTCCATCTACCGCTTCACCGACGAGAACGAAGCGGTCGAGCTCGCCAACTCCACGTCGTACGGCCTGAACTCCTCGGTCTGGACGAAGGACGGCAGCCGCGGTCGCAAGATCGCGGCCCGCCTGCGCACCGGCACGGTCAACGTGAACGAGGGCTTCGCGCCCGCCTACGGCAGCGTGCAGTCGCCGATGGGCGGAATGAAGGACTCGGGCCTCGGCCGCCGGCACGGCTCCGAGGGCATCCTGAAGTACACCGAGGCGCAGACCGTCGCGCACCAGCGCCTGATGCCGCTCGCGCCGTCCTTCGGCATGGACGACGAGAAGTACGCGGCGTTCATGAGCCTGAGCCTGAAGGTCATGAAGTCCCTGCGGCTGCGCTAGCAGGGAGCCGAGCGTGGGTCCTCAAGAGCCGTTCTCTAGGGGTTAGTTCTCAACGAGGAGAGTCAATGTCACAGGAGAGCTCTGTCCAGAAACAGTCGGACAGTGAGGCGGGTGGGTACGACGACGCGTCGTACGACTACGACGTCGTCGTCGTCGGGTCCGGATTCGGCGGCTCCGTCTCCGCCCTGCGTCTGACGGAGAAGGGCTACCGCGTCGGCGTGCTCGAAGCGGGGCGCCGCTTCACCCGTGAGTCGCTCCCGAAGAACTCCTGGGACCTCAAGAACTACCTCTGGGCACCGGCGCTCGGCCTCTACGGCATCCAGCGCATCCACCTGCTGGGCAACGTGATGGTGCTGGCCGGGGCGGGCGTCGGCGGAGGTTCGCTGAACTACGCGAACACGCTCTACGTGCCCCCCGCGCCGTTCTTCAACGACGCGCAGTGGAAGGACATCACGGACTGGCAGGACGAGCTCGGCCCCTACTACGAGCAGGCCAAGCGCATGCTCGGGGTGCGGCTCAACCCGACCACGACTCCGTCCGACGTCCACCTGAAGGCGACCGCCCAGGCCATGGGAGTGGGCGACAGCTTCCACATGGCGCCGGTCGGCGTCTTCTTCGGCGACGAGCAGGACGCCTCGGGTACTTCAACGGCCAAGCCGGGCGAGGAAGTTCCCGACCCCTACTTCGGCGGCGCGGGCCCGTCCCGCAAGGCCTGCAGCGAGTGCGGCGAGTGCATGACGGGCTGTCGGCACGGCGCCAAGAACACCCTCAACGAGAACTACCTCTACCTGGCGGAGAAGGCGGGCGCCGTCATCCACCCGATGACATCCGTCGTCACCGTCACCGAGGACTCGCGGGGCGGGTACGCCGTCGCCACCCTGCCCACCGACAACAAGCGCAAGGGCAAGGGACGTACGTTCACGGCGCGCGAGGTCGTCGTCGCGGCGGGCACCTACGGCACGCAGACGCTGCTGCACCGCATGAAGGACACCGGCATGCTGCCGCGCATCTCGGGGCGGCTCGGCGCGCTGACCCGCACGAACTCCGAGGCGCTGGTGGGCTCGCAGACCACCGACCGCCGCTACCGGAAGCTGCACGGCGCCGAGAAGGTGGACTTCACCAAGGGCGTCGCGATCACCTCGTCGATCCACCCGAACGCCACCACGCACATCGAGCCGGTCCGCTACGGCAAGAAGTCCAACGCGATGGGCGGCATGACGATCCTCCAGGTGCCGTACAGCATCAAGGGCGGCAAGGCGCGCGTCGCGGGGTGGCTCGGCAACGCGGTCAAGCACCCCTGGCTGATGGCCCGTTCGCTCTCCAACCGGCGCTGGTCGGAGCGGACCATCATCGGCCTGGTGATGCAGACGCTCGACAACTCCCTGACCACGTACCGCAAGGAGAAGGGCATCGGCAAGGGCCTGCTGACCGCACGGCAGGGCCACGGCGCGCCCAACCCGACGCAGATCCCCGAGGCCACCGAGGCCGCGACGCTGCTCGCCAAGGAGATCAACGGCTTCGCGGGGTCGAACATCGGTGAGCTGATGGGCACCCCGCTCACCGCGCACTTCCTGGGCGGCTGTCCGATCGGCGACTCCGCGGACACCGGGGTCATCGACCCCTACCACCGCCTCTACGGCCACCCCGGCATCTCGGTCGTCGACGGCGCCGCGGTCTCCGCGAACCTGGGCGTGAACCCGTCCCTCACGATCACCGCGCAGGCCGAGCGCGCGATGTCGTTCTGGCCCAACAAGGGCGCCGAGGACACCCGTCCCGCACAGGGCGCGCGGTACGTACGCCTCGCCGCCGTCGAGCCGAAGTCCCCGGCGGTACCGGCGGACGCGTTCGGCGCGCTGAAGCTTCCCTTCCTGGGAATGCCCGCGGTGCCGGCCAAGAAGTAGCCCCGCCCTTCCCTGGGGCGCCCCAGGGAACGTACGTACGCGAAAGGACCTGCGCCCCCCTCCGAGCGCAGGTCCTTTCGCGTGTTCAGGTGCCGCTGAGCGGCGTGCCGTTGTCCGGCGGACCGATACCGGCGTGCTTACGCGGTGGCGTCGGCCTTCTTGCGGCGGACGACGAAGACCGCGCCCGCACCGGCGATGACGGCGACACCGCCGACGAGGCCGATGGTCGGCAGCACGGAGCTGGAGCCGGTCTCGGCGAGGCTGCCGGTGGTCGGGATGACCTTGGCGCCGCCCTGGGGCGTCTTGCCGGTGTCGGGCGTCTTGCCGCCCTTGTTCTCGTCGGCCTCGCCCGGGTTCTCGTTGTCGCTGCCGGGCTTCAGGACCGTGAACTCGTAGAAGGAGAACGCGTTGTGCACGCAGTTCGCCTCGGAGTCCAGGTAGCCGCCGAGGCCGAGCGCGTATCCGTCGCCGGCCGGTGCCTTCGCGCTGACGTTGAGGCGCAGCTTGATGTCGACCTTCTCCTTGGCGCCCAGCTCGGTGGTGCCGAAGTAGAGGCCGCCCGAGACCTCGTCCGAGATGGACTCCCAGGCCTTGGAGTCGGGGTTGAAGTACTGGATCTGCGCGTAGTTGGCGAGCCAGTCCTTCTCGTCCTCGCTCTCCGTGAAGTTGTCCACGGCGGCGAGCCACTGGACCTCGCCGAGGTCCTCGTCGCTCGGGTTCGAGGCGGTCAGCTTGAACTGGTGCCAGCCGCTGCCCGCGACGATCTTGCCGGGCAGACCCGAGAGGCCGAGCTCCAGCTTCGAGTCGGCGTCGGTGCCGTCCTCGTCGACCGGGCACTCGGTGGGCTCTTCGGAGGGCTCGTCGGTCGGCTCCTCCGTCTCGGCCGGCGGGGTCGTCTCGGCCGGAGTGGTCGGCGGGGTCTCGGCCGGCGTGGTGGGCGGCGTTTCCGCGGGCGTGGTCGGCGGCGTCTCACCAGGGGTGGTGGGCGGCGTCTCGCCGGGCGTGGTCGGCGGCGTCTCGGACGCGGGGGCCGACGTGCTCGGAGGCGGAGTCGTGGGGTCGTCGGTCGCGAAGGCGGCAGGGGCCGAAAGCAGCGCGAGCGGGGCTATGGCAGCGGTCGCGGCCGCTGCGGCCATGACACGACGAAGCTTCATGAAGACCTCAGTGAGTCCGGCGTACCGCCTGGTGAGCGATACGGAGGTGGAGGCCTCCGCGGTGGGGACGCGGGTGTGGCCGTTGTTACGCATGCATGACCCGTGTCCCCTGTGAATGGTTGTCCTGGAACTCACAGAATTCTTATGTGGCTTGGATCACACGGCTTGTGCCGTTGTTGCCGGGTGCCGTAGAAATTCCTCCGCTCTACGGCGATCCGCCGGGAGCAAGGGGCGGCAGGAGGGGGCGGCGTGGCGAAGCCGGACGAGATACCGGACGAGATACCGGACGAGATACCGGGCGGGATGCCGGAGGAGCTGCCGGACGACGTGTGGGAGCGGTTCGAGCGCGACAGTCTGCGCGACATCCGCACCTCGGCGCCGAAGGAGCCGTCCGCGCGGGCGCGCATGGTGGCCGAGCGGCTGCGGCGCCTCGACGAGGAGGCGGCGCGCCAACAGGCGGCGGACTCGCGGGTATTGGGCCGCAGGCGCAGGAAGCGCAAGGCGGCGCGGGGGGAGGGGGCGGCCGGGGCGTGGCGGCCGGACGAGTGGCGGTCCACGCCGACCGGGCCGCGGCGCGGCGGGCGTTCGGAGCGCAGCCGCCGGGTGTGGAGTGTGGTGATCGTGGTGGGCTGCATGGCGCTGGCGATCGTGGTCCTGAGCCCGTTCCGGTTCTGGATCTGGCGGTAGCTCACTCTGGCGGTGGCTCTCGGGTGGCGGCTCTCGGGTGGTGGCCGGTTCCGGGGGTGGGAACCGTCCGTAACGATCTTCCGTCGTAGAAGGGGTGCGGGTGACTCCGCATGAGCGGGTGACTCTGCACGACCGGGTGACTCCGCACGATGCGAGACGAGAGTGGGGGAGCGGGAACGTGAAGTCAGCTGTGGCGCGTGGCGTGGTGGCTGTTTCGACCGTGGCGGTGCTGGGCCTTACGGCGGCGTGCAGCGGCAGCGGCAGTGACGGCAAGGGTGACGGTGACGGGGGCGGGAAGCCGTCGAAGTCCGCGCAGTCGGGCGCCCCCTCCGCCACGGCGAAGCTGGAGAAGGCGGCTCTCGCCTCGGGCGACGTGAAGAAGTACAAGGTCGCGAAGGAGCCCGAGGGTTCCAAGGGGCCTGCGGATTCCGCGGCCCGTGCGAACCCGGCGGAGTGCCGCCCGCTGGCCGAGATGCTGACGGCCGCCGCCCCGCCGAAGTCGAAGGCGCACGTCAGCCGCACGCTGACCAGCACCGACGTCGCGGACACCACCACGACCGAGGTCGTGCTGCTCGCGTACGGTCAGGCCGACGCCGAGAAGACCATGGACACGCTGCGTACGGCGACGAAGTCGAGGAAGTGCGCCACGTTCGGGGACGGCGGGCGCCGGTACATCGGCGTCAGGCCGCAGCCCGCGCCGGTCGGCGGCGACGAGGCCGTCTCGTACAAGCTCGCGAGCCGTGCCGGTGAGTTCCTCGACCGGGACCGCGTCACCGTCGTACGCAGCGGCTCGACGCTGATCGCCTTCCGTGCCTCGAACGTCTTCGACCCGGAGTCGGCCCAGGCCGACAAGGAGGGTGAGGCCGCCGGCCTGCCCGAGAAGTTCCAGGACGGGGTGAAGGCCGACCCGAAGGTCGCCGACGCGATCGTCGACGCGCAGCTCGCGAAGCTGGCCGAGGCGAAGTAGGAGCACAGACCGAAGGGCCCCGCGGGACGGATCCGCGGGGCCCTTGGCTTCAGCACCGACGTCAGGGCAGCGTCGGTGCCACGGAGCGGCGCCGGGGGGAGTGCGCCGCGAGTCTGCGACCACCGGTGGCCGACCCGGCGCACGAGGGGCGCACTAGTGGTCTCGACCAATGGCAATGGAGTTGTGCAGTGCTGGGCGTGCGGCCTGTCCTGCTAGGCATCGTGCTCGATGCGCGGCGACCCGCGCAACCGGTTCGACGTGATCCAGACGAACAGGGACAGCTGGGGGCTTTTCCACGGGGACGGAAGAGCTGAAAACCGGGGACAGGGGGACCGGGAGAAGGCTGGGGGCGGCTGGGGGGCGCATTGGGGGACGGACGGTTCGGGACTTCGGGTGGACGCCGGGGGATGTCGAGGGACTTCGGGGGACGTCGAGGGATGTCGGGGGACGTCGAGGGATGTCGAGGGAGTGAGGCCGGTCGGCTCCGGGCGTCCCCGAAGCCGACCGTTCCCTGGGTGACCGGGCTGCTGTCCCCTGCCGTCCGGTCACGTCTCTGGAGCGAGGTCCCACGGCGCACACGATGTGTGCGCCTCATCGCTCCAGCGGAGCCACGCGTGGTTTTTCCGTGCCCGCCCCTGGCTGGCACGGACATCGGGACCAACGAAGCCGCTCCGGACCCGGTCACGCGCCGTACGGGTGAGAGCGGACCCGAACTCAGGTCCGGGGGCCCGGGGCGAAGCTGCGCGGGGGCTCAGACCCGGCCCCGGCACAGCTCCAGGAGCGTCATCGCGAGCGACGTACCGGGCTTGCCGAGCGCGTCCCTGTAGTGGCCGAGGACCTCCATCTCGCGCGAGAGGTTGACGCGGCGGCCGCCCGAATTGATCCGGGCCTCCTGGATGACGGCCGACACGGCCATCCGTTCCTGTACGAGACCGATGATGCGGTCGTCGAGTGCGTCGATGCGGTCACGCGCGCCCTCGATCACGTCGGCGGCCTCGGGGGTGCGGGCGCCGGTCTTGTCGGTCGTGGCGGTGGTCATCTGGGGCTCCTCTGTCGGATGCGGATCTCGGGATCTCGGATCTCGGTGGATCTCGGTGATCCCGGCGGATCTCGGTGGGAGCGCCCCGGAGCGACAAGGCCCGGAAATGACAGAACGCCCCGGGCCTTGTCGGCCCGGGGCGCCTGGGAAGTCGCTTGTCAGTGGATCAAGCAGCTCGACCATGGCAGCCGGCGGGCCGGGTGCCATAGGTAAAGAGGAAGCCGAGGTGCTTGTTCACGGGGCCAGTATGCCCCCACGCGCGCGTGCCTGGTCAACACGGGTTCCGCCGCGGCTCGGATACTGAGACGCCCCCTCCCGCGACCGCCCGCTCGTGCCGGGCTCCGTCGGATGCGACGAAGGGGGTGTCCGCGAGCCCGTTAGAATCGACAAAACAGACCCCTGCTCACGCACGAGCCCCAGCTCACGCTCAAGCTCACGCTTCAACGCCGGAAGGCCGCCGCCGTGCCATCAGCGTCCCCCGCTGCCGCCGCTCCCGACACCGTTCTGGTCGTCGACTTCGGAGCGCAGTACGCCCAGCTCATCGCCCGCCGCGTCCGTGAGGCCCGGGTCTACAGCGAGATCGTGCCGAGCACCATGCCGGTCTCCGAGATGCTCGCGAAGAACCCCGCCGCGATCATCCTCTCCGGCGGCCCCTCGTCGGTGTACGCGGAGGGCGCCCCGCGCCTGGACCGCGCGCTGTTCGAGGCCGGTGTCCCCGTCTTCGGCATGTGCTACGGCTTCCAGCTGATGGCGACCACCCTCGGCGGCACCGTCGACAACACGGGCGCCCGTGAGTACGGCCGCACGCCCCTGCACGTCTCCAAGTCCGGATCGACCCTCTTCGAGGGCACCCCGGCCGAGCAGCCCGTGTGGATGTCGCACGGCGACGCGTGCAGCGCGGCGCCCGAGGGCTTCACCGTCACCGCGTCCACGGACGTCGTACCGGTCGCGGCCTTCGAGAACGACGAGAAGAAGCTGTACGGCGTGCAGTACCACCCCGAGGTCATGCACTCCACGCACGGCCAGCAGGTGCTCGAGCACTTCCTCTACCGGGGCGCGGGCCTGAAGCCCGACTGGACCACCGGCAACATCGTCGAGGAGCAGCTCGCCGCGATCCGCGAGCAGGTCGGCAACAAGCGCGCGATCTGTGGCCTGTCGGGCGGCGTCGACTCCGCGGTGGCCGCGGCTCTCGTGCAGAAGGCCATCGGTTCGCAGCTGACCTGTGTGTATGTCGACCACGGTCTGATGCGCAAGGGCGAGACCGAGCAGGTCGAGAAGGACTTCGTCGCGGCCACGGGCGTACAGCTCAAGGTCGTCGACGCCCAGGAGCGCTTCCTGAGCGCCCTTGCCGGGGTCTCCGACCCCGAGCAGAAGCGGAAGATCATCGGCCGCGAGTTCATCCGCGTCTTCGAGCAGGCCCAGGCGGAGATCGTCGCCGAGGCGCCCGGTGACCAGCCCGTCGAGTTCCTCGTCCAGGGCACGCTCTACCCGGACGTCGTCGAGTCCGGCGGCGGCTCCGGCACCGCCAACATCAAGTCCCACCACAACGTGGGCGGCCTCCCCGAGGACCTCGAGTTCCAGTTGATCGAGCCGCTGCGCCAGCTCTTCAAGGACGAGGTGCGGATGGTCGGGCAGGAGCTCGGCCTGCCGGACGAGATCGTCCAGCGCCAGCCCTTCCCGGGCCCCGGCCTCGGCATCCGCATCGTCGGCGACGTCACCAAGGAGCGCCTCGACCTGCTCCGCGAGGCCGACGCGATCGCCCGCGAGGAGCTGACCGCCGCCGGTCTCGACCGGGAGATCTGGCAGTGCCCCGTGGTGCTGCTCGCCGACGTGCGCAGCGTGGGCGTGCAGGGCGACGGCCGGACGTACGGACACCCGATCGTGCTGCGGCCCGTCTCGTCCGAGGACGCCATGACCGCCGACTGGTCGCGCCTTCCGTACGACGTCCTGGCGAAGATCTCGACGCGCATCACGAACGAGGTCTCCGACGTGAACCGCGTCGTCCTCGACGTGACGAGCAAGCCGCCGGGCACCATCGAGTGGGAGTAGTCCACAGGGCCTGACACAGGCCCCTCCCAGACTTGGCAAAGGTCTGAACGCCGGTGCCGCCGCCCCTCGAACCGGGCGGCGGCACCGGCGTTCTGCCGTCACGTCCGCCTGGTCGTCCGCGCCGGCGCACCCGGCTTCCACAGCTGCACCGCCAGATACTTCTCGTCCTCGATGTACGTACGGACCACCTCCGTCAGCTCCGTGCGGAAGAGGTGGAACGCGTCCGGGTCCGGCGGGTCCACCTCGCCCACGTACCGCGCGATGAGCTCGGGGTCCTCGGCCTCGATCGCCCGCCCGGAGATCCGGATGTCGCCCCCGGCCATCTCCGTGCCCGGTCCCGGGTTCGCCTGGAGCGAGAAGCGCGGATCGCGGCGCAGGTCGAGCGCCTTCATCGAGCCCGGCATCATGCCGAGCCACAACTCCCCGTGCAGGAAACGGACTTCGAGCCCGGTCGTGCGCGGCGACCCGTCCTTGCGGAGTGTGGCGAGGACGTGGTGCGTGAACAGGCCGAACCGCTCCTCCGCGGTCCGCGCGAAGGTGGGTTCTGCTGCGCTGAAGGCTGCCCAGTTCGTCGTCATGCGGCGAGTGTCCCGCCAATACCCGACACCTTCTGTCCGGCATGACGCACCGATCTCGGCCCGGCGCCGCGTCCCGGCTGCGCACTCTCTTCACAGGGGACCCCTGTCTTCCTGCGCTGACCGGCGGTAACTTCCGCTCCGTACAGTCAGGGATGGAGGACACATGCAGGCGCCCACACCGATACCCGTCGAGCGGTTGCAGTTCGCGATGCCGCCGGTGCACGAATCCTTGGCGGACGAACGGCGCCACCGCAAGGAACGGCTGGCCGGGGCGCTGCGGATCTTCGGGCGGCTCGGATACGAGGACGGGGTGTCCGGGCACATCACGGCACGGGACCCGGAGCACGAGGACTGTTTCTGGGTGAACCCCTTCGGGATGCCCTTCAAACACGTCACCGTCGGCGATCTGGTCCTCGCCAACGCGGACGGGCAGGTCGTCGAGGGCCGCCACCACGTCAACCAGGCCGCCTTCACCGTGCACGCGCAGGCACACCTGGCGCGGCCCGACGTCGTCGCCGTCGCGCACTGCCACTCGCTGCACGGCCGCGCCCTGTCCACGCTCGGCGAACTCCTGGACCCGATCACTCAGGAGTCCTGCGCCTTCTACGAGACCCACGCGCTGTACGACGGCTACACGGGCGTCGTCGTCGACGCGGACGAGGGGCGGCGGATCGCCTCCGCGCTCGGCGACCACAAGGCGGTCATCCTGCGCAACCACGGGCTGCTCACCGTCGGCGACTCCGTCGACGCCGCCGCCTGGTGGTTCCTCACGATGGAGCGCTCCTGCCAGGTCCAGCTGAGCGCGCGGGCCGCGGGCCGCCCGATCCTCATCGGCCACAAGCAGGCGGTGGCGACCCGCGAGCAGCTCGGCAGCGATCTCGTCGCGTGGATCAACTACCAGTCCCTGTGGCAGGACATCAGCCGCAGCGAACCGGATCTGCTGGCCTGAGCCGATGATCTCCGTCGTCAACACGAGCGCGGGGCAATCACCCTCGCTGACCTGACCCGAGGAACCTGATCGCCTTCCAGTACGGCACAATCCCCTTTCATCGCAAGGAAGTTCACGTTTCGGTGCACGAACGAGGGCGGGGAAGGCGGCGTACGCGGTGGTGGCGGTGCAGGAGGCGCGGCAGGGCGCACACGGGGGCGGCTGCACATGCGGCGACTGCCCGCACGGCGCGCGCGAGGGGCATCGGCGCGCCGTGGCCGCGTTCCTCGCCAAACGCGACGAGCTGGCGGCGGGCCAGGGGCTGCCCGCGGCGGTCGCCCACTCGGCGGGCGCATCACGGCAGTGGGTGTCGGACGAGCTCACCCAGTCCGCGCGCGCCGTCGCCGAACGCGGCCGGGCCGAGGGCCAGGCCTGGCTCGGCCTGCTGTGGCGGCGCACCGTCGCGGTCGTCTGGGTGGCCGTGGGCGTCCTGCTCCTGGTCCAGGCGCTCACCGCGATCGGCACCGGGTGGACCCTCGCCCGCACCGCCGGGGTGCTCGCGGCCGCGATCGTCGCCGCTCTGCTGACCGCCGCCGGATACGCGCACCGGACACGCGGCGGCGTACTCGCGCCGTTGATCGGCGAGGACAACCGCCTCTCCACCTCCCGCGCGGTGGCCGCCTGTTGGGTCCTCCTCGTCGTCTTCGCCGTGCTCGTCCTCGTGGGCGAGCTCGCCGGGGCTTCGGGGCACCGCGAGCGGGACGAGCTGATCGCCGGTCTCGACCTGGCCCGCGCCGCCGGGGCCGTGACCGTCCTCGCCGTGGTCTGCGCGGTGGCCGTGCTCGTACGCCGCGTGGTGGGCCTGCGCGTCCTTGGCCAGCGGCTGCAGAAGGTGCCCGCCGACCGCCCCCGGGCCGCCGACCTGCTCACCGACGACGCGGGCCGCGGCAGCTTCGCGGATGCGCAGTACGTGCTGGTCAGCGCCGTCGCCGTGGTCTTCGCCGCCGTACGCCTCGCGCGCCGCCCCGAACAGTTGCCCGATCTGCCGTGGGGTCTTGCCCTCCTCGTCCTGGTGTCGGCGGCCACATACCTCGCGGGCAAGTACGCCGAGGGCGGTCGGCCCGTGATCCTCTCCGTGGTGCGCGCCCGCGAGGCGGGCGACCTCGACGCCCCCATCCGCACCGGCGACGACATCGAGATCCGCGGCGCCGGATTCGTGCCCCCCGGCGCACAGACCGCCGATCGGCTCGCCCGTATGGTCGTTCGCATCGGAACCGTGCACGTCCATGTGCCGCTGGTCCCCGTGCCGGGCGGTTTCACCAACCCGACCGACGCGGCCCTGACCGTCCCCGTCCCGGTCGACGTGGAGCCGGGGCGTGTCGACGTCCAGGTGATCACCGCCGCGGGCGTGGAGACGAACCGCTGCACGATCGACGTCACGGACTGAGGACCTCGGCCCGGCACCGGGCCGGTCCTCGCGAATTCGGTGCAAGCCACTGAGCAGGCCCCCTTGTTCGTACGTATCGTCAGATGACGGGTCCACGGGCGAAGCGGGTCAACGGGAGAGGCGGCGAGAGCGATGGCGCACGGCATGCGTACCGACAGCCACACCAGCTACGTCAGAAGCAGCGGCTGGCGGGAGAGCGCTTCCCGATACGCCCTGCTCCCGCTCCGGATCTTCCTCGGTGTCACCTTCATCTACGCGGGCCTGGACAAGCTCACCGACAGCGCCTTCATGTCGGCCAGTGGTGCGGGGTCCATCGGCGAGATGATGGAAGGCGTCCGCGACATCTCCGCCGTCCCGGCCCTCGTCGACCTCTCCCTCAAGAGCCCCGTCGGCTTTGGCTACGCCATCGCCCTCGGTGAACTGGCCGTCGGCATCGGCACCCTCGTCGGCCTCTTCGCCCGGATCGCCGCGCTCGGCGGTGCGCTGATCTCGCTCAGCCTCTGGCTGACCGTGAGCTGGTCCACCGAGCCCTACTACTACGGCAACGACCTGGCCTACCTGATGGCCTGGCTCCCGCTGATCCTCGCGGGGGCATCCATCTTCTCGGTCGACGCGATGATCGCGAATCGGCGCAAATACAGTTCGGGGCTCGGCTGAGCCGTCGGACGGACCGGGGCGAGGCGGGTTTCGTCGGGCCGTGGGCCTGGTCGGTCCCGGCAGGGTCGGCTAGGCGTCTTTGGAGTCGTCGCCCGGGCGGTCGGGTATCCGGTCGGCTGTGGTGTCCACCGGTCGGCTCGGGGCGCGGTCCGCCGTGCGGGCGGTGGGCCGGCCGCGTACGCCGTACGAGACGGCTGCCGCCGCGCCGCCGAGCAGCAGCCCCGCCAGCAGGAGCGGGAACGCCACGAACCACGGCGTGTCCCAGACGCCGCCCACGTCGCCCGCATAGGCGATGGCCGTGATCAGGAGGAAGAGGCCGAGGACCAGCTTGCCGGGATGGAACTCATGACGTAGCACGGCTCACCTCCACCTGTCCGATGCCCATTTCGATGTGCAGCTCGAGCGTGCCGCCGTCCTTGCTGTCCGCGGGGGGATTCAGCGTCACCGACTTCTCCTTGCCCGGAGCGATGTCCACGTCGCTCTTGGGATCGTCCGGCAACTGGATGTCGCCGATGCCCACTTCCACGTTCAGCTTCACCGTGCTGTCCTTCGGCACGATCACCTTCACCTGCCCGGCCCCCACCTCGGCGCTGGTGCTCAGCGTCCGGCCCTTGCCGGGACCGGCGCGGGTCAGGTCGAGCGTGCCGATGCCCGACCCCAGTTCGTACTGGGGCTCGACCTGTGCCGCCGTGGTCGGCCGCCACTCCGTCTCCGCCCAACTGGTGCTGATGTCCTTGGGCAGTGCGGCGGAGCCCGCGAGGAGCCCGGCCGTGATCACCGCGAGCACGATCGAGCCCACGCCGGTGCGCCCGAGGAAGGCGCTGAGAGCGATGCCGATGCCGAACACGGCGAGGGCGAGGGCGAGGCCGGCCTGCAGGCTGGTGCCGAGTGGCTGCTCCTCCCAGGTGAGGCCGGTGCCGAGACCGCCGGCGAGCAGCGCTCCCAGGAAGACGGAGCCACCGATCCAACGGGGGCCGCGCTGCTGGGGCCGGGGGGCCGCCGCGGGCTCCCGCTGCCGTATCCGCCCGTGCGGTGGGTCGGGCTGATACTGGACGGTCACGCCCTCGGGCCCCCAGAAGTAGCCCGAGATCCCGTCGTGGGTGCCGTCCTTGACGATCGGGTCCCGCCACCACGACGGGGCACCGGCCACCGGTGGAGCCTTCGCCTCGGGCGGTGCGTCCGCCACGGCCTGGGCCGCCACCGGGTCGGGATCGGTCGTGCCGCGCTGCTGCGACCAGTACCCCGCGCCCGCGAGGAGCAGGGCGAGGACGGCCGCGAACGTGAGGGCCCCGCCGTTGTTCAGCAGGGAGAGGAAGACGCCGCAGCCGACGAGCGCGAAGAGCACGGCCGTCAGGGCCTGGCCGTCCACCCGGCCGGAGAGGAGCCGACGCGCCTCGTTCTCCTCCTCGTCCTCGAAGGGGACGAACAGCCACGCGAAGCCGTAGAAGACAAGGCCGAGCCCGCTGGTGACGGAGAGGAGCGCGAGCCCGATCCGGAAGATCACCGGATCCATGTCGCAGTGCTGACCCAGCCCCGCGCACACGCCGCCCAGCCTTTTGTGCCGCCGGTCGCGGCGGAAGGCCCGCACGTCCCACGGCCCGCCCGGCTCCCGCGCCGTGGCGGCAAGGGGGTCGCGCGGTGCGGCCTGCGGGCCCGTCCCGGCGGGCTGCTCGTCTGTCATGTGTCCATGGTGACGGGCCCGAGGCCGCCGCGGCAGTCGGGACAACCCTGGCCGAACCCTGAGATCGCCCCTGACACGTCCCTGCCCCGACCTCCGCGCCCCGCCGTCCGGGTCGGAGATCAGGGACGTCTCGGGGGTCGACCCTGATGCCCGCGCCCGCGTACGCGTGTGAATATCGGAGACATGCCGGAAGCCGCAGCAGTATCCATCGAAGACGAGCGGCCGCTGCGAAAGCTCTATCGCAGCGGTGACGGCCGTTGGCTCGGCGGTGTCGCTCGCGGCCTCGCCGGTCATCTCGGGCTGCCCGTGGTCTGGGTGCGGCTGATCTTCGTCGGTCTGTTCATGGCGGACGGGCTGGGTGCGTTGCTGTACGCGGCGTTCTGGTTCTTCGTGCCGCTGGGTGTCGGCGGGGTCGACGCCGAGCGCCCGCCCACCGCCGTCACCACCGAGACGGCGTCCGACGGACGCCGCAGACTCGTGGCCCGCAAGCCGGACAAGGGCCAGCTCGTCGCGCTGCTGGCGATGGTCATCGTCGCCATGGTCTTCGTCGGGAACGTGGATCTGGGCAGCTCGACCAAGGCCTATCTGGTCCCGACCCTGCTCGTCGCCGCCGGTGTCGCCCTGGTCTGGCGGCAGGCGGACAACGCCCGCAGGGCCCGCTGGATGGCCGTCGGCCGCCGCAGGCGCACCCTGACCATCGCCCGCGCGGGGGCCGGAGTGCTGCTCGTCGGCGCCGGTGTCTCCGGCATCTTCGTGCTGCAGGGCTCCACCTCGCACCTCAGCTCCGTGCTGCAGGCCGCGCTGGCGGTGCTCGTCGGCGTCGCGCTGCTCGCCGGCCCCTATCTCGTGCGCATGATGCAGGACCTCTCCGAGGAGCGGCTGATGCGTATCCGCGCCCAGGAGAGGGCGGAGGTCGCCGCCCATGTGCACGACTCGGTCCTGCACACCCTGACCCTCATCCAGCGCAATGCCGAGAGTGCCTCAGAGGTGCGCCGCCTGGCCCGCGCCCAGGAGCGCGACCTGCGTCAATGGCTCTACAAACCGGAGGGCACCGGCAAGGACGAGGCGGATGAGCCCGACACCCTCGCCGAAGCGGTCCGGCGCGACGCCGCGGAGGTGGAGGACAAGCACGGCGTCCCCATCGAGGTCGTCATAGTCGGCGACTGCCCGCTCGACGACCGGCTGACGGCGCAGGCGCAGGCCGCGCGGGAAGCAATGGTGAACGCCGCCAAGTACGGTGGCGAGGGCGGTGCGGTGCAGGTCTTCGCCGAAGTCGAGGGGGAGACGGTGTTCGTGTCCGTCCGGGACCGTGGCCCCGGCTTCGATCTGGATTCCGTGCCGGACGACCGCATGGGCGTACGAGAATCGATCATCGGCCGTATGCAGCGCAACGGCGGCACGGCGCGGCTGCGCGCGGTGCCGGGGGGCGGCACGGAAGTCGAGCTGGAGATGGAGAGGACGGCGACGACATGAGCGACGCGAGCGAGCCCGTGGGGCCCAGGGGTGGATCGGACGGAGCAGTCGAACCGTCCGCGGCCGAAGCGCACACATCTGCCGGGGCGAATGAACCGGCTCAGGCCGCCGGTGGGGCTGGCGCGGCCAGTGGTGCCGTGGGCGGTGACCAGGAGGGCCGCCGTGCGCGCGTCGTCCTCGTCGACGACCACCGGATGTTCCGCACGGGCGTCCAGGCGGAGATCGGCAGGACCGCGATCACCGGTGTCGAGGTCGTCGGCGAGGCGGCGGACGTCGACCAGGCGGTCACGGTCATCACGGCGACGCGTCCCGAGGTCGTGCTCCTCGACGTGCATCTTCCGGGCGGCGGCGGGGTCGAAGTGCTGCGCAGGTGCGCGCCGTTGATGTCCGATGCCGAGCGGCCCGTGCGGTTCCTCGCGCTGTCCGTGTCGGATGCCGCCGAGGACGTCATCGGAGTCATCCGCGGTGGTGCCCGCGGTTATGTCACCAAGACGATCACCGGTACGGACCTGGTCGACTCCATCTTCCGGGTGCAGGACGGCGACGCGGTCTTCTCGCCGCGCCTGGCCGGGTTCGTCCTCGACGCCTTCGCGTCGACCGACGCGCCCCCGGTCGACGAGGACCTGGACCGCCTCACGCAGCGCGAGCGCGAGGTGCTGAGGCTCATCGCGCGGGGGTACGCGTACAAGGAGATCGCCAAGCAGCTCTTCATCTCCGTGAAGACGGTCGAATCGCATGTGTCGGCGGTGCTGAGGAAGCTCCAGCTGTCCAACCGGCACGAGCTGACGCGGTGGGCGACGGCCCGGCGACTGGTCTGACGGTCCCCGCGGCCGGGGGCGGTCCTGGCTAGCGGTGCGCGCCGTTCGCAGCGGGGGCGGGGCCCAACTTCCGTATCGCCCAGCGGTAGTGGCCCACCGCCTTGGTGATGCCGATGAGGCCCGTCAGCCACAAGATGAGGCCCGTGCCCATGCCGAGCGCGACGTCGCTGTACGAGTCGCGTCCCGGCTCGGCGTAGGCGGCGGCCGCGAACGACGCCCACAGGCCGAGCGCGCACACGAGGAGGGACGAGAGGAGCCAGCAGAGGCTGAGGCCGGGGGAGCGGAGAGCGGAGTCCGACGCCGGGTGGCTGTCCAGGGCCAGCCAGCTGTCGGTGAGTTCGCGGGCCTTCCGGTCGCTGCGGATACCGACGACGACGCCGATCACGCAGGGCACGAGGGCTCCGAGGCCCAGGACCGCGCAGAGCGGGACCATGACGAAGGCCATCACGTCGTGGTCCTCGATCATTTCGAGCGGCACCGTCAGGAGCGCCCAGCCGACTACACAGCCGAGCGCGAACAGCCAGAGCAGCAGGATTCGGTGCATGCCCAGGATCTGCCTGCGCAGCGCTTCGAGTGCCATGCCGCGGTCGTGCAGCAGCGCGTTCCGGTCCTGCCAGGTGCGCAGGTAGGCAGGTGGCGGAGGAGGCGGCAGCGTACGGCGGGGCATGGCCCTGACAGTACCTCCGGGTCCACAAGGCTTCTCACCCCGCCCGCAGTGCCCTACAACACCCTGCCCGCGATGCCCCGCACCCCGCCGACAACGGCCTGCGCCCCCTCACGTGACCCCTCACGTGACCCCTCACGCCACCCGCGTCGCGCCCGCGAAGGGCATCTGGCTGATCGGGGCGAGACGTACCGGAGCGCTCGGGTTCGGGGCGTGGATCATCTGGCCGTTGCCCACGTAGAGCCCCACATGGCTGATGCCCTGGTAGAAGAAGACCAGGTCGCCGGGCTGGAGTTGGGAGCGCGGGACCCGCTCGCCCGCCGCGATCTGCGCGTACGTCGTGCGCGGCAGGTCGACCCCCGCAGACCGGTAGGCGGCCTGGGTGAGCCCGGAGCAGTCGAAGGCGTTGGGACCGGTGGCGCCCCATACGTACGGGCTGCCGAGGGCCTTGTGGGCGTACGAGACGGCCGCTGAGGCACGGGCGTTGGGCGCCTTGGCCGGGGTGCCCGAGATGCCGTCGCGGCCCGCGGTGCGGGACGCCCTGTCCTCGCCCGCCAGCTCCGCGCGCTGGTCGCCGGTGAGCTGCGACAGGAGCCGCTTGGCCGCGTCCAGCTTTCCGTTGACCGTCTTCTTGTGCTTCTTCAGCTCCGCCTGGCGGGACTTGAGGTGCGCCAGAGTCCCGTCGGCCTCGGTGTGCAGTTGGTCGACCTCCTGGAGCTGCTTGCGCACTCCGGCGACGGTCGCGGCCTGGCGGCTGTCCGCCCGGTCGGCGAGTGCGGCGCGCTCGAGGTACTGGTCGGGATCGGAGGAGAGCGCGAGCTGGACGGCCGGGTCGATGCCGCCGCTGCGATACTGCGCGGCGGCGATCGAACCGAGGCCCTCGCGTGCCGAGTTGAGCTTCTCCGTCTTGCGGGCCGCCTCGTCCCGCAGTTCGCGCAGGGACTTCTCGGCGCCTTCGGCCTTCTCCTTGGCGCCGTTGTACTTCTCGGTGGCGATCTCCGCCTCGCGGTAGAGCGCGTCGACCTTGGACTTCACCTCGGCCGGGCTGAGCCGCGGATCCGCGTGTCCTGTCCCGTCGAACGCGGTGGCCGTGGCGGCCCCCGCGAGGGCGATGGTGGCGGCGGTGCGGGCCGTATGGCCACTGAGCGAGCGCTGTCTGGGCTTGCGGTGCGCTGCCACGAAGGGGGGCTCCTTAAGGGTCCGGCGGCGGCCCGCACAGGGGGAGCGGACCGCCGCCGGATTCTCGGCGGTGGTGTCCGACTGCCGCCCCTGGTCCGGGCGGCGGTGGGGAGCCGGTCACCTGACGAAGGACGCTAAACCTGGCCGTCACGGCTTGGTGGCGGATTGTGCACAACTGACGCAAGTGTTCTAGACGGTGACCGTATGTGGCTGTTCGATCTCTCGGGCGAGGACCCTTCGCGTACGCGTGTGACCGATGCGCCGCTTGGGGCCCACCTGGCTACGGAGCGGTGATAAGGCCCCGGCTAGGCTCCGGAACCATGGACGTTCTCACCCATCTCTTCGTCGGCCTGCACATCATCGGCATCGCCTCCCTCCTGGGCGGCTTCCTTACCCAGATGAAGCAGATGGGCCAGGGCACGGCCCGCTTCAACCCGGCGATGCTGCACGGCGCGCTGACGATGCTCGTCACGGGCGTGATCCTGGTGGGTCTCAACCAGGCGGACGACAACCCGGTCAACAACGTCAAGATCGGCATCAAGATGGCCGTGCTGATCGTGATCCTCGCGCTGGTCTACGTGAAACGGGACGAGGAGAAGGTGGACAAGGCGATGTTCGGCGCCGTCGGGCTGCTGACCGTCGTGAACATCTTCATCGCGGTGCTGTGGACCTGACCCGGCCCGCAGAACTCGGCCCGTAGAAACCGGCCCGCAGAACCCGAGCCGCAGAACCCGAGCCGCAGAACCCGAGCCGCAGAACCCGAGCCGCAGAAAAACGGCCCTCCACGCGCGCGTGGAGGGCCGTTTTCTCGTGTGTGTGACGGTTACGCGGGTCGCACGACGCTGTGGATCGGCATGTAGTAGATCGACTCGACGCGGACGTTCGCGCCCGGCTTCGGGGCGTGGATCATCTTGCCGTCGCCGATGTAGATCCCTACGTGGCTGATGTCGTCGTAGAAGAAGACCAGGTCACCCGGCTTGGCGTCGGCGGTCTTCACGGTCGTGCCGACCTTCACCTGGTCCCACGTCGTACGCGGCAGGGAGATCCCCGCGGCCTTCCACGCGTCCTGGGTGAGCCCGGAGCAGTCGTAGGAGTCGGGGCCGGTGGCGCCCCACACGTACGGCTTGCCGATCTGCGCCTCCGCGAAGTTGATCACCTTCGCGGCCTTCGTCGCGTAACCGCTGTCCGTGCCACCGGAGCCGGAGCCGGAGCCGGAACCCGTGCCGGTGTCGGAGCCGGAGTCCGGGGTCTCCTTGTTCTGCTCGCGCTCCTTGGCCGCCGCCTCTTCCGCCGCCTTGCGCTTGGCCTCCGCCTCGGCCTCCTGCTTGCGGGCCAGCTCGGCGGCCTTGCGCTTGGCCTCTTCTTCCTTCTTCTTCTCGATCGCCGCGAGCCGCGCCTTCTCCTCGGCGGTCAGCTCCGAGAGCATCGTGCGCGCCTGGCCCAGCTTCTTCTGGACGGTCTGCTTGCTCGTCCTGAGGTCGTCCCGCGAGTCGCTCAGCGTCTCCAGGCTCTTGGCGGCCTTCGTGCGCTGCTTCGTAGCCGACGCCTGCTGCGTCTGGTAGTCGTCGACCGCCTTCTTCTGGCGCGCGGTGAGCCGGTCCGACAGGTGGTTCTGGTCGAAGTACCCCTGCGGGTCGTCGGCGAGCATCATCGTGGCGGTCTCGGAGACGCCGCCGGTGCGGTACTGGGCCGCGGCGAACGTGCCCAGCTCCTGGCGGGCCTCGTTCAGCTTGTCGGTGCGCTTGGCCACGTCGTCCAGGAGTGTGTCGACCTTCTTGCGCTGCTTGTCGGTGCGCTCCTTGGCCGAGTTGTACTTCTGGGTGGCGACGCCCGCCTGGTGGTAGAGGTCGTCGACCTTCTTCTGGACCTCTTCGAGGCTGGGCTTCTGCGGAGCGGACGGTGCTGCCTGCGCGCTCTGTGACAGCAGGGCCACGGAGGTGAGGGCCGCCGTCGTGATGCCGAGGGCGGGAGTGGCGCGTAGGCCGGCCATGCGGGTCCGCGGCTTGCGGTGCGACGCCAAGGGAGGCGACTCCTTCCGTAGACCGCCTACCGGGTTAGCTGTCGGGTTCGGGCGGGTGGTTCCGGAAGGTTGCCCTACAGTCCCGTACTTCGTACGGGACCGATTCACCCCAAGTTCAAAGTGGGTCCCCGGCTCCGAGGAGATCGAACTCGGCGGAGGCCACCCGTTCCCGGCGGGGTTCGCCGGTGGGAGTGCGAGCGGCCCGGGCAGCAACCTAGCCAATTCGTGTGGCCCGTGTGAAGGTTGATGTTCGATATGCCCGATACGTTTTCGTTACTTTACGAAGCTCTTGACGCGGGCACGCCGTGCCATGGCGGAGCGTGACCGTCCGCGGGCGGGGCGTAGGCGGGCGTAGGCGGGGTGAGGTGGCCGGAACCCGGGGTGGGTTGTCAGTGGGGCCGCCTAGACTCGGGAGGCGATGAGCAGCCTCTTTGATGACAGCTTCCTGGCGGACCTCCAGCCCTCGCGGGCCTCGGAGGAGGAGCCCCCGCCGCCGCCCGAGGACAGTGCCCCGGAATCCGTTCCGGATGATCTGTTCGACGGGAAGTTCGACGCGCCCACACCCCGGGACGCGCACTACCGCGGCGGCGCCCCCCGCCCGGTGATCGACCCGGCGGCCCTGCTCGACGGGCTGAACGAGAACCAGCGAGCGGCCGTCGTGCACGCACACTCCCCGCTGCTCATCGTCGCCGGCGCGGGCTCGGGCAAGACCCGGGTCCTGACGCACCGCATCGCGTATCTCCTGGCCGAGCGGCACGTGCACCCGGGGCAGATCCTGGCGATCACGTTCACGAACAAGGCCGCGGGCGAGATGAAGGAGCGCGTCGAGCAGCTCGTCGGGCCGCGGGCCAACGCGATGTGGGTGTCGACGTTCCATAGCGCGTGCGTGCGGATACTGCGCCGCGAGTCGAAGACGATCGGCTTCACCTCCTCCTTCTCGATCTACGACGCCGCCGACTCCAAGCGGCTGATGGCCCTGGTCTGCCGGGACCTGGACATCGACCCGAAGAAGTTCCCGCCGAAGTCCTTCAGCGCCAAGATCTCGAACCTGAAGAACGAGCTGATCGACGAGGAGACCTTCGCGGGACAGGCCGCCGACGGCTTCGAGAAGACGCTCGCCCAGGCGTACGCGATGTACCAGTCGCGGCTGCGCGAGGCGAACGCCCTCGACTTCGACGACCTGATCATGACGACGGTCAACATGTTCCGCGCGTTCCCGGACGTAGCCGCGCATTACCGCCGCCGCTTCCGCCACGTGATGGTCGACGAGTACCAGGACACCAACCACGCCCAGTACGCCCTGGTGCGCGAGCTGGTGGGTCCCGCGGACGGCGAGGGCAGCGAGGGCGAGGGACCCGCCGAGCTGTGCGTCGTGGGTGACGCGGACCAGTCGATCTACGCCTTCCGCGGCGCCACGATCCGCAACATCCTCCAGTTCGAGGAGGACTATCCGAACGCGACGACGATCCTCCTCGAGCAGAACTACCGCTCCACGCAGACGATCCTGACCGCGGCCAACGCCGTCATCGAGCGCAACGAAAGCCGCCGCCCGAAGAACCTGTGGACCAACGCGGGCGCGGGCGCGGGCATCACCGGCTACGTCGCCGACACCGAGCACGACGAGGCGCAGTTCGTCGCCGACGAGATCGACCGGCTCACCGACGCGGGCGACGCGAAGGCCGGTGACGTCGCGATCTTCTACCGGACGAACGCGCAGTCCCGTGTCTTCGAAGAGATCTTCATCCGCGTCGGCCTGCCGTACAAGGTCGTCGGCGGCGTCCGCTTCTACGAGCGCAAGGAGGTCCGGGACGTCCTCGCGTATCTGCGCGTGCTCGCCAATCCGGAGGACTCCGTCCCGCTGCGGCGCATTCTGAACGTGCCCAAGAGGGGCATCGGCGACCGCGCGGAGGCGATGATCGACGCGCTCTCGCAGCGCGAGAAGATCTCCTTCCCGCAGGCGCTGAAGCGCGTCGACGAGGCGTACGGAATGGCGGCTCGCTCGGCGAACGCCGTCAAGCGGTTCAACGTGCTGATGGAGGAGCTGCGGACCGTCGTCGAGTCGGGCGCGGGTCCCGCCGTCGTCCTGGAGGCCGTGCTCGAACGGACCGGCTATCTCGCCGAGTTGCAGGCATCGACCGACCCGCAGGACGAGACGCGCATCGAGAACCTCCAGGAACTCGCCGCCGTGGCTCTGGAGTTCGAGCAGGACAGCGGTGAAGTCGGTGACACTGGTGGCGCCGGTGAGGCCGGTGGGGCCGGTGAAGCCGGTGAAGGTGCAGCGGAGACCGAGGACGCGGACGCAGGAGCGGGCGCGGGCGCGGGCACAGGCGTGTCGGGCACCCTCTCCGAGTTCCTGGAGCGGGTCGCGCTCGTCGCCGACTCGGACCAGATTCCCGACGAGGAGGACGACGGCTCCGGAGTCATCACGCTGATGACGCTGCACACCGCCAAGGGCCTCGAGTTCCCGGTCGTCTTCCTGACCGGCATGGAGGACGGCGTCTTCCCGCACATGCGTTCCCTCGGCCAGGTCAAGGAGCTGGAGGAAGAGCGCCGCCTCGCGTACGTGGGCATCACGCGCGCGCGGGAGCGGCTCTACCTCACGCGGTCCTCGATGCGCAGCGCCTGGGGACAGCCCTCTTACAACCCGCCGTCGCGCTTCCTGGAGGAGATCCCGGAGGCCCACCTGGACTGGAAGCGGAAGGGTTCCGTCGGCGCACCGGCGTCCTCCGGACCCGCGGCCGGGATCGCCTCCTCCTTGTCGTCGTCGCGCTCGCGCACCGGGGGCGCGCAGGGCTTCGCCACGCGCCGTGCGACGGAGAAGCCGGTGGTCGCGCTGGCGATCGGGGACCGGGTCACGCACGACCAGTTCGGCCTCGGAACCGTGGTCGGGGTGAAGGGCACGGGCGCGAACGCCGAGGCGACGGTGGACTTCGGAGAGCCCAAGCCCAAGCGGCTCCTGCTGCGGTACGCGCCGGTGGAGAAGCTCTAACGCCGCAGGCGGCGGCCCGAGTTGTGCGGGGTCGCCGCGCGGGCGGCGCTTGAGTTACGTCGGGTCGAGGCCGTGGCTGCGCAGCCACGGCAGCGGGTCGATCGCCGAGCCGCCGCCGGGGCGCACCTCGAAGTGCAGGTGCGGTCCCGTGGAGTTGCCGGAGTTCCCGGAGAAGGCGATGGGGTCGCCCGCCTTGACGGGGCCGCTGGAGACCTTGTGCGTGGAGAGGTGGCAGTACCACGTCTCCGTGCCGTCCTTGGCGGTCACGATCGCCATGTTGCCGTAGGCGCTGTTCCACTTCGTGGAGACGGTGCCGTCGGTCGCGGCGAGGACCTCGGTGCCGTACGCCACCGGGAAGTCGATTCCGGAGTGCGCGGACATCCAGTTGATGCCGGCCTGGCCGTAGTACGCGCTCAGGCCCTGCTGCTTCACCGGCAGCGCGAACTTGGGGCGCAGACGCTCCTTGCGCGCGGCTTCCTCGGCGGCCTTCTTCTCGGCGGCGACCTTCTCCGCCTTGAGGTCGATGCGCTCCTGGGTGCGGCTCGCGCGGTCGGCGAAGTCACCTGCGTCCGCGGAGAGGTTCGCCAGCTGCGTGTCGAGCTTGTTGTTGGCGGCGGAGGGCTGCACCGACGCCGTGTCCGGGACCGATGCCGCCTGAGCCTCCTTCTCGTCGCCGCCGCCGAAGTCGCCCACGGACGCGGCGGCGATACCCGCGACGCCCATCACGCAGGCGGAGGGCACGGCGACGGTGAAGAGCGCGGAGCGCTTGGCGGGGGAGCGGCGGCGGGCCCGCGAGCGGGAGCCGTGCGCACGGTCCATGACCGGCGGCTCGTCGTCCCCGGCGGTGTCGCGGCCGACCGGCTCGACCGGACCGAGTGAATCGGCGGGAGCTTCGTCGGGCGTGAACTCGTGCTCGGCGGGAGCCGGTTGGGGGTAGACCTCGGTGGGGTGGGATTCGGGGGCGTAGGCATCGGAGGCGTAGGACCCGGTGTCGTACGGCGAATGCTCGTACGTTTCCGGCGCCTCGTACGTGTCGGGCGCTCCGGGCGTGTCCTGAGCCTCGTACGTCCCGTGCACCCCGTGTGCCTCGTGCGTCTCGGGGGTGCCGTACGCCTCGTGCGTCCCGGTGGCCCCGTACGACATGTCCTGCGCGGCGTCCTGGCCGCCGGAGTTCCACGCGGTCGCGTCGTACGCGCCGGTGTCGAAGGCCTGGGTCTCCCACTGGCCGGTCTGCTGCGGCTGCTGCGGTTGGTTCCAGGCGCCGGTGTCCCACTGGCCAGTGGCGTCGAGGCCGGGACCGGGCTGGGCCGGGATGTCGGCGGAGAGGTGTTGATAGCCGCCGGTCGACCACGTGGCGCCGGTGTCGTAGCTGCCGGTCTCGTAGCCACTGGTGTCGTACGCGGCTTGGTGCTGCGCGGCGTACGGGTCGTGGTTCAGCGTCTGCTGCGTCCCCGTGGTGGACCACTGGCCGGTGTCGTACTGACCGCCGGGCATGTCGCCGAAGAGCGGGTCGGACGCAAAGCTTCCGGTGTCGGGACCGGCCGTCGCATAGCTGCCTGTGGTGTCGAAGCTTCCCGTGGAGTAGCCGTCGTAACCGGTGTAGGCGCCGTGCTGGGTGCTCTGCTGGTCATACGCCGCGTAGGGCGCATGGTCGGCGGGTGCCGAGGCCGGGGGTGTTGAGCTCCCCGACGGGTGACGGTCGTTCACCAACTTCTCTTTCGCCTCGGCAGCAGGGGCAGAGCAGTGCGGCGACTGTACCCGGCGGTATGCGGGCGCGACAATCTTCGGCAGGTTTCCGGCTCTCAGGAAACGGGCATTCGGCCGCCTTTCGGCGGACGGCGGGCACAGCTTTGGCCCTGCGTTCGAGATCCGTTCGACAAATTTCCCGCGTCGCGGGGTGCGGGAGCTGCTCCTCAGGCCACGGTTTGTCCGTTCTCGGCGCCCGTCGCGGATGTCCCCGGAGCAGGCAGATCGAGGGCCTGGCGGATTCCGGCGGCGACCGCGGGGTGCACGGGCAGGGCGAGATGACCGATACCGGAGACACGTACGTTCTGCGCGATCAGGTCGGGATGGTTGACGCAGGCCGTCTCGAGGGGCGCCATCAGCTGGTCCAGATCGCTCCAGAAGCTCACGAAACGGGTCCGGCAGCCCGGCGCGGGCTCGCGCAGCTCCTCGATCACGTCCGAACCGGGGCGCATCTGGCGCACGATCGGGTGCGCGTCGGCCAGTGGCACGACGCGCGTTCCCTCGTGCGGGGTACCGAGGGTGACCAGCGTGCGGACGCGTTCGTCGCCGCCCAGGCGCTGCGCGTAATAGCGGGCGATCAGGCCGCCGAGGCTGTGCCCGACGATGTCCACCTGGTGGTGGCCCGTGCGCTCGCAGATCTCCTCTATGTGGCGGCCGAGCAGCTCGGCCGCCGTGCGGATGTCGCACGTGAGGGGGGAGTAGTTGAGGGACTCCACGTGCTGGCCGCCGTGCTGGGCCAGGGAGCGGCGCAGGAGGACGAAGACCGAGCGGTTGTCGATGAAGCCGTGCAGGAGGACGACCGGGGGCCGGCTCTCCGCGGGGAGCCGGGGCGCGTCGGGCGACGGCAGTTCGGCGGCGATCCTGCGTTCCTGGACGATGCCCGACGGGTACAGGAGGAGGTGGCCGGCAAGGATCGCCACCTCGAGCGCGGTCGCTTTCAGCAGAGCCATGGAGAGCCCCGCCAGTCTGGCGGGCAACGTGAGGCAGGGCGGGCGAAAGGGCAAGACCCTCGTGATGGTCATGGTCGACCTCCCGGTCGGCACGCGAGAGGACGGCTCTGTCCCCCGTGTGCCCGTAGTGGGGAGGCGTGACAGAGGTCGTACGGCGGTACGTGGTCAGCGCCGGCGGCGCCCCGAATACCGGCGCGATCGCCGATGTGCCGCGTCACCACGGCGCGCAGCTGACGGCGCGGTGGCACGGCGACCTCGTTGCGGCTCCCCTTGCGCCGTCCCGAAAACGGTCCGTATGCCGCTCGATACGGGAGTGGCGCGCAGCGAACGTGTCCCATCGTGTGATTTCCCCCTCGCTCTCCACCGTGAAACTGCCGGGTGCGAGATGCTGGAGATAACGTTCGTTCACTTCCCCGGCCGTTGCGGCACGGGGTGCCAGTGCTTGGACAGATGGATATCGGTACATGGAGGCAGTGATGGGTGTGGCAGCCGGTCCGATCCGCGTGGTGGTGGCGAAGCCGGGTCTCGACGGTCATGACCGCGGGGCCAAGGTGATCGCCAGGGCACTGCGTGACGCGGGTATGGAGGTCATCTACACCGGCCTGCATCAGACGCCCGAGCAGGTGGTGGACACCGCGATCCAGGAGGACGCCGACGCGATCGGTCTGTCCATCCTCTCCGGCGCCCACAACACGCTCTTCGCGCGCGTGATCGAGCTCCTCAAGGAGCGCGACGCGGAGGACATCAAGGTCTTCGGCGGCGGCATCATCCCCGAGGCGGACATCGCGCCGCTCAAGGAGAAGGGTGTCGCGGAGATCTTCACTCCCGGGGCGACGACGGCGTCGATCGTGGACTGGGTCCGGGCGAACGTCCGGCAGCCGGCCGGCGCCTGACGGCCACCGCGCCGCGGCGGGAGCGTCGTCCGGCCTCCTCCCCGGGGCGGGAGCGTCGTCCGGCCTCCTCCCCTCCAGTGCGGGGGCGGCTGGTCCGCTGCGCGCTGGGGTGAGTGCTTCGGTGACGGCGTCAGTGGGGGAGGCCGACAGAGCCGCCGGCCTCGGCCGCTCGGTGGGGTTGCCTGAGGTGCCTGAGGTGGCTGAGGTGACTGCGGTACCCGAGGTGACTGCGGGGTTGCCTAAGATGGCGGCACCTCCGGATCTTCCGGCGCCGAGCCCGGTTTCCCCGGCTCCGCGCTCAGCTCCCCCGGCTCCGCCTCCGGATTCCCCGGCTGCTCCGCGCTCAGCGGCTCCGCGCCCAGCTCCGCCCGCATCGCCGCGCGTAGACGCAACGTACTGACCAGGCGCTGGAAGGCTTCCGACCAGTAGCCGCCCGCGCCGGGGGAAGCGTCCTCCGGCTCGTCCGGTATCGCGGTCAGTACGTCGAGGCGGACCGCCTCCGCGGGGTCGAGGCAGCGCTCCGCCAGGCCCATCACTCCGCTGAAGCTCCAGGGGTAACTCCCGGCGTCCCGCGCGATGTTCAGCGCGTCCACCACCGCCCGGCCCAGCGGCTCCGACCAGGGCAGCGTGCACACGCCCAGCAGCTGGAACGCCTCCGAGAGGCCGTGCGTCGCGATGAACTGCGCGACCCAGTCGGCACGCTCCCCGGACGGCAGCGCCGCGAGCAGCTTCGCGCGCTCGGCCAGCGAAGCCGCGCCGGGTCCCGCCGCGTCGGGGGACGAGGGGGCTCCGAGCAGCGCCCGGGACCAGACCGCGTCGCGTTGCCGCACGGCCGCGCGGCACCACGCGGCGTGCAGCTCGCCCTGCCAGTCGTCGGCCACGGGCAGTGCCACGATCTCGGCGGGAGACCGGCCGCCCAGCCGCTCCGGCCAGGTGTCGAGCGGGGCCGACTCCACCAACTGGCCCAGCCACCAGGAGCGTTCGCCCCGCCCTGTGGGCGGCTTGGGGGTGACGCCGTCGCGCTCCATGCCCGCGTCGCACTCGTGCGGCGCCTCGACCGTGAGCGTCGGCGTGCTCTTCGTGCCCTGCGCGTGGTCGATGGCCACGCAGGAGGCCGCGCGGGCCGCCATCCGAGCGGCAAGGGCGGAAGAGGGGAGCGCGGAGAGGAGCTCGGCCGCCGTCGCGCGGACGTTGCGGCTGCGGTCGGTGAGTGCCTGCTCCAGGAACGGCTCGTCGGCCGCGCACAGTTGGGTGCGCAGGGAGTCGAGGAACATCAGGCGGTCCTCCGCCCGCTCCGTGCTCCACGTGCCGGCGAGCAGCTCCCGCGCGGCGGCCGGGTCATGCGCCCGCACCGCGCCGAGCAGGGCGACGCGCTCGGCGAACAGGCCCTCCTCCCACAGCTGTTGGACCTGCGCCGTTTCCTCCGGCGCGGGCAGGGACACCCCGCCGCCCGGCGTGGAGCGGAGCGCGAACTTCCAGTCCGGGTTGAGCCGCGCGAGCCACAGCGCCCGCGGGCCCGCGAAGGCGAGGGCCTGCGGGCGCAGGTCCGTGCGCCCACGGGCCGCGTTCAGGAGGGCCGGAAGCAGCTCGGGCGGCGCCGCGAAGCCTCGCTCGTTCGCCAGCGCCAGCCACTGGGGCAGCAGTTCCATCAGGTCGGGCACCGCGCCTCGGCGTCCGCCGCTGCCGGCGCCGGGGTGATCGGTGAGCAGCGTGGCGAGCCTGCGCCGCGCCGCGGGCGGCACCAACGGCCTGGGGTCGTCCGCGGCCGGCTCGGGAGGCGTCGCGGCGGGTGCGGGGCGAAGCCCGGCTCTGCGCCGGACGGTCTGCACGGCTGCCGCGTCCAGCAGGGCGGCCGGTGCGTCCTTGCCCTGGGTGCGTACGGGGGGTGTGCGGCGGTCGGTGCCGAGGAGTGCGGCGGTGACCAGGTCTTCCCAGGGGGCGGCGGTCGCTTCGGAGAGTGCGGTGGTGCCGGTCATGTGGACTCCTCTCGCGGACGGATCTCTCGGGTCTTTCGTCTGGAGCTGCCGCCTTGGATCTGCTGGAGCGGCTGGATCTGCGGGATGTACTGGATCTGGCGGATCCCACGGTTACGGCGGATCCCACGGTTCTGGCGGATCCAGGAGATCCGCCGTCTCAGGGCTGTCGGTGAGCGTTGCGGTGGTGCTGCGCTGTATCGGTGGACCCTGCGGTGCTCCGCGCGCACGCGGCGGTGTTCGCGGAACGCGTCGATGCCCACAGGACGGTGGCGGTGTGACGGCGGTGAGGCGTGGTGGTCAGCACAGGGCCACCGCCTCTCCCACTCCGCGCGGCCAGGCCGTCAGAGGGGTGAAGCCCTCGTGACCACATTCACCGAAGACCGTCACCGGAGCGCCTCCGGAGAGTGCCACCAACCGCCACAGGCCCGCGCGGGAGGCCGCGGAAGGCCTGATGGGCAGGGCCGTGTCCCCTTTCGCATCCGCCAGTTGCCAGCCTTCGGAGGAGGGGCCCGGGAGCGGGGTCGGTATCACCTCGCTCAAGGTGACCGGCCAGGAATCCAGCCAGGGGTCGTCCCGCAGCACCTCGCCGTAGCGGCGCGCGGCCTGCTCCGTCCGTACGCCGGGCGGCCGGGCCGTCGTCGGCGCGGGGGCGCTGAACTGCTCGCCCAGGTCGGCCCGCAGCTGCCCGGCGCCCGGATACGCGGTCAGCTCGGCGTCCAGCGCGAGGCCGACCGGCAGCGCGAGCGTGGGTGCGCGCCCCGCGGCTCCGTACGACAGGAGCAGGGCCGTGCGCCCCGACTCCGCGCCGTGCAGCCATATCCGGCGGGTGGTGAGCCTGCTGTCCGCCGTGTCGTACTGCGCGAGCACCAGCCAGTGGTCCCGCACCGCGGGGCCCTCCGACGGCGTGGGCAGGCCTATGCGGGAGCGGACCGTGGCCGCCAGGGCCTCCGGCAGTCGGTCGCGGTGCAGCCAGCCCTGGTCGAGGAGGTGGAGGAGCGCGCACTCCTCCAGCATCCGCACCGGCCAGCCGGGCCCGGAGGAGGGGATGGCGCCCAACTCCCGCACGCGTGCGGCCAGTCCGGGCGCCTGCGCGTCGACCATGCGGGCGGCCGTCTCCTCCCACAGCCCGTACCCCGTCTGCTCGGCGGAGGCTATGCCGCCGCGCAGCAGATCGGAGAGGCGCTGCTCCAGCTCCGTCACCCCCGCCGTGACCCGCTCGGCCCGCCGCTCCGCCCTGCGGCGCGCGGCCTCGGGATCAGCGGGCGCCGCGTCCGGCGCCGCCTCCGAAGCCCGCTTCGTGTCCGCTCTTTTGCGGCGTGCCGCCAGCCACTCCGCCGCCCAGGCGGGCGGCTGCGCGTCCGGCGACGAGCCGAAAGGCCCCTCCCCACCCGCCCAGAGCAACAGCAGCCCGAGCGCGTGCTTGCACGGGAACTTCCGGCTCGGACAACTGCACTTGTACGCCGGACCGGCCGCGCCGGTGATGTCCGCGATGTCGACAACCGTCTGGTACGGCTTGCTGCCACTTCCCTTGCACAGTCCCCACACCGTCCCCTCGCCCGAACTCCCTGCCTCCGACCAAGGGCCGGCGACGCCGAGTTTGCTTCCCGCCTTGCGTGACGGGGCATCAGGCGCCAGCGCCAGCACCTGATCCGCCGTCCAGCGCACCCCCTGCTGAGTCATGTCATCGAAGGTAGATCCCACCACTGACAATCGATCTCGGACTCGGTGTCTGTGCAGGTCAGCGACGCGTGAGGGGCGATTGTCAGTGGCGTGGTGCACGGTTGGAATCACATCCGGGCCAGATGCGTCCGGACGAGTTGGAGGGGGATCGCTCCATGACCGTGTCCGTCGACTCGACGACCTCGACGACCGAGAACCAGCCCGCGTCTGCACCTGCCGCATCCACCGCATCCGCTGTATCCGCGTCCGCGTCCGCAGCCGCGCCCGCGGGTGAGGCGCTGCGGCCGCACGCCGAGCACGCCTTCGCCGCCGAACTCGTCGCGCTCGCCGCGCAGGACGACCGGCCACGGCCTGCCCGCTGGCGGCTCTCGCCGTGGGCGGTCGCGACGTATCTGCTCGGTGGCACGCTGCCCGACGGGACGGTGATCTCACCGAAGTACGTGGGGCCGCGCCGCATCGTCGAGGTCGCCGTCACCACTCTCGCCACGGACCGCGCCCTGCTCTTGCTCGGCGTGCCCGGCACCGCCAAGACCTGGGTGTCCGAGCACCTGGCGGCCGCCGTCAGCGGTGACTCGACGCTGCTCGTGCAGGGCACGGCGGGGACGCCGGAGGAGGCGATCCGGTACGGCTGGAACTACGCGCAGCTGCTCGCGCACGGCCCCAGCCGCGACGCGCTCGTGCCGAGCCCCGTCATGCGGGCCATGTCCGACGGCATGACGGCGCGGGTCGAGGAGCTGACCCGCATCCCGGCCGACGTGCAGGACACGCTGATCACGATCCTGTCGGAGAAGACCCTTCCCATACCGGAGTTGGGCCAGGAGGTGCAGGCGGTCCGCGGCTTCAACCTGATCGCCACGGCCAACAACCGCGATCGCGGGGTGAACGACCTGTCGAGCGCGCTGCGCCGCCGCTTCAACACGGTGGTCCTGCCGCTGCCGGAGAGCGCGGACGCCGAGGTCGACATCGTCTCGCGCCGCGTCGACCAGATCGGGCGCTCGCTCGACCTGCCGACCGGGCCCGAGGGGATCGACGAGATACGCCGCGTGGTCACCGTCTTCCGCGAACTGCGGGACGGGGTCACGGCCGACGGGCGTACGAAGGTGAAGTCGCCGAGCGGCACGCTCTCGACGGCCGAGGCGATCTCCGTCGTGACCAACGGCCTGGCGCTGGCGGCCCACTTCGGGGACGGCGTGCTGCGGCCGGGCGACGTCGCCGCGGGCATCCTCGGCGCGGTCGTCCGCGACCCGGCGGCGGACCGGGTGATCTGGCAGGAGTACTTGGAGGCGGTGGTCCGTGAGCGTGACGGCTGGAAGGACTTCTACCGCGCGTGCCGTGAGGTGAGTGCGTGACGAAGGGGGGCGGCCCGGCTGGGCCGGATGAATCGGGCGTGGGCGTGACGGTGGCTGCTTCGCGGGAGAAGGGGAGGGGCGGACGTGAGCGACGAGGTGCGGGGGACGATTCGGGCTGGCGAGGGGCCGTTGCTGCTCGGGGTTAGGCATCACGGGCCGGGGTCGGCGCGTGCGGTGCGGGCCGCGCTGGAAGAGGGCGCGCCCCGTGTGGTGCTGATCGAGGGGCCGCCGGAGGCCGACGCGCTGGTGGCGCTCGCGGCGGACGAGGGGATGCGGCCGCCGGTCGCGCTGCTCGCGCACGTGGTGGACGAGCCGGGCCGGTCGGCGTTCTGGCCGCTGGCCGAGTTCTCGCCGGAGTGGGTCGCGATCAAGTGGGCCGCCGGGGCCGGGGTTCCGGTCCGGTTCATGGACCTTCCGGCGGCGCATTCGCTGGCACGGGCGGAGGAGGGGCAGGACGCCGCGGACGCTCCCGGGCCTTCGGGGAACGCGGACGCGGACGCGGACGGGGACGGGGGCGGGGACGGTGACGTAGAGGCAGTGCGGATCGATCCTCTCGCGGTGCTCGCCGAGACCGCCGGGTACGACGATCCCGAGCGGTGGTGGGAGGACGTCGTCGAGCACCGGGGGGCGGGCGCCGACGTCTTCGCGCCGTTCGAGGCGCTGGGCGAGGCCATGGGTGCGCTGCGCGAGGAGTACGGGACCGGGGGGCACGACCGTGACCTGGTGCGCGAGGCGTACATGCGGATCCAAGTTCGAGCCGCTCAGCGGGAGTTCGGGGCCGATGACGTAGCGGTCGTGTGCGGGGCGTGGCATGTGCCGGCGCTGCGGCAGAAGGTGACCGTCGCGGCCGACCGGGCGCTGCTCAAGGGGCTGCCCAAGGTGAAGGTCGACATGACGTGGGTGCCCTGGACGCACCGCCGCCTCTCCCGGGCGAGTGGGTACGGCGCGGGGATCGCGTCGCCCGGTTGGTACGGCCATCTGTTCAGCGCGCCCGACCGCCCCGTCGAGCGCTGGCTGACCAAGGTCGCGCGGCTCCTTCGGGACGAGGACAGGCTCGTGTCGTCCGCGCATGTCATCGAGGCGGTACGGCTGGCGGACACGCTCGCCGCGATGCGGGGGCGTCCGCTGCCGGGGCTCACCGAGACGACGGACGCGATCCGGGCGGTGATGTGCGAGGGCTCGGACGTGCCGCTCTCCCTGGTGCACGACAGGCTCGTCGTCGGTGACGTCCTCGGGGAGGTGCCGGATGCGGCGCCCGCGGTGCCGTTGCAGCGTGATCTCACGCGGCTCCAGCGGAAGCTCCGGCTCAAACCAGAGGCGCTTGAGCGGGAGTTGGAGCTCGACCTGCGCAAGGAGACGGACGCGGCGCGCAGCAGGCTGCTGCATCGGCTCCGGCTGCTCGGCATCGGCTGGGGCGAGCCGGCCGCGTCGCGGGGGAGTACGGGCACGTTCCGCGAGACCTGGCGGCTGCGGTGGGAGCCGGAGCTCTCCGTGCGGGTGGCGGAGGCGGGGGTGTGGGGGACGACCGTGCTGGCGGCGGCCACCGCTCGGGCCGAGTCCGATGCGGTCGGGGCCGGTGCGCTGGCCGACGTGACCGCGCTGGCCGAGCGGTGCCTGCTGGCCGAGTTGCCGGACGCGTTGCCGGTGGTGATGCGGGTCCTCGCGGACCGGGCGGCGCTGGATGCGGACGTCGGGCATCTGGCGCAGGCGCTGCCCGCACTGGTGCGGTCGCTTCGGTACGGGGACGTGCGGGGCACGGACACGGCTGCGCTCGGCGAGGTGGCGGTGGGGCTGGCCGAGCGGGTGTTCGTCGGGCTTCCCCCTGCGTGTGCGGGGCTCGACCAGGACGCGGCGGTCGAGATGCGGGGGCACGTGGACGCGGTGCACCAGGCGGTAGGTCTGCTTGGTGAGTTGGGCTCTACAGGCTCTACGGGCTCTACGGGCTCTGCGCTGGGTGCCGGTATGCGGGTGCGGTGGTACTCCGTGTTGAGGGGCTTGGGGGAGCGGGACAGCGTCGCGGGGGTCGTGCGGGGGCGGTGCGTGCGGATCCTGATGGACGGCGGCGAGCTGGCCGAGGGGGAGGCCGCTCGGTACATGGGGCTGGCCCTGTCGCGGGGAACCGAACCGGCTGAAGCCGCCGCCTGGATCGAGGGGTTCGTGGGCGGCGGCTCAGGGGGCGGCATGTTGCTCGTCCATGACGAGCGGCTGCTCGGGCTTGTCGACGACTGGTTGAGCGGTGTACCGGACCGCGCCTTCACCGACGTACTGCCACTGCTGCGGCGCACGGTCTCGGCGTACGAACCGGGGGTGCGGCGAACGTTGGGCGAGCTGGTGAGGCGTGCGCCGGGGTCGGTCGGCGGCAGCACGGCAGTGGCCGGCGGGATACCTGGCTTCGGGACGGAGCTCGACGCTGAGCGGGCGGATGCGGTTCTGCCGGTGCTGGGTCTGTTGCTCGGGGTCGGCGTCGGGTTCGGGCCGGGGGTGGGCCCGAGGCCCGGGGCCAGTGGCGGTGGCGGTGGCGGTAACGAGTTCGTGGGGGTGGGCTGATGACACGGGAGGTGGCGCAGGGCATGGCGGGAGATGTGACGGCGAGCGGGGGCCCGGAGGCGGCGGTGAGCGTGGCAGAGGGCATGGCGCTGGAGGCGGGGGCGGGCACGAGGGCAGTCGTGGCTCGGGGAGGGGCAGTCGCCGCCGTTCAGGCCGGTGGGGCCCGCGTGGCGCAAGCCGGGACCGCTGCCGCAGGTCGAGGCGGGGTAGGTGGGGGTGCTCCGGGTGGGATGGGAGTTGGTGGCGCTGGTGGGGAGTCGGGGGTGGTGGTGGAGGCCGCGGGAGAGCGGTTGCGGCGGTGGCGGCTTGTGTTGGGTGGGGGTGAGGCCGATGGGACGGGGTGTGAGCTCGGCGGGCGGGATGCGGCCATGGATGGGGCGCTCGGGGCTTTGTACGGGAGTGGGGACGGGGGGAAGAAGGACCGGGGGCGGGACCGTTCGGCGGGGCTCGGGGCGTCCGCGCCGTCCGTGTCGCGCTGGCTCGGGGACATCAGGAAGTACTTCCCCTCGTCCGTCGTCCAGGTCATGCAGCGTGACGCCATCGAGCGGCTGGGGCTGTCCACGCTTCTTCTGGAGCCCGAGATGCTGGAGGCCGTCGAGGCGGACGTGCACCTGGTGGGGACCCTGCTCTCCCTGAACAAGGCCATGCCGGAGACCACCAAGGAGACCGCGCGGGCCGTCGTACGCAAGGTCGTCGAGGACCTGGAGAAGCGGCTCGCCACGCGCACCCGCGCCACCCTCACCGGCGCGCTCGACCGCAGCGCCCGCGTCAGCAGGCCGCGCCACCACGACATCGACTGGAACCGCACGATCGCGGTCAACCTCAAGAACTACCTGCCGGAGTACAAGACGATCGTGCCCGAGCGGCTCATCGGGTACGGACGGGCTTCGCAGTCCGTGAAGAAGGAGGTCATCCTCTGCATCGACCAGTCGGGCTCGATGGCCGCGTCCGTCGTCTACGCCTCGGTGTTCGGTGCCGTGCTCGGCTCGATGCGGTCGCTCAACACGCGGCTCGTCGTCTTCGACACGAACGTCGTCGACCTCACCGATCAGCTGGACGACCCGGTGGACGTCCTGTTCGGCACGCAGTTGGGGGGCGGGACCGACATCAACCGGGCGCTCGCGTACTGCCAGTCGCAGATCACCCGGCCCGCGGACACCATCGTCGTCCTCATCAGCGACCTCTACGAAGGCGGCATACGCAACGAGATGCTGAAGCGGGTCGCGGCGATGAAGGCGTCCGGGGTGCAGTTCGTGACGCTGCTCGCGCTCTCCGACGAAGGGACACCCGCGTACGACCGAGAGCACGCGGCGGCGCTCTCGGCGCTGGGCGCACCGGCGTTCGCGTGCACCCCTGACCTCTTCCCGGAGGTGATGGCGGCGGCGATCGAGAAGCGCCCGCTGCCCATACCGGACATGAGCACGCATCGGTAACACATGAATACGCATCGGTAACCGGGGACTTGCGCGAGGGCGGGCGGGGCGTGCGAGTATCGGCGGGCTTCACTCCCGGAGCGTCACGCTCCGGGGCCGTGTTCCGGGCCCCGCCCGGCCCAGTGCCAGCAGAGGAACCCCTCGTCTTGACTCCCGCAGCAGTCGTTCTGCCCGATGCCGCCGTGCGCATGCCGCGCGCCGTGGCCGGGCGGCGTGCGCTGCAAGTGGTGCTGCTGCTGGCCGGGTTGCTCGCGCTGGGTCTCCTGTGCGGTGAGCGGGCGCATGCGGTGGACGGAGCGCCGGCCCCGGCGCGTCAGCGGGTGACCGAGCCCGTGCGCGAGCGGGTCACCCAGCCCGTGCGTGAGCGGGTGGTCGAGCCCGTGCGTGAGCGGGTCACCCAGCCCGTGCGTGAGCGGGTGGTCGAGCCCGTGCGTGAGCGGGTCACCCAGCCCGTGCGTGAGCGGGTGGTCGAGCCAGTGCGTGACGCTGAGGTCGAGCCCGTGCGTGACGCTGCGGTCGAGCCGGTGGCCGATGCCGCCGAGCCCGTTGTCCGTTCCGCGCGGGGTGTTGTGCGGCCGATCGTGGATGGGGCGACCGGGGTTCTCGAGGGGGCGCCGCAGCGGGTGGTGCCCGAGGCGCCCGACCTGCCGGGCACGCCCGGCGTCCCCGGTCTGCCCAGCGCCCCCGACGTGCCCGAGCTTCCGCAGCCGGGCCCTGGCCATGGTGCGGGCGCCGGTGCCGAGCCTCCGGCCTCTCATGCCGGTCAGGGCGAGGCGACGGCACGGGCGCACGGGGCGCGGGCCGAGTCCTCGTACGGCACCGGCGCTGTTACCGGTACCGGTAACGGAGCCACCCCGTACTCGATCGGCCAGCACGCCCGTGACGGCGTCTCGTTCGACGAGGCGCACCGAACCGGGCAGGAGCCGGTCCCGTTCACGCCCGCGCCAGGTGATCCGGCGCGGACGCTGGGCGGTCAGTCGGCCGGTGACGGGAGTTCGACGCGGCACGGCGATCCGTGTGCCGCCTCGCCCGACGGCCGTGCGCCGGTGCGGCTTCTGCAGGGTGCCGGGGACGGTCAGGTCTCCGCCCCGATCCGCGAACGACACCGGGACATTCCCGAATTCCCTGGCTAGGGCAGCCCTTTCCCCGCGAAGACCTGCCGCGCGGGGGTGGCAAAGGTCTGCCCGCCGACCGGACGTATCTCGTACCGGGTCGGATTCACAGCCTGAGTTCGAAGGATCTGAAGCACGCATGAACAAGAACATCCGTCGTTCCATCGTCATAGCCGCCGGTGTCACGGGCGCCTGGGCACTCGGTTCCGCCGTGGCCAGCGCGGACGAGCTGCCGCAGCACTCCGTCGCCCTGCCGGACAACGCGTCCGACGCGGTCGCCGACGTCACCGGTGATGTCGCCGACGTCGCCGATGTCGCCGACGCGCAGGGCAAGGCGAAGTCCACCGTCACCGACGTCCGGAGCGAGGCGAAGTCCACCGTCGCCGAAGCGAAGGCCGCCGCCTCCAAGGCCGCCCCCACGGTCAGCACCCCGGACGTCAGCACCCCGGACGTCAGCGCCCCCGACGTAAAGACCTCCGACGTCAGCACCCCCGAAGACTCCGTCGACTACCTCTTCGGACCCCTCTCCGCCTTCGCCCCGGACATCGAGGGCACCCCGGAGGCCGGCACCCAGACCGCCACCCAGACGGCCACGAAGACCGCCACCCCCATCGTCGACGAGACCGCCGCCTCCGTGCTGCCGCCCGTCGCCGTCACCGCCGTCGACGGTGTCGTGCCGGTCGCCGGGCAGGCGGTCGGCGATGTCGGCTACCTGGCGCAGGGCGTGGTCGGCGACGTGACGCCGTTCGCGGGCGGGGTCGTCGGCGAGGTCCCGCCGTTCGCGCAGGGTGTCGTCGGCGACGACGTGCAGCCCTTCGCGGGCGGTGTCGTCGGCTCGGTGGCGCCGCTCGTGCAGACCGTCACCGACCAGGTGCGGCCCGTCGTGCGGGGCGTCGGCGGCAGCGCGGGCGAGCTCGCGTACGGCGTCACGGGTGACGTCCACCCGTTCGCCGGTGGCGTCGTAGGCCAGGCCTCGCCGTTCGCGCAGGACCTGACCGGCACCGTCGCCCCCGATGCGCGGGCTCTCGCCGGGAACGCCGTCTCGGGCGTCCAGGGCGTGGCCGACTCGGTCACCCCGGACTACCTGCCGACGTACGAGCAGGCGTACAACGCGACGTACGGCGTCTGACCCGCAAGGCGCGACCGTGCGGCGGCACGCGCAGCGCCAGCAGCAAGCAGCACCAGTGCCAAGCAGCAAGCAGCACCAGCGCCAAGCAGCAAGCAGCAAGCAGCACCAGCGCCAAGCAGCAAGCAGCACCAGCGCTAAGCAGCAGCACCAGCGGTAAGCAGTAACAGGAGCAAATGGGCGGTCCCTGTCACCCCAGGGACCGCCCTCCCCGTACCCGGCCCCGCGATCTGTGACAGTCATCACCGCCCAAATGTGATCTGCGATTTAGGGACCTACGGCCCACGGCGATAACCTGCGAGACGGACATGCCGCGTACCGGACTCCGTCCTACGCCTCCCTTGTGACAGCGCAGTCACGTTGCCCTCCGCGGCACGCCCACGCAGACAGCTGACCACAAAGCAGCGAGATCGCAGCGAGATCACGGAAAAGGGACGGACGCGCGTGGACCTGTTCGAGTACCAGGCGAGGGACCTCTTCGCCAAGCACGGTGTACCGGTGCTGGCCGGTGAAGTCATCGACACGCCTGAGGCGGCGCGCGAGGCCACCGAGAAGCTGGGCGGCAAGTCGGTCGTCAAGGCACAGGTGAAGGTCGGTGGCCGCGGCAAGGCCGGCGGCGTGAAGCTGGCCGGCAACCCCGACGAGGCCGTCGCTCGCGCGACGGACATCCTCGGCATGGACATCAAGGGCCACACGGTCCACAAGGTGATGATCGCCGAGCTGTCCCCGGAGATCGAGGCGGAGTACTACGTCTCGTACCTCCTCGACCGCACCAACCGCACCTTCCTCGCCATGGCGTCGGTGCAGGGCGGCATGGACATCGAGGAGGTCGCGGAGAAGACCCCCGAGGCCCTCGCGAAGGTCCCGGTCAACGCCGTCGAAGGCGTGAACATCGACAAGGCCCGCGAGATCGTCGCCCAGGCGAAGTTCCCGGCCGAGGTGGCCGAGGGCGTCGCCGAGGCCATGGTCACCCTGTGGGACACCTTCGTCGCCGAGGACGCGCTCCTCGTCGAGGTCAACCCGCTGGTGAAGACCAAGGACGGCCGCATCCTGGCCCTGGACGGCAAGGTCTCGCTCGACGAGAACGCCGACTTCCGCCAGGCGGACCACGAGGCGCTCGAGGACAAGGACGCAGCCAACCCGCTCGAGGCTGCCGCCAAGGCCAAGAACCTCAACTACGTGAAGCTCGACGGCGAGGTCGGCATCATCGGCAACGGCGCGGGTCTCGTCATGAGCACCCTCGACGTCGTCGCGTACGCCGGTGAGGCGCACAACAACGTCAAGCCGGCCAACTTCCTCGACATCGGCGGCGGCGCTTCGGCCGAGGTCATGGCGAATGGCCTGGAGATCATCCTCGGCGACCCGGACGTCAAGTCCGTCTTCGTCAACGTCTTCGGTGGCATCACCGCCTGTGACGAGGTCGCCAACGGCATCGTCCAGGCGCTCGAGCTGCTCAAGTCCAAGGGCGAGGAAGTCACCAAGCCCCTGGTCGTGCGCCTCGACGGCAACAACGCGGAGCTGGGTCGCAAGATCCTGAGCGACGCCAACCACCCGCTCGTGCAGCGCGTGGACACCATGGACGGCGCGGCCGACAAGGCCGCCGAGCTCGCGGCCGCGAAGTAAGGGACGAGGGACAGAACAGCCATGGCTATCTTCCTCAACAAGGACAGCAAGGTCATCGTCCAGGGCATGACCGGTGCCACGGGCATGAAGCACACCAAGCTCATGCTCGGTGACGGCACGAACATCGTCGGTGGCGTGAACCCGCGCAAGGCGGGCACGAAGGTCGACTTCGACGGCACCGAGGTACCGGTCTTCGGCTCGGTCAAGGAGGCCATGGAGGCCACGGGCGCCAACGTGTCCGTCCTCTTCGTGCCGCCGGCCTTCTCCAAGGCCGCCGTCGTCGAGGCGATCGACGCCGAGATCCCTCTCGCGGTCGTCATCACCGAGGGCATCGCCGTCCACGACTCCGCCGCCTTCTGGGCGTACGCGAAGTCGAAGGGCAACAAGACCCGCATCATCGGCCCGAACTGCCCCGGTCTCATCACCCCGGGTCAGTCGAACGCCGGCATCATCCCGGGCGACATCACGAAGCCGGGCCGCATCGGCCTGGTCTCGAAGTCCGGCACGCTGACCTACCAGATGATGTACGAGCTCCGTGACATCGGCTTCTCCTCTGCCGTCGGCATCGGTGGCGACCCGGTCATCGGTACGACGCACATCGACGCCCTCGAGGCGTTCGAGGCCGACCCCGACACCGACCTGATCGTCATGATCGGCGAGATCGGCGGCGACGCCGAGGAGCGTGCGGCGGACTACATCAAGGCCAACGTGACGAAGCCGGTCGTCGGCTACGTCGCCGGCTTCACCGCGCCCGAGGGCAAGACGATGGGCCACGCCGGCGCCATCGTCTCCGGCTCCTCCGGTACGGCTGCCGCCAAGAAGGAGGCCCTTGAGGCCGCAGGCGTCAAGGTCGGCAAGACGCCGACCGAGACGGCGAAGCTCGCGCGGGCGATTCTCGCCGGCTAGCAGTGTTCAAAGCGGGCCCGCACCTTCTTGAGGTGCGGGCCCGCTTTTTTTGTTCGTCCGCGGGCCGACCGTGGCTTGTCGCGCAGTTCCCCGCGCCCCTAACGGGGCAGCGGCGTCAGTCTCTCCGGGCCGCTCGACATGTCCTCGCGGAGCTTCCTGTGGAGGATCTGGTCCTCGTACGTCAGGTGGCCCGGACCCATTCTCGGCGGGACTCCGCTGATGGCCTTGCCCGGGGACTGGGGCGGTTCGTAGTGCGTCGGGGCCGTGCGCAGGGTCAGGGCCGTGGCGCCGACGATCAACGCCGTGAAGGCGATCGCAGCCCGGGTCCAGAAGCGGGCGCGGTCCTCGCTTCCGGTGCGCACCCGGCCCGCGTTCGGCGGCTGGAGCTTCTCCGCGGCGCAGAGCTGGCCGAGGCGCTGGTGCAGGGCTTCGGGGGTCGCCGCCTGCTCGGGCAGCCGCTCGGCGATCGCCTCGCGCGCGTGGAGGAGACGGTTGGCCGCCGCGGGCGTGCTCGCCTCCGTCTCGGCCGCGGTCTCGGGCAGGTCGAGCCCGACGCCGTCGTAGAGCAGCAGGGTGCGGCGCTGCGCGGGCGGCAGGCTCATCAGTACGTTCAGGAAGGCGCGGTCGGCCGCCGAGGCGGGCGGGGCGTCCGGCTGCCGGTGGCCGGGGCGCAGGCGGTGCCAGGGGGACATCGCGTACTCGTACGCCGCCGCGCGCACCCAGCCCGCCGGGTCGCGGTCGACGGCGACCTCGGGCCAGCGCTGCCAGGCGAGCTGGAAGGCCCGCTCGACGGATTCCTGGGCGAGCGTGCGGCGGCCGGTGAGGAGATAGGTCTGGCGTACGAGGCCGGGGGCGCAGGTCACGCAGAGCACGTCGAAGGCTTCGGCGGGGGTGGGCCTGGGGGTGGGCCCGGCAGCGGGTTCGGAGGCGGGTTCGGAGGCGGGGCTGGGCTCGGGCGGCTGTTCCGCCTCGGCGACCGCCGGCGCGCGCACCACCGGCTCGGGCCGTGTGTGGCCGTTCATCGCCGCGCCCACCGGGATGCGCTCGGGAGACTTGCCGTCCTTGGCGTCGGCGGTCGGGTCCGGGACGGCCGGTGCCAGGTCCTTGGCCCAGCTGGGGCGCCGCGCGGAGCGCTTGTCCGCGACGGCACGGTCGTTCGAGAACTCGGCGAGCAGCCTCGCGTAGACCTCACGCCTGCGGCCGCGTGGCGCCGAGCGGCCCGACTCCCAGGAGCGGACCGTCTCCCGGGTGACGCCCACCCGCGCGGCGACTTCGCCCTGGCTCAGGGACTTCGCCTCGCGCAGGCGTCGGCGTTCCTTGGGGGACGGCAACGGGGTGGCAGGGCTCTGGGTCATGTCGGACTCTCCGCGCCGTGGGCCGTGGGCCTTCGTGCGGCGGGCAGCCGGGCGCGGCTGATCCGTCGTACGAAAAAGTACATAAACGTATCTTGAGCGACACATCGGGTATTCGCCTGTTACGGGGAGAAAGCGCGTGTCGTTGGGAGCATGGCGCCGTGACTCAAATCACCGACCGCAGCTCTCCGTTGCCGCCCCTCAAAACGCTGGTCGAGCGGGCCCGCGACCGCTCACCCGGACTGGGGACGTGCCTGTTCGGAGGGGCTGTCGCGGCTGGGCTCGGGCTCGGCTCGTGCGCCGTCCTGGTGATGGTCCTCTGGATCAGCTCGCCCTATCCGGACAGCGGGCCGGACGGGGCGCTGCATGTCGCGGCCTCGGTGTGGCTGCTCGCCCACGGCACCGAGCTGATCAGGACGGACACGCTCTCCGGGGCCCCTGCGCCGCTCGGCGTCACGCCCCTGCTCCTGATGGTGCTTCCGGGCTGGCTCGCGCACCGGGCGGCGCGGGACGCGGCGGATCCGCAGGAGCGGGGGATGGCGCCGCGGACCGCGTGGTGCGGGGTGGTCGGCGGCTATCTGCTGGTCGGCGCCGCCGCGACGCTGTACGCCGCCGGGGGCGAGCTGCGGCCGTCGTGGCCGAGCGCGGCCCTGCACCTGCCGCTGCTCGTGGCGGGCGCGGCGGCGGTGGGGGTCTGGACGGCGCTCGAGCGGCCCCGGGAGCCGCTGCCCGGCGTGGCGCGGGCCGCCCTTCGCACCCTGCCCGCAGGGGTACGTCCCTTCTTCGTACGTCGGCACATCCGCGCCGTCACGCGGGCGGGGGCGGCCGGGACGCTGGTGCTCGTCGGCGGGGGAGCGCTCCTTGCCGGGGCCTCGCTCGCGTTGCACGGAGGCCTGGCACGGGCTTCGTTCGCGCAGGTCACGGGCGTGTGGTCGGGCCGCTTCGCGGTGCTGCTGCTTGCCGTGGCGCTGGTGCCGAACGCGGCGGTGTGGGGCGCGGCGTACGGCCTCGGGCCCGGTTTCGCGCTGGGCACGGGGAGCGTGGCGGGGCCGCTCGGCGTGAGCGCGGCGCCGATGCTGCCGGCGTTCCCGCTGCTCGCCGCGGTGCCTACGGAGGGGCCCGGGTCGCCGCTGACGTGGGCGGCGGGTGCGGTGCCGGTGGGGGCGGGGATCGCGGTGGCGTGGTTCACCGTGGGGGCGGCAGCGCCCGCGTACGGGGAGCGGGGCGAGGCGTGGTCACGGGGCCGGACGGCGCTGGTCGCCGGGGCGGCGGCGGTGCTGTGCGGGGCGGTCATGGCGGGGCTCGCGGCGTTGGCGGGCGGCCCGATGGGCGTGGCCGTCCTGGCCGAGTTCGGCCCTGTGTGGTGGCTGACGGGGGCGGCGGCGGTGGGGTGGACGGCGGTGGTGGGGGTGCCGGGTGCGTTGCTGGTGCGGGCCTGGCGGGTGCGGGGCCGCCGGGCGGTTCCGCGGTGGGGGTGGCTCCGGGTGCCGAGGCCGCGGGTTCCTCGGCTGCGGCTGCGGCTGCGGCTGCGGGCTCCGCGGTTGCGGCTGCCGCGGCGCCGCGAGAGCCCGCCGCCTTCTCCTCCTGCGGAGCCGGCGGCCTCCGAGCCGTTCGAGCCGTACGACTTCCTGCCGCAGGCCCCGGTGGGGGACGCGGCGGACTGGGGCGTGGCCGCCTGGCACGACGAGGCGTCCCGGGAGGCCCGCTGGGCCGCGCTGCGCTCCGCCAACGAGCCGGAGGAGCGGCCGCCGGGGGCTTGAGGGGGGGTGCCCCTATGACATTGGTCAAGGGGTAGTCGGGGTTGGTGGTTGATAGAAGGTGCCGTCGCGGAGCATGGCGAAGAGGACGTCTGCTC
>NZ_JBITWR010000029.1:0-48524 GCF_044544025.1 Streptomyces sp. NPDC055243
GGGGGGGGGGGGGGGGGGGGGGGGCCGGGGGGGGGGGGGGGGGGGGGGGGGCCGGGGCGGCGCGCGGGGGGGGGGGGGGGGGGGGGCCCCCCCCCCCCCACTCCCGTTTCCAGGCCACGCACTTCCGCTCTAGGCCACGCACGTGCGCGCGAAACGCAGCGAGCCGGCGAAGACCTCCTCCACCGCGTCGTCGGACGCGCCGTACCAGCCGTGGTCGGCGCCCGGCACCGTACGCAGTTCCACCGGCGCGCCCACCTCCCGCAGCCGCGCGGCGAGCGCCTCGCTGTGCGTGCCCGGGACCATCGTGTCCTGCTCGCCGTGGACCAGGAGGAAGGGCGGGGCGGCGCGGTGGGCCTGCGAGACGGGGCTGGCCGCGCGGGCCCGCTCGGGCACGGTGGCGGGGGCGGCGCCGAGCAGCAGGGCCTCCGGGGTCGTGGCGCTGTGCGGGTCGAACGGGCCGCGGGGGACGGTCAGGTCGCTCGGGGCGTACCAGATGACGGCGCCGGTGGCCGGGGCCGCGGGGTCGAGGGCGAGGAGCGAGGCCAGGTGGCCGCCTGCGGACTCGCCCCACACCACGGTCCGTGCGGTGTCGATGCCGAGCTCAGGCGCACGCAGTCCGAGCCAGCGCAGTGCGGCGCGCAGGTCGTCGAGGGGGGCGGGGAAGAGGGCCTCGCCGCTGAGCCGGTAGTCGGCGCAGGCCACCGCGAAGCCCGCCGCGGCGATGCGCGCCAGGGGGCTCGGGTCCCAGTGCCGGGTGCGCAGCCCCATGTCGTCACGGCGCCCTCGCCGCCAGGCGCCGCCGTGTACGAAGAGGACCAGCGGGGCGGGCCCCTCCGCGGTGGCGGGCAGCCAGAGGTCGAGCTCCAGCGGGCGGCCGCCCTCGACCTCGCCGTACGGGACTCCGCGCAGCAGGCGCAGGTCCGGTGCCGGATGCGCGGCGGGCGGCAGGGGAGCGGTGTCCGGGTGGGGCGAGGCGATCAGTGCCCGCAGGGCGGGGCCCGCGGCGCTCACCGGGTGCGCCACTGGTGCTCGGGCATGAAGCGCACGTCGTACTGCCCGGGCACGGTGGCGAACTTGTCGGGGGTGGGCACGACCGGCTCGCGCGGCAGGCCGAGGCCGTCGGCGGGCGCCCCGAGGGTCTCGAAGAACCGCTCGAAGGTGCCGCCGGGGCCCGCGGCGACGCCGACGACCTGGCTGTGGTGGCGCTCCATGCGGTAGGCGTGCGGGCAGTTCTTCGGTACGAAGCCGAAGTCGCCGGGGGTGAGGAGCTTCTCCTGCTGCTCGCCCTCCAGGTCCTCGACGAAGAGGCGGACGGCGCCCTGGGTGACGTAGAAGACCTCGTACGTGTCGGGGTGCAGGTGGGCCGGGATGACGTTGCCCTTGGGGCCCTCGACGGTGAAGAAGTTGAAGGCGTTCTCGGTCTGCTCGCCGCCCGCGTAGATGGTGATCAGGTCGCCGAACAGATGGGCGCGGTCGCCCTCGCCCTTCTCGATGACGTAGGGCTTGCCCGGCTCGGCGGGGATGCGTGACGAGCGCCGGTAGCGGGTGGCGTACTCGATGGTCATGGGCTCTCCCTGGGGGTGCGGAGCTGGGGTGCGGAGCTGGGCGCATAGCGATGCGCTGGAATGTCAGGCAGCCTGACATAGTGGAGGTAGTTCGGGCAACCCGTCGACGCATAGGCTCTTCGACATGCAAGCCACCGGCCGCAACCTCCCCCAACTGCTCGGCGACGCCCGCCGCTGGTTCGAGGACGCGCTCCTCGCGACCCTGGAGGAGGCGGGGGAAGCCCATGTCTCGCCCACCCAGGCGGGCCTCTTCGCCGTCCTGGACGAGCGGGGCACGACGGTCTCCGAGCTGGCCCGCCGCATGGGCGTCACCCGGCAGACCTGCCACCAGGCGGTGCACGGCCTGGTGGCGGCGGGCCTCCTGGAACAGGTCCCGGACCCCTCCTCCGGCCGGCAGCGGCTGATCCGCCGCACCGAGGAGGGCGCGCGCACGCACCGCAGGGCGGAGCTGGTCCTGCGCCGCGTCGAGCAGGAGCTCGCCGACCGGATCGGCGAACAGGCGGTGCGCGCGCTGCGGGCGGCGCTCGAACAGCCGTGGGGGAGCCCTCCGGTCCTCGCCCCGCCCGAGGAGTGAGCCCAAGCCCCGGGAAAACACGATCGCCCTCCCCCTGTGACAGGGAGAGGGCGATCGCGTACCGCTCAGGGTTACGGCAGGTTGCGGGCCATCACGATCCGCTGGACCTGGTTCGTGCCCTCGTAGATCTGCGTGATCTTCGCGTCGCGCATCATCCGCTCGACGGGGTAGTCACGGGTGTAGCCGTAGCCGCCGAGCAGCTGGACGGCGTCCGTGGTGACCTCCATCGCGACGTCCGAGGCGAAGCACTTGGCGGCGGCGCCCTGGAAGGTCAGGTCCGCGTCGCCGCGCTCCGACTTGGCCGCGGCCGCGTACGTCAGCTGACGCGCGGCCTCGATCTTCATCGCCATGTCCGCGAGCATGAACTGCACGCCCTGGAAGTCGGCGATCGGCTTCCCGAACTGCTTGCGCTCCTTGACGTACCCCTTGGCGTAGTCCAGGGCGCCCTGCGCGATGCCGAGCGCCTGGGCCGCGATCGTGATGCGGGTGTGGTCCAGGGTCTTCATCGCCGTGGCGAAGCCCGTGCCCTCCTCGCCGATCATGCGGTCGGCGGGGATGCGGACGTTGTCGAAGTAGACCTCGCGGGTCGGCGAACCCTTGATGCCGAGCTTGCGCTCGGGGGCGCCGAAGGAGACGCCCTCGTCCGACTTCTCGACGACGAAGGCGGAGATGCCCTTCGAGCGCTTGGTCGGGTCGGTGACGGCCATCACCGTGTAGTACTCGGAGACGCCCGCGTTCGTGATCCAGCGCTTCACGCCGTTCAGGACCCAGGAGTCCCCGTCACGGACGGCCTTCGTCTTCATGCCCGCCGCGTCCGAACCGGCGTCCGGCTCGGAGAGGCAGTACGAGAACATGCCCTCGCCCTTGGCGAGCGGCGTCATGTACTTCTTCTTCAGCTCCTCGGACCCGGAGAGGATCACGGGGAGCGAGCCCAGCTTGTTCACGGCCGGGATGAGCGAGGACGAGGCGCAGACGCGGGCCACCTCCTCGATCACGATGACGGTGGCGAGCGCGTCGGCGCCCGTGCCGCCGTAGCTCTCCGGTACGTGCACGGCGTGCAGGTCGGAGGAGACGAGGGCGTCGAGCGCCTCCTGGGGGAAGCGGGCCTCCTCGTCCACCGCCGCGGCGAACGGCGCGATCTTCGCCTCGGAGAGCGAACGGATCGCGTCGCGGAGCATGTCGTGCTCCTCGGACGGGCGGTACAGGTCGAAATCAGCCGATCCGGCCAAGGTCTCTCACGCTCCAAGGATGCTAATTACCGTTAAGTAACCCAAATTTTAGAGGGCTGCTCACGTGAGGGATACGTGAGCTTGCCGACAGCGGGCATCCCGCCGGTGGCAATGCCGGAAACGTGCCCTGTCAGGGGCCCGACTATGCTCGGGCACCGCACTGACGGCCGTAGACCCCTGGAGCACCGCATGGCCCTCAAGATCACCGTGATCGGCACCGGGTACCTCGGTGCGACGCACGCCGCGGCCATGGCCGAGCTCGGTTTCGAGGTGCTCGGCCTCGATGTCGTGCCCGAGAAGATCGAGATGCTCCAGCGGGGCGAGGTCCCGATGTACGAGCCCGGCCTCGAAGAGCTGCTGCGCAAGCACGTCGCCGGGATCGAGGGCTCCAGCGGGCGGCTGCGCTTCACCATGGACTTCGCCGAGGCCGCCGCCTTCGGTGACGTCCACTTCGTCTGCGTGAACACCCCGCAGAAGCACGGCGAGTACGCCTGCGACATGAGCTACGTGGACAGCGCCTTCGCGCAGCTCGCCCCGCATCTGACCAAGCCCGCGCTCGTCGTCGGCAAGTCGACCGTGCCGGTCGGCTCCGCGGACCGCCTCGCGCGTGAGCTCGCCGCGAACGCTCCGGTGGGCGCGGAGGCCGAGCTGGCCTGGAACCCGGAGTTCCTGCGGGAGGGCCTGGCCGTGCAGGACACGCTGCACCCGGACCGCATCGTCGTCGGCGTACGCAGCGCGCACGCGGAGAAGCTGCTTCGCGAGGTGTACGCGGGTCCGGTGAACGAGGGTTCGCCCTTCGTCGTGACGGACTTCCCGACCGCCGAGCTGGTGAAGACGGCCGCCAACTCCTTCCTCGCCACGAAGATCTCCTTCATCAACGCGATGGCCGAGGTGTGCGAGGCCGCGGGCGGCGACGTCGTGAAGCTGGCCGAGGCGCTCGGCTACGACGACCGGATCGGCAAGAAGTTCCTGCGGGCCGGGATCGGCTTCGGCGGCGGCTGCCTGCCCAAGGACATCCGGGCGTTCATGGCCCGTGCCGGGGAGCTGGGCGCCGACCAGGCGCTGACCTTCCTCCGGGAGATCGACTCCATCAACATGCGGCGGCGCGGGCAGATGGTGGAGATGGCGCGCGAGGCGCTGGGCGGCGGGTCCTTCCTGGGCAAGCGCGTCGCGGTCCTCGGCGCCACGTTCAAGCCGGACTCGGACGACGTCCGTGACTCGCCCGCGCTGAACGTCGCCGGGCAGATCCACCTCCAGGGCGGCCAGGTCACCGTCTACGACCCCAAGGGGATGGCGAACGCGGGCCGCCTCTTCCCGACGCTCGCGTACGCGGAGAGCGCCGTGGACGCGGTCCGGGGCGCGGACGTGGTCCTGCACCTCACGGAGTGGCGCGAGTTCCGCGAACTCGACCCGGCGGCGCTCGGCGAGGTGGCGTCGAACCGGCTCATCCTGGACGGCCGCAACGCGCTGGACCCCGCGGTGTGGCGCGCGGCGGGCTGGACGTACCGCGCGATGGGCAGGCCGTCGGCCTGAGGGCCTTCAGCGCTCCCCGTTCCATCAGCGTTCTCCTTCTTTCAGCGCTCCCCGGTCGTGCCCTTCGTGCCCTTCCGTGCCCGGTAGGCCCGCATCTTCGCGCGGGCCCCGCACACGCCCATGGCGCACCACCGGCTGCGCCCCGCCGGGCTGCGGTCGTAGTACGCCCAGTGGCAGTCCGGGGCTTCGCACGCCTTGAGGCGGCCCCACGTGCCGGCGGCCGCCGCCTGAGCGACGGCCGCCGCCACCCGTGACACCAGCGGCGCCGGGTCGGCCGGGGCGAGCGACGCCGACCCGTCCTCCGCGTCGACCAGCACCAACAGTGGCGCCCCCGCGAGGAGTCGGGTGAGCGCCGGCACGGTCGCGTGCGGGCCGTGCCCCGCGTGGGCGAGACAGGCGACCCGCAGCGACTCGCGCAGCTCCTGAGCCGCCCGCGTCTGCGCACCCGGCGCGAGGCCGAACGGGGCGCGCCCCTCCGACGTGTCGAGAGCGTCCGCGCCCGTCTCCAGGTCCAGGGTGTTCACCAGCGCCTGGACCAGCGCGAGGCCCCCTGGAGCAGGTGCTCTGTCATTCATGCTTGCGACGTTACCGCCAGTGCGGGAGTATGCAGTAACCGTTACTGGAAGAGCTCTTCTTCCGGTAACCCTTCCGCGAACGAGGAGAAGTAGTCATGCCCCTCGCCAAACTCGGTTACGTCGTACTCGACTGTCCCGACCCCCTCGCGCTCGCCACCTTCTACGCGGCCGTCGTCGGCGGCACCCCCAAGGACGACGGTGACGGCTGGGCGAGCCTCGACGGCACCGGCGGCACACCGCTGGCGTTCCAGGCCGCCCCCGGTCACGAGCCGCCGCAGTGGCCATCCGCGGCGCACTCGCAGCAGTTCCACCTCGACCTGCACGTGGCGCAGGCGGAGATGGACGCCGTCGAGAAGGAGGTGCTCGCGCTCGGCGCCACCGTGCTCGACGCACAGGACCGCGACCGGAGCTTCCGTGTGTACGCCGACCCCGCCGGGCACCCGTTCTGTCTCTGCGCCTGCTAGGAGTACTCATGACGCCCACGTCCACGCCTTCCGGGGCACCCGTCGCGCGCATGCGCAACGTCGTCCTCGACTGCCCCGACCCCGGTCGACTGGCCGAGTTCTACGCGCACTTGCTTGGCGGCGCCGTCGAGGGGGACGAGGACAACGACTGGGTCACCCTGCACACCCCCGGTGGCCTGCGGCTCTGCTTCCAGGAAGCCCCGGGCCACCGGCCGCCGAACTGGCCGCAGGAGGACGCCGGTTCCCAGCAGATCCACCTCGATCTCGACGTGGGGCCCACCGTCCAGGACATCGAGCGCGCCCAGGACCGCGTACTCGCCCTGGGCGCCAAGCCGCTGGACATCGACGACGACGACGGCGAGCGCGACTTCCGCGTCTACGCCGATCCGGCAGGGCACCCCTTCTGCCTCTGCCGGATCGCCGAGGACTGAGGCCCCAAAACCTCGGAGGCGTCAGCCGCCCGCCTGCTGCTGCCGCCTCTCGCGCGCCGCACGCGCCGCGAAGTCCGCCCCGCGCAGCACCCGTTGGACATTGCCCCACGTCAGGCGGGCGAGGTCGGCCTGCGGCCAGTCGCGGTCGATGAGCTCGGCGACGAGGTGCGGATAGCGCGAGGCGTCGGCCAGGCCCTCGGGGTGCGCGGCCGAGGTGTCGTACGTCCCCGAGAGGCCCACGCACTCCGGGCCCGCGATGCGGCGTACGTGATCGAGGTGGTCCGCCACCTCGCGTATCGAGGAACCCGTCTGCTCGGCCGCCAGGGGCACCAGGCACAGGCCCTTGGCGGCGCCGAGCGCGGCGAGCAGGTCGTCCGGGAGGTTCGCCGGGGCGTCCCGCAGCGCACGCGCCCCCGAGCGCGCGAACAGGACCGGCGCCCTGGAGACGGTGAGCACCCGGTGAGCCGTGGCCTCGGAGGCGCCCGACAACTCGGCGAGCACCCCGAGCCGGTTCAGCTCGCGCACCACCTCCTCGCCGAACGGGGTCAGCCCCTGCGGGCCCGCCCATGACGTGCCGGAGAGCGTGAGCGAGCACAGGCCGAGGGTGTGCAGGGCGCGCAGCGTGGCGAGCGAGTCGCCGATCGCCTCGGCGCGCGCCGGGCCGATCAGCGTGGCGATGCGGCCGCAGTGACGGGCGTCGGCCACCTCGGAGGCCGTACGGGCCAGGCGCAGGCCCTCGGAGTGGCCGCCGACGACGTGCTTGACGAGGTCGAGCTGTTCGAGGGTCGCGCCGAGCACGCGGTCACCGGTGATGGTCTCCGGGACGTGCACGGACCAGAACTGCGCCCCCACGCCCCCCTGACGCAGCCGCGGCACATCGGCGTCCACGGCGCTGTCGCCCAGCTCCAGGTCGTACCAGGGCAGCCCGCGCAGCGTCCAGGGCAGTCCGCTGTACCCGTCGGCGACGGGGTGCGCGCAGAGCAGCGCGCGGGCGCGGCGCAGCGGGTCGGGTGCGGGCTCGGATATCGGTAGGGGCGGGGGCTCGGGGGGCCGTACGAAGGGCTGGTCCAGCTCTCCGGCTTCGGCGGTGGCGTTGAGTTCGACCTGCAGGTCTGCCATGGCAGTGCTCCGGACTTCAGGGTGGCAGTCCGGTCAACCGTGACACGCGGGAGCCGCGGCTTCACGGCGGGCGAAGCGTTCGGGGTACGAGGCCGGGACCGCGGCACGCGAGAGGGCCCCGCCGGTGGATCGGCGGGGCCCTCTCGCATGCGGGTGAGACGCCTCAGTCGCTGGAGACGGTCACCTTCTCGTCGTTGTTCAGCTGCTTCACCATCTGCTTGACCTTGGCCTTGTCCCACAGGAGGTTGCCGCCGGTCTGGCCCGCGATCGGAATGTTCATGGACTTGCCTTCGCCGCCGGTGACGCCCTTCATCGCCCAGAACATGGACGCCACGTCGAACAGGCCCATGTCCTTGTCGACGATCAGCGTGTCCAGGCCGGCGCCCATCGTGGGGTAGAGCTTGAAGGGGTTCATGACCGTGCCCGGCGTCGCCGCCTGGTTGGCCAGGGACGCGAGGAACTTCTGCTGGTTCTTCGTGCGGTCCAGGTCGCTGGAGAAGGCGTGCCGGGTGCGGACGAAGGCCAGGGCCTCCTGGCCGTTGAGAGTCTGCTTGCCCGCCTCGAAGTCGGCGCCCGACCACTTGTCCTTGAAGGCCTTGGGGATGTCCATCTCGACGCCGCCGACCGCGTCCACGATCTTGGCGAAGCCGCCGAAGCCGATCTCGGCGTAGTGGTCGATCTTCAGGCCGGTGTTGTACTCGACGGTGCGGACGAGCAGCTCGGGGCCGTCCTCCGCGTACGCCGCGTTGAGCTTCGTCTGGCGGCCCTGGTTCGGGTAGAGCTTGCCGGACTCGGCGCCCTTGAAGGAGGGGATCGTCACGTTCGAGTCGCGGGGCAGCGAGATCATCGTGTTCCCGCCGTCGTCCGCGACGTGCAGGATCATCATCGAGTCCGTGCGCTTGCCCGCGGCGGAACCCGTGTGGAGGTCCTTCTTGTCCTGATCGGACATGCCCTCGCGGCTGTCGGAGCCGACGATCAGGTAGTTCGTGCCCGCGCCGTCCTCGGGGCGCTCGATGACCTTGGAGAGGTCGACCTCGCGCTTGAGCTTGGAGTCGGCCCAGAAGTACGTGCCGATGGAGACGGCGAGCAGCACCACGACGAGGGTGATCGAGCCGATCTTGATGCGGCGCCGCCAGTTCGGGGCGGGACGGGACGCGCGGGTGCCGTACCCGTCGTCGCCCTCGCCGCCCTGGCGGTAGCCGCCGCCCTGACCGCCGTCGTTCGGCGAGCCGTAGACCTGGCCGGTGTTGTAGCCGCTGTCGTAGCCCTCTTGGCGGGGGCTGCGGGGCTCGAACATGTCGTCGCGCGCGTCGCCGTACGGCTGGCCGTACCCGTCGTCGTACGCGGGCTGCTGCGGGACGCCTCCCTGCTGCTGGCCCGGTCGGCCGGACGGGCCGCCGCGCTGGACATGCCGCATCCTGCGGGCGCCCTCAGGCTGCGTGCTCCCGCTGCCACGGCCGTATCCTCGGCCGTTGCCCTGGTCGTCAGGCCAATCGCTCATGTGGCCCAGTGTGCCGTCTCTGCCTACGTGCCTCACAGGGCAGGCGGGATTTCGGTTCAGGGCTGTTGCAGAGCTGATGCAAAGCGGCCGGGGGCGGCCATGGCATACGTCAGACATAGGGTGGAGCCCATGACAGACCTGGCCCCTGGCACGGAATCGGAGATTCCGGGCAAGCCGACCTCGGCATCCCGTACGACACTCAGCCACATCATGACCCACGGCGACACCAACCTCCTGGGCACGGTGCACGGTGGCGTGATCATGAAACTGGTGGACGACGCGGCGGGGGCCGTCGCGGGGCGGCACTCGGGCGGGCCCGCGGTCACCGCGTCCATGGACGAGATGGCCTTCCTGGAGCCGGTGCGGGTGGGCGACCTCGTCCATGTGAAGGCGCAGGTGAACTGGACCGGGCGCAGCTCCATGGAGGTCGGCGTCCGGGTCCTGGCCGAGCGCTGGAACGAGTCGACGCCCGCGCAGCAGGTGGGCTCGGCCTACCTCGTCTTCGCCGCCGTCGACGCGGACGGCAAGCCGCGGGGCGTGCCGCCGGTGCTTCCGGAGACCGAGCGGGACCGGCGCCGCTACCAGGAGGCGCAGATCCGGCGTACGCACCGCCTCGCGCGGCGCCGTGCCATCAAGGAGCTGCGGCAGGCGCGTGCCGCGGAGGGCCTGGACGACTGAGCGCCGGGCGCGCCCGGCCCCTCGCTACTGGCACACCACCTGGTCGCCGGTCAGCGCCCCGAACTCGCCTTGGTAGGCGTCCTCCGCCCGCACCGGCCTGACCTGCTTGAAGTCCTGGCCCGCGAACACCTTCAGGGTCGCTCCCTGGCCCTTGACCGCCCGCAGCTCACAGCCGGGCAGCGCCGTCGCCAGGGACTTAGCCGAGCGGTCCCAGCGCGGGTCGAACGCGACGACCGTGCGCTTCAGCGGCCCGCCCACGAAATTGCCCGGGGCCCGCGTCGTGCGGAAGCCGGTGGACCGCAGCGCGGTGTCGACCCGCTTGCCCAGGCCCGGCGTGCCCGCGGCGTTGTCGACCTGCACCCGGATCTGCTGCGGCGACACGTCGACGATGGCCTTGCGCCTGGCGCCGTGCGCGGCCAGGGGGCGGTCGTCGCGCAGCGCCTGGAAGAGCCTCGCGGACCGCTTCGGGTCCCACTTCAGCGTCGAGCCGATGCCCGGCACCAGCTCGCCCTTGCTGCGCAGCGGCACGGTGGTGAACTCCGACGAGGACGGCGAGAAGCCGCGCATCGCCCGCCCCAGGGCGAGCATCTCGTTCGTCCCGAAGCCCTTGTCGGCCCGGACCGAGCTGAGCAGCGTCCTGGTCACGTCGCGGAACTTGAGCGGGTTGAGCAGCACCCCGCTGCCGGTCGCCTTCGAGATCAGCGCCGCGAGGAACCGCTGCTGGCGCTGCATCCGCCCCAGGTCGGATGTGCCGTCGACGTGGCGTGTGCGGACGTACTGGAGCGCGGCGCCGCCGTTCAGCTTGTGCGTGCCGACGGCCAGATCGAGTCCGGTGTACGAGTCCTTCAGCGGGCGTGCGGTGCAGATGTCGACGCCGCCGAGCACGTCCACGGTCTTCATGAAGCTGGTGAAATCGACCTCCAGATAGTGGTCGATCTTGACCTTCGTCATGTTCTCGACGGTCCGCACGGTGAGGTTGGGGCCGCCCTCCGCGTACGCCGCGTTCATCTTGACCGGATGCGGCTTGTGCTTGTCGCCGGAGTTCCGGTCGACGTGCTCGGGCATCTCGGCGTAGCTGTCCCGGGGCAGGCTCACGACGCTGGCGCGGTCCCGGTCCTCCGAGATGTGCACGATCATGATCGTGTCCGTGCAGTGGCAGGGCGCTCCGCCGAGGCGGTACTTCTCCCGCTCGGCCTTCGTGATCTTGTCGCGGCCGTCGGTGCCGACCAGCAGCACGTTCATGCCATTGCCGCCCTTGGGCCGGTTCTTCATGTCCTTGAAGGCGTCGACCCGGTTGATCTCGGTGTCGAGGCTGGTCACGACGCCGTGCCCGATCCCGGCCGCCGCGAGCACGCACAGGGAGAACGTGGTCACCACCCGCATCGCCCACCGTGGCCGCCTGCGCTGCTTGACCGGCCGCCCCGCGGGCTGCTGCACGGGTTGCCTCGCACGGGGCGGGCGGGGGCCGTGCGGTGGCGGAGCGGGGGAGCGGCGGGGCGGTGTGGGCACGTGAAGGGACACCTCCGCGGTGACGGGCCTGTCCGGGACGGGTAGGGGGGACCTGTCGATGGGGCCGGGGAACGCGAGAACCGTAGGCCCATACGATCTGCGACCCGGGGCAGCAGGCCGGGCGGCGCGCGCCGGTGTCCCCCATTCGCGGTAACGTGGCGCCGATGAACGCGACGCCCGACGTGCAGCTTCCTGCCGTATCCGTGATCATGCCGGTGCTCAACGAGGAACGGCATCTGCGTGCTGCCGTCTCCGCGATCCTTGAGCAGGACTACGACGGTGAGATGGAGGTCGTCGTCGCGCTGGGTCCCTCAACGGACCGCACGAACGAGATCGCCGCCGAACTGGTCGCCGAGACCGCGGGCAACCGCGCGAAGGTGCAGACGGTCCCCAACCCCACGGGGCGCACCCCCGCGGCACTGAACGCCGCGATCAAGGCGTCGAGTCACCCGATCGTGGTGCGCGTGGACGGCCACGGCATCCTGTCGCCGGGTTACATCGCGACCGCCGTACGCCTCCTGGAGGAGACCGGCGCGCAGAACGTCGGCGGCATCATGCACGCCGAGGGCGAGAACGACTGGGAGCACGCGGTCGCCGCCGCCATGACGTCGAAGATCGGCGTGGGCAACGCGGCCTTCCACACCGGTGGCGCCGCCCAGCAGGCGGAGACCGTCTACCTCGGCGTCTTCCGCCGCGAGGCCCTGGAGCAGCAGGGCGGTTACAACGAGGAGTTCATCCGCGCCCAGGACTGGGAGCTGAACTTCCGCATCCGCGAGGCGGGCGGCCTCATCTGGTTCTCGCCCGAACTGAAGGTGCAGTACCGCCCCCGGCCGAGCGTGAAGGCGCTCGCCAAGCAGTACAAGGACTACGGCCGCTGGCGGCACGTCGTCGCCCGCTACCACGAGGGCTCCATCAACCTGCGCTATCTCGCGCCGCCGACCGCGGTCTGCGCGATCGCGGCGGGCGTCGTGGTGGGCGCCCTGGTGACGCCCTGGGGCTTCGTCGTCCCCGCCGGATACGTCGCGGCGATCGCGGCGGGCTCGCTGCCCGCGGGCAAGGGGCTTCCGCTGAAGGCGCGCCTCCAGATCCCGGTGGCGCTCGCGACCATGCACATGTCGTGGGGCTGGGGCTTTTTGACCAGCCCGCGCTCGCTCGCCAAGAAGGTCATCGCCTCCCGGCGTCCGGCTGTTCTCAGCGAGGCCTGAGCACAGCCGGACGGACCGGAACGGACCGGAACGGACCGGACGGACCGGAAGCGGCTTCACTTCCAGGTGAACGCCGGATCGACGTGCATGCACGCCTTCTTGTCCGAGCCGTTGAGCGCTTCGGCCGACTCCGGGGTCTTGTCGTCCTGCTTCGACTTCGACTTGGGGTAGGCGTTCCCCTCCCGCCAGTCGGCGCCCACGACCAGGGTGACCCCCGAGACGTCGGTCGACTTCTTCACCGAACTCAGCGGCATGCCCAGGGACTTGGCGACCCGCTGGGCGTCGCCCTCCAGCTCGGCGCTGGGGAACTGGATGACGGTCTTCTCCTGGGAGAGGACCGTCGTCGTGTCGGCCGCCGCCTTGGCGAAACCCTTGCCGGCGAGGACCTGGGTGACGGTGCTCGCGCGCCCGCTGACCGGCGGCTCGACGTCCGTGCGGGTGCCGTTCTGCACCTGCACGGCGATCTCGGCGTCGTCGGCCGCCGGGTCGTCCGAGAGCTTCTCCTTGGCGGGCTTCTTCTTGCCCTTGCCATCCAGTGAGATGTCGTCGCGCACGAGACGGAAGAGCTGCTCGGCGTCGCCCGGCTTGGGGATCACACGGGCGCCCACGTACTCGTAGGGCATGGTCGTCATCGTGGTCCGCTCCGGCGAGACCTTCTTGAGCTCGTTGCTCAGGTCGAAGAGCTTCTTGACGGTGCCCAGGCCGTCGTCGACCTTGAGCGCGTTGGTGGCCGTCTCGGCGAGCCTGCGCAGCTTGTTGGGGCTGCTCAGATTGGCGTTCTCGCGCAGCTCGCGCACGAGCGCGTTCATGTACATGTGCTGGGCCTTGGCCCGGCTGATGTCGGTGCCGCCGTCGAAGCCGTAGCGGGTGCGCAGCCACTGCAGGGCCTGCTCGCCCTTGACGTACGTGGTGCCCTTCTCGAGCTTGAGACCGGAGCCGTGGCCCTGGTTGTCGCGCGAGTGGATGTTGGCGTCCACGCAGACCGGTACGCCGCCGATGGCGTCGGCCATGGAGACCACACCCGCGAAGTCCACCTCCATGAAGTGGTTGATGCGGATGTTGGTGAGCTTCTCCCAGGTGGCGACCGTGCAGCCGGGGCCGCCGCGGCCGAGCGACTGGTTCGTCATCGTCCGCTGCGTCGACGCTTCGTAGACCTTGCCGTCGTCAGGATCGGTGCACTTGGGAATGTCGAGGAGGGTGTCGCGCGGCATGCTGACGACCGACATGTTCGTGCGGTCGGCCGACAGGTGCAGCAGCATCTGGACGTCGGCGAGCGGTGTGCCGCCGAAGGTCTCCTTGGCACCGCCGAGCTTCTGGTTCTCCTTGGAGTCCCGCGCGTCCGAACCGATCAGCAGGATGTTCAGCGGGGTCTGGCCCGCCGCGTTCGGCGTGGGCTCGGGGGCCCGGTGCTCGCCGAGGTTCAGGTCGTCGGTCTCCAGGTTGCCGTTCAAGTGCTGGTAATAGAGATATCCGGCGCCGGCCGTGCCAAGTATCAGCAGCGAAAGGATCGTTGCCGACCAGCGCAGTATCCGCCGTCTTGGACGCGGTGCCCGGCCGCCACCACCCCCGCGGCGACGTCTCTGGTGCCCGCTGTCCGCCGAGGGCTCCCCTCCCTCGTGCGGCGGGCCTTCTTCCAAGCCAAGATCACTGGCGTGCGGGGCGCGTGGTCGCGCCCCCTCCCCACGCACGCTGCTCTTCCCCATCCCCTGCCCCTCCCCGCGCTCCCCGCGCTACCCCGAATTACGGCCATCCTGCGCCTGGTTAGACGCAGAACGGCCGCTTCAGGTCACTTGGCACACACAGTCTTGTCCGCTTCGACCTTCTGAATGCCCTCAGGCGCCTTCGACGGGGTGCTGATGGGCACCCCGGCCCCCTTGAAGTCGCTGCCGAGCGTCAGCTTGATGGCGGGGAGACCCTGCGAGTTCTTCTCGCTCTTGCCGGGCTTCATCGCGGAGCCGGAGAGCCCCATGACGTCGGCGAGCCGCCGGGCCTGGTCGGCCTGGTCGGGGGCGTACTCCAGCGTCGTCTTCTTGAGGTCGGACGGCGCGTTGCCGAGCTGGCTGGCTTTGGACATGCCCTCAGTGTTCTGCAAGTACGTGAGAGTTGCCTGAGCGGCGCCGGTCTTCCCGCTGCCGTTGTAGATGTTGACCCGTACCTCGGAGGCCGCGGACTTGCTGCCCTTGAGGCGGGCGGCGACGGCGGCCTTCTCCTTCTTCTCCTTCTTCTTCACCGCGGTCAGCGACTCGTCGGCGCGCATCATGGCGAAGAGCGGATCGGCCTTGGCCTCGTTCACGACGACCGTCGTGTGGACCTCCTCCGCCGGGTTGTCGACCACGGGCACGGTCGCGAAGCTGAGGTTCTTCATGTCGAACTTGCCGAGCTCCATGCCCAGGTCACGGAGTTTCATGATGTCCGCGATGGTGGAGTCGACGGTGAGCGCCTTCGTGCCCGCTTCGGCCAGCTTTATCATCTTCGACGGGCTGGTCAGCGTGTCGTTCGACTTGAGCTTGCGCATCAGCGAGCTGAGGAACTGCTGCTGCAGCTCGATGCGGCTCAAGTCGCCGCCGGTGCCCACGGAATGGCGCGTGCGGACGAACGCCAGCGCCTCCTCGCCCTCGATGTTGTGCTTGCCCGCGGACAGCTTCAGGTGCGAGTCCGGGTCGTCGATGTCCTTGGCCAGACAGACGTCCACGCCGCCGACCGCGCTGGAGAGCGTCTTGACCGCGTTGAAGTCGGCCACCATGAAGTGGTCGGGCACTATCCCGGTGATCTCCGTGACCGTACGCATGGTGCAGCTGGGCGTGCGTTCGTTCTGACCGAGGCTCTCGTTGAAGCGGACGCCCTTCGAACCCGGGATGGTCTTCTTGCTGCCGTCCTCCATCGTGGTCGGGCAGTCCGGAATGTCCGTGATCATGTCGCGCGGGATGCTCAACGCGGTGGCGTTCGTGCGGTCCTTGGAGACGTGCAGCAGGATCGTCGTGTCGGCGTGACCGAGGCTTCCCTTGTCGCCGTACTTCTCGTTGCCCTTGCCGCTGCGCTTGTCCGTGCCCATCACGAGGATGTTGATGGCGCGGTCCTTGCTGAAGCCGCCGGTGCTCGCGCCGTCGTCGGCGATCGAGTTGATGTTGTCGTTGAGGTGTTGGTAGTAGAGGTACCCCGACACACCCGCCGCGACCAGGACGAAGGCGAGCGTGCCGCCCGTCCACATCGCGATCTTCTTGCCCTTGGCCTTCTTCGGCTTCTGCTTGCGCCGGCCGCCCGCGGCCTCCGGCTGCGGAGCCCGTCGCCTGCGCTGCGGCGGCACGTCGCGCTGCTCGTCACGGCGCTCGTCGCGTCGGCCATCGCGGCCGCGCGTTCCCTGGCGTGACGTGGACCTCGGTGATCTGCGAGGTCCGGGCACTGCCGACTGCCCTGCGGAAGGGCTCAGTCGCAGTTCGTAATCGCCGGTGTTCGGGTTGAGCACCCACTGGTCTGCGGGGTCGATGTTCTCCGCCCGCCCACGGCCTTGCGCGTCCACGGTTGTCTGCGTCCTCCGTCGGGGCCACGCGGCGCCTTTCCCCCCTCAAGAAAGACGCTCGGTCAGTCGTTCAGCGATGCTCGGCCCTGAAGGGGCCCGGCGCACCGGATCGCTCACACTATCCGGCCAGTTCGACGTCGAACGACGCCGGTGACAAATTCCACTCCCCTACAACTGGGCAATCCGCCCTATTTCTTTGTGCAGGCGGTCTTGCGCTTGGCGATGGCTTTACTCGCAGGTCGTTCCGGCGGCCGTGTTGCCCCGGAATGTGGGAGCGGGGCTCGGCGTATGGGAAGGGTCGTCCGGCTTCTCGTCGCTGTCGTACTCGTCGGGGTCCTCGTAGCCCTCGGCCTGTTCGTCGAGAGGGGTCGTTTCGGGCTCCTCGCGCGTCACTTGAAGGGGTGCGTCCGTTCGGATGCGGGTGAAAAGTTCGTCCGCCGCGGGCTCCACGAGTTCATCCCGATTGGCGTCGTAGACATAGGACCGCCGGGGCACCGTGAGGAACTGCACCTGTTCTGTGGGGATGTTGCGCATGCCGCGCACCAGTTCGTACAAACCACGCAAACTCGCTAGTGCCGGGTCCGTGGTCAGCGAGGAAGTGGCCGCGTCGAGAACCGGATAGAGCTTCGCCGGATTGAGCAGGACGTCATTGCTCTGCACCTTGTTGACGAGCGCCGCGAGGAACTGCTGCTGGCGGTCCATCCGGTCGGTGTCGCTGCCGTTGCCGATGCTCTTGCGGGCCCGCACGTAACCGAGCGCCTGCTCGCCGTCGAGGGTGTGCCGGCCCGCGGGGAGCTTGAGCCGCGCGGCCTTGTCGTTGATCGGCTTCTTGAGGCAGACCTGTACGCCGTCGACGGCGTCGACCATGTCCTTGAACCCGGCGAAGTCCACGACCATGTGGTGATCGATGCGGATCTTCGTCATCTTCTCGACCGTACGGATGGTGCAGGCGGTCCCGCCGAACTGGAACGCCCAGTTGAACTGCGCGAACTGGGCCCGCGTCCGCGTTCCGTCGGGCCTGCGGCAGCGGGGCAGGTCCACCATCACGTCCCGCGGGATCGACACCGCGGTCGCGCTCTGCCGGTCGGCCGCCAGGTGCAGCAGGATCGTGGTGTCCGAGCGCTGGGTGCCCGGGTCGCGCCCGTACTTCTTGTTGCCCCGGCCCGAACGGGTGTCGGAGCCGATGAGCAGGATGTTCTGCGCGTCGTGCACCAGCGGCGTCGGGCGCTCCTTCTCGTAGCGCGCCAGCTCCGCCGCGGCGTCGGTGTCCTCGGTGATGTTGCCGTCGAGCTTGTTGTAGACCGCCCATCCGGCGCCCCCGGCGACCAGCACGAGCCCGGCCGCCCCCATGGCCGTCCACCGCAGCCAGCGCCGCCTGCGCCGGGCGACGCCCGCACCCGTGGGGCTCGAGCCCGCGCCGGGTGCGTACGTGGCCAGCGGCTCAGGCGGGGTGCCGTCCGGGTCCGGGCGATCCGGTCCGGCGGGCATGCCTGCGGTGTCGGGCACGTGTACGGCCACCCCTCATAGCGACGTCGGTGCATGGTGCGCTCCTACGACCATGGACCGACGTGACGCCGGGGGCCTGCGGGCCAGGGGCTCGCGTGGGCCGAACGGGGGAGGGTGAGGGCGGGCGAGGGAGGGCGGGGGCGCGCTACTTCGCGGTCGTGGTGACCCGCTCGTCCTCGACCCGCTTGGCGAGTCCGTCCTCGGAGAGCTGGTCGAGGTGGCGGCAGAGCACCACGGAGCCGCCCGCCGCCAGCGGGGCGTACAGACCGGAGCTCAGCCCCTCCCAGGTGTCGTACGACAGACCGGAGAGCAGCCGGGAGCCGGGCGCGAGCCCCAGCGCGGCGGCGTCGGCGCGGGCCCGCTCCACCAGCTCGGCACCCGTCAGCTCGCCCGCGCCGCCGACGGCGAGCGCGGGCTCGTCCGGGTCCACGGGGGCGTACGGAGCGAAACGGTCGCCCTGGCTCGGCACCTCGACCGCGTAGTCCGCGAAGCCGTCGGGGGCCTGCGGGAAGCGCCCGCCGAGCGGCCGGAGCGCGAGCGCCACCCGCTCCCCGGAGCAGGCCCGCGCCGCGTCGAGCGAGACGGGCCCGCTGACCACGAGATCGGCGCCCGCCGGGTCGCCGCCCACGTCCGCGACGACCCCGACGGACGAACAGGCGAGCAGCCAGACCGCCGTCTGCCAGTGCGCGGGCAGCAGCAGCGCGAGCCGGTCGCCGGGCTGCGCGGCGAGATCGTCCTGGAGCAGATTGGCGGTCTTGGCCACCCAATTGGCGAAGGTGGCCACGGACAATTCGACGCGCTCGCCCGTGGCGTCGTCGTAGAAGGTGATGAGCGGGCGGCCCGGGTCCGCGGCGAGCGCGGATCGCAGCAGGTCGGCAGGGGTGCGGTCGGTGGCGTTCACGGGCGCAAGGGTACGCGGCTGCCCTGGTGCCCCCGGGTGTGGCGGGGGAGGGAGGGCCACCGGTTCGGCGGACACGAACAGACGGTCCGTCAATTCCGCAATGGACAGATGCGTTCGGCTATGCGAACTATCGGTTGTATGCGTGGATTTCTAGCTTCCTCGATCGGCGTCACGTGCGCGGCCGCCCTGGCCCTTCCCCTCACCCTGCCGTCGTCCGGCGCTCGCGCCGCGACCCCGGCCGCGGAGTCCCCGGCGGGGCGATCCGCGGAATCGGTCCCCGGCAGCACCCAGTCCCTCCCGCTCACCCCACTCGGCGCCGACCGCTCCGGCGGCGGCGCGTCCCACGAACAGGGCCTGCTCCAGCGCGAGGTCCGGCCCTTCTCCCTCGTCGGCGTCGTCTGGGACGACCCGGACGACGAACTGCACGGCAGCGTCCAGGTCCGCACCCGGGCCAGCGGCACCGGCACCTGGTCCGGCTGGCAGCCCGTGGAGACGCACAACCACGAGCACGCCGCCGACCCCGACGCCCCCGAGCGCGCGTCGGGCCGGGTCCGCGGCTCCACGGCACCGCTGTGGGTCGGCGACTCGGACGGCGTCGAGATCCGCGTACGGGGCGAGGCGGATCAGCACCGCGCGAGCGCGGGGTCGCCCGCCGGGCAGGCCCTTCCGGCGGGCCTGCGCCTCGAACTCGTCGACCCCGGCGCCGACCCGCCCCCGCAGGGCTCCGTGCCCGAGGGCCCCGGCACCACGGTCATGACCGCCGAGAGTGCCGCCTCCTCCGCGGTCAACGCGGACCTCGCCCCGATGGGCGCCGCCGTCATCCCCGCGCTCAGCAAGAAGGAGACGGAGGCCGACCTCATCGCGGCCCGTGGGGGACCGCAGGACGCCGCGGGGAAGGCCAGGCCCTACGTGGGCCCCCGGCCGCGCATCATCACGCGCAAGGGCTGGGGCGCGGACGAGAAGCTCCGCGAGAAGCAGTTCGGGTACTCCAAGACGGTGAAGGCCGCCTTCGTGCACCACAGCGCGACCGGCAACAACTACCGCTGCTCACAGGCGGGCTCCGTCCTGCGCAGTATCTACCGCTACCACGTCAAGAGCAGCGGCTGGCGTGACTTCGGCTACAACTTCGCGGTCGACAAGTGCGGAAACATCTACGAAGGCCGTGCCGGAGGTGTGGCCAAGCCCGTCCTCGGGGCCCACACTCTCGGTTTCAACACCAACAGCATGGGCATCGCCGTCCTCGGCAGCTTCGGCTACTCCGCCCCGCCCGCGGCCGCCGTGAACGCCATCGCCCGGCTGACGGCGTGGAAGCTCGGCCTGTACGGCGCGAACCCGCGAGGAACGACCTATCTGAAGTCCGGGGGTGGCAATCTCTACAAGAAGGGCAGGAACGTCCGGCTCCACGTGATCTCCGGGCACCGTGACGGCTTCGCCACGGAATGCCCCGGCAGTCGCCTGTACAAGAAGCTGGGCAAGGCCCGGTCCAGCTCGGCCCGCTACCAGGGCCGCTGAGGCCGGGGCGCCCGCGACCGGTACCACGGGGCACACCGCACGACCCGCACAGCGCACTGCACGATCTGCAAAGCCATCTGCATACACTGGCCGGCCGCGACTCAAGTTCGGCCGGCCCCAGCAGGAAGCAGAGACGACAGGTGACAGAAGCGATCCTCCTGGTCGGCGGCAAGGGAACCCGGCTGCGTCCGCTCACGGTGCACACCCCCAAGCCGATGGTTCCGGCGGCGGGCGTCCCGTTCCTCACCCACCAGCTGGCGCGCGCCCGCGCGGCAGGCGTGGACCACATCGTCCTGGCGACCTCGTACCTCGCCGAGGTGTTCGAGCCGTACTTCGGGGACGGCTCGGCGCTCGGCCTCCACATCGAGTACGTCACGGAGACCGAGCCCCTGGGGACGGGCGGCGCGATCCGCAACGTGGCGTCGCGCCTCACGTCGGGCCCCGACGACCCGGTCCTGATCTTCAACGGCGACATCCTCACGGGCCTGGACATCCGCGCCCTGGTCGCGACGCACGAGGAGTCGGGGGCGGACGTCTCCCTGCACCTGACGAAGGTCACCGACCCCCGCGCGTTCGGCCTGGTGCCGACCGACGCGACGGGCAGGGTGCAGGCCTTCCTGGAGAAGCCGCAGACCCCCGAGGAGATCGTCACCGACCAGATCAACGCGGGCGCGTACGTGTTCCGCCGCTCGGTCATCGACACGATCCCGGTGGGCCGCCCGGTCTCGGTCGAGCGCGAGACGTTCCCCGACCTCCTGGCCGCCGGAGCCCACCTCCAGGGCATGGTCGACTCGACGTACTGGCTGGACCTGGGCACGCCCCAGGCCTTCGTACGCGGCTCCGCCGACCTGGTCCTCGGCCGCGCCCCGTCCCCCGCGGTCCCCGGCCGCTGCGGCGACCGCCTGGTCCTGCCGACCGCCACGGTCGCCCCGGACGCGAAGCTCACCGGCGGCACGGTGATCGGCGACGACGCGGTGATCGGCGAGGGCGCACGGGTGGACGGCAGCACGGTCCTGTCCGGCGCGGTCGTCGAACCGAACGCGGTGATCACCGACTCCCTGATCGGCGCGGGCGCGAGGGTGGGCGCACGCACGGTCCTGGCAGGCGCGGTGATCGGCGACGGCGCGGACGTAGGCCCGGACAACGAACTGCGCGACGGAGTACGGGTGTGGTGCGGGGCGAGGCTGCCGGCGGGGTCGGTGCGGTTCTCGTCGGACCAGTAGTTCTTTTTCGCGCGGGGCAGCGAGGTCTTCAGCCTGGACCGGCGGATAATTTCAGCCCGTCCGGCGTCTGAGGACGAGCTCGGCGGAGCCGGTGATGGCGGTGCGCAGGGTTTCGGGACAACCGGTCGTCGGGGTGGGGCGGGCTGCTCTTCAGCCCGTCCGGCGTCTGAGGACCAGCTCGGCGGAGCCGGTGATGGACGGCGACCAAGGCCCCCGCGCCGGAGCGGGTTTTCGGGAAGGGGCGGGGTAGGGGAGAAAACCCCCTACCCTCGTACAGATGTCATCCCGTTTCGCCCCCCGCCCCACCCGCACCACCGTGCGCGGCGGCGAAACGGCGATCCCCCAGGGCACGCCCCGCCTGGCGACGGCGGCGCGGACCCGCACCTGGACCCCGCCCCACCCCCTGAACCTGGGCCTGACCCTGGGCCCCCTCCGCAGGGGCCCCGCGGACCCCACCTTCCGCGCCACCCCCGACGGCTCGGCCTGGCGGGCGAGCCGCACCCCGGCGGGCCCCGGCACCCTCAGGGTGGCCTTCCGCACGAAGGCGAACACGGTGGAAGCAGAGGCCTGGGGCCCAGGAGCCGGCTGGCTCCTGGACCAGCTCCCGGACCTCCTGGGCGGGTCCGACACCCCGGAGGACTTCACCCCCCGCCACCGCCTGCTCGCAGCGACGGCGCACCGCCGCCCGGGCCTGCGCCTCCTGCGCACGGGCCTGGTCCTGGAGTCCCTGATCCCGTCGATCCTGGAGCAGAAGGTCACGACGGACGAGGCGTACCGCGCATGGCGCCTCCTGGTCCGCAAGTACGGCGAACCGGCACCGGGCCCGGTCCCCGCCCAGCTCCGCATGCACGTCATGCCGGACCCGAGGACCTGGACCCTGATCCCGTCCTGGGAGTGGCACAAGGCGGGCGTGGACGACAAACGCGCCTCGACGATCCTGCGGGCGGCACGAAGGGCCGCGCGCATGGAGGAGGCGGCCACGATGTCCCCGCCCGAAGCCCAGGCACGCCTGGAGCTGATCCCGGGCATCGGCCCCTGGACGTCGGCGGAGACGGTCCAGCGCAGCAACGGCGCCCCGGACGCGGTCACGGTGGGCGACCTGCACCTGCCGGGAATCGTCGGCCACGCGCTCGCGGGCGACCGTACGGCGGACGACGAGGAGATGCTGCGGCTCCTGGCCCCCTACGAGGGCCAGCGCCACCGGGCGGCCCGCCTGATCCTCCTGAGCGGCCGCACTCCGGCCCGCAGGCAGCCACGTATGCCGGTGGGGGACATCGCGGCGCTGTAGGACACCGACACGGGGCCGGTGTCCACGGAAGCCGGGGCCGGCGTCAACGCACCTGGATGAAGTCCTCCGCGTCCCGCGCGGGCCGAGCGCCGGGCTCGACCGCGGAGTGGCCCACAGCCACGGCTCCCATCGGGTCCCACGACTGCGGGAGCCCCAGAACGTCCCGTACGACATCCCGGCAGAACATCGTCGACGAGACCCACGCGGAGCCCAGCCGCTCCCCGGCGAGCGCGACCAGGAAGTTCTGCACCCCGGCCCCGGCCGCGACCACGAACATCTCCCGCTCGGCCGCGTCCCGCCGCTCGTCCCCGTACGTGTGGGAGCCGTCCATGACGAGGCAGGGCACCACCAAGTAGGGGGCCCTGCGCAGCACATCACCGCGCCGCACCCGCTTGGCGACGGACTCCGCGGACTTGCCGTCCTTCTGGAGATCGGCGATCCACGCGTCCCGCATCGCGTCGAGCAGCCGCACCCGCGCGTCCTCGGACTCCAGCAGGACGAACCGCCACGGCGTCGTGTGATGCGGCGCGGGCGCGGTCACCGCCGCCGCCACGGCCCGCCGCACGGCCCCGGGGTCGACCGGCTCGTCCGTGAACTCCCGCACGGTCCGCCGCTGCGTCACCGCTTCCCGCACGGCCTCGGACGTGCCGAGCCGGAACATGTCGTCACGTGAGTCGCGCACCATGACCCGGGCGCCATCGCCGGTCTCCCCGACGACGTGCGGCAGCCCGCGGACCACCGCGACCGGCAGTCCGCCGGCCTTCCCCTTGACCAGATCCCCCGCGGCGGCCAGCTCGTCCGCGGTGGCGACGACCGTCGCGCTCAGCGGATTGCCGTACGCGTCGAACCCGCCCCGCAGATCGTCCAGGACCCGCACGCCCGCCGCCCCGATGGCGACATCCGTCAGGCCGTTGCGCCAGGGCCGCCCGAAGGTGTCCGTGACCACGACTCCCACGTCCACCCCCAGCGCGTCCCGCAGCCCGTCCCGCACCGCGCGCGCGGACGCGTCGGCGTCCTCGGGCAGCAACAGGACGGTCCCGGCAGGCGTGTTCGAGGCGTCGACACCGGCGGCGGCCATCACCAGGCCCTGCCGGTTCTCGACGATGCGCAGCGTCCCGCGCCGCGCCACGACCCGCACGGTCTCCGCGTCGATGGCCGCCTCGCGGTCACCCGCCTCGACGATCCGCCCCTCGGCCTTGCTGACGATCTTCGAGGTGACCAGGAGTACGTCGCCGTCGGCGAGGCCCGGCTCCGCCGCGGCGATCAGCTTGGCGAGGTCGTCCCCCTGCCGCACCTCGGGCAGCCCGGGAACGGCCCACACACGGAACGACGGCGAAGAGCCGGCAGCGGACCCGGCCTCGGAGGAACTCACGCCCGCACCTCCTCCGCGAGGGCGAGCGCCGCACGCGCCATCTCGGCGGTCGCGTCCACGTCGCTCATCATCAGCGGAATCGCCCGGCACTGGATGCCCGCCGACTCGACCCGCTCCACGACCCCGGCGTCCACGGTGTCGACGAGCCAGCCGTCGAGCAGCCCGCTTCCGTAGTGCTCGGCGACCGCGGCGGCCGTCGTCTCCACGCCCACCGCGGCGAGCACCTTGTCGGCCATGCCCCGCACGGGCGCGTCCCCGACGATGGGGGAGAGCCCGACGACGGGCACGCCCGCGTCGGCGATGGCCTCGCGGATGCCCGGCACGGCGAGGATCGTCCCGACGCTCACCACGGGGTTGGACGGCGGGAAGATCACGACGTCCGCGTCGGCGATCGCCTCCAGGACGCCGGGTGCCGGCTTGGCCTGGTCCGCGCCGACCGGCACGATGGCGTGCGCGTCCACGGAGGCCCGCAGCCGCACCCAGTACTCCTGGAAGTGCACGGCCTTCTGCTCGCCGTCGACCGTGACGGCGACATGCGTCTCGACACGGTCGTCCGACATCGGGATGAGCCGAACGCCGGGCTGCCACCGCTCGCAGAGCGCTTCCGTCACCGCGCTGAGCGGGAATCCGGCGGCGAGCATCTGCGTCCGCACGATGTGCGTGGCGAAGTCGCGGTCGCCGAGCCCGAACCACTCGGGCCCCACGCCGTACGCCGCGAGCTCTTCCTTGACCTTGAACGTCTCGTCCGTACGCCCCCAGCCCTGCTCTTCGTTGATGCCGCCGCCGAGGGTGTACATCACGGTGTCGAGGTCGGGGCAGACCTTGAGCCCGAACAGGTGGATGTCGTCACCGGTGTTGCCGATGACGGTGATGTCCGCGTCAGGCGCGGCTTTCTTGAGCCCGCGGAGGAAACGGGCGCCGCCGATACCGCCGGCCAGGACCACAATGCGCATGGCACCAAGCATGTCAGGCAGGTACGACAGTGCGTCAGGCGGTTACGACATCTCCGGCCGCCGGAGCGGTGGCCCGCTCGCCGCACTGCGCCGCGTGCATCGGCATGTCGGTCAGGCCGGGGTAGTAGATGTGCAGGCTGACGGCCGGTTCCAGGGAGTCGTTGACCACGTCGTGCACGTACCCGGGCGCGAACACGCGCTGGGACCCGGCGTCGAGCGCGCGCTGCCCGCGCTCCGTACGCTCCGTCAGTTCACCCTCCAGGACCGTGAGTACGCCGGAGGAGCGGCCGTGGTCGTGCGGTCCACTGCCCTGTCCGGGCACCCAGGAGAGCAGCCAGACCTCGTAACCGGGGCCCGTGCGCAGGCGGTGGTACCAGCGGCTCGTCGCGTCGTACTCGACGAGGTGGGACCACTGTGCGCGGTCGGCCGCGATGGTGCGGGCCAGGCCGACGAACTCGGCCACGGTGGCCGGGTGCTCGCGGGCGGGCTGCAGGAGGTGCGTGACTTCGAGGATGTCGCCGGCGATCTGGAGGTCGCTGTCGCTGTTCATGGTGCGGTGGTTCCTCAACGTGAGAGTGCTGGGGTGTCGCGCGGAAGGTGGAGCGGGGAGGTGCTCGACAACAAGCCGGAAGGCTTCAGACGATTGCTCGGGCGGTGAAGGGCCGGAGCGGGCTCAACAGCTGGAAGCGGTGTGGCTCAACAGCTGGAACAGGAACAGCGACAGCGCGCGTGGGCAGCACCGAGGAGCCCGCTGGTGCGGGTCGTCGAGAGTGCCAAGTTTGCGAGCATGCCCACTAGAACAGCGGCTCACACCTTCCCTGTCAACTCTATGTCCGCTATGTGGGATATGTTTCACCTCATCCGGTTGTTCTCTCAGGTGAAAGGTTTGTGCACCGGGCTCACGGGACACATCGCGCTTCAACCGGCGCGTAAACCCCGGCGTGATCTCGTGACCCGAATGTGATCCCCTTCGCTTCGGTGGACCGGTCGCAACGGGATCGATCTCCGTGACGTCCTTCCCTGATGAGGACGGCCGCGGGGCGCCTCGGGATGGGCCACTGGCAAGTGTCAGGGTTTATGCCGATTTGAACACTTTCCGCATTACCTTGGTTCCGCAGGGTGAATAAGGGGCCCAATAGCAGATCTCGGCTTGACTGGCCCGGATCGGCACACTTGTAATTTCACTCGTGTCGTTCAGCCGAAATCGGTAACGGCAAGCACCACGGGGACGCACAGACAGACGAGGGGCGCACATGACCGAGCTGGTTCAGGAACTGCTGGTCGAGGACGCGGACGAGGAACTCGGCTGGCAGGAGCGCGCGCTGTGCGCCCAGACCGATCCCGAGTCCTTCTTCCCCGAGAAGGGCGGCTCCACGCGAGAGGCCAAGAAGGTCTGTCTCGCCTGCGAGGTTCGCTCGGAATGCCTTGAGTACGCACTGGCGAACGACGAGCGGTTCGGAATCTGGGGCGGCCTTTCGGAGCGCGAACGGCGCCGTCTGAAGAAGGCCGCCGTCTGAACACCAGTTGGTTCTGCCCGACCATCCGCCCGACCAAACGGCACACACCCCTACGTAAGGAACAGCCCGTCGCCCGTGGGTTATCCACAGGCGGCGGGCTGTTGTGATGCCAGCCGTTAGTGTGGGGCCCCGTCCGAGACGCCCCGGCGCCCCCATGAAGCGCAGGCGTCCACCGCAGTCCATCGAACCGGGGCCCGTACCTCGATGTCCGTGCACAGCCATCCGGCAGCCAGTCACCACGACGCTGCCGCCCCTGAGTTCCCGCGGCACGTCGTCACCGCCGTGATCGTCTCCCACGACGGCGCCCGCTGGCTGCCCGACGCCCTCGCCGGCCTGCTCGGCCAGGAGCGCCCGGTGCAGAACGCCGTGGCCGCGGACACCGGCAGCGCGGACGACTCCGCCCGCCTGGTCACCGAGGCACTCGGCCCCGACCGCGTCCTGCACCTGGCCCGGCGCTCCGGCTTCGGCACCGCCGTCGACGAGGCCAACCGCACCGCCGGCGTGCTGACCCCGGAAGAGCTGCCCTATCTGAAACGCCCCAGCGGCTGGGACCCGGTCAGCCGGTCCTGGCGCGACGACGCCTACGACCTGCCCGACCTGCCGCACGGCGAGCCCGAGCAGTGGCTGTGGCTGCTGCACGACGACTGCGCGCCCGAGCCGGGCGCCCTCGCCGAGCTGCTCCGGGTGGTGGAGAACGAACGCGAGGTCGGCAAGGACGTCGCCATCGTCGGCCCCAAGCTGCGCGGCTGGTACGACCGCCGCCAGCTCCTTGAGGTCGGCGTCTCGATCGCCAACAGCGGCCGCCGCTGGACCGGCATCGACCGCCGCGAACAGGACCAGGGTCAGCACGACCACGTACGGCCCGTCCTCTCCGTGTCCACCGCCGGCATGCTGATCCGGCGTGACGTCTTCGACGAACTGGGCGGCTTCGACCGGCGCCTGCCGCTCATGCGGGACGACCTCGACCTGTGCTGGCGCGCGCAGAACGCGGGCCACCGCGTCCTCGTCGCCCCCGAAGCCGTCGTCCGGCACGCCGAGGCCTCCTCGCGCGAGCGCCGCACCGTCGACTGCGTCGGCCGTACGTCGACGTCGCCGCACCGCGTGGACAAGGCGGGCGCCGCCTACACCCTGCTCGTCAACGCGCGTACGGCCGTGCTGCCCTGGGTGCTCTTCCGGCTCGTGGTGGGCACCCTGCTGCGCACCTTCGCCTATCTGGTCGGCAAGGTCCCCGGTCAGGCCGTCGACGAGGTCGCCGGGCTCCTGGGGACGCTGCTGCGGCCCGGACGGATCGTCAGCGCCCGCAAGCAGCGCGGCAAGTCGGCGCTCGAACCGGCCGAGATGCGGCCGCTCTTCCCGCCGCCCGGCGCCACCGTGCGCGCCACCGTCGAACAGGTCGCCGGCAATGTCGTCGGCCGCTCCGACCCCGAGGCCGTCACCGGCGCGGGCCGGCACGGCGCCGTCGAGTCGGGACCCGGCGGGGACGACGCGGACTTCCTCCAGGTCGAGCAGTTCGCACGGCTCAAGCGCGTGGCCCGCAAGCCGGGACCGATGCTCTTCGTGGTGCTCCTGTTCGTCTCGCTCATCGCCTGCCGCGAACTCCTCGGCGGCGGCGCACTCGCGGGCGGCGCGCTGCTGCCCGCACCCGGCGACTCCTCCGGCCTCTGGGCGCGCTATCTGGACGCCTGGCACCCCGTGGGGACCGGCGGCACGCAGTCGGCGCCGCCCTACCTCGCGCTCGTCGCGGGGCTCAGCACCCTGATGTTCGGGTCCACCGGGCTCGCGGTCACGGTGCTCCTGGTCGGCTCGGTGCCGCTGGCCGGCTTCGCCGCCTACTTCGCCTCACGGCCGCTGGTCGAGTCGCGCCTGCTGCGCGCCTGGGCCTCGGTCGCCTACGCCTTCCTGCCGGCCGCCACGGGCGCGCTCGCGGGCGGGCGCATCGGCACCGCCGTCCTCGCGGTCCTGCTGCCGCTCATGGCGCGCGCGGGCATCGCCGCGAGCGGACTGACCTCTTCGGAGGGCACGCGCGGCAGCTGGCGCGCCTCGTGGGCGTTCGCCCTGCTCCTGACGATCACCACCGCCTTCACGCCGATCATCTGGCCCATCGCCGTGGTGCTCGGCCTCGCGCTCCTCGTGGTCCGCAGGGGCGACATCACGGCGTACGGCCTGCGCTTCCTCGCCGCGCTCGGCACCCCGCTGCTGATCCTCGCGCCCTGGTCGCTCTCGCTGCTGCCCTTCGGCTTCTTCGGTGAGGCGGGCCTGGAGTTCGGCACCGGCTCGGCGACCGGGCTCGATCTGCTCGGCGGCAGCCCCGGCGGCCCCGGGACCGTGGACGGGCTGCTGCTCATCGGCATCGTGCTCGCCGCCCTTGCCGCGCTCCTTCGTACCGAGCGGCAGCTCGCCGTCCGTACCGCCTGGGTCGTCGCGCTGGTCTCGCTGGTCTTCGCGGCGCTCTCGAACGGCTCGGCGTGGGCGGGCCCCGCCACCCTCGGGTACGGCATCGCGCTCCTTGCCGCCGCCGCGCTCGGCGCCGACGGCGCACGCACGCGTGTCGCCGAGCAGAGCTTCGGCTGGCGCCAGCCGGTCGCCGTCCTCATCGCCTTCGCGGCGGCCGCCGGGCCGCTGCTCGTCGCCGCCGGATGGATGATCCGCGGCGCCGACGGCCCCCTGGAGCGGCGCGACCCGGTGCAGGTGCCCGCGTTCGTCGCCGAGGAGAGCGGCACGCAGGACCAGGCCCGCACGCTCGTCCTGGACAGCGAGTCGGCCGCCCAGGTGTCGTACACGCTCGTCCGCGGCTCGGGCGCCCGGCTCGGAGACGCCGAACTCGCCGACGCGGGCGGCTCGAACTGGAGCCTCGACAAGATCGTCGCCCGGCTCCTCGCGGGCTCCGGCGCCGACCAGGCCGACCAGCTCGGCGGCTTCGCCGTGCGCTACGTCCTCGTACGCGACGGCGCGCCCCGCCAGATGAGCCGCACCCTGGACTCCACCCCCGGCCTCACCCGGCTCAGCCAGGAGGACGGCAGCGCCCTGTGGCGCGTGGACCGGCAGGTCTCGCGCGCCGCGATCGTGCCCGAGTCCGGCGATCCGATGCCGGTGGCCGCGGGCCCCGTCGAGCTGCACACGAACATCCCGGCGGGCGAGGAGGGCCGCACCCTGCGGCTCGCCGACGCGGCCGACGACGGCTGGACGGCGACCCTGGACGGCACCCCGCTGACCAGGACCACCCTGGACGGCTGGGCGCAGGGCTTCGACCTGCCCGCGACGGGCGGCCGTCTGGACGTCACGTACGACGCGCCCGCGAGCCACACGGGATGGCTGTGGGCCCAGGGCGCGCTCGCCGTGGTCCTGGTGGTCCTCGCCCTTCCGGGACGCCGCCGCGACGTGGACGACGACCTCCCCGACGAGCCCGTCGTCCCGGCCCAGCCGGTCGAGGGCGAGGGGCGCAGGGCCCGCAGGCTGCGGGCCGCGCAGGCCGAGCAGGAGGCCGCGCTGGAAGGCGCCGGGCAGGACGACGCCGGGCAGGACGACGCCGGTACGCCGCCCCCTCCTCCGGAGGAGGAGGCCTACGCGGCGGTGCCCCATCAGCAGTCGTACGGCGAGTGGGAGGCCCCCGCCCACGCGGGCGCCGACCACGGCACGTACCAGGGCGAGCAGCAGTACCAGGACGCGCGGTACCCACAGGGCGGCTACGACCAGGGCGCGTACCAGGACCCCTACCAGGGCGGCCAGTACGACCCGTACGCCTACGGAGCGCAGGGCGGCGCCGAGCAGTACGGCCAGTCGTTCGACGCCACGTACGGTCAGCCCCCGATGCCGCCCCAGCCCCCGCAGCCGCCGCACGGCACCGACAGTGAGCGCCCCGACGGGAGCCAGCAGTGAACCGCACGACACAGTCCCTGATCGCCGCGGTGGCCGCGCTCGCCGCCGTCACCGGATTCGCCGTGGCCAACGCCCCCGACGGCAGCGGAGACGACGGCGCGAAGGCGGCCGCGCGGCTGCCCGTCGAGCGCACCAGCCTGCTCTGCCCGGTGCCCAGTTCGTCCGACCTCGCCGAGACCTCGTACACGGCGTTCACGCCCAAGGGCGAGGGCTCCGGCGAGGCGGGCAGGGCGGAACTGCTGCCTGCCACCAGGGCGTTGAAGGTCACGCCGGAGGACGCCCCCAGGGAAAAGAAGAAGGACGACAAGCCCTTCCTGACCTCGAAGACGCCGGGCAAGCCCGTCACCGGCGAGGAGTCCGGAGGGGAGTCGCCCGCGCTCCTGGGCACCGCCGACGGCACGCTGGCCCCGGGCTGGACCGTCCAGCAGACCACCAAGTACTCCGTGGGCAGCGGCCGCGGCCTCCAGGGCGCCAACTGCACGGCGCCCGACACGGACTTCTGGTTCCCGGGCGCGAGCACCGACAAGGACCGCAGCGACTACGTCCACCTGACCAACCCGGACGACACGGCGGCCGTCGTCGACGTCGAGCTGTACGGCCCGGACGGCGCCCTCAAGACCGAGGTGGGCGAGGCCATCCAGGTCCAGCCGCACTCCAGCGTCCCGGTGCTGCTGTCCACGCTCTCGCCCAAGGAGCACACCAACCTCACGATGCACGTGACCGCGCGCAGCGGCCGGGTCGCGGCCGCCGTGCAGTCGTCGGACGACAAGCTCGGCGGCGACTGGCTGCCCGCGTCCGCCGACCCCGCGAGCCGCCTGGTCCTGCCCGGCATCCCCAAGGACGCCACGTCCGTACGTCTGGTGGCCTTCGCGCCCGGCGCTGACGACGCCGACCTGAAGGTCCAACTGGCCGCGCCCAGCGGCTCGATCAGCCCGGCCGGACACGCGAACCTGCACGTCAAGTCCGGCATGACGACCGCCGTCGACCTCGGCGACGTCACCAAGGGCGAGGCGGGCTCCCTGATCCTGACGCCCACCGACGACGCGGCGCCGGTGGTGGCTGCCCTGCGCGTCACCCGGGGCAAGGGCGTCGACCAGGAGACGGCGTTCATCCCCGCCACGAACCCGATCGGCACGCGCGCGACGGTGGCCGACAACCGCGCCAAGGGCTCCACGCTGTCCCTCGTCGCCCCCGGCAGGACCGGGAAGGTGAAGGTCACGGCGTCGGCGGGCACCGAGGGCGGTACGCCGACGAGCAAGACGTACACGGTCAAGGGCGGTACGACGCTGGGGATCAAGGCCCCGGTCCCGAGCGGCCTGAAGGGCACGTACGCACTCACGGTGGAACCGGTGTCGGGGGGCTCGGGGGGCTCGGGGGGTGACGTCTACGCCTCGCGCATGCTGGAGGAAGCGGAGGACGGCGTCCCGATGTTCACCGTGCAGACGCTGCCGGACGACAGGGGCACGGTGTCGGTGCCGAAGGCGGAGCAGGACCTGAAGGTGCTCCAGAAGTAGACGTAGCGGCGGGGAAGCCGGAGAAGCCGGGGGAGCCAGGGAAGGCCGGGGAGGCTCAGTCTTCCCCGTATCTCGGGTCCACCGACTCGGGCGAGAGGCCGAGGAGCTCGGCGACCTGCTCGACCACCACTTCGTGGACGAGCGCGGCCCGGTCGTCCCGCCCCTTGGTGCGGATCTCCACCGGGCGCCGGTAGACGACCACCCGCGCGGGCCGCCCGTCGGCGGCCTCGATCGTGCCGCCCAGCGGTACGACGTCATCGCTCCAGTCGTCCTCGCCCGCGCCCCCGCCACGCCCCAGCGCGGGAACCTCGAGCACCAGGAACTCGATCTCGCTCAGCTGCGGCCACCGCCGCTCCAGGCGCTCCACGGAGTCCTGCACCAGGTCGGTGAAGACCTCGGCGCGGCTGGCGGACAGCGGCACCTGGGGAGGCGCCACGGGGCCGCGCATGCCCCTGCCGTGGCGGTCGCGGCGGCGGGGCCTCGGGTCTGCGGTGCGGGGCTGTACGGGGTCGTCCATCACTGACGAAGAGTAGTCCTCGAGATCGCCGTTCCCGCACAGCTTGACCCGGCTTTCACCTGGCTTCCGCAGGCTTTCCGCACGGCTTCCGGGTGGCGCGCGGGCGGCGTGCGTCCGGCGTGCGCCATGTCGTCCGATGACCGTTCCAGCCAGGCTTGGGCTCGATTCCGTATCTCTCCAGGACCGTCGATCTCGCGATGAATGACGGGATTTGCGCCACGTGGTGACCGGATTCAACACCACTGGACACTCAGGCCCCTTGTGTCACCGCAGGTCAGCGAGGCGCCGTGCGAAGGCGCCGTGGCGGGGATCACAGCACGACACGGTGGGGTGACCTCCCGGAGAGTCGTCGCGGCCCGCTCAAGAGTGCGGTACCGTCCAACATCGTGAGCCCTGTACGTCGCTGTTCGCGCACCGCTTGCGGCCGTCCCGCCGTCGCGACGCTGACGTACGTCTACGCCGACTCGACCGCGGTCCTCGGCCCCCTCGCCACCTACGCCGAACCCCACTGCTACGACCTGTGCGCCGAGCACTCCGAGCGCCTCACCGCGCCCCGCGGCTGGGAGGTCGTCCGCCTCGCCGACGCCTCCGGTCCGGCCCGCCCCAGCGGTGACGACCTCGAAGCGCTCGCCAACGCGGTGCGCGAGGCGGCACGCCCGCAGGAGCGCGCGGCGGAGGCCGGCGGTGCGGGCCCGCGCAGGGCCGACCCGATGGAGGTCGCGCGCCGCGGCCATCTGCGGGTGCTGCGCTCACCGGATTCCTGAGCGCCCCTCTTTCCGGACTTCCTGCTGCCCCTCCGCGAAGCCCCCTGCCTACATAGACCCCTGTCGTTTATCGCTGAACAATTTCTCGCGCACGACCCATTGACGTGCCCACGCCATCGACACGACCATTCCCCCACTCGTGAGAGATCACTTTCCGCATCACGGAAACCGGGGAGCCGTCCGTGTACGTGCAGCAGCTGGAGCCCGTGGCCGATTCGCTCGGCCTGTCCGCCCTCATCGCGACCCTGCCCCTCCTGACCGTCCTCGTCCTGCTCGGCGCCGTCCGCATGAAGGCCCACCACGCGGGACTCATCGGCCTGGCCGTCGCCGCCCTGGTCGCCTGGCTCGCGTACGGGATGCCGCTGGGCCAGACCGCCTCGGGCGCCGCGCAAGGTGCCCTCTTCGGGCTCTTCCCCATCCTGTGGATCGTCGTCAACGCCCTGTGGGTGTACCGGATGACCGTCCGCACCCGGCACTTCGACATCCTGCGCCGCTCCTTCGGACGGCTCTCGGACGATCCGCGCATCCAGGCACTCGTCGTGGCCTTCTGTTTCGGCGCGCTCCTGGAGGCGCTCGCGGGCTTCGGGGCGCCCGTCGCGATCTGCGCGGTGATGCTGGTGGCGCTCGGCTTCGACCCGGTCAAGGCCGCGGTCGTCGCCCTCGTGGCCAACACCGCGCCCGTCGCCTTCGGCGCCATGGGTACCCCCGTGGTGACGCTCGCGCAGGTCACCGGGCTTCCGCTGGACACCGTCGCCACGGTCGTCGGCCGCCAGACACCGCTGCTCGCCCTGGTGGTGCCGCTGCTCCTGGTCGGCCTGGTGGACGGGCGGCGCGGCCTGCGCGAGACCTGGGTGCCCGCCCTGGTGTGCGGATTCGCCTTCGCCGCGGCGCAGTTCGCCGCGTCCAACTACGTCTCCGCCCAGCTGGCCGACATCGGGGCGGCGTTGGCCGGCGCGGGCGCGCTGGTGGCGGTGCCCAGCGCCCGCAGGCCCGCCGCGGAGCCCGTACGCGTCGCGGTCCTCACCGGCGTACGCAGCGAGGACCTGGACCAGGACGACCCGCGCCCCGAGATCCTGCGCGCCTACGCCCCGTACACGCTCATCGTCGCCATCTTCTCCGTCGCCCAAATCCCGCCGGTGAAGGACTTCTTGGCCAAGGCGACGCAGACCTTCGACTGGCCCTTCCTGAACGTCGCCGACCCCGACGGGGACCCGGTCGCGGGCAACCTCTTCTCGCTGCCGCTCGTCGCGACGGGCGGGACGCTCGTGCTGCTGGCCGGTGTGGGCACGGCGGCCGTCATCGGGGTGCACGCGCGCGTCGCGGTGCGGGAGTGGCTGGCGACCGTGCACGAACTGCGGTTCGCGATCCTCACCGTGACCTCGGTCCTCGCCCTCGCGTACGTGATGAACCTGTCCGGGCAGGCCGCCACCATCGGCCACTTCGTGGCGGCGGCGGGTGCGGGGCTCGCCTTCCTGTCGCCGGTGCTCGGCTGGTTCGGCGTCGCGGTCTCCGGCTCGGACACCTCGGCCAACGCGCTCTTCGGCGCGCTCCAGGTGACGGCCGCTCAGCAGTCCGGGCTCTCGCCCGAACTCCTCGCCGCCGCCAACAGTTCGGGCGGTGTGCTCGGCAAGATGATCTCTCCGCAGAACCTGACGATCGCGTGCGCGGCGGTCGGGCTCGCGGGCAAGGAGGGCGATCTGCTGCGCAAGGTGCTGCCCTGGAGCCTGGGGTTGTTGCTGGTGATGTGTCTGATCGTGGTGGGACAGAGCACGGTGGTGCTCGGCTGGATGCTGCCGTGAGGGGCCTGAGGTCAGCCCGAGGAGGTGAGCCCGAGGCCGGCCTGACGTCGCCCTGACGTCGGCCAGGAGGCGCCTTGGGGCCGCTCACAGCTGGTTGTCAGTCGTTGCGGGTAGTTTGGGTCACCGACGAGCACTCGTCGGTGTCGCTGAACTCGCAGAACCTGCAGAGAGGGTTGGCCGTGACTGCTGATCTGTCCCAGATCGTGAAGGCGTACGACGTGCGCGGGGTGGTCCCGGACCAGTGGGACGAGTCGCTTGCCGAACTGTTCGGCGCGGCCTTCGCGAAGGTGACGGGCGCGGACGCGATCGTGACCGGGCACGACATGCGGCCGTCGTCGCCCGGCCTCTCCCGGGCCTTCGCGCGCGGGGCCGCGGCGCTCGGCGTGGACGTCACGGAGATCGGCCTCTGCTCGACGGACCAGCTCTACTACGCGTCGGGTGCGCTGAACCTGCCGGGCGCGATGTTCACGGCCTCGCACAACCCCGCGCAGTACAACGGCATCAAGATGTGCCGCGCGGGTGCCGCCCCGGTCGGCCAGGACACCGGCCTCGCCGAGATCCGCGCCCTGGTGGAGGGCTGGTCGGAGTCCGGCGCCCCCGAGGCGGCGGCCACGCCCGGCACGCTCACGGAGCGGGACACCCTCAAGGACTACGCGGCGCACCTGCGCGGCCTGGTGGACCTGACCTCCATCCGCCCCCTGAAGGTCGTCGTCGACGCGGGCAACGGCATGGGCGGGCACACCGTCCCGACGGTCTTCGAGGGCCTGCCGCTCACGCTCGTACCGATGTACTTCGAGCTGGACGGCACGTTCCCGAACCACGAGGCCAACCCCCTCGACCCGAAGAACATCGTGGACCTCCAGCAGCGGGTGCGCGAGGAGGGCGCCGACCTCGGCATCGCCTTCGACGGCGACGCGGACCGCTGCTTCGTCGTCGACCAGAACGGCGACCCGGTCTCCCCGTCGGCCATCACCGCCCTGGTCGCCTCGCGCGAGCTCGCGCGCAACGGCGGCAAGGGCACGGTCATCCACAACCTCATCACCTCGTGGTCGGTCCCCGAGGTCGTGCGGGAGAACGGCGGCACGCCGGTCCGTACGCGGGTGGGCCACTCCTTCATCAAGGAGGAGATGGCCAAGACGGGCGCCATCTTCGGCGGCGAGCACTCGGCGCACTACTACTTCCGCGACTTCTGGAACGCGGACACGGGCATGCTGGCCGCGCTCCACGTCCTCGCGGCGCTCGGCGGCCAGGACGGCACGCTGTCGGCCCTCGTCGCGCAGTACGACCGCTATGCGGCGTCCGGCGAGATCAACTCCACGGTCGACGACCAGACGGCCCGCCTCGCGGCGATCAAGACCAAGTACGAGGCCGAGGAGGGCGTCACCATCGACGACCTGGACGGCCTCACGGTGACGGCCACGGACTGGTGGTTCAACGTCCGAGCCTCCAACACGGAACCGCTCCTGCGCCTGAACGTAGAGGCAAGGGACGAGGCCACGATGACCAGGGCCCGGGACGAGGCACTGGCCATCATCAGGGCCTGACCGAAGTCCTCGGCGACCGGGTGGGCAGGCGCTCCATCGCACCCACCCACCCGGTCCGCGTGTTTGTGGGCGGGCGTTCCGGCGCTTCCATCCACCCGGTCCGCGCGTTTGTGGGCGGGCGTTCCGGCGCTTCCATCCACCCGGTCCGCGCGTTTGTGGGCGGGCGCTCCACCGCTCCCACCCACCCGGCCCGCGTGTTCGTGGGCAGGCGTTCCAGCGCTCCCACCCACCCGGCTCGCGCGTTTGTGGGCAGGCGTTCCGCAAGGCGGAACGGGTGGGCACAAACGCCCACCGGCCCGCAGGCGAGGAACGACCCCATCACCCCACCGGGGGCCATGGGGCGAAGCCCCGCCAGTACACCGCCCAAGGCCCCGGGGCCAGCGGTAGGCTGACCAGGCGACATTCCGTACCCCACCCGCTCGAAGGGACCCACCCCATGCCGCTCGAAGCCGGCCTCCTGGAGATCCTCGCCTGCCCGGCCTGCCACGCCCCCCTCAAGGAGGCGGACGCGGAGCTGCTCTGCACGGCGGACGGCAAGGACTGCGGCCTGGCCTACCCCGTCCGCGACGGCATCCCCGTACTCCTCGTCGACGAGGCCCGCCGCCCCGCGTAAGGGCCCGGCACAACGACAAGAAGCGCGACCGGCGGCGCCGAAGCCACGGCCCAAGCCACCGCCCAGGCGCACCGCCCAGGCACAGCGCCCAGCGCCCAGCGCCAGGTCGCCCGGCGAATCGGAGGCCCTACCCCATGCTCGACGAATCGCTGCTCGACGCCCCCGAGGCCCTCGCCGTGGCCGACCGCCGCGGCCTCCTCCGCGGTGCGGCGGAGGCAGGCGCCCGCGTCCGCACGGCGGTGCGGCACGCCACGGAGGCAGGGCTCACGCAGCTCAAGCCGGACGGCCGCCCCCGCGCCATCCTGATCGCCGGCCCCGGCACCGCCGCCACCTGCGTGGCCGACCTGCTGGGCACCCTCGCGGGGGCGGGCTGCCCCGTGATCCGCCTCGCCCCCACCGGCGTGGCCCCCGCGGCAGGCGCCCTGCGCTGGGCGCTCCCCGGCTGGGCGGGCCCCCTGGATCTGCTGCTCATCGCCACCCCGGACGGCACGGAGCCGGGCCTCGAACTCCTCGCGGAGCAGGCCTACCGCCGCGGCTGCACGGTCGTGGCCGTCGCCCCCGCCCGCTCCCCGCTGGCCGAGGGCGTAGAGGGCTCGCACGGCCTCACGGTCCCGATGGCCACATCCCCGTACGGGGAGTACGAAGCCCCGCACGACGGAGAGCGCGCCTCCGGGACGTACGAAGCGCGCCGCGTGGACGACGAGGCCGCCGCATCCGCCCCCGCCACCCTCTGGGCCCTGCTCACCCCCCTCCTGATCCTCCTGGACCGCACCGGCCTCATCACCGCACCGGCCGAGACCCTGGAGAAGATCGCCGACCGCCTCGACCAGGTCGCGGAGCGCTGCGGGCCCGTCGTGGCGACGTACAGCAACCCCGCCAAGACGCTTGCCGCCGAGCTCGCCGACGCCCTCCCGGTGATCTGGACCGAGGGCAGGCTCGCGGGCCCCGTCGGCCGCCGTTTCGCCGCCACGCTCGCCGAGCTCGCCGGACACCCGGCGGTCGCCGGCGAGCTGCCCGAGTCGCTGCCCGCGCACGGCGCCCTGCTGGCCGGCGACCTCGCCCCGAGCGCCGACGGCGACGACTTCTTCCGCGACCGCGTCGAGGAATCCCACCACCTGCGCGCCCGCGTCGTCCTGCTCCGCGAGCGTCCCGTGGACGCCGGAGGACTCAGCGCCGCGCCCACCGCCCGCGAGCTCGCCCACGGCCACGACGTCGCGATCAGCGAGCTCGAACCGGAGGACGGCGACGAGCTGGAGACCCTCGCGGAGCTGATCGCCGTCACGGATTTCGCCGCCGTTTACCTGGCGCTCGCCCCGAGGGACCGATCATGACCCCAGCCCGGTCATGACCTGAGACCCCGCATCGCGCACCAGCGCACGCAAGCGCACGCACGTACGTAAGGGAGACCCCCTCCGTGGACCGCCTCACCAACACCATCCGCCCCTACGCCTGGGGTTCCACCACCGCCATCGCCAAGCTCATCGGCGTCGAGCCGACCGGTGAGCCCCAGGCCGAGATGTGGATGGGCGCCCACCCCGGCGCCCCCTCGCGCACCGAGCGCGGCCCGCTCGACGAGGTGATCGACGAGGACCCGGGGCACGAGCTCGGCAGGGCGGCCGTCGCCAGGTTCGGCCCGCGCCTGCCCTTCCTGCTCAAGCTGCTCGCCGCGGGCGCCCCGCTCTCCCTCCAGGTCCACCCCGACCTGGAGCAGGCGAGGGAGGGCTTCGAGGACGAGGAGTACCGCGGCGTCCCGATCGACGCCCCGAACCGCAACTACAAGGACGCCAACCACAAGCCCGAACTGATCTGCGCGCTCACGGAGTTCGACGGCCTCTGCGGCTTCCGCGACCCCGTCGAGGCCGCGGACCTGCTGGCCGGTCTGGGCGTCGACTCCTTGAAGCCGTACGTCGACCTGCTGCACGCCAAGCCCGCCGAGGGCGCCCTGCGCGAGGTCCTCACCGCCGTCCTGACCGCGGACCCCGATGAGATGGCGGCGACCGTCACCGAGGTCACCGAGGCCGCCCAGCGCCTCGGCGGTGCCTACGCCCCGTACGCGGGCATCGCGCACCACTACCCCGGCGACCCCGGTGTCATCGCGGCGATGCTCCTCAACCACGTACGGCTGCAGCCCGGCGAGGCCCTGTACCTCGGCGCCGGAGTCCCGCACGCCTACCTCGACGGCCTCGGCGTCGAGATCATGGCCAACTCGGACAACGTGCTGCGCTGCGGACTGACCCCCAAGCACGTCGACGTACCCGAACTCCTGCGCATCGTCCGCTTCGAGGCGACCGAGCCCGGCATCCTGCGCCCCGAGGCGTCGCCCGACGGCGAAGAGGTCTACGAGACCCCGATCGACGAGTTCCGCCTCTCCCGCTTCGTCCTGCCCGACGGCGCCGCACCGCACGACCTCACGGCGGGCACGCCGCAGATCCTGCTCTGCGTCGCGGGCTCGGTCCGCGTGGGCGACGCCGGGGAACTCACACCCGGGCAGTCCGTGTTCGTTCCCGCGGAGGAAAAGACCGAAGTGTCCGGAGTCGGCACGCTCTTCCGTGCCACTGTGGTGGCCTGACTCACCACCAGCGCCTCGTGCTGCAACAATGACCCACCGCAAAGGGCGGGCAAAGCAGCGCCCGGTCGGCAGCGATGCCGGCGGTGGGTCAGACACGTACGCAGGCGAAGGGACAACGGGCACACATGAGCGCGTCAGGCGGAACAAAGGCGATTGTCGCGGCACTCGCCGCGAACCTCGCGATCGCGGTGGCGAAGTTCGTCGCGTTCCTCTTCAGTGGCTCGTCCTCGATGCTCGCCGAGAGCGTGCACTCGCTCGCGGACTCGGGCAACCAGGGGCTGCTGCTCCTCGGCGGCAAGAAGGCGCAGCGCGAGGCGACCCCCCAACACCCCTTCGGGTACGGGCGCGAGCGCTACATCTACGCCTTCCTGGTCTCCATCGTGCTCTTCTCGGTCGGCGGCATGTTCGCGATCTACGAGGGCTACGAGAAGATCAAGCACCCGCACGAGATCGAGGCCTGGTACTGGCCGGTCGGTGTCCTGGTGTTCGCGATCATCGCCGAGAGCTTCTCCTTCCGTACGGCGATCAAGGAGTCGAACCACACCCGCGGCAACCTCACGTGGACGCAGTTCGTCCGTCGCGCGAAGGCCCCCGAGCTGCCGGTCGTGCTCCTGGAGGACCTGGGCGCGCTCGTCGGTCTGATCCTGGCCCTCGTCGGCGTCAGCCTCGCGCTCGCCACGGGCGACGGCGTCTGGGACGGCATCGGCACGCTCTGCATCGGCATCCTGCTGATCCTGATCGCGATCATCCTGGCCGCGGAGACCAAGTCCCTGCTCCTGGGCGAGGCCGCGGGCACGGAAGAGGTCGAGAAGATCGAGAAGGCCCTGGTCGACGGCGACAAGGTCACCCGCGTCATCCACATGCGCACGCTGCACCTGGGCCCCGAGGAGCTTCTCGTCGCCGCCAAGATCGCGGTGCGGCACGACGACACGGCCGCCGAGGTGGCCGTCGCCATAAACGCGGCCGAGGAGCGCATCCGCGCGGCGGTCCCGATCGCCCGCGTGATCTACCTGGAGCCGGACATCTACAGCGAGACGGCGGCCGCCGAGGGCACGAACCCGGCGAAGTCGCCGGGCGCACACTGATCCTCGGATCTTCCGAGTACCCGATGGGGCCCCGCACCGTGCAGGTGCGGGGCCCCATCGGCGTACAGGCAGCTGCCGCTACTGAACTTCGCGCAGCACTTCGAGGACCGCCCGCTCGTCGGGCGCCGCCTCCAGACGCTCCCGGAAGCCGGTGTCCATCAACTTGCGCGAGAGCAGCGCGAGAATCCGCAGGTGCTCGTCGCCGGCGGCCGCCTCCGGCACGGAGATCATGAAGATGAGCTTGGCCTTCGTACCGTCGATGGCACCCCACTCGATGCCCTCGGCCGATCGCGCGAACCCGACCACAGGCGAGGTCACCGCGTCGGTCTTGGCGTGCGGGATGGCGATCTCCTCGCCGAGGCCCGTGGTCCCCTGGGCCTCGCGGCGCAGAGCGGTCCGCACGAGCTCCTCGACGTCGTTCACCTTGCCGGTGGAGGCGAGGAGGTCCGCCATCTCGCGGATCGCGGAGTCCTTGTCGGCGGAGTCCAGCCGGACCTTGACGGTCTGCTCGGTGAGATAGCCGGAGAGGACTTCGTCCTCGTCCTCGGCCGTGGGGGAGGGGGCCGCGGGAGCAGGCGCGGCGGCCTCCGCGGTCGCCGTTCGCGGGGCCGCGGACGCCCCCGACGCGACGGCTCCGGCGCCCACTCCCGCGAGCACCGGCTCGGGCCCGCCCGGCACGTCGACGACCGGCGCCCCGCGCCGCTTGCGCTCGCTGAGGTCGACGAGGGTGACGGTGGTGAGCGCCGTGACGACGGCGCCGATGGCGATCGCGATGAAGAACATCGGTACGCCACCGACGGCACCCAGAACCGCCACGATCGGCCCGCCGTGCGGCACCGCGTCCTCGACGCCCGCCTGACCGGCGATCGCACCGGCGACGGCGCCACCGAGCATGTTCGCGGGGATGACCTGCGCGGGTCGCGCGGCGGCGAACGGAATCGCGCCTTCCGAGATCCCGAAGAAGCCCATGAACAAGGCGGCCAGACCGGTCTCCCGTTCCTGCTCGCTGTAGAGCCGCTTGCGGATCAGCGTCGCGAGACCCTGGCCGAGCGGCATGACGGGGATCGCGGCGGCGCACATGCCCATGACGGTCTGGTTGCCGGTCGCGATGAGCCCCGCGCCGAACAGGAACGCCGTCTTGTTGACAGGACCGCCCATGTCGAACGCGATCATGAGCCCGAGGATCGCGCCGAGCAGGATCGCGCTGGTCCCGGTCATGCCGCTGAGCCAGCTGGTCAGATGCTCGAAGACCCACGAGATCGGCTTCCCGATCACGTAGATGAAGAAGAGCCCGAGTGCCGTCGTCGAGATGATGGGGATCACGATGATCGGCATGATCGGCTGGGCGAACTTCGGGACCTTGACCTTCTTGATCCACAGCACCAGATAACCGGCGAGGAAGCCGGTCACGATGGCCCCGATGAAGCCGGCGCCCGCCTTGGAGTCGTACAGCTCACCGGTGTTGGCGATCCAGCCGCCGATCATGCCCGGCACGAGCGCGGGCCGGTCGCCGATCGCGTAGGCGATGTAGCCGGAGAGGATCGGCACCATCAGCGTGAAGCCGATGACACCGATCTGGTTGACGTGCATCCAGAAGGAGTCGTCGGGGATGACGAGCCCGCCCTTGGGGTCCGTGTGCCCGCCGAGCGACAGCGAGATCGCGATCAGCAGACCGCCGACCACGACGAACGGAATCATGTACGAGACGCCGTTCATCAGCGCCTTGTAAGCGAGACTCCGCTCCTTGCCGCCCCCGCCACCGCTGGAGACCGGCTCGGCGGAACCGCCGCCACCGCCTCCGCCGTGCACCGGCGCGCTCCGCACCTGCTCGATCAGCCGCTCCGGGTGGCTGATGCCCTCGGACACCCCGACGGACAGCACGCGCTTGCCCACGAAGCGCCCGCGGTCGACGTCCTTGTCGGCGGCGATGATGATGCCGTCGGCATCCCTGACATCGTTGTCAGTCAGTACGTTCTCGGCGCCGATGGAGCCCTGCGTCTCCACCTTCATGTCGATGCCGAGGCTCTCCGCGGCCTGCGAGAGCTTCTCCGCCGCCATGTACGTGTGGGCGATACCGGTCGGACAGGCGGTCACCGCGAGCAGCTTGAGCTTCTTCGGCTCGCCGCTGCTCCCGCCTATGGGGGGATCGGCCGGATGGGTCACGTGGATCTCCTAACGCCTTCGTCAAACAAGATCGCGCAAATGTTCCCGATCTCAAGGCATCCTGCAACACATAACCGCAGGTTCAAAAGCGCAAAGGTCCCGGATCAGCGGGTCCGTGGACCCCTCCCTGACCCCCTCCGCGGTTGCCCGCCCGCTGCCGCGCCCGGGGAGGCGGGCTGGGGCTCGCTGGGCCAATCGGTGTAGCTTTGTGACCGAGCCAGACGTCGCTGCTGATGGCGGTCGGGCGGTGCCAGCACGGGCCGGCCGAGGGAGAGAGGGCCTCCGACGGACTGCGCTGCTGCGCGCCGGTGCTCTTCTGTGCCGTTGTCGCAGGTCAGCCATGTCCACCCACCCTCGATCAATCCCACGAGGAGCAGCTCGCCAATGACGACTCTCACCAACGGCCAGGACTTCAAGGTCGCCGATCTCTCCCTGGCCGAGTTCGGCCGCAAGGAGATCACCCTCGCCGAGCACGAGATGCCCGGCCTGATGTCGATCCGCAAGGAGTTCGCCGCCTCCCAGCCGCTGGCCGGCGCCCGCATCATGGGCTCGCTGCACATGACCGTGCAGACCGCCGTCCTCATCGAGACCCTGGTCGCCCTGGGCGCCGAGGTCCGCTGGGTCTCCTGCAACATCTTCTCCACCCAGGACCACGCCGCCGCGGCCATCGCCGTCGGTCCGAACGGCACCCCGGACAACCCCCAGGGCATCCCGGTCTTCGCCTGGAAGGGCGAGACCCTGGAGGAGTACTGGTGGTGCACGGAGCAGGCGCTGACCTGGCCGAACACCCCCACCGGCGGCCCGAACATGATCCTGGACGACGGCGGCGACGCCACGCTCCTGGTCCACAAGGGCGTCGAGTACGAGAAGGCCGGCAAGGTCCCCTCCGAGGACACCGCCGAGTCGGACGAGCACCGCGTCATCCTGCAGCTCCTCAACCGCACCATCACCGAGGGCTCGCAGAAGTGGACCCAGCTCGCCTCGGAGATCCGCGGCGTGACCGAGGAGACCACGACGGGCGTCCACCGTCTGTACGAGATGCACCGTGACGGCACGCTCCTCTTCCCGGCGATCAACGTGAACGACGCCGTGACGAAGTCGAAGTTCGACAACAAGTACGGCTGCCGCCACTCCCTGATCGACGGCATCAACCGCGCCACGGACGTCCTGATCGGCGGCAAGACCGCCCTCGTCTGCGGCTACGGCGACGTCGGCAAGGGCTGCGCGGAGTCGCTGCGCGGCCAGGGCGCGCGCGTGATCATCACCGAGGTCGACCCCATCTGCGCCCTCCAGGCGGCGATGGACGGCTTCCAGGTCACGACGCTGGACGAGGTCGTCGACAAGGTCGACATCTTCGTCACCACGACCGGCAACAAGGACATCATCATGGCCTCGGACATGGCCAAGATGAAGCACCAGGCGATCGTCGGCAACATCGGCCACTTCGACAACGAGATCGACATGGCCGGCCTCGCCAAGATCCCCGGCATCGTCAAGGACGAGGTCAAGCCGCAGGTCCACACCTGGACGTTCCCCGACGGCAAGGTCCTCATCGTCCTCTCCGAGGGCCGCCTGCTGAACCTGGGCAACGCGACGGGCCACCCGTCCTTCGTGATGTCCAACTCCTTCGCGGACCAGACCCTGGCCCAGATCGAGCTGTTCACCAAGCAGTCCGAGTACCCGACCGACGTCTACGTGCTCCCCAAGCACCTCGACGAGAAGGTCGCCCGCCTCCACCTGGACGCACTCGGCGTGAAGCTCACGACGCTGCGCCCGGAGCAGGCCTCGTACATCGGCGTCGAGGTAGAGGGCCCGTACAAGCCGGACCACTACCGCTACTGACCGAGCCGACCGCCTGGCGCTCTCCGCCCAGGCCCAAGCTCACCGCAGGCCCCCGCCCACCACTCGGGCGGGGGCCTGCCCCGTGAGGGCGCGCTCGGCCCGAGGGCAAAAGAACGAGGGGGCGTTGGGCCACCAACCACCCAGGACACAGCTGGACCCGTGGCTCGTGCCCCGCGGTCTACGACTCGGACCCGGACCGGGACCTGCGCCCTGTGCCCTGTGCCCTGGACCCGTGACCCGTGACCCGTGACCCGGGACCTGGTCCCGTGACCCGTGACCCGGATTCGTGCCCGGCGTCTGCGACACGGACCTGTGCCGTGACCTGGACCTGTGCCTTGGACCCGTGACCCGGGACCTGGTCCCGTGACCTGGTCCCGTGCCCTGGACCCGGATCCGTGCCCGGCGTCTGCGACCTGGACCTGTGCCGTGACCTGGACCTGTGCCCTGGACCCGGGACCTGGACCCGTGACCTGGACCCGGGACCTGGACCCGGGACCTGGTCCCGTGCCCTGGACCCGGATTCGTGCCCGGCGTCTGCGACCCGGACCTGCCCCCGTGACCCGGACCTGTGCCCCGTGCGTGCCGTGACCCTGGACCCGTGACCCGGACCTGTGCCCGTGGGCTGCGACCCGTGACCCTGGACCTTGCCCCGGAGCCGTGACCCGCAGTCTGCCCCGGACCCGGGACCCGCGGTCTGACTCGGACCCGGGACCCGCGGTCTGACTCGGACCCGGGACCCGCGGTCTGTGCCCCGGACCCGTGGTCTGCGACCTTTGTCCCGTGACGCGTGACCCTGGTCTGCGGACCGGCCTGGACCCGCCGAACCCTGGCAGCCCGAATCGGGGCCGCTACGTCACTGGCAACCGCGCCTGCCACTCACAGGCATGGAAGCTACCCCGCCACCCCACCGGCACCTCGGCGACCGAAGGACTTGCTCAGCTCCGGACGACGCCCATTCCGAACGCCGACGCCGACGATGCCGACCACGCCCGACCTCTGCCCGACAAGGACCCGAGCCCCATGCCCCGCGGCCACTATTCGCTTCACGACACGCACGACCACACCCCCCTCGGTGAAGAACACTTCCACTGCGCCCCCGGCCCCTCCGGCTGGCGCTACGTCTCCCAGCGGACCGCCCCCTCGGGCGACCCCACCGGCTCGGTCGACCTCGCCGTAGACGAACTCGGCCGCCCCATCCGCCTCGAACTTCATTCGCGGGACTGGCAGATCCGCGCCGCAGCGATCGACGGCGTCACCTGGGTACGCACCGACCCCACCGGCGCCCACGCCACCGAGGACAACGCCCCCGCGCACGCGTTCACCGGCACATCCCCCGCTTTCCTCATCGCGACCACACGCCTCCTGCGCCTCACCCCCGCTTCCCCCGCGACCCGCGTCCGCCTCGTCGCCTTCACCGACCCGGTCCTCGCCCCCCGCACCCTCGACCAGTCCTGGGCCCTGCTGAAAAGCGAGGCACACGCCACTGACAACGGCCCGCTCGTCGTGGACGAATACCAGGTCACAGCCCTGGACACCGGCGAGCAGCACGCCATCCACATCACCGGCGACGTCGTGCTCTCCGCCCCTGGCATCGAGCTCGAAAACCTCGAATCCCCACCCTCGACCTTCGCCTGACCCAGCCCTACGCGGGCGGCACGAACCCAGTACCGGGAGGCGCGGCTTCCGCACCCTCCTGACTCTCCTGCCCGGCCCCGGAACCGGCGGGACGGGCCGGGTAGGTCGGACGGCCCGAGTGAGAAGCAGGCCCCGGCGGCACGCCACCGCCCGGATACCCCACAGGCGCAGAAGCCCCCGGCCCAGGCGCCCCCGGCACGACGTACCCAGGCGGCACCGCATACCCCGGCCCAGCGGACCCCGCGCTACCGCTACCGCCCCCGCTCCCGCCGAAGGCCCGCCGAGCGTCCCGCACCTGCCGCTCCTGCACGACCGCGGCCAGATAGGCGGCGGGCGGAACCCCCTGCGGAGCAGGCGCCCCCGTACGTTCCGCGAGATCCCCGGCAAGCCGCTGAGCCATCGCCCCGCCCACCTGCGGATCCAACTGCCCCATCCGCGTCAGGTACTGCCTGATCGCCAGCCAAAGACCCTCAGGCACCCCGGACAGATCGAGCTCGGCGAACCGCCCCGCCAACCAGGGCGGCGGCGCAGGAACGAAACCCGAGTGCGCTGCAGGCACCCGCTCCCGCACGACAAGCGTCCCCGCGAACACGTCCCCGAGCCGCCGCCCCCGCGCCGACACCAGCGACGCGATGCACGCGACAACCCCGAACGTCAGCAGAATCTCGACGACCCCCACCGCACCCCGCACCAACGCGTGCCGGAAACGGATCGGCCCCCCGTCGTCCCGCACCACCCGCAGCCCGCACGCCGCCTTGCCCAGCGAACGCCCATGGCTGAGCGTCTCCACCGCGATCGGCCCACCGACCAGGATCAGCACAAAGCTGGCGACGGCGACCGCCGCGGCCGCCGCGTCGTCCAACGACGACGTAGAAGCCACGATCCCGATGGTCACCCCCAGGTAGACCGCCCAGGCCACCACCAAGTCGATCAGTACGGCGAGCCCACGGCTCGGCAGCTTCGCCGGCCGCAGCTCGAGCGCCACCGCCTCGCCCGTCACAAGCTCACTCACGCCAACCGCCCTTCCCTGCCCTGCCCTCGGAACGGCCAGTCTGCCAAGCTGAGGCAGCATCGCGCCGCAGTACGAGGAGCAGCCACCTGATGGACCTCGACGTCTTCGTGTCCGCCCACCGAGCAGAGTGGGACCGACTCGACGCCCTGCTGCGCCGCCAGCGCCGACTCGACGGAGCCGAGACCGACGAACTCGTCGCCCTCTACCAACGCACCGCGACCCACCTCTCGCTGATCCAGTCCAGCGCCCCGGACCCGCAGCTCATCGGCCGCCTCACCCGCCTGGTGGCACGCGCACGCAGTGCGGTGACGGGTACCCGCCGCGCCTCCTGGCGCGACGTCACGCACTTCCTGACCCACGGTTTCCCCGCAGCGGTCTACCGCTCACGCCACTGGTGGGTCCCCACGGCGCTGCTCTCGACGATCCTCGCCGCTGTCATCGGCTGGTGGATAGCCACGCACCCCGAGGTCCAGTCCTCGATCGCGGCCCCCAGCGAACTGCGCGAACTCACCCGCCCAGGCGGTGAGTACGAGACGTACTACTCGAGCCACCCGGCGGCATCCTTCGCCGCCCAGGTCTGGACGAACAACGCCCAAGCAGCGGCCATGTGCCTGGTCCTGGGCGCCTTCCTCTGCTTCCCCGTGATCTGGATCCTCTTCCAGAACATGCTGAACCTGGGCGTGGGCATCGGCCTGATGTCCTCCGCCGGCCGCCTCGACACCTTCCTCGGCCTGGTCCTCCCACACGGCCTTCTGGAACTGACCGCAGTCTTCGTAGCTGCCGGCACAGGCCTGCGTCTCGGCTGGACCGTCATCGATCCAGGCCCCCGCTCACGTCGAACGGCCCTCGCCGAGGAGGGCAGAGCGGCACTCGGCATGGCGGTGGGCCTGGCCCTGGTCCTGTTCATCTCCGGCGCCATCGAAGGCTTCGTCACCCCCTCCGGCCTGCCGACCTGGGCCCGCATCGGCATCGGCATCGCCGCTGAACTGGCCTTCCTCGTGTACGTCTATGTCCTGGGCGGCAGAGCTGCACGAGCCGGAGCCACAGGCGACGTTGACCCCACGGAACGCAGCGCCACGGTGCCCACCGCAGCTTGATGTGCGTCGGACCCTGCCGAGCTGCTAGTGTCCTCGACGCCCCAGAAAAACCGTTGACACGGGAGGACTGGGGAGGTAGATTCGAACAGTTGCCTAGAGCTGGACAAGTCCAGCGGCGGCAGTTAATATCTGCCTGCTTCTTGATTCTCATAAGCCAAGAAGCCGCACCCGATAAATCAGAAACACCACGCCGGTAAGACCGGCCGAAAACTTCTGATAAAGTCGGAACCGCCGGAAAGGGAAACGCGAAAGCCGAAAGGCCGGAGCGGAAACCTGAAAGGCACCGAGGAAAATCGGACACGAAAGAGTCTGATAGAGTCGG
>NZ_JBITWR010000030.1:0-36509 GCF_044544025.1 Streptomyces sp. NPDC055243
ACGACCCCAAGCCCTTCATCTGGACCAAGACAGCCCAAGAGATCCTCGACTCCCTCGCCCGCTTCTGCCGACGGATCTCCGGCGCAGGACACTAGAGCAACGCGCTCCAATCTCATTGGCAACGGCAAGCGAGCCAGATCAGTAACAACTTCTGCGCGACAGGGGGCCTGAGATCGGCGAGACGTACGCGCGGGTGTTTCCCCGCCGACTGGTAGTCCTCGGCAAGTCAGGCCCTGGTGAGAGCGCGAGTTCACTTCTTCCGGGGCCGCAACACGCGGCGGCGGATGTACCGGGTGAGTGTCGTGGCCCCCACGGTGAGGAAGACGAAGCTGTACAGGACCTGGAGCAGCGTCAGCACCCGCGCTGTCTGGCCGATGGGGTTCACGTCCCCGTATCCGACCGTGGCCAGGGTGATCACAGTGAAGAGCAGCGCGTCCACCCAGGTCTGCAGCCCGTGGAACTCCTGTTCTTGTCGCGCCAGGACATAGTACGAGGCCGAAAACAGCAGGATCGTCAGGCACATCAGCCCGGCGATTGCCCAGGCCGGACGGGTGCCGCCCCGGCCGATCATGACGAATTGGACCTGCGCGAGCAGATCCGCCGCCACCAGGGCGAGACCACATCCAAGGGCCAAACAGCTCAGGACAGGCCGGTGCGGTCCAAAAGCATGCAGCGGCAGCACGAAGTACGCCGTCACCATGCGCGCGGTCGAGGCCGCCAGAGCTGCCGGGCGTCGCCAGCCCAGCGCGGCCTCCGTCGAGCTGGTGGTCACATACGCCTCCAGCGGGGTCAGGACGGGCTGCGGGGCAGGCCCCAGACGACTTGCTTCGCGCGGAGGCCGCGCGCCAGCCCAGGGGTCTGGGCGGAAACGTTTTCGTCGGGAACCTCCTCCGAGGCGAGCTACTCGTCGGCAGCCAGGTTCGCGCCCTCTGCTTCTTTGCCTGGGGTGGCCGATGCCGCGCTCGGGTTCGGCGCGTCTGCTTCGGTGGACTCTGCGTCGGGGGCGCCATGGCCCTGCTCTTCGTCGTCCCCCAACGGTTTGGCGCCCTTGAGGAGTGCCTTGATGGCCAATCCGTATCTGGTCACAGCGAGCACAGTGGAGCACGGCCGAACCTTGCGTCCCGAACTGAGAACGTGAGCAGTTGGCGGGTAGCGTGTTGAGTATGGATGGTCATACGGCACGCGAGCAGGGTATTGAGTGGCGGCAGATAGACGACGCCTGGCAGCGTATTGAGTCCTGGCTTGAGCGGCGCGCTCCGGCGACACTGGAGAACTTGTTGCCTGGGGCTTCCGAGGCGGAAATCGAGGGACTGCAGGAGTCTTTGGGCGTGCGTCTGCCCATCGGTCTGAGGGCGTTGTGGAGTCGGCGGGCGGGTGTGGGACCGGAACCGACACCTGGATTTATGCCGGGCCGGTGTGTGCTGATGCCGTTCGAGGTCGTCCGTCGCACGTATCAGCAGCAGATGCTGCTGCGACAGAGCGACGAAGAGGCGCAGCGGGGGGCGGGTGACGCAGAAGAGATCACGGTGTGGCGTCCCTCCTGGATCCCCTTTGCTGCGATCGGTGCGGATGCTTTGGCTGGTCTGTGTTTGGACGCTGAGACCGGCAGGATCTGGTACTGGAATGAGTACGCGGAGCGCAGCGTCAAGTTTGAGTCACTGACGGACTACATGGAGGAGATGGCTGACGTCCTCGAAGTCCCGTCGCTCGCAGAAGAGGCGCGGGTTGGCCTGATGAACGGGTTCTTGGTGTGGGGGGCGCCGCGCGATGATGCCGAGCGTGCGGTGTGGGAGCCGTTGGCCGGGTGATGCGTGTGGGGTGAGTGTTCGCACCCACCCCACACACGTCACGAAGATCTAGCCGATCTTCTTCCACGCGCAGGTGCTGCTGGTGGTGGTGCAGTGTTCGAAGCCAGGGTTACTGAGGTAGAAGGCGTCCTTGTCGAGCATGCGCCAGGCAGGAGCCGGAAATTTGTGGAAGGCCCCACTGTTTTGATCGCCGGGGATCGTGGCACGACCGCACTTCTCGGCGTTGGAGGGGCCGGTCTTGTCCTTGCGCGTGTCGGCGAAAAGGCCGAAGGAGCTCCCCGAGGGGTCCGCGTAGAGCTGAGCGCACTTGTCCCCTGAGTCGACCTGGTACTTGTTGCCGGTGTCGGGGTAGCCGCCACTCTCGTGGGTTGAGGCCATGGCGAACTCGTCGCAGGTCGGCGAACCCATCGAGGCGTCCATGGGATGTTTCTTCCATGCGTCCGGGCAGACCACGTTGCGGCTGTCGTCACTGGTCCACTTGTTGCCGTCCGCGTTGGTCTTGGTGGTGTCCGGGCCGAGGTAGTGCATGGGCGCGTCGCCGGTACCGGGGCGTCCGGTCATACGGTTCTGCATGAACCAGTAGTAGGCGCCAGTTGCCGGGTACTTGTTGGTGTCCATCGTGTAGGTCGGGGTGTAGTACGGAAGTACACACCCGGGTGTGCTGCTGGCCGTGCTGAGATCGTCGCAGCGGACCTTGAGTTCGTTGCCACTTGTGCCGAAGCCGGCGTTCGCGGCGAGGTCAAGATCGACATCGACAGCGCCGACCATGTCCCAGGTCAGGTCGATAGTCTCCTTGCCGGTGCCCGTCCACTTCGTGGTGGTGCTGGCAACCTGCGTCTGGCCGACCTCGCTGTCCAGCCAGTACCCCCTCTCGGCCTCCCCCGTCTTGTAATCCTTCCAGGCCACCGGGGTACTGGTGCAGTGGTCACAGACCGTTCCTGCGTTCCAGGTGAGGCGGACGCCAAGAAGCTGCGGGTCGATGGAGGTGGGAGTGACGAACAACTGCTGGTCGAACTCCGCGAAGTCGCTGCCGCCGGACGACTTGTTCGGGTAAGTCTTCAGCCGCTGCTGGAAGTTGAACGTCGCCACGCCAAAGGGAGGCTTGTCCGGTTCTCCGCCGGAAGTGAAGATCAAGCTGGCGCTGCCGACATTATTTAGACAGGCGTCGGTGCGGTTGATGTAGTCGTGGCCCGAGGGCTTGTCGGAGCACCACGACACGAGGTCCGGAACCTCTGCCGTGGGGGAGAGCAAAGACTTCTGCTTCTTCTCGGATGCCGGGTGGAACTTGAGGCACACCTGGCGGCCTTGCGCGTCAGCCTTCGAGCAGTTCGTTCCCCCGGCCTTGCGGATCGCCAACGCGCCGGGGTCGCTGCGGAAGATCTCTTGTGCCTTCTGGGCCACCGGATCGATGTTTGAACTCGCCTGCGGAGCAGGGAAGGTCGCGTAGGGCGCGATGCGGAACTTGGCCCACGGGGACCATTTGGTCTCATACAAAGAGCCGTCGAACGCGGACGTGTGGAAGGTGTAGGTGACTCCCGGCTTCAGCTTGCCGGCAGGGACAGTGACCTCGGCCGTGCTTCCGGAAGCTACAGCAGGGGAGACGAGCACTCCGTACTCATCATCCTTCAACTTGACTTGTGTCTTCGCATTGCCGTTGGCGTCAGTCGTCCAGACCTCAAAAGTCTGGGTGCTCTTGTCGCCGTCCGCGTCGGTCACAGTATTGCGGAGGACCGTCTGGGGGCTGGTGACGTTCCACACGTCGCTGGCTTGCTTGAACTCCGGTCCAGCCTTTGGAGTCTTACCGGAAACTGGCCTGCTGCCTGCAGTCACAGTTCGGGACTCGGGTCCTGCTGCGGGGCGGCTGGAAGGTGCCGCATTGGGGTCGATGCTTGCCTCGGTTCCGGCGGCGAGTGCCGGACTGGACCCGAGAAGAAGAGCGAGGGCGGCGCCTATGGCTACCCTTCGTACTAATTTTGACATCTGTCTGTGCCTCAACCCATGTCTCCTCACGTGTAGGTGAGTTGTGTGGTCCATGCCAAGACCGTTCTATGCGGGTTGAGAGCGCTCGGGCAATGCCACTAAACGCCCAATTCGCCTATCGCTGCTGTGTGTTAGCTGTGATCGATGTCATGGTTGCATGTAGTCATGTGAATTCTCTGTGGAATATTTGAACACAAAGTGTGTGTCACGCCGTCTATTGCAGAGCATGCAACGGAACTCCGCTGTGTGCCGATCTGCCCGTACAGCAGCACTTCCCAGAAGTTGCCGTGGTGAGCGGAGACCTTCTCGATCTGCTCGTACGTGGAAAGCGGGGGATAGGCGGAGAGCAGCTGACGCTGTCCGGCATGCGGAGGCAGGGTGCTGTGGCGTCAGGTCGGGGAGTGGCAGCCGATGGCTGGGTTGTACTCGAGCTCTCCGCTTTCGAGCACGCGGAGTATCATCACCGCCATCCGGCGCGGCTTACGCCAGCTCCAGTACCGCCACGAAGCCTCGACGGCTGCCTCACCGGCACCGGCCTCCGACACTAGCCACCATGACGACATCACGAATTGAAGGTCAGTAGCTACGTCGATGAAGTGCTGATCTCTATCGCATGCCGTGCGCAGGACGAAGCCAGCGCTGTGTGGTGGCGAGTCGCCAGCGGCAACGCTTGCCAGACGGGCGCTGATGCTGCTCATGGTCGCCGGGCAGATCGCATGGTGCTGGCCTATCGGTGCGATGATCGAAATCGCCTGCCATCCAGCCAAATTGACGCGTATCGTCTGTGGGATGCGATTCAATTCTTCAAGCGATCGCTGCCGCAGGTCAGGTTTTGCATGGCCCGATGACGCCAGCGATGATGCACGCGAGTTGTTCGAACCCCGACCGCCACTGCGAAAACTGGTGGTTCAGGTGGATCACGAGATTTTGGTGGACGATCCCTCATCGTGGTCCAAAGAGGCATTGCTGTCAGGGTTGCTAACCCACCCGTACGTTCAGGTGGTGAGGTACGCGGACGACGGCCCGCCGCCCTCTGCTGCGCGGATTACCTCTCCATGGAGTGGAGAACACGCGCCAGGATGGGCCGTGCTGCACCAGAGGCATGAGGACGGCGAGGTACGGGGATTTACCACGGGAGATGAGCAGAGCGTTTCGGAGCATGCAATCTATGGAAACTCCGCACTCATAGCCCGCAATGACAGAAATCACCCAGCCTGCGGCAGCTTGGCGCCCGATGAGGCACTTAAGCGACGAGAGGCAGACGTGCTCGGCGCGAGAGTTGCAGAGGAAATTTCTGCGGATCTCTATATAACGCGCCGTGACTACCTTTCTGGTGAAGCGAGATATAGAGCTAAGAACGTGTTGCTATGCACGCCAGAGGAAGCCCTTCCGCTATTGGGCCTGTACCTGCGGCGGCAAGGGGTCTTCATCTACTTCCGAGGCGTCGACGGAAAGTTTCAATATCGCTGTAGTCGGCGACTCTACTTCTTTACGGGTGCCTTGGAGTTGCTGCCGTCGATGTGGCGATGGTCGCGGCGCCTCTGTTCGGCCTCACGCAGCTCCTTCTCCCGCTCCCGGCGGTCGGCTTCCGTCGCAAGGCGTTCGAGATCCTGCAGTAGGTGTCCCAGCCGTAACTCCAATGTCCACCGGGCGCTGTCGCTGTACGAGTACGAGTGCTTTCGCGCGGCTCGTCCAGCGGCAGCCCTTGCCGTAGCGGTGCGACTGCCATCTTCACGCGCTGGTAGTGGCCCGGGTAGCCCTTGGCGAGAAGCTCCTCGTGGAGGATCTTGCGCTGTGTTCGCCTTCGTCCCAGCGTTGTTGCAGGTAGTCGAGGTAGGGGTCCAGAGCGGTGGTGCGACGGGGAAGCCGGCGCACCACTTCCTGCCAGGTGCGGGCGTGGGCGTACTTGCCTACCGTTTTGCGGTCCAGGCCGAGCTCGCGGGACATGCTGCTGAGGGATCGGCCTGTGCCGACGCGGGCGTGCACGGCTTCGAACAGGTGCCGTGCGTGCCGGTCGGCGGGAGTCTGCGGTGCTATGGGTGCCGTCGACAGCCCAGCGGTCGCGGGTTCCGGCTCCGGGAGTGCGGCGGGCAGGCAGCCGTGGTGGGCGGAGGCGATCTTCTGGACCTGCCGGGACAGTCCTTGCCAGAGGTGAAAGCGGTCTCCCACTTGTAAGGCGTCGGGTGCGCCGGAGGTGATGCCCTGCCGGTAGGCGAGGGATCCGTCGCGGCAGACGACCTCGACGCCGGGATGCTGACGCAGCCACCGGCTGAGCTGGACGGCGTCCCGGCCTTCCCAGAGCGTGAGCGGGAGACGGCTGGTGGCGTCGACCAGGAGGGTGCCGTAGGAATCGCCGTAGAGCGCGAAGTCGTCCACCCCCAGCGCCCGGGGCGTAACCAGCGGCGGAAGCGGTGCCCGCATCAGCTGGGAGAGCACTGTGCACCGCGAGAGCGCCACGCCGATGACCTGCAGCATCCGAGCGCCGCCGCGGCCAGCCAGCAGGATGCCGACCGCCTCGACCACCTGCTGGAGCAACGGTGTGCGCCGCTGGTAGCGGACTGTCAGTCCCGGAACCTGCTCGGCGAACGTCTGCTTCGGGCAGGCCGAATTTTCGCAGTACAAACGCCGCACGCTCAGATCGATCCGGACCGGGCGGCCACCCACGGCAGCGTCTGCAAGCTGCCGCTTGTAACGGCTGTGGATCCACTTGCTCGGCGTCCCGCATCCCGTACAGCCTGCAGGAGCACGCGCCCTCGTCCGGGCCCGGACTATCACTACCGGGCCGGAGGAATCGACCGAGACCACCAGCACACTCATCAAGTGCGGCACCAGACACGCCAGTTCAACAGGGCACAGCCTCATTCTGCCCGCGGCGCAGGCCGGCCGACCCCCGCCCCGACGCAATGATCTCCACCTACGAAAATCAAGCCAGAGCCACGTTCACGTGTACGCCGACACCAGGGAGGCCGCGGCGGAGCGGGCGTACGACGCCTCCGGCGGAAAACAACGGATTGCCCGCCCGATTCGCCCACCGGCCCTGACTTGTAGCGTCGCTGACGTTGTCCCGCGCCCGCGGCGAAACGCCGTGCGACGCATGACGAGAGGTCACCTCATGCCCCCATCCGAAATCCTGCCCCACGCGCGCCACTACATCGACGGGCAGTGGCAGGACTCCGGCTCCCGCGGAGAGTCACGCAGCCCCGCGACCGACGGCCTGCTCGGCACCTTCGCCGACGGCGGTACGCGGGAGGCGAGGGCCGCCGTGGCCGCGGCCCGAAGGGCCTTCGACTCCACCGCCTGGTCCCGCGACCGTCACCGGCGTGCGGCAGCGCTGCACGAACTGGCCGACCGGCTCGAGCAGCGCAAGGGCGAACTGATCACCCTCCTGGCGCGGGAGAACGGGAAAGTGCTTTCCGAGGCGGCCATCGAAGTCGAAGGCACCATCCCCAAGCTCCGCTACCACGCGGCGCTGGCCCTCACCGACCACGGCAGGGCCGGCGAAGTGCGGCCCGGCATGTACTCGATGACCCTGCGCGAAGCCGCGGGCGTCGCTGCGGTGATCGTGCCGTGGAATTCACCGGTCATCCTCTCGGCGCGTTCCTTCGCACCCGCCCTGGCGGCGGGCTGCACCGTGGTCATGAAGATGCCGGCGCAGACCGGCCTGGTCAACGGAGTGCTGAGTGAGATCGTCGCCGACACGCCGAGCCTGGACCCGGGCGTGTTCAACGTCTTCACCGAGAGCGGCAACGCCGGGGCTCCGGAGCTGGTCTCCTCCCCGGACGTCGACGTGCTCAGCTATACCGGTTCCACCGCGGTCGGCCGCGTGATCATGGAACAGGCCGCCCCGACGCTGAAAACGCTGTCCATGGAGCTGGGCGGAAAGACGCCGATGCTCGTCTTCGACGACGCCGACCTGGACGCTGTCGTGCCCGTGCTCACCAAGGCCGTCACCATGTTCGCGGGCCAGTTCTGCATGACGGGCAGCCGGATACTGGTCCAGCGCGGCGTGGCCGACGAACTCCGGCGGCGGCTCGTCGCCGCCCTCGAGACGGTCCGGGTCGGGCCCGGCGACGACCCCGCCAGCGAGATGGGCGCCATGATCGACGAAGGAAACGCCCAACGGGTCGAACAGACCGTGGCCGCCGCGGCCGACTACGCCACCGTCCTCGTGCGGGGCAAGCGGGATCGGGCGCTTCTCGGCCCGTCCCTGATCGAGGTCGCCGACGTGTCCTCGCCGATCGTGCAGCGCGAAGTGTTCGGGCCGGTCGCCACCTTCGAGGTGTTCGACTCCGAGGCCGCCGCCGTGGCGCGCGCCAACGCCACCGAGTTCGGCCTGGCCGCGAGCATCTGGACCCGTGACGTCGACCGCCCCCTGCGCGTCGGCCGCGAACTGCGGGCCGGGACCGTCTGGACCAACACCTGGGCCATAGTCCACGACCAGTTCGAGGAGGGCGGCTTCAAGCAGTCGGGAGTGGGCCGCCTGAACGGCATCCGCGGGATCGAGGAATTCCAGGAGACCAAGCACCTCGTGCATGTGGCACCGCAGTTCTGACAGCTCTCGACGGCGGAGTGAGAATCGATGACCGAGACGGACGACGTCGGCCCGGCCGACGTCACCCTGCTGACCGCGCGCGCTGTGGAACCCGGCTACGAGCAGGACTTCCGGGAGTGGTTCGGGCGGGTGACCGACACCGCCTCAGCGTTTCCCGGACACCTGGGGGACGGGTTGTTCCGGCCTGCCACGGCCGCCGGGCCATGGGTTCTGATCCACCGGTTCCGCGACCCGGAATCCGCGCGGCACTGGACGACGTCACCTGAGCGGGCCGCACTGTTCGACCACTGCGAGGGCCATCATCAGAGCGAGGTGGCGCGTCGCGAACTCTCCGGAATGGAGACCCTGTTCACCACTGCGCACGACACGCCCACGACGGCGCCGCCTCGGTGGAAGATGGCGCTCGCCGCCTTCGCGGCCGTACTCCCGATCTCCCTGATCGGCAACGGTCTTCTGGGGCCGGCGCTCCGTGCTTGGCCGCTTATGGCGCGGGTGCTGATGCTCGCGCTGCTGTTCAGTACGTTGATGACGTATCTGATGATGCCGGCTGTGACCCTCGTCCTGCGCCGTTGGCTCTATGCCGCCACCTCGACCGCGCGCGAGCGACCGACGCGATGACGCGGCCCCCGGGGCGGACCGCGCCGTCTTGCGGCTCGGCTTTCAGCGGGACACTTCCATCGTCTGACGCAGCAGTTCCAGGGCCTGGTCCACACCCAGGTCGGCCGGGTGGATGGACGACGAAGACGTGGTCGACGTCCGTCTCATCTCCCATACGGGGGGTGATGTCCGCGATCTCCGGCACGGTCGACTCGGTGGTGGGGTTGTTCCTCAGGATGGCGTCGATGCCGGCCGGGTCGCGGCCCTCGGCCTCGGCGAAGCGGCGGACTTCCCGCAGCGGCTGGGTGATCACGGCGGCGGGGTCCTCGGGTCCTGCGGCAGTGAGCCTTTCCAACCTGATGTTGACGCATGGTGAAGGACGAGGATGGCCTTCACCACGTCGGTGATCCGATTGGTGCTGCAGCGGAGTTTCCGCAGAAGGCGCCAGCCCTGCAGGGTGGCCATGGCCTGCTCACCAACGCAACGAATCCTGGCGTGGGTGGTGTTGTGACGGCGCTTCCACCTCTTGAGGCGACTACCACGAAACGGCACCCGAACGGGCCCGCCTGCGCCTTGATACGCCTTGTCCGCCCAGCAACTGAGCCCTGCGTTGACCAGGGCGTCGATGATCCCGTGCTGCCTGGCGGCGGTCAGGTCGTGGGTCGAGCCGGGCAGGGCGGGCGAGGCCCACAGCAGCCGTCCGAACGGGTCGGTGAGAACCTGAACGTTCATGCCGTGGCGTTTGTGCTTCCCGGAGTAGTACGGGGTGTCGGCGGCGATGCGGTCGATCGGCAGCAGGGTGCCGTCAAGGATGACGAACGCCTTCTCCTGGATCGTCTCCATCGCTTCGGTCAGGGTCGGTGCGAGGGCTGCCAGCAGGTCGACGGCCTCGCGTATGTAGCGGTAGACGGTCGCGATCCCGATGCCGAACCCGGCGGCGAGCCGGGCGTAGGTGTCACCGCACCGCAGGTGGGCAAGGGCGAGCAGGGCCTGCGGTGCTGCGGGAAGTCGCCTCCAGCGGGTCCCGATCTCCCGTCGCCTCACTGCCAGTTGCCCGGTCAGGAACCGCAGGCTGCGGTTGGACAGATCAATCGAGGACGGGGTAGACAAGCGCGCGAAGCTCCTGGCAGACACGGCTGATCTTGGTCGAGAACCCGTCTACCAGGAGCTTCGTCATCGCGCAGGCTTGTCCAACCCTCGGTCAGCGCCGCCAGCTTGGAAGAGGCCCAGTGCCTCTCCCGGGTTCAAAGATTGGAGTTCATTCGGTCGGGGCGGGACAGATGCTGCCGATGACCTGTTTCAGCGGCCCGTGTGATCGCCTCGAGTACCCGGTGGCGATCGAGTGCGACCGCGAAATCGGGCGCATCGGCGGTTCCGTCGCGGAGGTCGGCGGCGAACTGGGCGTAGAGGCGGGCGACCCCCGCTGCGGGTGCGTCGAGTTGCAGATCAGGAGCCGCATAAGCGGGGGGGACCTGTAGCACTTGGACAGGCTCGCTGCCGCGGCACAGCGTGATGGCGAAATCGGTGAAATGGAGGTAGCCCGACACCGACTCCACACGCACACTGCCCTCGGTGCCTTGGATCTCCCAGACCATCGCCGAGCCGGCAGACTGCCCGGCGCTGTAGTGCAGCGAAGTGACGATCCCGCCTTGGAGAACGCCGGCGACGACGATCTCATCCGGCGCGTCCTTCGGCAGCGTCGCGCCATCGGAGAGGCGGACGCCGTCACCGCGCTGATTGGCGACGACGGCGGACAGACTCTCGAACGTGCCGAGCACGCGCGCAAGCGGTTCGAGCCCGTGGCCGAGCATGATGCTCAGAAGCGTGGCGCCATGCTTTGCGTGGGCCATGTACTCGACCGGCGGGTCGTATCGGCCGACCCACATGTCGTCGGCCAGATGCGCTCGGATGCTCGTGCTGAGCGGCTTGCCGATCACGCCTTGCGCGATGAGGTCGCGAAGGAAGAGGATCGGCGGGTGCAGGCCGCCCTGCAACCCGACAACCGTGCGCAGCCGCCGCTCGCGGGCAAACCCCTCCAGCGCTTCGGCCTCGGACAGGTTTCTCGCGAGCGGCCATTCGCAATAAACCATCTTGCCCGCGGCCAGCGCGTCGGACACAATCTGCTCGTGATCCGGCACCTTGACCGCGACCACCACCAGGTCGACCTCCGGTCGCCCGACCAGAGCCTTATGTGTGTCGAAGGCGAGATCGGCGCCCAGCCGGCGAGCGGTCGCGTTCGCGCTCTCCATACGAGTCGTGCTGACGGCGCGGATCTGGAACGCGTCGAGCGCCTGCAGCGCCGGGACATGAGCAATTCCGCCCCAACCCCGATCGGAACTAGCCCCGATAATACCGACGCCGATCTGGGTATGTGCTGAATTCGTCATAAGGATGCTCCTGCCATGTGCAGCCCGGAAACGCTCTCAGGGCTGCGTCACGATGCTTCGTTTCCGGACACATGCGTGGGCACTCGGGCTCACCATGGCGAGCGAGCAATTATTGGCGTTCGCCATGGTGAGCCCGAGTAACCCAAGCGCAGGTTTTACACGTGAGCCCAGTGGGCCTCGAGTTCGCGCGCGACATCGGCCGCACGCTCGATCATCGGCCAGTGCGAGCTGCGCAGCTTGAAGACGGCACGTGCGCGTGTGGCATTACCGAGCTCGTCGGCGAAGCGGTGAGGAAGAAACGGATCGTCCAGGCCCCAGATCACTAGCGCTGGTGCGGTCACCTTGCTCAGACCTGGCTTCCACTCCGCCCCGACCTCGATCGCCGAACGGTAAAGGGCGAGAATGCTTGCCCTCATAGTGGCATCGATATGCCGGACCGCTTCGTCTGCCGCGTCGCGCGGCATCTGCGCCTCGTTGAGGCTTGCCGCGAACGCCTCGAGGTCGAGGTCCGCCATCCATTTCTCACCCTCGCCCGGCGTTTGCCAGATCTTGGCAAGATAGTGCCACGGATACTCCGGATCGATTGGTCCGCTGATGCCTGTCCATGTGCGCACCAGATCTGGCCGGACAGACGCGAGACGACCCGTGAGCAAAGACCCCCAATCATGACCGACCAGGTCGACGGGTTCGCCGATTTCTTCGATCTCCTTAATAAGCCAATCGAGATACTCTTCCTTCGTCGACGTAAATCCCGCTGGCAGGGGTACGCCAAACCCGGGGAGATCGATCGTCACAATATCTTCGCGTTGAAGATGGGAACGGATGGTGTCCCATAGCCGGTGGGTGTCAGGTACACCATGGACGAGGACTGCAGGCATTTCGGATTCTCCAATTGATTGGTGTCGTGGCTGAATGGCCGGTCGGCCGAGTCAGGGAAGGAGGATGACTTTGCCGTGGGTGTGGCCCGTGGCGACGAGGCGATGAGCGTCCGCGGCCTCGTCGAGTGGGAAGCTCCGGCCGATGCGTGCGGTCCATGCGTCGGCGGCGATCAGATCCAGGGCTTCGTGGACAGGGCGGTGGTTGCGGTTCCCGCTGCCCCCGGGGCTGAATGCGACGCCGTGTCGTGCGGCATCGCGGTCGGCGAGCGTCACGATCCGGTGGGGGCCGCCGAGAAGATCGACGAGGGCGGGAAGGAGCCCCTTGCCGACGGTGTCGAGCGCGGCGTCGACGCCGCCCTGAGCGGCGGCACGGATGCGATCGACCAGGCCCGGGCCGTGGGCGACAGGGGTCGCTCCGAGACTCCTGACGAAGTCGGCGTTGGCAGTCCCGGCGACGCCGATCACCGTCACACCGCGCTGTCGCGCGAACTGCACGGCGGCGCCGCCCAGTGCACCGCTCGCGCCGGTGACCACGAGCGTTTCACCCGGGCGAATGTTCAGAAGCCCGAGAGCCCTCGCCGCGTTGTCGGCGCCGATGACAGTAGCCGCGGCCTCCTCGAAGGAAACGCCGTCGGGGATCATCGCGAAGTTGCTGCTGACCGTGTACTCGGCGTAGGAGCCCTGGGTGGCGGAGTCCGGCCACCCGGCGACGCGGTCGCCGACCACGCCCACGTCGACGCCCGGGCCGACCGCCTCGACGACGCCGGCGAACTCAAATCCGATGATGGCGGGAGCACGCAGGCCGAACGCTCCGGCGCGGGCCTGGATCTCCGCCGGGTTCACCCCCGCGGCGTGAACCCGAACCAGTACCTGACCCGGACCCGGCACCGGTCGTGGAGCCTCCGCAACCCGCAACACGGAGGGTTCGCCGAACGAGGTGATGACGACGGCTTTCATGATGATCCTTCTCGTATACAAGGGTCACTTGCTCGCACCGTTCAGAACGGTGTCAGGTCAGGAAGACCGGAGGATTCTCGCCCCGCAGGCGGTAGTCGGGCCGGGGCCGTTCGAGGCGGATCGATTCCAGCACGGTGTACGCGTGGTACTTGGTCTGGGTGGTGGCTCCTGCCAGCCGTTCCCACCAGAGCCGGCCGTCGCTCGTCTCCTTCTCCAGGACGTGGCGGGTGGTGTAGTTCGCCATGGAGCTGATCCAGTTCTCGGTACCGACGAAGATCCTGTCCCAGCCGGTGCCGGTCACGATGTCGGCGAGCGCATCCGAGCGGCTGAACCGCTCGACCGCCGCAGTCGCCCCCTCGAGCACGTCGGCGAAGTACTCCACGCACAGCTTCACCTGCTCGTAGGTGCCGTAGTGCATGTGGTGCCCGCCGACGAAATAGTCGAAGTCGTATTCGAGGATCTGGGAATGAGCCTCGTACCAGCCGGAGATGTTCTGCGAGGCGTCGCAGTGCATGAACGTGACGCTTCCCGGACTGACGATGTCCACGGCCGTGAGCACCTTCTGCCGCGGTGCATAGATGAAGATGTTGCCGGGGCAGTGGTTCTCCCCCTTGTAGGAGAGTTGCAGGCTCACGCCGCCCACTTCGAGGACGAGTTCGTCGTCGAACGTCCTCGTCGGCAGGGGGCGCTTCGGGTCGGGGAAGCGCTCCAGGAGTTCCTTGGTGATGCGGTGGGCGACGATCTCGACGTCGGGACCGAACACGGAGGCCGCGCCGATGTGATCGGCGTGCCAGTGGCTGTAGATGACGTGGGTCACCGGTCGGTCGGTGACGTCCTCGATCGCCGCCAGCATGTTCTCGCCCAGCGTCGGGGGTGCGTCGATCGCGACCACGCCCTCCTCTGTCACCACGAATGCGGCGTCGTAGCCGGCACTGGTGACCCAGTAGAAGCCGCCACGCAGTTCTTCCACGTGGTAGCCGTACTTCTGGAAGTGCTCGCTCTGGAAATATGGGGGGTAATAGCCCTTGGGGTCCACCGGGTCGTCCGCCCCCGCGCGGGGGAATCCATAGTGGTCGATCCCGTAGAAGCTCGGGGTTTCTTCGACGCTGATGGGTATCTGACTGCTCTGGCACATCGGCGGGACGCCTTTCTGTGTTCTTGGGAAGCTGTCGAACGGGCGGTCTATCCCGGTGACGTGAATCGAAGAACTGCCTTGGTGACGCGGCCTGAGCCCGCATCCTCGAACGCGGTGTTGATATCGGCGAAGTCGTAGAAGGACAGCAGTCGGTCGATGGGGAACCGGCCCGCTCGATAGAGCTGGGCAAGGTCGTTGATCAGGAGCGACGAGACGGCGTCGCCCTGGATGATGCCCTGAAGCGACTGGCCGAGCGTGAGCCGGCCGGCGTCGAGCACGGCGCCCGCTCCTTCGTGGAACGCCACGAAGCCGAATCGGCCCATCGGTGCCAGGGCGCCGACCCCGGCGTCGAGGTTCTCCGCGCGGCCGCTCGTGTCGAGGACGTACTCCAGACCGCGTTCGTCGACGGCGCGGAGCGCGCCGGTCAGATCCTCGACCCGGCCGGGGTCGACGAGGTGCGTCGCTCCGAGATCGCGGGCCAGATCGAGGCGGCCGGCGTCGACGTCGACGGCGACGATGGTGGTGGCACCCGCGACATGTGCCGCCATGACCGCCGCCAGGCCCACCGCTCCCACGCCGAAGACCGCGAAGGACGCTCCCGCCGGCACGGCGAGGGCCTTGAGTACGGCCCCCGCGCCCGTCTGCAGCCCGCACCCCAGCGGAGCCATGACGTCAAGGGGCAGATCGCGGGGGACCTTGATCGTGTTCCGTTGGTGCGTCAGGGCGTGGGTGGCGAACGAGGACTGGCCGAAGAAGTGACCGTGCGGCTCAGCACCGTGGGCGACGTGGAGGCCGTTCGAGCCGTCCAGGCGGGCACCTGCGAAGTTGGCCGCCCAGACGTTGTCGCAGTAGGCCGCGTGCGAGGACATGCACGGCTTGCAGCGGCCGCACGAGTGGTAGGAGAGGACGACGTGGTCACCGGGCTCGACGGTGGTGACAGCGGCACCCACGCGTTCGACGACTCCTCCTCCCTCGTGCCCCAGCACCACCGGCAGCGGCGTCGCCATGCGCTGTGCCCGCACGTGAGCGTCGGTCGCGCATATTCCGGTCGCGACCATGCGAACGAGTACCTCGTCGGGCCGCGGGTCCTCGATCTCGATGTCGCGGAATTCGAAGGGCCCGTCCTGCGCTTCGAGAACAGCGGCGCGCGCGGAGGTGGTCATACGCCGTGAGCCTGCCGCGAAGCGCCGCGAGGGCCATGGTGACGAGGGACTGACATCATCAACGACTCCCTGATCGGGGGGGGGTGGGCCTCAGGAACCCTTCAGCGGGTCCGAACCTATGTCGGCCGCCCGTGCCCGCGGATCGGTCGCCGTATCCGTCACGGCAGTAAGGCACGGTGCCGCGAGGTGTGGTGGCGTCAGTGCCGGACGCCGGTCCGGGCGGCTTGTTCGACTCGGGCGATGAGACGGCTGTTGTGGGCGGCGTGCTGGAATCCCGGGGTGTGGTGGGTGCCGTTGGTGATGTCGCGGGCCAGGCTGGCGTAGACCTCGCCGACGTTGATGGAAGCGCCCGTCCAGATGTTGGCGGCGGTGGGTCCCGCGCCGGTGGCGACCGGGCGGTCGGGCGCGGTGAAGTCGACGCTCGACGAGAGGGTGAGGTCGCCGACCTGAACGCCTGCGGGGTGGTCGCCCGTCAGCTTCAGCCAGCCCTCCGATCCGCGTACTTCCAGACTGAAGTGGGCGTCGGGGGCGGGCACGCCCGCCAGGATCTGCACCCCGACCGGTGCCCCCGAGGAGGTCTTGGCGATGGCGTCGAGGTGATCCGGGACCTCGCGGACAGATATCGCGCCGGTGTCGACCAACTTCACCTGAGGCCACAGGAGTTCGGTGCGGGCGTCGATCTCGGTGATGTCGCCGAGAACGGCTTCGACCACATCCAGGACGTGGCCCGCGGCGATGGTGAGGAAACCGGCTCCGGATGCTGCCCTGTCGAAGTACTCGTACACGCTCACCGACTCCGGGCCGTTGCCGAAGGTCGTCGCGGCGACTCGCGCCGAGAGCAGCCGCCCGAGCCGGCCCTCAGCGATGATCTCCGCCGCGCGGCGTACCGAGGGGTTGAGCCGGCCCTGCAGGCCGATCGCGGTGTGCAGTGAGCCCGCCGCCTCAGCCATCTCTTCCGTCTGCGCGACGGTCGTGCCCAGCGGCGACTCCGCGTACACGGCCTTGTTGGCCGCGAGGGCCGCCAGGACGAGCTCGCGGTGAGCCGGGACCTTCACCGCGACGGTGACGACGTCGATCGAAGGGTCACCGATGAGCGCGTAGGGGTCCGCGAACCAACGCTCGGCGCCGAACGCCTCGGCAGCGCCGCGCGCGCTCTCCTCGTGCCGCGTCGCCACACCGGCCAGGTGGAAGTCGGGCTGTGCCGCCAGCGCGGGTATGTGCGATGCGCCCGCCCAGCTCGCCTTCGTGTCCGCGCCGATGATGCCGACCCGAATGAGATTGCTTGACATGATGTGGTGTTCCGTTTCTTTCGCTGAAGCAAGACGTGGTGTGTGCGGGGCGACTCGGCGCGTTCGCGCTTCTCTCACTGGTCGACGGCGGCCATGTCGGGCTCGGCATGGCGTTCGCCGGACGCCGGTGTGAGGTTGTTCAGGCGGGCGATCTGGCCCGGGGTGAGTCGGATGCCGTCGGCGGCGCTGTTCTCCTTGAGGCGGTCGATGCGTTTGGTCCCCGGAATGGGCGCGATGCCGTCTCCTTGCGCGAGCAGCCAGGCCAGAGCGACCTGCGCGGGCGTGGCCCCGGCCTCGTCGGCGACCTCGCGTACCGGGTCGACGATGCGCAGGTTGCGCGTGAGGTTGTCGCCGGTGAACCGGGGATTGGAGCGACGCCAGTCGGCGACGTCCAGGCCGTCCAGGGTGCGGATGTCACCGGTGAGGAAGCCGTGTCCCAGTGGTGCGTAGGGAACCAGTCCGATGCCGAGCTCGCGCAGCGTGGGCAGCACCTCGGCCTCCGGGTCCCGCGTCCACAGCGAGTACTCGCTCTGGACAGCGGCCACGGGATGGACGGCATGGGCCCGGCGGATGGTCGCCGCTGCCGCCTCCGACAGTCCGATGTGGAGGACCTTGCCCGCCTCCACCAGCTCGCTCAGCGCCCCCACCGTCTCCTCGATGGGAGTGTTGGGGTCGACCCGGTGCTGGTAGTAGAGGTCGATGCGGTCGGTTCCGAGCCGCCGCAGTGAGCCGTCGACAGCCGTGTGAATGTTGGCGGGGGTGCTGTCCGGGCCCGGCCGGCCGGTGTGGGAGACGAGGCCGAACTTGGTGGCGAGGACGACTTCGTCCCGGCGGCCCTTGATCGCGCGACCCAGCAGTTCCTCGTTGACGTAGGGGCCGTACACCTCGGCGGTGTCCAGATGGGTGACACCGAGGTCGACGGCGCGACGAATGGTGCGGATCGACTCGGTCTCGTCCCGGCCGGCGCCGGTGTAGTACGCCGACATCCCCATGACACCCAGGCCGATGCGGGGGACACCGAGCCTGCCGAGCGACGTGGACTGCATGTGTTGTCCATTCCGTGTGGGGCGGGCCTCAGCACCGCAGAGCGAACTTGACGCGTCAAGTTCTACTCCTTCGAACTTGACGCGTCAACAAGTGCGTCTAGGATGTCCTCATGGCAAGCACGGCAGACGACACGAACGGCCGGCGCCGTCGGCGTCCACGGAACGGGCCGACATCCGAGGCGACGGCTTGGGCCGACAAAGGCTCCGACCCGGGGGAGTCCACCGATCCGGTTGCCGGGACGCGATGGCTGAACGGTGACGAGCTGGCGGCGTGGCTGGCCAACTCCGCGATCATGATCAGCCTGCCGGCCGCGCTCGATGCGCGCATGCAGCGCGAGGCTCAGCTGACCTTCTTCGAGTACATGGTGCTCTCAGTCCTCTCCGAGCAGCCGGACCGCACTATGCAGATGAGCGCCCTGGCCGCGCGAACGGCGGCGTCACTGTCGAGGCTGTCCCATGTCGTCGGTCGGCTCGAGAAGCGCGAACTGCTCGCACGGAAACGGATCCCCGGTTCCGGAAGGCGCACCACCGCGACGCTGACCGAGGCCGGTTACGACGTAGTGGTGGCAGCGGCGCCGGGACACGTCGCCGCAGTCCGCGAGTACCTGATCGATGATCTCGGTCCTCAGGAGCTGGCGGCGCTGCGCCGCATCGGTGCCGCAGTGGACACGGCCATCAAGCGCGGGCAACCCGACGCGGGCTCTGCGGCTTCCCTTCCGGGGGACGGCGCGGTGGACGGCCAGTCACCCACGATTCATCCGGCTTGACAGCCTCCGGCCGGCGCCTTGAATGACGCTCATTTGACGCTCGTCCTGATGGGGTGTCAGGCGTGTTGGGATGCTGGTCAGGTCGCCTGCAGCGGTGGGGGAATGGTTGGCTCTTCAGTGAAAAAAGCCCCCGGTGCTGGTGGGTGGGTTGCATGCGCTGGAGCTCCGCGGCCCTCTGCAAGCCGCCGCTCGGCGGGGACCGTCGGTGGTAGTGGCGCGCCCGATCGCTGGCCACTGTCCGGGGCCAACCACCTCACGTCACCGATTCACCGGCAGAGGGTGGGACGCCGTACCTGTTGGCTGCGTCCCAGCTTGGGCGGGGGCGACGTGTGCGGCGAGGCCAGGATCAGTGCCCGCTCCTGGCATGTCGCCCGCAGGTCAGCCAGATCAGCGTGGCGTGCCGCACGCTGATTCGGGCGAGCGTCAGCCGCGCGGTGACGGAGGCCCCTCGGCCCGGAGCGCATCTCTATCTGGGCTTACGGACACGGTGGCGTCTTCGCCGTCAGCGTCCCCGGGGACTGCGAAGGCTTGGCGCGGCGGACGACCCCGTCACGTTAGAGCCCTGGATGACGACGTCGCCTGCTGAGGCCACAAGACCCAAGAGTCCCCAATATTCAGCCCGCCGAGAATCACGGCGGTGACGCGACGCGACATCTTTGACTACCTACGCGGCGAGGGCGGCCCCTGGTAAGGACGGCTCGACGAGATTGACTATCCTGGAGGGCCTGTACGACCTGGACGGGCTGGCGTCGATGGACTCCCGGTTCACGACGGCGCGTGGCGACATCGTCCAGCACCGGATCGACAATCCATTCGACGTGCCGGAAGACTGGGGTCGCGTCCCACGTAGTGGTGTAGAGATGCGGAGTTGAGAACTCCGCAGGTCATTCCGGCGGTGGGGCTGCAGCGTCGCCGTGCCGGGGCACCGACCGCGGCGAGCAGCGTTGGGAGTCGGGCAAGCCGCTCGAGGTTCTGGGCGCCGGGTTGCATCCTGACCCAAGTGGTCCGGCTCTCTACACCACACAGCGGGGCACGACCAAGACTGGGTCTTCGAGGACCAACGATTCCAACTCTTCGATGGTCCTGATGAGGTGCTTCTCGCCTTCCTGGCAAGGCTCGTTCATCCAGAGGTACAGCCCGACGTCGACCAGTCATCCCGACGAGTCGAGGAGCTGAATCGCCTCCTCGGACCGGACGGCCGGACCTTCCGCGCCTTCGAGTCCCTGTCGGGTCGGCCGATCTACACACCGTTCCCCACGCCGGCCACTGGCCCGATGGTCTCGCTGCCGCTCGCCAACGACGGCACCGGCAAACTCGACCTGGTTCTCGGGCACACCTACAGCCTCCTCGACCGCGAAGGCGAGCAGGTCGCCCACGACCTGCTCCGCCCGGCCGTCCTCACGCTGCGCTGTGACGGCGGCAATTACCACCCCATGCCCGGTGACGGATGGACGGTCGATACGTACGAGGTTGTCCTCAACGTGGATCGAGTTCTGCTGCTCGCCTTAACAAAAGCGGTCACCGACGCGACTGGCAGCGACTCGAATCCGTGCTCACCAGGCTCCAGCGTCAAGATGTTCAGCCTCTCGTGGTCGAAGGCGGCATAGCGCCCCTGCCAGCCGTCCCACCGGACTGGAGAAACCAGACGGCCGAGCCCGATCCAGCCGTCGTTCGGCGTCTCCGCATCGGTCCGCCAACCACGGAGTTCAACGTCGTACTGCAGGACTTCTCGGATCTTGAGATACGCGGCCACGGATTTCCCTACGTCTACGACACGCGCAGGGGGCGTCTGATCACCGAATTCCTCCTCGGCGACCGGCCGCAGGTGGCCACGTTGTGCCATGTCATCCTCATCAACAAGGACGGCGTCCTCTCGCCCAGGATCAAACTGTGGAAGCACTTCTGGAAGGGCATCAGCTTCCTCCAGGGCTGCGTCGGGCTGGACCTCCCCGGAAGCAGCCTGCGGCTGGTTGTTGGCGACAAAGCCGAGTTGGCTCGGCCCCTGGCCGACCAGGACCGCACGACGCTCCTCGAAGCCGTCAGGACCGCCGTCGGCGGTGCCCTCACGGAAGAGGACATCCGGCTGATCAGCAACCGCAAGTGCAGGCGTCGCCTAAAGACGGCGCGTTCTTGATCCTGTTTACGAGCTCCAAAGGGCGCAGCTCGCTGGCCTTCCGGGCGGCATTCGCTGTACCGCGACAGGGCAGGCACGCTGGCAGCCTGTCAGGGAAGCCGCAGGTCCCGCAGCTGTCGCCGGGAGGTGATGCTCAGCTTGCGGAAGATGCTGCGCAGGTGGGCCTCAATGGTGCGCGGGCTCAAGAACAGCTGTGCGCCGACCTCCCGGGAGGTCGCCCCGGTAGCTACCAGCCGGGCGATCGTCAGCTCCTGTGCGGTGAGCGCGTCCGACGGCTGGGCGGACCGGCTGCGTGGGCGCTCGCCGGTGGCGCGCAGCTCGCGGGCGGCGCGCGCGGCGAACGCTTGCGCACCCATGTCCGACAGCATCTGGTGGGCGGCGCGGAGCTGCTGGCGGGCGCCTTGGCGGCGGCCCTCGCGGCGTAGCCACTCGCCATAGACGAGATGAGTCCGGGCCAGCTGGGTGGCCACTCGGCAGTTTCGTAGCTGCTCAATCGCCTCGCGGTAGTACTCCTCGGCGGCCGGGCCGGTGCTGACCAATGCCCATGAGCGCGCTGCCAGCCCGAGCCCCCACGGGGTGCCGCTGGCCAGCGCCCGTGAGCTGAGCTGGTCCAGCGCCGCGGTCGCACGCTCCGGCTGGCCGCTACGGCATGCCGCTTCAATGAGCTCGGAGTGGGCCAGGTTGCTGTGGGTCAGCTCGTCGGACTCGAAAGCCCGCGTCGCAGCAACCAGAGCCGCCGGGTAGTTGCCCAGACCGTTGTGCAGCACCGCCATGGCGTACTGCGCCAGGAAGTCCTCAGTTCGGCCCCCACGTCCAGCCGCTTCCCGGACCATGGTCGCGTGGACCTCGGTGGTCTCGTCCGAGCGGCCGCGCCAGGCAGCCAGGATGAGCTGGCCGTGGAGCACGGGCACAGTTCTGGTCGCGGCCGCGATCGCGGTCTGCTCGGCGGCCCGGGAGAAGTCACCAGAGAGCACCAGCATGACGGACTGGACGAGCAGTGCTGCCGGGAGCGTGGCCAGCGCGCCGGCTTCCCTGACCAGCCGGACATGACGAGCGGCCAGCGCGTGCACCATCTGGTCGTCGAAGACGGACATCGCGGTCCGGCTGGCCAGCCACAGCCAGCGGCGGTCGTCGCCGTCGTTCACGGCATGATCGTCCCGCTCGTGACGATTGAAGGCGTCCAACGCCCGCCGCAGCCCGGGCACTCCTGCCGCGTAGCCCTGCGTGAACGTCGTCACCAGCCCGTCGAGTAGCAGATCCACGGGCCTCGGCGACTCCGGTGGTGCGGGCGCGGCCCGGGCTGCGTCGGCCACCGCACGCACGCCGCCGGGTCCGCGGTCGCCAGTAACGATTGCCGCATCGAGCGCGTCGAGGTAGGTCTCCCGGGACAGCGCCGGGTCCAGCGGGGCGAGGCTCTTGGCGGCGTCCAGCAGCATCCGCGGCCCCTCGCCGCCTCTTGCCCAGTGGAACGCGATCCGAGCACGCAGCAGCTCCAGGCGGGCCTGCGCCACGGCGTCCAACGGCCCGGCCGCGGCGACTGTCAGCAGCTCCAGGGCTTCGGACGCACCGGCCTCGTGCTTGGCGTGTGCAGCTTCCAGGGCCCGTTCCGCCCGGACGGACGGCATAGGCGTCAGCTCGGCCGCACGCTTCAGAAACGCCGCTGCGGCGGCCAACCCGCCGCGGGCGCGGGCCCGTCCGGCCGAACGCTCCAGCTCCGCGGCGGCGTCCTCATCAGTGCCCACCACCGCCTGCGCGCGGTGCCAGGCACGCCGGTCCGGATCGACCTGCTGGTCGGTGACGGCGGCCAGCGCGCCGTGCGCCCGGCGCCGGTCGGTCGGTGTGGCCGCCCGGTAGACCGCCGAGCGCACCAGCGGGTGCCGGAACCGCACACGGAAGTCGAACTCCAGCAGCCCGGCGGCCTCCGCGGGCGCAGCCGCCTCGCGGGCGATCCCCAGCTCCGCGGCCGCGCGCCACAGCAACGCCGCATCCCCGGTCGGTTCGGCCGCGGCAACCACCAGCAGCATTCGCGCGTCGGCGGGCAGGCTGTTCGCGCGGCGCCGAAAACCGTCCTCGATCCGGCGCGGAACGCTCACCACGTCCGGCAGCTCGAACCCGCCCGCGAACTGCACCGCCGGAGCACCCCGGGGTAGCTCCAACAACGCCAGCGGGTTGCCGCGCGCCTCGGCTACGATCCGGTCGCGCACCACATCGTCCAGCGGTGCGCGGACCGCGGTGGCCAGCAGCGTCTGGGCATCGGGGGCCCCCAGCCCCGCCAGGCGCAGTTCCGGCAACCCGCTGAACGCCTCGACGTCGGTCACACCGGGATCGCGCAGCGCGAACACCATCACCACCCGCTCGGCCCCCACCCGCCGGGCCACGAAAGCCAGAACCTGCGCAGACGCCTGATCGAGCCACTGCGCATCATCGATCACACACAGCAACGGCCCGTTCTCGGCCAACAGGCTCAACACCGCCAGCCCCACCAGGAACCGGTCCGGCGCAGCACCCTCGCGCAGCCCGAACGCCACCCCGAGCGCGGTCTGCTGCGGCTCGGGCAGCTCGACCGCCCGCGCCAGGAACGGGGCGCACAGCTGGTGCAGGCCCGCGAACGCGAACTCTGCCTCGGCCTCCACCCCGGCCGCGTCGTGAACCCCGAATCCCATCGCCACGGCGGTCTCCCGCATGTGCTGCAAGAGGGCGGACTTGCCGATGCCGGCCTCCCCGCGCACCACCAACACCCCGCTGTCGCCGCCCTGCGCCCGAGCCAGCAGCTGCTCGAGCGCGGCCTGCTCGGCGCGCCGTCCCACGAGCATCGCCTGGTCCTCCCCTGGCGCCGACACGACGTCTATCCGGTAATTGTCACCGACGCGAAGCGCGCGGGCAGCACCGGGCCGTCAAGATGCCGGCCTCCCCCGCGCCAGGGTCGGTGACGGGATAAGGGATTTCCACCGACGCGGACCAGGCGCCTTCCCCGCGACGCTGAGAGCCGACAGCAGAGCGACCGGCAAGGGAGCGGCCACCGTGATCAGCACCGAGGTGTTCTTCCCCGCCGACGAGGAGTCCTCCCGCTACGGCAGCAGCGCGAGCGGGTCGCCGTCCACGCCCTGGCCTACCGGGAGCTGCACGGCGGTGGGGCGGGCTGTCGGAGGCCGATCGCCGGCCGGCGCCGGCTCACGCGCCCCTGACCACGCCGAAGACATGTGGGCCGACGACACGTCGGTCGACGACACGACACCTGGAGGGAACAGCCGTGGCCTGGAGGCCCCGCCAACTCACCGATCTCGCCGGCGTGCCAGCCGGGAGGCTGATCGTGGACAGGACCGGGACCGGAGCACAGGGCGAGCACAACGACGTCGGGATCGTGCTGTTCGCGGACCGCGCGCCGCCGGTCTCGCCGTCTACGCCGACCCGGCCGACCCGGAGTCCACGGCCGGCAACGCCACCATCGCCGAAGCGACAACGATCGCGGTACGGCGGCTCGTCGGTCAATAGCAGGCACACCACCCTCGGAAAGAAAAGATCATGGGCCACGTAACCATCGGGAACGAGAACAGCACGCCGATCGAGCTCTACTACGAGGAGCAAGGCGCGGGTCAGCCCGTCGTCCTCATCCACGGCTACCCGCTCAACGGCCACAGCTGGGAGCGCCAGACGCGCGAGTTGCTCTCCGCCGGCTACCGCGTCATCACCTACGACCGCCGCGGCTTCGGCCACTCGTCGAAGGTCGGCACCGGCTACGACTACGACACCTTCGCCGCCGACCTGAATGCCCTGCTGGAGACCCTGGACCTGCGCGATGTCGTCCTCGTCGGGTTTTCGATGGGCACCGGCGAACTCGCCCGCTACATTGCTCGATACGGCCACCAGCGGGTCGTGAAGCTCGCCTTCCTGGCCTCCCTGGAGCCCTTCCTCGTCGCTCGGGACGACAACCCGGAGGGCGTGCCCCAGGACGTCTTTGACGGCATCGAGGCCGCGGCCAAGGGCGACCGCTACGCCTGGTACGAGCAGTTCTTCTCCAACTTCTACAACCTCGACGAGAACCTGGGCATCCGCATCGGCCAGGAGGCGGTCACAGCCAGCTGGAACGTCGCCATCTCCAGCGCCCCCGTGGCCGCCCATGCTGTCGTCTCCTCGTGGATCGAGGACTTCCGCGCCGACGTCGAGGCCGTCCGGGCCAGCGGCACGCCGGCCCTGATCCTGCACGGCACCGCCGATCGGATCCTCCCCATCGAAGTCACGGCCCACCGCTTCCGCCGGGCCCTGCCCGACGCGCAGTACGTGGAGATCGACGGCGCCCCGCACGGGCTGCTGTGGACTCACGCCGACGAGGTCAACGCCGCCCTGCTCGCCTTCCTGAGAGACCCACTCCCTAAGGGCGTCCGCCCCGGTTCGGAGGAATCGCCATGACCACGGCCACCGCCGCCTCGACCGGCGCATTGCCCCGCGGCGCCGACCTCGGCGTGCGCTCGCGGCGAGCGCCTCGTCCATACGCTGCCCGTGCCGTGGCAGCGGTTCGGCGTGCTCGATGCACAAGCTCGTCGTCGGCGATCGACGAACGGGACCCGACCCTACCCGCGGCGGCGGGGCCATCGGTCAAGGTACTCGGACCCGTGGTCTGCGGGCCTAGAAGCGCCTGCGGCAGGCCGCTGAGCATGCGCACACCAGTCACGGACAGGTCGGCACCACCGAACGGGACCCGGCTCGGTGGGGTGGCACTGCCGCAGCAGGGGCCCGAGGATGCGCTCATCAGCATCCGAGCGGTGCTCACCGGCATCGCGCTCGTGCACGGGGTCGGCGTTCTCGTCGGGGCGTCGGACGATCCCGCCGACCTCGGACGGTACGGCACGGACCTCTGGGGCCGGAAGATGGTCACGGCTGAGAGGACGCGATGAGGGCAACCGGTGCTCCGGCTCCGCTCGTCGGACGACAGGCAGAGATCGCTGCCGTGACCGAGGTGCTCGACCGAGCCCGCCGTGGCACCGGTGGCGCCCTGGTGCTCTGGGGTGAGCCGGGCATCGGCAAGACCGCACTTCTCGACCACGTCACGGCGGCGTCTCCCGATTTCGCCCCGCTGGCGGTACAGCCCGCACGGTGCGAGTCCGGGACCCCCTTCGCCGGCCTGGACACGCTGCTCCGGCCGGTCGAGCACCTGATCGCGACTCTTCCGGTGTCCCAGGCGGCAGCGTTGCGAGGCGTGCTCGCAGGGGAGGTCACCGGAGCGGGCCGGTCGCTCACCGCCGTGGCGGTCCTGTCCCTGTTGTCGGCGCTGGCAGTCGACCGCCCGCTCTTGATCGTCGTGGACGACGCACACCGGCTCGACGCGGAGACCGAGTTCGTGCTCGGATTCGTCGCCCGGCGGGTGGGGACCGATCCGGTGGTGGTCCTGGTCGCCGGCCACGACGCGCCCGCCGGCGGATCGTGGGAGGGGGTCGATCCGCTCGCGGTGAGTCCTCTCGCTGACGACCATGCCGCCCAACTGGTCGCCGCCGCCCACCCCGGCCTCGACGGCCCCGAGGTCACCCGCGCGGTGAAAGCAGGCGGGGGCAACCCGCTGGCACTGCACGAGCTGCCTATACCAATCGACGATCTTGCCGCCGGCACGGTGCCCGTGGGGCCCCAGCTGCGTAAGGGCTTCGCCGAGCGCCTGCAGACCTTGCCGACCCCGGCACGCGAGTTCGTCGTGCTCATGGCCGCGGCTCGTGCCGACGGTGATCAGCTCACGCTCGCACGGTCAGCACGTTCCCGCGACGCCGAGGAGCCGGTCTGGGAGGAGACGATCCGGTCGGGTCTGCTCGCCGGGACGCCCGACCGGCCTGCGCTACGGCACCCGGTGGTCCGGGCCGCTGTCTACGCGAGCGCCTCCCCGTCTGAGCGCAGGAACGCCCACCGGACCCTGGCCGCCGCGCTTCCCCCGGGCAGTCGCGGGCATGTCTGGCACCGGGCCGCGACCGTTCACGACGTCGACGAGGAGATCGCCGGGCTGCTCGAGCAGACGGTGCCCTCGGGCGTCGGCGCGGTACCGATCCTGCGGCGGGCCGCCGAGCTGTCCGCCGACCCGGCCGCTGCGACCCGCAGGCTCGCCGGCGCGGCCGTGGCCGCCTGGCACGGCGGCGACGCCACGATGGCGCGTCGGTTGCTGGCCGATGCCCGGAGCCTGACCGACGAGGTTCTGGCCACCCGCGCCAGCCGCGGTCTGCGCGGGGTACTCGAACTCGCCGAGGGGTCTCTGGAACGAGCCCACCGATCGATCAGTCGCGACATCGCCGCGTTCGACGATCCGCGCATGAGAGTGGAGCTCGGCGCCGCTGCCCTGCACGCGGGATGGTCCGCGGCCCGCGACGACCTCGTCGGTGAGTCCCTCACTCGTCTCGCGGGGCTGACGGCCCCTGGGCTGCCCGAGGTCCTCCCGATCGTCCGGACGTGGTGGGGGCCAGCGACGGACCCGGCACGGGCAGCGTCGTCGGCAGAACTCGGTGACGTCATGGCGCACATCTCCCGGGTGGAGTCGCAGCTGCTCCCGGCGTCGCCGCTCGGACTGGTGTGGGGCCTCGACGAGCCACTCGCCGATGCCGTGCACGCCCTTGTCCGCAGGCACCGTCGTCACGCCGATGGCACCTCGCTTGCTGCGGCGCTGGCTCGGATCGCGCGACTCGACATCGCCGCGGGCCGGTGGGGCGCTGCGGAGGACGCCGCGGCCGAGGGGCTCGCGTCGGCCGAGCGGATCGGTGCCGAGCACATCGCTGCGGAGTGCCGGAACTGCCTCGGGTGGCTCGCCGCCGCCCGCGGTGACGGCCGCAGCGTCGACCATCTGACCGTTCGAACCCTGCAGCTGGCCAGGCCGCGCCGCGACCGTGCGGTCAGCGCCTCGGCCTACTGGAACCGTGGAATGGCCGCTCTGGCGGCCGGTCGCGCCGATGCTGCACTCGACCTGCTCGCCCGCTTGGACGAGCACGGGCACGAGGCAGCACATCCGATCGTCGCTTTGCTGGCAAGCCTGGACACGATCGAGGCCGCCGTGCACGCGCGGCGGCCGGAGATCGGCCAGCGCCGCGCCGAGGCGCTCGACGCCTGGGTACGGCGCACCGGCGCGCACTGGGCGAGATTCGCAGCGCACCTGGCACGCGCACTGCTGGACGAACCCGCCGCCGAACGGTCCTACCGGGCGGCGCTGGACGTGCCCGGTGCGTCCCGGCGCCCGTTCGACCACGCACGGGCCCGTCTGCTCTACGGCGAGTGGTTGCGGCGACAGCGGCGGCGCCGAGACGCCCGCCAGCAGCTCGACGCCGCTGCCGAGACGTTCCACGCACTGGGAGCGCGCCCGATGCTCGAGCGGGCCCGGCGTGAGCAGCGTCTGATCATGGCGCCCGCACGCCGTGCCACCGCCGCCGGCACGGGCATGGCAACGCTGACGACACAGGAACGCCGGGTGGCCCAGCTTGCCGCCGGCGATCTGACCAACCGCGAGATCGGGGCCCGTCTGCGGATCAGCGACCGCACCGTCGGGCATCACCTATCCAATGTGTTCGCCAAGCTGGGGCTCTGCTCACGGCGCGACTTGGCGGCCACCGGCATCGCCGAACGGAGATGATTCCGGCTCGGTCGCGACGCCTGACGAGCTCGTGCACGGGTAGGCGGTGAGACGTCGCGAGCTTCGGTGTGATCTGGGTTCACGTCTGCCCTGTCGGCTTCAGGTCCACGGTCTGCTGGTGAGACAGCAGGCTGGCGACGGCTTGGATGGCGTCGCTCATGTGCTCGCGGCGGCCGAGGCTCGATGTCTCACCGCCTACCGTGCACGAACTCGTCAGATGGCTACCGGCGCCCCAGGTGTGCTGCCACTGGAAGGGCCTGCAGCGGCAAGACCGCGTCGGGGACGTCGCTCACCACAGCACCTCGTCCACGCCGCGGTCGTTGACCGAGGCGCCGCGGTCGTCAAGCGCGCGCGACTGCCGCCCGAACGTCGGCAGCCCTTCCAGCTCGCACCGCAAGGTACCGAGCGTCACGGGCTTGCACGCCTCAACGAGGGCCTTGAGTGCGCGGGTGATGCGCTGTTCGAAGCACGCATCGTCTCACCCGTCCCGCCCCTCTCAGCCTCCTCTTTCTGGAGGAGGCCGTGCAGGAGGCGCACGACGTCGAGCTGGGCCTCGTTGTAGAACGCCGCCACGGACTGGGTGACGACGGACCGGGTGAGCTTCCCGCTGCGGCGGGACGCGGCGTCCAGGTCCGTGAGGGCGGTCCGGTCCGCGCGCTGGGCCCGGACCGCGGCCGCCAGGTGGGCCGCCAGTCTGCGGCGCACGTCCTCGGGGGCGTCGGCCGACAGGTGCTCGAACTCCTCGTCCATCTTGTCCCGGGGGCGCGTGTACTGGTCCCGGATGAGGGACATCGCCGTCGGCGTGAGGACGCTCGAGGACGCCACCAGGAGGTCCTGCTGGGCCTGGGGCAGCGTGGCGGCGGCGGCCCCGAAGCCTGCGGGCAGGCCGAGCGAGGCCCCGTCCTCCAGGATCGCGGCCAGTTGGCGGCGCATGTGCTGCTGGCGCTCGATGTTCGCCGCGAGTTCGGCGTCCAGGGCGCGCAGGATCTCCTTGGACCGCGCGTCGGCGGCGGCCACCGTGGGGATGTCGGAGAGCGGCACGCCGAGATCGGTCAGCCGGCGGATGCCCATCAGCCGGGCCAGGTGCCGTACGTCGTACCGCTTGTAGCCGCTCGGTGCGCGCTCCGGCTCCTCCAGCAGACCCAGCTTGTGTTAGTGCCGGACCGTCTTGAGCGTCGTGCCCGCGAGTTCCGCCAGCTGACGCGTGCTCCATGTCACAAGAGTCCCTTTCCAAGGGTCCGTCGTCCGTCGCCTTCCGGGGTTGCGTCGCCGGGCGGCGCGCGCCGTCCGGCCGGCCCGTCCGCCGGGAGGGCCCTGTCTCCCCCTGCCCCTGGCCGCCGGATCGATCCCCGGCCACTACGGATCATCTCGCGGGGCGGGCATGACTGTGCCCTTGGGGCACAGAGTGCGATGGGCGCGGCCAACCCACCACCAGCGCATGGGAAAGATGCGGATATGACACGAGGGCGCGGTATCCGGCGGAGCGCGGCCCTGGCGGTCGCCCTCGGCCTCGGCCTGAGCGGGTCGCTCGTCGCGGGACCGGCGGGCGCGGAGGAGAAGGAGGGACCCAGCGTTCGGTGGGGCACCTGCCCCGAGGACGTGGCGGCCGAGGCGGCGCCCGGTCGTGCTGGAGTGCGGCACCGTGCCCGTACCGAAGGACTACGCCGACCCCGACGGCGGCCGGATCGAGCTGATGATCTCCCGGCTGGCCAGTACGGACCCCGACAAGCGGCGCGGCACGCTCATGCTCAACCCGGGCGGTCCGGGCGGCTCCGGTCTCTCCCAGCCGGCTTTCCTGGCGAACCGGGGCATCCCTTCCGAGGTGCTGGACACCTTTGACGTGATCGGCATGGACACCCGGGGCATCGGGCGCTCGGCACCGGTGGCCTGCGGATTCACTCCGGAGGGTCCGTACTTCGCCAACATCCCGCCGTACGCGGTCGACGACGCGGCGGTGACCGCGCGGGCGAAGGTGGTGAAGAAGGTGGCCGAGCAGTGCGCGGAGCGCGACAAGGACGGGGTGATGCCCCACCTGACCACGGCCAACACCGCACGCGACCTGGACCGCATTCGGGCGGCTCTCGGGGAGGAGAGGACCAGCTTCCTGGGCTACTCCTACGGCACGGCGCTGGGGGCCGCCTACGCGTCGATGTTCCCCGAGCGCTCCGACCGCATCGTGCTCGACAGCAACATCGGCGACACCCACCTCGACCGTGACGGCATGCGCCGCTTCGCGCTCGGGGTGGAGCAGACATTCCCCGACTTCGCCCGGTGGGCGGCCGCCCGCCACGACAGTTACGGTCTCGGCCGCACCCCCGCCGAGGTCCGCCGGACCTACTTCACCCTCGCCGAGCGGCTCGACGAGAAGCCGGTCGACGGGTTCGACGGTGGCATGCTCCGCCAGATCACCTTCAGCTTCCTGTTCAAGGAGGTGCAGTACAGCAAGCTGGCCCAGCTCTGGCAGACAATGAAGAGCGGCGGCGACGCGAAGGACCTGCGGACTCTGGTCGCCCGGAGCGGCCCGGCGGACCAGGGGGACGGCACGGCGGACACCCCACCGTCCCTGGACAACCAGCTCTCCGTCTTCCTCGCCGTGACCTGCAACGACGTCAAGTGGCCGACGAGCGTGGACACCTACCGCAAGGGCGTGGCGGAGGACCGTGCGCGCTACCCGATGTTCGGCGCCGCTGCCGCCAACATCCTCCCGTGCGCGTTTTGGCCGTACGCCCGGGCGGAGAAGCCGGTGGCGATCGACGACGACGGGCCGCGCAACATCCTGCTCGTCCAGAACCTGCGCGACGTGCCGACCCCGCACGTCGGGGGGAAGCTGCTGCGGCAGAAGTTCGCGGACCGGTCCCGGCTGGTCAGCGTGGACGACAGCGGTCACGGGGTCTATGTGTACGGCGACAACCCCTGCGCGCTGAACACCACCACGCGCTACCTCGTCGACGGGAAGATGCCGAAGACGGACGCCCTCTGCCCGGCTGGCTGAAACTCGTGACGATCCGGCCCCGGGGGTAACGGATCGCCCTCACACCCCGGGGGCCGGAGCCTTGGCGCTGGTAGATCTTCGTACCGAATTTGCTGTGATCGGTCGGATTCGGTCCGGTCAAAGGCTCCCTTTTGCGGCCCCGCTGACCGAGTCGACCGCGCACCGCCACCAGTCCAACTCCGCTCGGGACCCCAGCTCGTCGAGGACAACGCGGCGGAGCCGGGCTCAGACCCGTTCCTGGCTCCGGAGGGTGAAGCGTCGGTAGACAGTTGGCCGGCCGGACGAACACAGTTGGCAGCTGCCGCCAGGTGCAGCCCGTAGTAGCCACTAAGGTGATCGCTACGAGAGCGTCGCGGTCACCAGCTCCGCACCGTCCCCACCTTGCGGACTCTCAACCTGCGTTGTGCGGAGCGAGCCCAGTGGAGTACTCGTCCGGGAACAGGCAGCACCGCCGGCTCAATCGCGGCGGTAACCGGCAGGCGAACGGCTGCCACTGCCCGCAGCAATACGACGGTAACGGAATAAGGGCTCTGCGCCGGTACGGCGTCCGTCGCGGTCGACGTGCTGGACCGGAACCGGTCGACAATGGCGTACCGCATTGACGATGGTGAGCGGGACCTCGGCATCCGGGTAGTCCGGTTCACGGGGCTCATCTCTGAGGGTGAGTTCGGGGATCCGTTCCACGTACGGTTTGCCGGGGCGCTGAGGTTTCACTCTGCGCACGGCTCCAGACCCGCGTCGCGGGCCAGGAGCGCCGCTTGGACCCGGTTGTCGCAGTCGAGCTTGGTTAGGACGCGGCTGACGTAGGTCTTCACCGTCGCCTCGCTCATATGCAGGCGGGCGCCGGCGTCCGCGTTGGACAGTCCTTCGCCGAGCAGGGCCAGCACCTCGCGTTCGCGAGCGGTCAGCCCGGCCAGGCGGCGGCGCGCCTCCTCGCCACGCACGGTGGCGGTGGGGGAGGCGAGGGTGTCCACCACGTGGCGGGTGGCGGCCGGGGACAGGTATGCGTTGCCGGCCGCCGCCGCGCGGACTGCGTGGATCAGCTCCTGCGGGGCGGTGTCCTTCAGCAGGAAGCCCGCACTGCCGTGGCCGAGCGCCCGCAGGACGTTGTCACGTTCCCCGAATGTCGTCAGGATCAGCACCCGTACCCCCGGCGCGGCACGGCCCAGTTCGGCCAGCGCGGTCAGCCCGTCCATCACGGGCATCTGGATGTCCAGCAGGGCCACGTCGACCGCGGTGCTCCGGGCGGTGTCCACCGCCTCCCGGCCGTCCCGTGCCTCTGCGACGACCTCGATGTCCCCGGCGGAGGTGAGGATCATTCTGATGCCTGCTCTGATGAGCGGCTCGTCGTCGGCGACGAGAACCCGAATCATGCGGTCTCCTGCGCGGGATCGGTGTGACAGGCGGACAACAGGCCGGCTCATCATGCCCGATCCGGCCGGGAGCGCGGTCACAGACCTCGGGTCAGGGGCTCCACGTGTAGGACACTTTGGAGGCGAGCTTCCCGCCGCGGAAGCAGAACCGGTAGACGATGTCCTTCTCGTCGTCCACGAAGTGTTCGCAGGCCGCGTCATCGGGCAGCGCAGGCCCCTGCTTCTCCACGCCGTCGGTGAGCAACGAGCCGCCTTCCGGCAACTTCCCGCGCAGGTCCGCCTCGGCCTCGCCGACTCGAGCCGACTCGTACACGCTCGCCGGTATGGCCCCCTTCTCCAACTCGTCGATCCCTTTCGACACCCCCCACACCAGAAGGGCGCCGACGCCCACGACGAGGACCACGGCGGTGGCAGCGCATCCCAGGGCGGCGTTCTTCTTGCTGCTCATGATGGCGGTGAACTCCTTGTGCGGTACGGAGCGTTCGAGGACGCCACCACCATTTCCCGCCGATGCCCCGCCGATCTGCCCTCGGAAGTCGTCGTCCGCAGCCACCGAAGTCGCGCCGCCCGGAGGGGACTGCCGCTCGCCACCGGCGTACGGCAGCACACCGGCGAGGCGGAACCCCCCGCCGGGGGTGAGGCCGGTGTGCACCATGCCGCCGACCAGACGGGCCCGCTCCCGCAGGCCCGTCAGCCCCTGTTGACCACTGATCGCGGGGAGTGCAGCCGGAACCCCGGCCGGTACTGGGCCGTTCGCCACCTCGACTACGAGGCTGTCCGGTTCGTAACGCAGCGCGACCGTGATCGGGGCGCCCGGCGCGTGCTTGTGCGCATTGGTCAGTCCCTCCTGAGCGATGCGGTACGCCGCCCGGTCGACAGCGGGGGTGAGGGTCCGCTGGGCGCCGGAGCGGTGCAGTTCCACTGTCGCGCCCGCCGCCCGCGACGACGCGACCAGCCCTTCGACAGAAACCGCGGCACGGTCCGAGGAGGGCCCGGCTCCCTGCGGACCGGGCCCGGACATCTCCGCGTCATTGCGCAGGATGCCCACGGCTTCGCGCAGCTCCCGCATCGCCGATCTGGATGCCTCCCGGAGGACGCCCACACCTTCCCGCTGGCGGCCGTTGAGCTCCGGGTCCACCTCCAGTGCCCCGGTGTGCACGGCGATCAGGGCAAGTTGGTGGCCAAGGCTGTCGTGCATGTCCTGGGCTATGTGCTGCCGCTCCAGCAGCCGGGCCTGGCGCGCCACCATCGCCCGTTCGCGCACCAGTTGGGCGTTGTGCCGCCGTAGGGCGTCCAGCAGGGCGTGCCGCTGGGCACGGTACCGGGCGGCGAAACCGGGCACCACCGCCAGCACCAGGAACGGACCCCCGGTAAGTGCGACGGTCACCAGCACCGACAGTCCGAGGTCTTCATCTGGTGCGGTGGCCACGCCGGCGACAAGGTGGAGCACGAGACCGGCCGTGAACGCGGCCAGTGCCCGCGCCGGGCGCTCGATGCGGCTGCCGGCGGACCAGCCGGCGCAGAGCAGCAGGACGAACGCACCGGGAAAGGTGCCAGCCAGGGCTGATGCGACCAGCAGCACCGACGCGGGCAGGGCACGACGCGCCAGGGACAGTACGGCGACGACCAGGGCCAGTGCCCCGCCCTGTACCAGGGAGCCGGTCTCCGCCGTGCGAAGGATGCCTGCGATCCCGGAGAGCACTGGCGTGAGCACGGCCTCGCCGACGATCCGCCTCCGGGGCCAGGGGGAGGCGGCGGCGAGACGGAAGCGGAACGACGGTCCGGTACGGGGAGTTTCTGCAGCATCCACGTGCAGACGATAGAGGGCTGCCCTCTGACGCCCGCATCCTTCCTTCGGTGCGGTCGCGCGCGACGAAGGGGGGTCGGGGGGCCACGGTTCCTGGGATTCCTGCCCTCTTTGGTCGTTACGGGTGACGACTTATGGAGACTGCCGCAGGGCGGGCGGTCCGGTGACGATGGCTCCGCCGGACGCACTCAGCGGCGGCACAGGGAACGACGGCTTCGGGAGCGGAACAGTGGACAGTGCGGGACAGTGGACCGGCAGACGTTTCACCGTCCGGCAGGAGAACCGTCTCAAGGCCAGCCGTTACACCGTGAGCGAGTTGATGCCGGACGGCTCGGAGGGCGAGGTCCTGGCCTGCGCCGAGGTGATGCGATTTTCGCTCGAGGAGAAGATCATTTTCCACGCCGGCCTTTCCGGGACCCGCGTGCTGTTCACCATCGAGGAGCGCGGCCTTCGCGGCGCCGGTGATGGCTACGACGTGTGGGACGCGGAGGGCGGCCTTGTCGGCAGTTTCGAGGAGAAGGACATCGCCTCCCTGGTGCGTTCGACCTGGGTGCTGGACCAGCCCGGATTCTCGTCCGCCGTCGGCCGGGAGCGTAACCGGTTCGTGGCCGTGCTCCGCCGCGTCTGGGACTTCCTGCCGCTGGACCTGGTGCCGTTCCTGTGGCCGTACCACTTCGACTTCGAGACGGGGGGCAAGCAGGTGCTGAAGGTGGACAGGAAGTGGGGTCTGCGGGACCGTTACGTGGTCGACATCCTCATCCCCGGGCCGGACCCCCGCCTGGCCGTCGCCCAGGCCGTGGCCCTGGACACGTTCCAGGACCGTTGACCCGAAGAGACTGGCGCCGGCGCGGGGCAGGTGGGCCATGTCGCCGGTGGGAAGGCTCCAGGCCCATGGCCGGATACCTCCGGACCGGCCTCGAACAGCCACGGGCCGCGGCCTTTCGGGCCTCGGCGCCGTTGCGGCCCCAGACGCTCCCATTGAGGCCGTAGCCTGTGCGGCAGCTCGACGGGTCCCCCGCCCCGCCTATGCCGGGCCGGGGTCTTCGAGCATGCTCACCGCCTGGCGGGCGAGCAGACGTTCCGCGTCGTCATAGCTCCAGCCGCAGTCGACGACAAGCGATCGCCAAGCCGACAGTCCGAAGCAGAGCCACAGGCGGTCCGCCGCACCGTCCACGTCGAGATGAGGAGCCACCACACCGAGGGCGACCAGGTGCTGCGCGATGTCGCGCAGCGCTTGGCGGTACTGCGCGACGACGTACTCCCACACCTGCCGCGCTTTGTCATCGCTGGCCATGGAGGAGTGGAGCAGGTTTATGGATGCGGCAAAGCGTTCGGTGTTGCCGCGGATTCCGTGCGCCAGGCAGGTCATCGCGGAGGCGAGGTCCTTGCTTCGGAGTACCTCGTCATGCAGCCCGGTGGTCTTCGAATCCGCCACGTCCACGGCCAGAAGAGCGTGCAGCAGCTGAGTCTTGGTGCCCACGCTCGCATAAAGCGTCTTGGTCGCGACACCGGCCGAGCGAGCGATCTGCCCCATCGTCACCTGCGCATAGCCATGCGTGATGAAAAGGTCGCGCGCGGTCTCCAGGATGTCCTGTCGGGTCTGAGCCGCGCTTTGCTCACGTCGTGCTGACCGATAGCTCCGAGTCCGATCGGGCATGTCGGCAGCCTACCCGACGCCAGAGTGGATAACTTCATTGCAGAGCATGTAACTTGAAATGGAGACCTCACGGGCAACCGAAGTCTCTTCCCCTCGTCCCGCCGGAGCGGTTCAGGGTCTTGGGGCCTGCCCGGAAGACCGTGCACTCCTACGCGAAGGTTCCGCACACATGACCATGCATGCCGAGTCCGACGCGCAAGCCATCGTGGAAACGCGGCTCGCCCATGAGACACACAGACTGGCTACCGGACTGCTCGTCGACGCCGTCGGCCGATCCTCCGTGCCGCGTCAAGTACTCGGGCAGCTAGTAGTACTTCGTTAGGTTCTTGTTCTGGTTCTGCTGGTCTTGAGGGGGCGGCCGCAGGTGGTGCAGGTGCGGGTCCAGCACCTCAGCATGTC
>NZ_JBITWR010000031.1:0-35428 GCF_044544025.1 Streptomyces sp. NPDC055243
GCGATCAGGCCCGGCATGTCGCGGTCGAAGGCGATCGGGTAGATGTCCTGGTACTTCTTGGGCGGGTTCTCCGCGTACGCGATGGAGCCGTCCGCCCGGTGGGCGAACCACTCGGGGTGCTTGTCCACCCAGGGGTGGTCGGGGGAGCACTGGAGGGCGAAGTCCAGGGCGACTTCCAGGTTCAGTGCGGCGGCGCGGCGCACGAAGGCGTCGAAGTCGTCGAGTGTGCCCAGGTCGGGGTGGACGGCGTCGTGGCCGCCCTCGGGGGAGCCGATGGCCCAGGGCACGCCGACGTCGTGCGGGCCGGGGGAGAGGGAGTTGTTCGGCCCTTTGCGGAAGGTGGTGCCGATGGGGTGGATGGGCGGCAGGTAGACGACATCGAAGCCCATCGCGGCGATCGCCGGGAGGCGTTCGGCGGCGGTGCGCAAGGTCCCCGACTGCGGGGGCCGGCCCTCGCGGACGACGGCGCCCTCCGAGCGCGGGAAGAACTCGTACCAGGACCCGAACAGCGCCCGCTCCCGCTCCACCAGCAGCGGCAACGGGGCGCTCGCGGTGAGGCGTTCGCGCAGCGGATGGGCGGACAACAGTGCGCGCACCTGCGGCGCCGTGGCCGCCGCCAGCCGGTCCAGCGGGCTGCGGGAGTCGTCGCGCAGCACGCCGAGCGCCGTGGCCAGGGTGGAGCGCGCCGCCTCGTCGGGTGCCTGGGCAAGGGCCCGGTCGAAGAGCCCGATCCCTTCCTCCAGGGTGACCCCGGTGTCCACGTCGGCCTGCACCTTGATCACCGCGTCGCGCTGCCAGGCGGCCATGGGGTCGGTCCAGGCCTCGACGGTGAAGCTCCAGCGGCCGATCGCGTCCGGGGTGACGTCGGCGGCCCACCGGTCGGTGCCGGGGGCCAGCTCCCGCATGGTCCGGCGTCGCGTGGTGCGGCCGTCGGGCGCGTGCAGGAGCGCCGCGGCGCCGACCACGCGGGAGCCCTCGACGAACACCCGGGCCGTGATCTCCACGGCCTCGCCGACGACGGCCTTCGCCGGGCGCAGGCCCCGGTGGACACACGGGCGCACATCCTCGATGGGGACGCGGACGTGACTGGGGGCCACCGACATGCTCTCCACCTCCGGGCTCGTGCGGTGTGCGCTGATCGTCTGGGGTTCGTTCGCTGCGGCTTCGGTCCTCGCGTCACCGGCTCCCGGGCGCGGGGGCACGGCCGGCGGGATCGGGGCGCGGCGGGCGCTCCGCGGCCTCGGCCGCCTCCCGGCCGCAGCGGGCGCTCGTCACGGCGCACAGCGCGGCCACGGCGTCCTCGAACCGTGCCCGCACCGCGGGGTCGCCGGGGGCGGCGAGGAAGCGGCGTTGCCAGGCGCGGTAACTCACCAGTTGCCGATCGACGTCTTCTGTGGCGCGCTTCGGTCGCATCGCACCTCGACCTCCTGGACCTCCGTGACGGCGGGCCCGGGCGGCCCGCAGGTCGTTCACGCAGGGGAAGCGACCCATCACAGTGGGTTCGTTCCTCCCTTCATGGTGCGAGGTGAAGCGCGCCCCGTCCTGTTGAACGCAGCGCAGCCGGCCGATCACTCTCGTGTTGCACGAATGGAGTAGAGGGCCGAGGCTGGTTCCTGACTCTCAAGCGATCACCGCTCACGCTCCGTGCGCATGACTCCGTCGAAGCGGCGGGGCGCGAGCTCCGCGGCGAGGAGCAAAGAACGATGAACCACCACGCAGTGCCCCGCTACTACCACATCGACGTGGACCTGGTGCCCGAGCGCGTCGGTCAGGTGAGGCGCATCTTGGCCGCCCATCTGCGGTACTGGGGTCTTGAACAGCACGTGCCGGACGTGTCGCGCGGACTCGGTCTCCTTCTGGAGCCGGCGGCACGCAACACCTGCGCGGTACGGACCGCGATCGAGACATGGTGGACCGGACAGCACCTGATCACCGCGGTCTCGCACGGCGCTCCGGCCGCTGCCGGCGAGCACCGCGCCGAGCCGCACCACCTGAGCCAGATCGCGGCGCTCAGCGACGGGTGGGGCAGCTGCACCGCCGCGGACCAGCACATCGTCTGGTTCTCGCTGCGCAGCCGTACGGAGCTTCGCGAACCCCTGGTCCCCAAACGCCCGGGACCCATCACGATCGAGGCGCGGCCCCTGCCCCGCGCCGTCGCACAGCCGGTCGGCGTGGGCGCGCCGGAGCACGTCGGCCCCCTCGAGGTCGCCGAGCCTGCCTGACCGAACGTGCGCGGCGGGTGCGCTCCCGAAAGGGCGCGCACCCGCCGCATGCCCGATGGTCGAGATCAGGTGACGACGACGGGAGAGATTGTGCGCGTGTGGACCGGCCGACCCTTCCCCCTCGGCGCCACGTACGACGGCGACGGAACGAACTTCGCCCTGTTCAGCGAGGTGGCGGAGCAGGTCGATCTCATCCTGCTGGACGCGGACGGCGCCGAACGGGCCATCACGCTCACGGAGGCCGACGGCGCGGTGTGGCACGGCTACCTGCCCGACGTCGGGCCGGGCCGGCGCTACGGCTACCGGGTGCACGGCCCGTGGATGCCCGCCGCCGGGCACCGCTGCGACCCGAGGAAGTTCCTCCTCGATCCCTACGCACGGGCGATCCACGACCTGCGCGACGACGACGTGCCGCCGGGGGACACGCCCGCGGGGCGCCGGGCGGGCTCCCGCGACAGGGCCGGGCCCGCCGCCCTGTGCGGGGTGGTCGTCGATCCGGCCTTCGACTGGACCGGAGACAGCCCGCCCGCGCACGCCTACTCCGACTCCGTCATCTACGAGACGCACGTACGCGGACTGAGCCGCACGCATCCAGGCGTGCCCGAAGAGCTCCGCGGCACCTACGCGGGCTTGGCCGCACCGGCCGTCATCGACCACCTGACCTCCTTGAACGTCACCGCGGTCGAACTGATGCCGGTCCACCAGTACGTCCAGGACGGCTTCCTGCTCGACCAGGGGCTGTCCAACTACTGGGGCTACAACACGATCGGGTTCTTCGCCCCGCATCACACCTACGCGGCGCACGGAACGCTGGGGCAACAGGTCACCGAGTTCAAGTCCATGGTCAAGGCCCTGCACGCGGCCGGTCTCGAGGTGATCCTCGACGTCGTGTACAACCACACCGCGGAGGGCAACGAGAACGGCCCCACCCTCTCCTTCCGCGGCATCGACAACGCCTCCTACTACCGGCTGTCCGACGACGACTTCAGCCGCTACTACGACACCACGGGCACCGGCAACAGCCTCCTGATGCGCCACCCCAACGTCCTTCAGCTGCTGATGGATTCCCTGCGCTACTGGGTCACCGAGTGCCACGTCGACGGCTTCCGCTTCGACCTGGCCGCCACCCTCGCCCGGCAGTTCCACGAGGTGGACCGGCTATCGGCGTTCTTCGACCTGATCCAGCAGGACCCCGTGATCAGCCGCGTCAAACTCATCGCCGAGCCGTGGGACCTCGGCGACGGCGGCTATCAGGTGGGCAACTTCCCCCCGCTGTGGTCGGAGTGGAACGGCAAGTACCGCGACTGCGTCAGGGACTTCTGGCGCGCAGGAGAGGGAACGCTCGCCGAGTTCGCCTCACGCCTGACCGGATCCGCCGACCTCTACCAGCACGACCGGCGCCGCCCGCGCGCCAGCGTCAACTTCATCACCGCCCACGACGGGTTCACCCTGCGCGATCTGGTCTCCTACGACACCAAGCACAACGAGGCCAACGGCGAGGGAAACCGGGACGGCGAGAGCGACAACCGCTCCTGGAACAGCGGCGCCGAAGGCCCCACCCGCGATCCGCAGGTGCGCGCCCTGCGCGCACGGCAGCAGCGCAACTTCCTGGCGACGCTGATGCTGTCCCAGGGCATCCCGATGCTCGGCCACGGCGATGAACTGGGCCGCACCCAGCTCGGCAACAACAACGCGTACTGCCAGGACAACGAGACGACGTGGATCGACTGGGACCTCGACGAGGAACGCGCGGACCTGCTGGACTTCACCCGCCGGGTGGTGGCGCTGCGTACCGAACACCCCATCCTGCGCCGCCGCCGCTTCTTTCGGGGCGACGTCCTCGCGCAGCGGGGCGAGCCGCTGCCGGACCTGGTCTGGCTGCGCCCGGACGCCGCGGAGATGACCACACCGGACTGGGACCGGCCCGACGCGCACGCGGTCGCCGTCTTCCTCAACGGCGACGCCATCACCGAACCGGACCGCGTCGGCCAGAGCGTCGTGGACGACTCGTTCCTCGTCCTGTTCAACTGCTACTGGGAGACGATGGAGTTCCGCCTCCCCGACGCCACCTACGGAGCGTGCTGGACGACCCTGCTCGACACGTCCGAACCCGGCGGCGGCCCCCCGGACGAGACCGAACACAAGGCCGACACGACCCTGGGCGTGGAGCCGCGCTCCCTGGTCGTCCTGTCCCGTCCCCCGGACAGCTGACGGGGCGGGTCAGCGCTGCTCCAAGTCCACTTCGAGCTCGTCCGTCTCGGTCCAAAAACCCTCGTCCGCGTCCTGGAGGCGGGACGCGGCGTGCTTCATGTGGCGGCGGACGGCGCTGCGGGCCGCGTCCTCGTCGCCTGCCTCGATGGCCGCCAGGATCGCGTGGTGCTCCACCCGCACCGCCTCGATGAAGTCGTTGCGCCGCGCCTCGTTGGCCCGGGTGACGCGGATGCCGCCGCGCATGACCTCGCCCAAGTACCGCACGGTGGAGACCATCACCGCGTTGCCGGTCGACTCGGCGATCGACTGGTGGAACGCCAGGTCCTCGTCCACGCCGTCGCCGCCGGCCGAGACCGCCTTGTCGATCGCGGCCAGGGACTGCCGCATCCGGGTGACGTCGTCCGGTGTGGCGCGGGTGGCCGCCAGCGAGGCAGCCTCGCCCTCCATGGCGCGGCGGACCTCCACGATCTGCATGACCTTGGACTTGGTGCCGGAGGCCTCGGCCTCCAGGTCCAGCGGCCGGGTGCGCCGGGGCATGACGAACACGCCCCGGCCCTGGCGCGGTTCGACCAGGCCCGCGTTGCGAAGCCGGGAGACGGCCTCGCGGATCACGGTGCGGCTGACGCCCAGCTGCTTGACCAACTCGACCTCGGTCGGCAGCTTGTCGCCCGCGGCCAGACGGCCCGACTCGATCTCCTCCGAGAGGATCGCGGCGACCCGGTCCGCGAGCCGTATGGGGCCACTCACCTTGGAGAACATGCTCGTCAGTCTATCCGTCAGGGCCTGATCGCCCCGGCTGCGGGCAGCCCCGCGGCCGCGACGGCTTCGGGGTGGTCCTCGGCGTACGCGCGGACGACCGACTCGAAGGTCGCGTCCGGTCGCAGGCCGAGCGCCGTGGCGCGCGCGTTGTCGAAGGCGGCCGGCCACGAGCCGACGATGGCCTCGACGGCCGGATCGGGCGTCACCGTCACCAGGTCGGCGACGGCATCGCCGGCCACCCGGCGCAGCGTGTCCAGCATCTCGGCGACCGTGACCGTCAGCGCCGGCAGGTTCACCGGTAGACCGCCCGCCAGCTGTCCGGGGCCGCTGCCGCGCTCGGCCTCGGCGATGCGCAGGATGCCCTCGACGGTGCGTCGCGGCGAGGCCAGGGCGACCCGCAGGCCGGGGCTGACCGGGCAGGTGGCCGGCAGGCCCGCGAGCGGCTCGCGGATGATGCCGGACAGGAAACCGGAGGCGGCCGCGTTGGGCTTGCCCGGCCGCACCGAGACCGTCATCAGCCGCGCCACGCGTCCGTCGACGAAGCCCCGGCGGGTGTACTCGGCGACCAGCTGTTCGCAGATGCGCTTCTGCACGCCGTAGCTGGACTGCGGCGTGGGCAGAGTCGACTCGCCGACCACCTCCGGCAGCGGCAGCGCGGCATCGGAGCCGTAGACCGCGACGCTGCTGGAGAACACCACCCGGGGGGTCGGTCCACCGGCCGCCGTCTGCGCGCGGGCGGCATCGAGCAGCGCGCGGGTGGTGTCCAGGTTGGCGCCCATGCCCAGGTCGAAGTCGGCCTCGCACTCGGAGGAGACCGCCGCCGCCAGGTGGATCAGGACGTCCACCGGCTGCGCGAAGATCTCGTCGAGGCGCTCGCTCAGATCACCTTGTACGACGTCCACCAGCGGGTCGGCGGCCACCGGCGACCCGGCGGGAACGAACCGGTCGGCGAGCACCAGCCGGCCGATGGGCGCACCGCACAGGGTCCGCCGCTCGAGCAGGGCGTCGGCGACCTTGCGTCCCAGGAAGCCGAAGCCACCGGTGATGACGATCCTCATGTGCGTTCTCCTCGGTAGTTCTTGAGCCAGCCGAGCCCCTCGCTCGTACCGGCCCGGGGGATGTACTCGCAGCCGATCCACCCCTCGAAGCCCAGCTCGTCGACGACGTCGAACAGGTGGCGGACGTCGAGTTCGCCCCGGTCGGGTTCGTGGCGGTCGGGCACGCCCGCGATCTGCAGATGGCCGACGCGGCCGGTGGGCAGGTCGCGGCGCAGCGTCGTGGTGAGGTCGCCCTCCACGATCTGGCAGTGGTACAGGTCCAGTTGCACCTTGAGATTGGCCGCACCCACCTCCTGCACGATCGCATGTGCCTCGGCCTGCCGGTGCAGGAAGTAGCCCGGCATGTCACGGCCGTTGATCGGCTCGATCAGCAGATCGACGCCCGCGGCGGCCGCCTGCTCGGCGGCCCAGGCCAGGTTGCCCAGATAGGTGGCGCGGTGCGCGGCCTGCTGGGCGGACGCCGCCTGCGGCGGCAGCAGACCGGCCATCACATGCACCTGACCGCAGCCGAGCACCACGGCGTACTCCAGCGCCCGCTCGATCCCGGAGCGCAGCTCGCCCTCGCGGCCGGGCAGCGAGGCGATGCCCCGCTCGCCGGACTCCCAGGCGCCGGGAGGCGCGTTGAAAAGGACCTGCCGCAGGCCGTGCTCGTCGAGCCGGCGGCGCAGCTCGGCGGCGTCGTAGGCGTAGGGGAAGAGGTACTCGACGGCCTCGAAGCCGTCCGCCGACGCCGCGGCGAACCGGTCGAGGAAGTCGACTTCCGTGTACATCATGGACAGGTTCGCGGCGAACCTCGGCATGTGTGCTCCTGTGGTGGGGCCGGGACCGGACCCGGTCAACGGTTGACGACGGCCTTCTTGGTGGTCAGCACGGCTCCCGCGCCGATGACCAGGCTCAGGGCCAGGACGTACATCGGGATGGAGGTCGATCCTGTGGCGTCCTTGAGCCCGCCGATCATGTACGGGCTGACGAAGCCGGCCAGGTTGCCCACCGAGTTGATCAGGGCGAGTCCGGCCGCCGCGGCGGTGCCGCCGAGGAACGCGGTGGGCAGCGACCAGAACAGCGGGGCGCAGGTCAGCACGCCGGCCGCGGCGAAGGACAGGGCGATCAAAGACAGCACGGTCGATCCGCTCCAGCTCGCGGCCAGGGAGAAGCCGACGGCGCCCATGAGGCTGGGGACGACCAGGTGCCAACGGCGCTCGCGGCGCTTGTCCGCGGAGCGTCCGAACAGGTTCATGGCGATCAGCGCGGCGACGAACGGCACGGCGCTGAGCACGCCGATGGTCAGGGTGTCGTCGATGCCGGTGGACTTGACGAAGGTGGGCATCCAGAAGGTCAGGGCGTACTGGCCCATCACGAAGCAGAAGTAGATGAGGCACATCAGCCACACCTTGGCGTCGCGGAAGCCGTCCCACACCCGGCCGTGCTTCTGGTGCGCGGTGTCCTTGGCGATCGCCGCCTCGACGATGTCCTTCTCCTCGTCGGAGAGCCACTTGGCGCTGCGCACGTTGTTGTCGAGGTAGAACAGCGTGGCCACACCGATGAGGAGCGCCGGGATCGCTTCGAGGAGGAACATCCACTGCCAGCCCTGCCACCCGTTGACCCCCTGGAAGGTGTCCATGATCCAGCCGGAGAGCGGGTTGCCGAAGATGCCGGCCACGGGGATCGCCGACATGAACATCGCGATGACGCGGGCCCTGCGGTGGGAGGGGAACCAGTAGGTGCAGTAGAGGATCACACCCGGGTAGAAGCCGGCCTCCGCCGCGCCGAGCAGGAAGCGCAGCACGTAGAACATGGTCTCGTTCGTGACGAGCGAGAACGCCGCCGAGACGAGCCCCCAGGTGATCATGATGCGGGCGATCCAGGTGCGCGCGCCGATGCGCTGCAGCATCAGGTTCGACGGGACCTCGAAGAGGAAGTAGCCGATGAAGAACAGACCGGCGCCGAGGCCGTACGCCGCCTCGCTCAGACCCAGGTCGTCGGACATCTGCAGCTTCGCGAAGCCGACGTTGACGCGGTCCAGGTAGGAGAAGACGTAACAGAGGATCAGGAAGGGGACGATGCGCAGAACGACCTTGCGGAACACGGCGTTCTCACGGACGAGGTCGGGGGTCTCGGCCGTCTCTGTGGACGTGGACATGCGGAATCCTTACTGCGGCTCAGGGGATTCTCCGACGGGCGGTGCGCGATCACCAAGAGGCGCCGAACACGGCCTTGAGTTCGTCGAGAGCGGGGGAGGGGAGCGGCTCGGGGCGACGGTCGGTCAGGAGCCAGAGGCGTGCCGTTTCCTCGAGTTCTTCGAGGACGGCGAGAGCGGATGCGGCGTCCGGGCCCCAGACGACTGGGCCCAGACGGTCGAGCAGTACGGCCCTGATCGGTGTGCGTCCCGCGGCACGATCAGCGATACGGCCGGTCACCAGGTCGGCCACGAGGGGATCGCCGGGCCGGTGGTAGGGGATGAGCGGGACGTGTCCGACCTTCATGACGTAGTACGGAGTCAGGGGCGGCAGCACGTCGTCCTGCCTCCACACGCCGGCCAGGGTGAGCGCGACCAGGTGCGTGGAGTGGGTGTGGACGACGAACCGTGCCGTGGGGTCGGCGGCACAGATACGCCGGTGCAGGGTGAGGGTCTTGCTGGCGCGATCACCCGCGATCTGCTCGCCCCCGGCATCGACCAGGGCCAGGCGCTCGGGGTCCAGGAAGCCCAGGGCTGCATCGGTGGGCGTGATGAGGTGGGAGTCGCCGACGCGGGCACTGATGTTCCCGGCGCTGGCGTGGACGTAGCCGCGGGCGAAGAGGCTGGTGCCCACCCGGACGATCTCGGCGCGCGCGGCGGCCACGTCGTCCGCGTCATGTGCGGCCGGACCGGGGAGCGGGCTCATGCGGACTCCCCGTCGAGGTGCCCGAAGGCGGCGGTGAAGAAGTCGGGTCCGCCGAAGTTGCCGGACTTCAGCGTGATGTGGAGCGTGTCCCCGCCGGGCAGGGCCGCCGCGCACCAGGGCACACCGGGGTCGATCTGCGGCCCGATGCGCAGGCCCGTCAGGCCCAGCGCCTGGACGACCGCGCCGGAGGTCTCGCCACCGGCGACGACGAGCTGACGTACACCCGCCTCCACGAGCCCGTGGGCGACGCGGGCCAGGGTCTGCTCGACGAGCTCACCGGCCTCGGCGACACCGAGACGGCCCTGGACGTCCTTGACCGCGTCCGGCGACTCGGTGGAGTAGACGAGCACCGGACCCTCGGCCAGGTGCGCGGCGGCGAAGGCCAGCGCCTGCCCGGCCACGTCCTGACCGTCCGCGATCCGCAGCGGGTCCACGCTGAACGCGGGCCTGCCGCTGCGCAGGAACGCCTGGACCTGACCGTTGGTGGCCGTGGACACCGACCCGGAGACGACGGCCCGATGACCCGCGGGCGGGGGCAGCCGGGCCGCGGCAGCAGAGGGCTCGAAGCCCCAGTTGGCGGGCAGACCGATGGCCAGACCCGACCCTGCGGTCACCAGCGGAAGCCCCTTGACCGCCGTGCCAAGGCGTACGAGGTCGTCGTTGGAGACGGCGTCGACGATCGCGGCGCCGATGCCTTCCTCGCGCAGCGCGTCGACGCGCTCCTTGATGGCCTGGGCACCGGCGGCGACCACGGTGTGGTCGATGAGACCGACCGGGCGCGCGGTCTGCGCGCCGAGCACCGAGACCAGGTTGGAGTCGGTCATCGGCGTCAGCGGGTGATGGCGCATGCCGCTCTCGCTGAGCAGGACGTCGCCGACGAAGAGGTGCCCCTTGAACACGGTGCGCCCGTTGTCGGGGAACGCCGGGGTCGCGACCGTGAAATCGGTTCCCAGCGCGTCCATCAGGGCCTCGGTGACGGGGCCGATGTTGCCGGCCCGCGTCGAGTCGAAGGTCGAGCAGTACTTGAAGTAGATCTGCTCCGCGCCCGCCGAACGCAGCCACTCGAGCGCCCGCAGTGAGGCTTCGACGGCCTCGGAGGCCGGGGTGGTGCGCGACTTGAGGGCGATGACGACGGCATCCGCGTCGAGCGGACCCTCAACGCCGGTCCGCGGTACGTCGATCAGCTGGATGACGCGCATGCCCGCGCGCACCAGATTGTTGGCAAGGTCCGTGGCGCCGGTGAAGTCATCGGCGATGCAACCGAGTCGGATTCCCATCTCAGCCCTCCGACTGCTCTGTCTGGTGGGGCAGTTCGATCCCCGGGAAGATCTTGATCACCGCGCTGTCGTCCTCGCCGCCCAGACCGGACGCCGACGCCTGGAGGAACATCTGGTGGGCGGTGGCCGCCAGCGGGAGGGGGAACTTCTCCGGCCGGGCCGCGTCCAGCACTAGACCCAGGTCCTTGACGAAGATGTCGACCGCGGACAGCGGCGTGTAGTCCCCGGCCAGTACGTGCGCCATGCGGTTCTCGAACATCCACGAGTTGCCGGCGCTGTGCGTGATCACTTCGTAGAGCGCATCGGCGGGTACGCCCGCCTTGATGCCAAGGGCCATCGCCTCGGCCGCCGCGGCGATGTGCACCCCCGCGAGCAGCTGATTGACGACCTTGACCTTGGAGCCGATCCCGGCCTCGTCGCCCAGGCGGTAGACCGTGCTGCTCATGGCTTCGAGCACCGGATCGGCGATGGCGTACGCGGTGGGGGCGCCCGAGGTCATCATGGTGAGCTCGCCGCCGGCCGCGCGTGCGGCGCCCCCGGAGATGGGGGCGTCCAGGTAGAGCACGCCCCGCTCGGCCAGGCGCCGTTCGAGCTCGGCGGACCAGGTGGGGTCGGCCGTGGAGCACATGACGTAGACGGAGCCCGGATGCAGCCGCTCGGCCGCGCCGCCGGGCCCGAACAGCACCGACTCGACCTGCGCCGCGTTGACCACGACGCCGACCAGGACCTCGACCGAGGCCGCCAGTTCACCGGCGGAGGCGAAGGCGCTGCCGCCCTCCTCGGCGAAGGCCGAGGCCACATCGGGGCGCAGATCGTGGACCCCCACATCGAAGCCCGCGTTCCGCAGACTGCGCGCCATGCCGAGCCCCATGGCCCCCAGCCCCACCACGCCTACGCGCGGCCGTGTCGGCCTGTCCTGGTCGTTCATGCCCATCCTCGTCTCGCTGTGCCGTGCCGTCCGGGGTGCGGCCCGGGGTGCGGTCCGGCTCTGAATCCGTGCGGCGATCGGGTCATATGATGACCTGAGGATGTGGGATGGCGCACTGTGATGCCGGTCACATGGTGACGGGGTGGGGTGGCTGGTGCCGGGGGGTGGGGTGTGAGGTGAGGGGCCGGGTCGGGAGCCGCTGGGTCATGCGCACAGAAGTGTCCCTGCACGGGTGCTTCTTGATGCCGCGTCAGGCATGGGAGGTGCCCCGACGGCCGGTGCGGGGACGCCGCCCGGCGCCTGACCCACGCGCGATGTGCGGTCACGGCCCGCACGGCGTGCCTGCGGCTGCGAACCTGCGGTCATGGATGCGCACGGGTGCGCGGGCCCTCCTTCGCTGTGCGGGTGCGCCGACCCAGGACGCTCAGGCGTGTGCCAGTCCCATGCCGGCGAACCACCGGACCGCCACGGCGGCGACCTCGTCCAAGGCCTCGGGCTCCTCGAACAGATGCGCGGCATCAGGGATCACGCGCAGTCGGCTGAGGGTGCGCAGCTGGTTGGCCGTTGCCCGGTTGAGCCGCAGCGTCTCCCTGTCGCGCCCGCCCGCGAGCAGCAGCACCGGCGCGCACACCTGGCTGAGCACCTCGTCATCGGCCAGGTCGGGGCGGCCGCCGGGGCAGACCACCGTGTCCACCAGGCCGGGCCGGGCGGCCGCGGCACCGAGCGCCGCCGCCGCTCCCGTGCTCGCGCCGAACAGGCCGAGCGGCAGATCGGCGGTGCGGGCGGCGAGCCAGTCCACGGACGCGATCAACCGGCGGGTCAGCAGATCGATGTCGCAGCGGTGCCGCCCGGTTGCCCAGTCGGCGGCCTCTTCGTCGGCGGTGAGCAGGTCGATGAGCAGGGTTCCGAGTGCGGCGTCGTTCAGGGTGTCGGCCACGGCCCGGTCGCGGGGGCTGTGGCGGGAGTTGTCGCTGCCATGGGCGAGGATCGCGACGCCGAACGCCGTGTCCGGCACGGTCAGTTCACCGAGGAGAGCCCCCTCGCCATTGGGCACGGTGACGGTCTCGGACAGCATGGGACCTCCGGATTCCGGGGACGGGTGAACGCCGGGTACCCCGCGCGGTCTTCACTACGCGGCCGCGTCACGGCAGTGGTCAGGGAGAGGCCTGGGCGCGATCGTGCGGGGCCCCGAGAGTCCTCCCGCCCCGCGACCGCCCCGCTCGCCCGTCCGCTTCCGGGCCGAGGGTGCGTCGGCCCCGGGCCAGGGCCCGGCCCCCGGCCGCGTACCACTGGTGCCCGAGCAGCACGGCCAGGGCGATGCCGACCACGTCCCCGCCGTAGTACATGACGTACGACGCGAGGTGCAGGTCGGCCGTGGCATAGGAGGTGCCGGGCGGGCCCGTGGCGTACAGCGACTTGGCCAGGATGCCGTGCGCCGCCGACGCGGCCAGCAGGGCTCCGCCCCGCAGCGCGTACCCGGCACGGTGACGCAGCGGGTCCAGGGCCAGGACCGCGAAGGCGAACAGCACGCCCGAGACCAGCAGATGCACGCTGACGAGTGCGTGCAGCCAGGGCCGGTGGTGCCCGGCGGCCAGGAGAGGCGTGCGGTACACCGCCCACAGCCCCGCGACGTGCAGCAGCGCGGCCGGCGGCGGCCACACGAGCAGAGCCGCCGGCCGGGACCGTACGCAGGAGAGAAGCCGTCGCCGCGGCCCCACCGGCAGCGCGCGCAGCGCCAGCGTCACGGGTCGGCCCAGTACGAACAGCAGCGGCGCGATCATCCCGATGCCCAGATGGGTGGCCATGTGCCCGGTGAACGGCGGCCAGTCCTCCCACGGGGCGGCGAGCGAGACGATGAGCACCGCGCCGCCCGCGCAGAATGCCGCGTCACGCGGGGGTGGCCAGCGGTCGCCGCGCCGGCGCAGCTGCCGGGCCGTCGCCACATAGCCCAGACAGCTCACGGCCACGACCAGCACCACGGCCGTCATCGGCGGGCCCGGACCAGCAGCAGCACGCCGGCGAGCAGGAACAGCACGGCGATCACGTTCCAGGTCCAGTCGTACGGCGCCAGATCCACGCCGTAGCGGATCTGGTGCAGCTCCAGCGCCTTGTGCTGGAAGGTGCCGTCGTACAGCTGGAAGCCGCCGAGCCCCAGACACAGGCCCGACCACCAGGCGGTGAGGTGCCGGGCGCCCCGGCGCCACAGGTCCGCGTACAGGAACAGGCCCGCCACCATCGCCAGCCAGCCGAAGGCGTGGAAGATCCCGTCGGAGACCAGACCGGCCTCGCTCGACGCCTTGTCGTAGAAGTGGTGCCAGTGCAGCAGCTGGTGGAACACCATCTCGTCGATGAACGCCGCAATCCCGACGCCGACCAGCGCCCCGGAGAGCAGGGACCGCCCCCTCACCGGTGCGCACTCCTGCGAACGGCGGGCGCCGGAGCGCACACCGGCACGGACCGGCTCCCCAACTGCGGCGCCTGCACGGCGCGTTGCTGCTCTCGGGAAAGGAACGTCATCCGGGTCTCCTCGGTATCCAGCGGCGAAAACGGGAAGGACGAGCGGGAAAGCGAGGCGCCGAGTACCCGCGAAGCGGAATGCCAGACCGTCGCTTTCACGCCGCTGCGCCGCCCGGCCAGCGAAACGGCGCCCTGCCCTCATCGACCGCGGGCTCACCCGCTTGCGCGCACGAATCGGCCAGCCAAACGTGCTGCTCGTAGGGCCATTGCGTACGGTGAAAGCCCCCCGCAAGGCCATGAAGGCCATGAACGGAGCCCTCGTGACACGTGCCGCCCTGTTCGACGTCGACGGAACGCTCGTCGACACCAACTACCTGCATGTCACGGCCTGGTGGGAGGCGTTTCGGCAGGCCGGCCACCAGGTGCCGATGCGTGCCGTGCACCATGCCATCGGCCTGGGCGGCACCGACCTGATCGGGCACGTCCTCGGTGAAGACCGCGACACGGACCAGGACGCGGCCATCAGCGCCGCGCACAAGACGCTCTACGGCACGCACTTCGACCGGCTGGAAGCCTTCGACGACGCCGGACGCCTGCTGCGTGCCCTGGCGGGGGAGGGGTGGACCGTCGTCCTTGTCACCTCCGCGGGCGGCGCCGAACTCGGCGCGCTGCGCGCCGCCGTCGACGCGGACGACGTCATCGCCGCGACGGCCAGCGCCGACGACGTCGACGAGGGCAAACCCGCTCCGGAACCCGTCGCCCACGCCCTCGACCTGGTCGGTGCGAACGCGCGCGACAGCGTGCTCGTCGGCGACTCGGTCTGGGACATGAAATCCGCACGGCGCGCGGGCGTCACACCGCTGGCCGTCCTCAGCGGCGGCATCCCCGGCGAGGACCTCACCCGAGCCGGAGCGGCAAAGGTGTACGACGACACCGCCCACCTGCTGTCCTCGCTCGCGAGCAGTGTGTTCACGCGCCAGGAAGGCGACGGCTGACTCCGTCTTGATCGTTCTTTGAGCGGCGCATAGGGTCCCATGCCCATGGAGATGGGGGAGCCGGAGCGCGGTGGCAGGCGTCGGCGTGTCCGGCCGGCACGGCAGCGCGCGATGGCGGCTCTGCTGGCCGCGACAGCGGGGCCGGCCGTTCTGGGCTGGCTGCTCGTCTTCCTGCCGGGTGTGGTGGTCGACCACGATCTCGCCGGGGCGAGCGTCGCTGCGCAGGATCGGCTCAAAGCGGTGAACGACGTCCGTACGACACTGCTTCAGGCCGTGGGCGGCATGGTCGTGCTGTTCGGCGCGTACGCCACCTGGAGGCAACTGCGCGTCAGCCAGGACGGGTTGCGTGCCGCCCAGGAGGGCCATGTCACCGACCGGTTCAGCACGGCCGTCGATCAACTCGGCAGCGACAAGCTGCAGACACGGATCGGCGGGCTCCACGCCCTGTGGCGGATCGCGGAGTACTCCGCCCGCGACCGCGAGGCCGTCGTCTCCATCCAGGCCGCCTACCTGCGGACACATCTGCCCTGGCCACCTGCCGGGCCGGAGTCTCCGGCAAGGGACGTGCCCATCAACGACGTCGTACCGCTGGAGGTCCGTGCCGCCGACGCCCAGGTGGCGCTGACCGGGCTCGGGGTGTTGTTGCAGCAGCCCCGGGAGCAGTCCTGGGTCAACCTCAGTGTCACGGATCTGCGCCGGGCCGACTGCGACGGGCTGTGGCTGCACGAGGTCAACCTCGACCGCGCCTGCATGGAGGCGGCGGGTCTCTACCACGCCAACCTGACGCAGGCGTCCCTCGTCGCGGTCAACCTACGGCACGCCGACCTCACGACGGCGATCCTGCGCCGGGCACGCTGCGTACTGGCCGACCTGCGAGGCGCACAGTTGACCGAAACGGACATGCGTGACGCGGACTTCACCGAGGCCGACCTGCGTGAGGCGAGTCTGCGCAAGGCCGATGCGGGCGGCGCCGTGTTCCGCCGTGCCGACCTGCGCTTGGCCGACCTGCGGGGCTCCGATCTGAGCACGGCCGACCTGCTCCAGGCGCGTCTGACCGGGGCGCTGGCCAGCGAGCGCACGCGATGGCCGGCCGGCTTCGACCACGCGGCCGCCGGCGTCGTGGACACCGAGGACCCCGGCCCCGAACCAGCGCCCCTGCTCCAGCCCCCAGGGGTCACGACGCAGCACCCGCCCCTGCGTTCGGTGCAGTGACCGCGGGGCGCGGGCGACCTGCTAGGGGGCCGCAGGCCCCGGATCGTGCCACGTCCGCGGGAACACTTCGAGAGCGATCCGTCAGCGCCCCCTGCGGGCGTTGAGCCGGGCGGCCCGGCGGGTCAGGTGGTCGCGTTCGGCGAGGTTGGGGGCCTTCTGGGCCGCCTCGGCGTACAGCCGCGCCGCCGTCGCCAGGTCGCCGTCGCGCTCGTGGAGGTACGCCGCCACCGCGGTGTGGCGGGGCAGGGAGTCGTCCAGCTTCGCGAGCGCCGACAGCCCGGCGCGCGGTCCGTCCGCCTCGCCCACGGCCACCGCGCGGTTGAGCCGGACGACCGGGCTGTCGGTCAGGCGCGCGAGCTCGTCGTACCACTCGACGATCTGCACCCAGTCGGTCTCCTCGGCGGTGGGCGCATCACAGTGCAGTGCCGCGATGGCGGCCTGGGCCTGGAACTCGCCGAGGCGGTCGCGGGCCAGGGCCGACTGCAGGATTCCGATGCCCTCGGCGATCGACCGGGTGTCCCACCGGCCGCGGTCCTGCTCGGCCAGCGGCACCAGGCCGCCGTCGGAGGCGATGCGGGCGGCGCGCCGGGCGTGGTGGAGCAGCATGAGGGCGAGCAGCCCCGCCACTTCGGGATGGTCGATCGCGGCCGAGAGCTGCCGGGTGAGCCGGATGGCCTCGGCGGCGAGGTCGACGTCCCCGGAGTAGCCCTCGTTGAAGACCAGGTAGAGGACGCGCAGCACGGTGGCGACGTCGCCGGTCCTGTCGAACCGCACGCCGGAGACGGTGCGCTTGGCCCGGCTGATGCGCTGCGCCATGGTCGCCTCGGGCACCAGGTAGGCCTGGGCGATCTGCCGGGTGGTGAGACCGCCGACCGCGCGCAGCGTGAGCGCGACCGCGGACGATGGCGTCAGGGACGGGTGGGCGCACAGGAAGTACAGCTGGAGCGTGTCGTCCACCGTCGGCGCGGGCCCGGGCGCCGGCTCCTCGTCGACGAGATCCTCACGCCGACGGCGAGCGGTGTCCGCACGGGCGGCATCGAGGAACCGGCGCCAGGCGACGGTGACCATCCAGCCCTTCGGATCCCGCGGCGGGTCGGCGGGCCAGACGCGGATGGCCTCGACCAGCGCGTCCTGCACGGCGTCCTCGGCCGCCGCGAAGTCTGCTCCGCGGCGGACGAGGACCCCGAGCACGCTCGGCGTGAGGCTCCTGAGCAGGGCCTCGTCCATCGCAGAGGTCACTCCGTGATGGTGTGCGCCGCGGACAGGAACGGACGCAGCTCGAGCCACTCGTGGATGGGCTTTCCGCCTGCCCCCGGGGCGGCCGACAGCTCCCCGGCCAGCTCGACGGCACGCTCGTAGCTGTCGACGTCGATCACCATCCAGCCGGCGATGACGTCCTTGGTCTCGGCGAACGGGCCGTCGGTGACCGGCGGGCGCCCTTCGCCGTCGTACCGGACGAACGTCCCCTCGAAGGCCAGTGCCTGGCTGTCGACGAACTCACCGCTCTGCTCGAGCCGGTTCGCGAAGTCGTTCATGTACTGCACGTGCGCCGAGATCTCCTCGGGCGTCCACTGGTCCATCGGCACGTCGTTGACCGCCGCCGGGGCGCCACGGTAGTGCTTGAGCAGCAAGTACTTGGCCATGGTGATTCTCCTCGGTACTGGTGCGACCCATTGTGGCCGCGTTCACTACGGGGACGGAGCCGGCCACGGTTTCTCGACATCGTCGGCAGATTTCTCTTTCGACTTTCCTTCTCGGCTGCCGGGCCGAGCCGTCGGGTCGGGAGGGGGTGCCCGCCGAGAAGGGGGTCAGACCTTCCAGGACCTGATCTGGTCGGCGACCGCGTAGACGCTGATGCGGCTCTCGCTTATCTTTCGCACGAGATCGGACAGCGCTCCGTAGGGCGGATCGATGCCCTCGCCGGACTGGTCCATGTACTGGGCGGCCACGAACGCCGCGTACAGGCTGTTGCGGTAGGGCAGGGGCTCCAGGCGCACGATGGTGTGCAGCAGGGCGGCCGCGCGCCAGGCGGCGTCCGGGTCGGAGGATTCCAGGGTCGGCAGCTTCGTCCTGTGCCGGGCGACAGCGGCGACCAGCGCGGAGTAGTCCGACACGGACATGTCCTCGGGGGCCACGGCGAACTCCTGGATGTCCAAGAGCCATGAGACGTCTACGAACAGAACCATCAGGCGGCCGCGGACCCCTCGTGACGTGCGGAGGGTGGAATCTCCTCGGGGTTGGCCGCGTCGAACTCCGCCCGCAGCCTGTCGGCCCAGGTGGAGGCGCCGGCGACGAACTTCTGGCGCTCCATCTCACGGACTCCGAGGTCGTGCAGGTACTGCTTGAGGCTCTTGCCCTCGGCCGCCGCGGCCGCGCGGACACCCTTGAGCTCCTCGTCGGTGAAAGTCACGTTCAGAGACGGCATATCTCCAAGGTACCAACTAGGTACCTGCCGGGGGAGTGTCTCCCCCGTCCGCAGCCGAATCGGGCTGCGCCAGCAAGGGGAACAGCCGGGTGATGAGGGCCACCGGGCGGGCGCCGTCCGGCCGGGCCAGGGGACGCTGTTCCCGGTCCTGGTAGGGGGCGAGTGCCCGGCGGACCGTGTCCGCGACCCGGCTCATCTCCGCGGGCGTCAGGTAGGCGATGGCGCTGAAGGCCTCGTCGCGGCGCCACTCGCCCGGTGCCTGGTCGCGCTGGGCGAGCCATCGCCGCCAGCTCTCGTCCTCGAGGCCGCGCGCCAAGTCGCCGAACTGCTCCTCGGCGGGTGCGCCGGCGGGGCGGTGCTGCTTCAGGCGCCAGGGGCGCGCGCGTCCCCCGTGGTGAGGGGCTTCCTCGATGTGCCCGTGGCGGGCGAGCTGGCGGAGGTGGAACGAGCAGAGCCCCGAGCTGTGTCCCAGCCGGGCGGCGGCTTCGGTCGCCGTGACGGTGCCGACTTCGGCCAGCAGGTCCATCAGGGCCGTACGGACCTCGTGCTCGCGCAGTGCATCGCCGCTGTCGGCGCGGTCCCCGGTCGGGCCGGGGGAGGAGTCGAGGTCATCTTCAGTCACTTTGCAAAGTCTGCTACTTTGCAAAGTCCTTGGCAAGGGGGTCTTGCCCGACGCAGAAGGGGAGAGCGCGATGGCTGTTCGTCACGACCGGTCCCGTCCCGCAGACCGGCGAGTCCGGGTGCAGGGCCGGCCCGTCGACATGTATCCCGCGCAGGCGCCGGAGGCGGAGCGGGGGTCGGTGCGCCGGGTCACGGTGGTGGGGGAGGAGGTCCTGAGCCGCCCGTGCCGCGAGGTGACCGGGTTCGGAACCGCGGAACTGTCGGCGCTCATCGACGACATGTTCCTGACGATGTACGTGGCCGACGGTGCGGGCCTCGCCGCCAACCAGGTGGGCGTCGACCTGCGGCTGTTCGTCTACGACTGCCCGGACGACGACGGGATCCGGCACGTCGGCCACATCATCAACCCCGTCCTGGACCTGCCCGACCCGGGAAGCCGCCGCCTCGTCGACGAACCCGAGGGCTGCCTGTCCGTGCCCGGTGCCACCATGGCCGTGGCCCGCCCCGATCGGGCCGTCGTCCGCGGGCTCGACAAGGACGGCCACCCTCTCGCCATCGAGGGGACGGGCTACTTCGCCCGCTGCCTGCAGCACGAGAGCGATCACCTCGTCGGCCACACGTATCTGGACCGGCTCTCCAAGCGGGACCGCAAGGACGCCTTGCGGCAGATGGAAGACCGACGCGAGGACGTGTTCGCCCAACGTTCCGTCAAGGCGGGCAGTTTGGGGCGCTGAGACACCGAGAGGGCAGGTGGTGGGCAGGTGGTGCACAGACCCCGTACGGCTGGACCTCCCTCCGCCGTCGCGGGGCCGGCGGAGGCAGCGGCTCGGTCTCGGCGACACGGCATTTCCCACCCCTCGGACCTCATGCTGCGACGTGGGGTGGTTCGGGAGAGGGCAGGGCCTCCAGCGTCTCCAGCCCCAACCGCATCACCGGGTGGTGCAGCAGGCGCAGGGTCGCAGGCCGCGTGCAGACCAGACGGATCTTGCCGCATCGGCCGGTGGCCCGGTCACGTGCGCGTGCCAGCGCCTTGATGCCGCTGGTGTCCATGAACGACACCGGGCGCAGGTCGATCAGCAGGTCGGGGCGGCCGGTGTAGGTCAGCCAGTCGAGGTGGCAGACCAGGCCGGGCGCGGTGAGCAGATCGATCTCCCCGCACACGATCACGAGGCTGCAGCTGCCGTGCGTACGGACTTCCTGGACACATGCGGTGGGCTGGACGGGGATCATGAAGACCCTTCCCGATGGCGCGATGTCCGTGGGGACTTGGCGCCGACGGGGACCCGGTCGACACGGGGGATTCTAGGCCCGGCGGAGAGACTTGCGTGCTCTTGTGCCGAACGGCTGCGGACGTGGCATGACCTGTGCTGTGCGGCGGGCGATACGGCCGTGGGCAGGCTAGGGCCACCGTTTGTCGGGGTCGTCCAGGCGGAGCTGGTACGCCAGTACGTCGCGGGCGGTGGCCAGCAGCGGGCGGTCATGGCTGTAGGCGTGACCGCGCAGCTGCCTCAGGGCTTGGGCGCAGGTGATGCCGAGTTGGGCGGAGAGGAGGCCAGTGGCCTGGTGGACCTCGGCGAATTCCCAGCCGGGTTCGTCCACCAGCAGGCAGCTGGGCTCGGGCGGCCGGGCGGCCCGGCCGATGACGATCTGGGTGAGGGTGTCGGCGAGGCCGAAGGCTTCGGCGAGCTGGTCGTGACTGAGTGGTCCGGGCCGGGTGCGATGGCCGGTGAGCGCGCCCATCGCGATCACCCCGATACGCAGTGGGAACGTGAACATCGCGCGTACCCCCAAATCCCCGACGCCGCCGGGCAGCCCGGGCCAGCGGGTGGGGGCGAAGGCGCTGGTGTCCGCCAGGTCGGGCAGCAGGAGGACCATCCCGTGCCGGGCGGCGTCCAGGCTGGGGCCCTGCCCCTGGGTCAGCTGCAGATCCTCCAGGGCGGTGGTGCGCTCGCCGAAGGACTGCACCAGCTCGGGGTTGTTGCCGCCGGGGGCCAGCAGCAGGGCCAGGCCGTCCAGTCCCAGTGACCGGGCGCATGCTTCGAGCGGCAGGGGGGCCGGCCCGGGGCCCGGGTGGGTGCGCAGGGTGCGCAGATAGGAGGCCATCGCCCGCTCGGGCACCGGCCTCACCCCCTCCCGGGTACGAACTGGCGCCAGGGACTCGGCTCTTGGTCGCGCCGCCGTCTCACCGTCCGCGGTCCAGCAGGGAGGGGTCTGCGGATTCTTCCAGGACCTGCCGGGCCAGGTCGGTCAGCCGCATACGGTGATCGCGGGCGTAGTGGCGCATCACCGTGAACGCCTCCTCGACACTGGTGCCGCGTCGGTGGGCCAGGAAGCCCTTGGCCTGCTCGATGACGATCCGGGAAGTCACCGCTGCCTGCAACTGCGCCGCGACGGTCATCTGTTCGCTCACCGCGCGCTGTTGCAGGACCCCGATGGTGGCAGTGTCCGCCAGGGCCTGCCCCAGCCTCAGCTGGGCGGCGTCCAAGGGGCCCGGTTGATCCCGGAACAGTCCCAGAGCGCCGATCACCTGATCGTGCAGCCGCAGTGGGGCCGACACCACCGAGGTGAAACCCAGCTCGAGCGCCCGAGGGGTGAACTGCGGCCACCGGATCTGGGCCGATGCGGTGGCCAGCGCCATGTCCGGTACCAGCAGACTGGAGTGGAAGCAGTCCCGGCACGGGCCCTCGTCCCACTCGATGCCGGCCAGCTCCAGCTGACGGGTGCGCTCATCAGAGGCGGCCGCGTCCACCAGCCGGCCTGCGGGGGTGGCCAGCATCACCCCGGCCGCCGCCACGTCCAGCAGGTCCACACAGTGCTCGGTCAGCGTGTGCAGAAAACTGATGACGTCGAAGTCCTGCACCAGTGTGTCGGCGAGATCGACGAAGGCCAGAGCCAGGCGCTCTTCACGCGGTAGTCCAAGCACGCCCACTCACCCTCAAGATCGTGGGACACGCGAATCCGGGCGCCCCTCCCGCTCGTGCCCAGTATGTTCCCTGCCGGGCACAACGGGTGAGCCTCAGGCCAGCTGCTCTCTTTCGTCTACGGGACTTCGACAGACGTGGTCAGGTCTGATCACAGTCGTCCTGAGCCGAACACCCTGGTTCAGGTTCTGGCAAACGGCTACGCGACGATCGCCACGATCTGCGGTGAGCCGAGGTCTCAGAGCGCTGCGCAGGCCTCGCCGATCGCCTGGTCCAGCATCGCGAGGCCGAGGGAGAGCTCGTCCTCGGTGGCCGTCAGCGGGGGCGCCATGCGCAAGACGCCGCCCATACCAGCGAGTTGGACGATGTTCATGTGCAGGCCGAGTTCCAGGCAGCGCCGGGTGACCCGTGCGCCCAGCTCGTTCGAATGCTGCTTCGTCTCGCGGTCGACGACGAGTTCGAGCCCGGCCAGCAGACCCCGGCCGCGGATGTCGCCGACGACCTCGTGCCGCGTGGCGATGTCCGCAAGCCCCTGGTGGAGGAACGCGCCCAGCGACCGCGCACGCTCCTCGAGCCTGTCGCGGATCAGGACGTCGAGGACGGTGTTGCCGACCGCCGCCACCAGCGGGTCGGCGACGTGCGTGGTGAAGAACAGATACCCGCGCTCGTACGCCTCCTGCTCGATCTCCGCGCTGGTCACCACGGCCGCCAGCGGCAGGCCCGCCCCCAGCGTCTTGGACAGCGTGAGGATGTCGGGCACGACGCCGTCGCGCTCGAAGGCGTACCAGGTCCCGGTCCGGCACAGACCGGTCTGCGCCTCGTCAAGGATCAACAGCATGCCGCGCTCGCGGCACTTGGCCCGCAGAGCCGCGAAATACCCGGCCGGCGGCTCGATGATTCCGCCGGAGCTGAGAATCGGCTCGACCAGGCACGCGGCCAGGCTGCCGGTCGACTGGGCGTCGATCAGGTCGAAGGCGAAGTCCAGCTGGCGGCGCCAGTCCAGCGAGCCGTCGTCCGTGGTGAAGTCGGGCCGGTAGGCGTTCGGCACGGGGATGGCGAAGTTGCCGGGCGCGCCCGGCCCGTACCCCTTGCGCCCCGCGCTGTAGGTGGCGGACGCGGCGGCCTGCGTCATGCCGTGCCAGGACCGCGCGAACGAGACGATCTCGTGCTTGCCGGTGACGAGCTTGGCCATCCGGATCGCGGCCTCGTTGGACTCGGCGCCGGTCGTCAGGAGCAGTGCCTTCTCCAGCGGCGCGGGCAGCGTACCGGCAAGACGCCGGGCGAGGTCGACCACCGGGCGGCTGAGCATGCCGCTGAAGAGGTGGTCGAGAGACGCGACCTGCCGCTGCACGGTCGCGACGATCTCCGGGTGCGAGTGGCCCAGGATCGCGCTCATCTGGCCGGAGGTGAAGTCGAGGATCTTCCGGCCGTCCGCGGTGAACACGAAGCTTCCGGCGGCGCGCTCGATGATCTCGTGGGTGAACTCGCCGCCGTAGCGCACGAGATGCCTCTCGGCATCGGCCCAGAAGGTGTCGGTGGACGCGGGGGCGGTGGTCGAAGCGGTCATGCCGCCGACGGTAGGGGGCCGCCGAGCGACACGTCCATCTCACGATTCCGGCTTTCCTGTTCGGTAGAACCGCACAACAATGAGGGGTGTGATGAACCCCTGGAGGCTGCGACTGCTCAGCCAGCTCGACACGCTGGGCACCGTCCGGGCGGTCGCCCAGGCCGCCAACCTGAGCCCGTCCAGCGTGTCGCAGCAGCTCGCCGTGCTCGAGACCGAGACGCGCACCCAGCTGATCGAACGCACGGGCCGCCGGGTGCGGCTGACCCCGGCCGGGCTGATCCTCGCCCGGCGGGCACGGGCGATCCTCGACCACATGGCCAGCGTGGAGGCGGAGCTGCGCGGGTTCGGCGAAGAACCGGCCGGCCTGGTGCGCCTCGGGGCCTTCCAGAGCGCGATCCACACCATGGCCGTACCGGCGGTGAGCCGCCTGGCGCGCGAGCACCCGCACCTGGACGTCGAACTCCTCGAGCTGGAGCCGCACGCGAGCATGCCCGCGCTGCGCGGCGGCGACGCGGACATCATCATCACGACCACGGACTTCGACGAGCTGCCGCTGGGACCGGACATCGACCTCGTGCCACTGGCCACGGACCCGGTCCTGCTGGTGGTCCCGCCCGAGCACCCCGCCGCCGGTCGCGGCGCCGTGGACCTCGCGGCCTACGCGGACGAGCCCTGGGCGTTCGACATCCCGCAGTCCTACATGGCCAATCTCGCGCTGCGCCTGTGCCGCCAGGCGAGCTTCGAGCCACGGGTGGTGTGCCGCTTCAGCAACTACATGATGACCCTCCAGCACGTCGAGGCCGGACTGTCGATCGCGCTGCTGCCCGGCCTTGCGGTCGACCGCCGCTACCGCGTCGCCACCCGGGAACTCGCCACTCCGGTGACCCGCACCATCACGGCGGCGATCCGCCGCGGCTCCCCGCCTCGCGCGGCGGTGCGCGCCGTACTGGAGGCACTGCGGCATCATCCGGAGCTGCCGTTGCCGCTGCCGGTTCGGGGGTGACGGCCTCGCGCGGCGCCGACCCGGCCGGTCATGGTCACCGGCCGAGCAGCGGGAGAGCCGGCCGCCGCTCCGGGGATTGTCAGTGGCGGCTGGGAGGGTGGACGCATGGACAGGGACGAGGAGTTGCTGCGCGGCCGGGTCTACGGCCAGGACCACGATGATCCCCGGCAGGGACCCCAGCCGGGGCGGGACTACGCCGAGCTGGTCGGCGGGCCGCTGGACGGCCTGTTGCTCGACATCACCGGCTGGACCAAGGGCGAGAAGGAGACCGGCGTCGCCCTGCCCACGGAGCTCGGGCACTTCGGCGCCGGCGGGCGGGCGCTGTACGACCCACGCCCCGCCGGCCCCCGGTCGGGCGGCCGGCGCCGCTGGGACTGGTCCGGCGACACTCCCTGACAACTGCCGGGCTCCGGAGCCGAAGGGTGGCGTCGGCCGGCGGCATGCGGCCGCTCACCGCTCCCGCCTGCCGCTCACCGGTCCTGCCTGGGGGAGACGTCGATCTCGTGTTCCACGGCCCACGTCCAGTACTCGCTGATCGTCCGGCCACCGGAAGCGGCGGCCGCGGAGATCGTCTGGGCCGGGGCGTCGAGGATGCCGATGGGGGGCGGGGTGGTCTCCAGGAGTACGGCGTGGCTCTGGCTGTCCGGTACGCGCCCGGTCGCGAAAACGTAGGAGGATCCGTCGTCCAGCAGCTCTTCCCCCTGGTAATGACTGACCGTGGTCGTGTCGCGCACGCTTCCCTTGAAGACCTGACCGACGCGGACGGCGTACATGTCGGAGACGATGCCGTAGATGTCACGCTCACCGGTCCGGCCCACCACCGTGCCGACGAACACGTGGTCGGCGGTCCCCGCCACCTGCCGGGCGTCCTGAGGATCGTAGAGCGTGACCGCCTCCGTGGGGCCGTTGCTCCTGCCGGGACCGGTGAGGCTGTACACGCTCCAGGCCGCACATCCCAGCACCGTCAGCGCCGCCGCGGCGACCGCCGGACGGCGGCGAACCTCGCTCATTGTTCTGCCTTTCATCCCCACAGCGCGTGGTAGTTCCGCCGGTCCCGTGACGTCGGCTCCGCGTTGGAGGACATGTCGTAGAGGTGTGGAGCCATCAACGAGCCGTAGGGCGAGGGGTTCTTGTGGCAGAACCCAGGGCGTGGCCGAGCTCGTGCGCCGCGATGGTCTGCCGGGACGTGGTGTCCCCGTACTGCTTGCCGGCCCCCAGATACGCCTTGTTCAGACGCAGCATGTCGGTGCCCTCAAGCCCCTTCCAGAGCCCGAGGATGTTCTTCCACGGAGGCCGGGAGGTGGTGACGTCCGACCACCCGCCGCCCTCTTCCACCGCCTGCTCACCCGCGACCACGACGCCTCCGCCGAGGCCCTGGCCGAAGCCCTCGCGCATCACGGCACCTACTGGGGCGACTCGGCGGCGCCGCGCGCCCGAGTGGCGCTGGGACCGCTGGCGATGGCGAGCCCGGCGTACGACTACGACTTCCCCCTAGCCCCGCCGCAGCCACACCTGCCCACGGACTTCCCCCTCACCCTGCCGCAGCCGCACCTGCCCACGGCTCTGCTCGACCGCGGACGGATCGAGGAGGTCCCGGGCCGAGCCCTCGCCGGTGGTCTCACGCCCGGCACATCGAGGCACTTCGAGGCTCCTCGGGTTCCGGGGCGCTGAAACCGTCGTGAAACCGCGCTGAAGGCGCCCTGCCGCAACCTCTGCGGCATGACGACAACGACATCGCCCTCCCTCGCCATCGCGGCCACGGGGCTGCGCAAGGCCTACGGGGACAAGACGGTCCTCGACGGCATCGACCTGGCGGTGCCGGCCGGCACGGTCTTCTCCCTGCTCGGCCCGAACGGCGCCGGCAAGACCACCACCGTCAAGATCCTCTCCACGCTCATCGGTGCCGACGCCGGAGACCTGCACGTCGGCGGCCACGACCTGGCCGTCGACCCGCAGGCCGTGCGGGCCGCGATCGGTGTCACCGGGCAGTTCTCCGCCGTCGACGGCCTGATCACCGGCGAGGAGAACATGCTCCTCATGGCCGACCTGCACCACCTGAATCGCCGTGAAGGCCGCCGGGTCGCCGCCGAGTTGCTGGAGCGCTTCGACCTCGTCGACGCCGCGAAGAAGCCCGCCGCCAGCTACTCCGGGGGCATGCGGCGCCGCCTCGATCTGGCCATGACGCTGGTGGGCGATCCGCGGATCATCTTCCTCGACGAGCCGACCACCGGCCTTGACCCCCGCAGCCGCCACAACATGTGGGCCATCATCCGCGAGCTGGTCACCGGCGGGGTGACCGTCTTCCTCACCACCCAGTACCTCGAAGAAGCCGACGAGTTGGCCGACCGCATCGCCGTCCTCAACGACGGCAGGATCGCCGCCGAAGGCAGCGCCGACGAGCTCAAGCGACTCATCCCGGGTGGGCATGTCCGGCTGCGCTTCGCCGACCCGGCCGCCTATCAGAGCGCTGCCCTGGCCCTGCGCGAGGTCACCCGGGACAACGAGGCGCTGTCGCTGCGGATTCCCAGCGACGGCAGCCAGCGCGAACTGCGCTCCCTCCTCGACTGGCTCGACGCGGCCGGTATCGAGGCGGACGAGCTGACCGTGCACACCCCCGACCTCGACGACGTGTTCTTCGCCCTCACCGGCGGCTCCACCGTCCCCAACCACCCCACGGAGGCCGTCCGATGAGCTCGCTCTCCCTGGCCGCACAGGACTCGGCCACCATGTTGCGCCGCAACCTGCTGCACGCGCGCCGCTATCCGTCCCTCACCCTGAACATCCTGCTGACGCCGATCGTCCTGCTGCTCCTGTTCGTCTACGTCTTCGGCGATGTGATGAGCGCGGGCATCAGCGGCGGCGGCGCCGACCGCTCCGACTACATCGCCTACCTCGTCCCGGGCATCCTGCTGATGACCCTCGGCGCCACTCCGGCCGGCACCGCGGTGTCGGTCTCCATGGACATGACCGAGGGCATCATCGCCCGCTTCCGCACGATGGCGATCCACCGCAGCTCGGTGCTCGTGGGGCATGTCGTCGGCAGCGTGCTGCAGGCGATCATCAGCGTGGTGCTCGTCGGCGCCGTCGCCGTGGCCATCGGATTCCGCTCCACCGACGCCACGGCCCTGGAGTGGCTGGCGGCGTTCGGGCTGCTCGTGCTGGTCGCCACGGCGTTCACCTGGATCGCGGTCGGGATGGGCATGGCCAGCCCCAACGCCGAGGCGGCCAGCAACAACGCGCTGCCGCTGATGATCCTCCCGCTCATCTCGAGCGCCTTCGTCCCCGCCGACGCGATGCCGGGCTGGTTCCAGCCGATCGTCGAGTACCAGCCCTTCACCCCGGCCATCGAGACCCTGCGCGGCCTGCTGCTCGGCAGCGGGATCGGCAACAACGGCTGGATCACGATCGCCTGGTGCGTGGGCCTGGCCGCGCTCGGCTACCGCTGGTCGACGGCGTTGTTCAACCGCGATCCGAAGTAAGGTCGCGGGCCGCCTGCCACAGCTCGTCCCGCGTCAGGGCGGCGTACATCGACACCGCGTCGGCGTACGCCGCCCAGTCGGCGTCCTCGGCCGCCTGCCGGGCGCGGGCCGCCGACATCGTCGGCTGGAACTCCCGTGGCGCCCGCAGCCGTTCGGCCAGCGCGATCTTCCGTACGGCGAAGGCTTCACCGCACGCGAGACCCGCCATGCCCAGCGCGTGCAGCACCGACCCGAACACCGGCAGCTCCGTGGGCGAGCGGGGCGGCCCACTCAGTAGTGTCCGCAGCCGCTGGCGCAGCCGGTCGACCGGCCCGGCGACGAGGTCGAGACGGCCGGCGTGCGCGTGCGCCGTCACCGCAGCCGCCTGGACCTGCAGCGCCCACGGGTCGAGCCAAGGGTCGCCGCCGTGCAGGGAACCGGCCTCGGGCATCCGCTCCACGGCGCTGCGCCACAGGCCGAGTCCGGCCTCCGTCAGCCCCCGGGTGAGCGCGATCTCGGCGCGGCTGCCGAGATCGGGGCTGTAGAAGGTGTCCTCCTGCGGGGTGTGTTCGCCCTCCACCTGCCGCAGCCAGTACTCGGCCTCGTCGGGCTCCCCGCGCTGCAGGCAGGCCAGGACGAGGGCCGAGCGGATGCCGATGTAGTCGTGCTCGCCGCCCAGCCGCGGCAACGTCTTCAGCGCCGCCCGCAGGTGCTCGTAGGCGGTCTCGCCCTGCCCCATCCGCAAGGACAGCTCGCTCAGCCGGGAATGGCCCATGAGCCGCAGGGAGGGGTTGTCGACCGGAGCCAGTGCCGTGATCATCCGGCGAGCCGAGGCGAGCGCGCGGTCGATGTCGTGCTCGTACTCCCAGACGTACGTGGCCACGCATTCGGCGATGGCGGCGACCAGCGGCTGCGCGTCGGCGCAGAGCAGGTGCAGCACGTCGTAGTCGGGAGGCCGCATCTGGGGCAGAGCGCCGAGCACGACGGCCGTGGCGCGCGGCAGGGTGTCCGGCGTCGCCGCAGGAAGCCGCCGCAGGGTGATGAGCTGGCGCACGGCTCGCGGGCCGTGGTTCATGAACAGGCCCGCCGTGCACAACACCGCGGCGGAGCGGGCGACTTCGACGTACTCGGGCGTGGGGGAGTAGTGCGAAAGCGGCGGGCCGGTGTCCGCGGCGAGGGTGGCCAGGCGCGGGTAGTTGGAGTCGGTGGACCACAAAGCGGCCAGGACGGCGGTCAGGGCGGCGATCGTGGGGCCGTCGGCACGGGCCAGGGCGTGTCGCAGGGCCAGCGCGAGATTGTCCTGCTCGGCCCTGATCCGTTCCCGGGCCGCGACGGGGTCCTCCGCGCTCGAGCGCGGCCGAGAGGACGCGGAGGGTTCCGGGCCGAAGAGCACTTCGTGCCGGGCGACCCCGAAGTCCCGGGCCCACGCCAGGAACCGGCCCACGGCCTCGTCATCCTCACCGGCCTCCGCACGGCGGGCCGCACTGAACTCCCGTACGGTCTCCAGCATCCGAAACCGCACGCCGACCGGCGTGTCGGCGACGGTGAGCAGCGACTGGCCGGCCAACTGCTCCAGCAGCAACAGCGCGTCCGCACCCAGCACCTGCTCCGCCGCGTCACCACGGAAGCCGCCGGGGAAGACGGACAGCGTGCGCAGCGCCGCCCTGGCGTCCTGCGCGAGCAGGTTCCAGCTCCACTCCACGACCGCGTGCAGCGTGCGGTGGCGCTCGGGCACGTCCCGCGCGCCGCCGCGCAGCAGCGCGAACCGGTCGCCGAGGCGGCGGGCGATCTCCGGCACCGACAGCACCCGCACCCGCGCCGCGGCCAACTCCACGGCCAGCGGCAGCCCGTCGAGGTGGCGGCACAGCTCGGTCACCGCGTCCGGCGGCAGCTCCACACCGCTCCTCGCGGCCCGCGCCCGCTGCGTGAACAGCTCGACGGAGGTGTCGAGTCCGAGCTCCGGCAGCGCGTACACCGCCTCCGACGTGAGGTCCAGCGGGGCCCGGCTGGTGGCGAGCACCCGCAGCTCCTTGGAGGAGGAGACCAGTGCCTGTACGAGAGCGGCGGCGCCCTGGACGACCTGCTCGCAGTTGTCGAGCACCAGCAAGGCGGGCCCCGGTCCGAGCACGCCCAGGATGCCCGACACCGGGTCGGCCGCGCCGTGGCCGCTCACGACGCCGTGCCGCCCCTCGCCCGCACCGAGCGCGGTGGCCACCTCGCGGGCCACGTCCTGGTCCGCGGTCAGGCCGGCGAGCGGCACGAAATGCACCACGCGCTGCTCGGCCCGGCGGCTGACGGCGTGCGCGAGCCGGGTCTTGCCAAGACCGCCGGGCCCGACGACGGTGACGGCGCGCGAGGCGCGCAACAGCCCTTCCACCGCGGCGATGTCCTCGTCCCTGCCGAGCAGCGGGTTGGGCTCATGCGGCACCCCGTGCCTGACCACAGGCGCCTGGCCGCGCAGCAACTCCTGCTGCACGGCCTTGAGCCCGGCGCCCGGATCCGTGCCCAGCGCCTCGCGCAGCTCACGACGGTAGGCCTCGTACCGCGTCAGCGCGGCGGACGGGCCCGCCGTCGCCGCCTCGGAACGCAGCAGTTCGGCAAGCACCTCCTCGTCACGCGGATGCTCCGCGAGGGCCACGGCCAGCGGCCCGGACGCCTCCGCATGCCGTCCCAGGCGGGCGAGCGCGAGCGCCTGGGCGCGGACGAGCGTGGCGCGCACGGGGGCGCGTTCGGTGCGCAACGCAGCTACGGGATCGCCGGTGCCACCGTCCCCGCCAGGGGCGCCCTCCCACAGGGCGAGCCCGGCCTCGGCCGCTGCCAGCGCTCCCGCGTGGTCCCCGGCCCTGGCCCGCTGTGCGCTCACGGCGGCGTGCAGCAGCAGGGCGGAGCTGTCGACCTGCTCCTCGACGAGGGCGAGCCGGTATCCGACCGGTGTGCTCGCGATGACATCGGCGCCCAACTGGGCCCGCGCCCTGGACACGAGCACCTGCAGTGCCTTTCCCGGCCGTTCCGGCGACTCCTCCGGCCACAGCCCTGCCACCAGCCGCTCGGCGCTACAGCCGGTGCGCACATCGCCCGCGAGCAGCGCGAGCAGGGCCCGGAGGCGGGGCGCGGTGACCTCCTGCCCGCGATAGGCGACACGCGGCAGCAGGGTCAGGTCGGTGGTCACCCGTGCAGATTAGCCAAGCCACCGGCGGCCCCACCTCGCGCTGTTCCTGCAGGGGCCCGCGAACGGGCTTCAGGGGTCCTGGTCCGCTATTTCTGGCGGACTACCAGGTGCCGTTCAGTGACGGCCTTAGAGTTGCCCAACCATGCCTGAACTCCTCGGAATCAACCATCTGACCCTCTCCACGACCGACCTCGACCGGCTCGTGACGTACTACACGGAGTTGCTCGGGGCGGCGCTCGCCTTCGAGCGTGCCGCGACCCCTTCCGATCCTCGGATCGCGGCCGTCGATGTCGGCGGCGCCGACCACCTGATGATCGTCGAGACCGCCACCGCCCCCACCACTGACCTCGACCCCCTGAGTGGGGCGGGATGGGGGCTGCGTGTGGCGACGTACAGCCAGCTGTGTGAGGTGCGCGAGCGCGTCCTGGGTGCCGGGTGGCCGGTCGGACCGATCGAGACGCTGCCCGCGCAGTGGACGATGACGGCTCGCGATCCCGATGGACGCCCGGTGGATGTGCGGGCGCATCGGCCACTGGCGGGCTGACATCGTGGCGGGACTCCTGGCGCGCACAGGGCGGTGAAGTGACCTGCCTCACATGCTGTCACAGCGGTCGATCACGCGGTGTCTTGTGGCTGAACCGCCAGAGACGAAGGAGATGCCATGAGTGAGAACACCGCAGTGGTCGTGATCGGCGGCGGATACGCCGGTGTCATGGCGGCCAATCGACTGACCCAGCGTGACGACGTGACAGTGACCCTGATCAACCCCCGCCCGACCTTCGTCGAGCGGATCCGCCTGCACCAACTGGTGGGCGGATCTCACGACGCCGTCATGGAGTACGGCAAGGTCCTGGCCGCGGGCATCGATCTGGTGGTCGACACCGTGACACGGATCGACGCCGCCGAGCGCAGCGTGATCCTGGCGAGCGGCGGCGCACTCGACTACGACCACCTCATCTACGCGGTGGGCAGCGGCAGCGCCGACCCGAGCGTGCCCGGAGCGGCCGAATTCGCCTACCCGCTGGCCGACCTGGAGGAGGCGCGGCGGCTGCGCCCGGTCGTCCAGGCCGCGCCCGCGACGGCCGCGGTGACGGTGGTCGGCGCCGGACCGACCGGCATCGAGACCGCCGCCGAGCTGGCGGAGGAGGGCCGCACCGTAACCCTGGTGTGCGGCACGGAACTTGGCCCCTACCTGCATCCTCGGGGGCGACGCTCGGTGGCCAAGCGGCTGGCCAGGCTCGGTGTGACCGTGATCGAAGGCCCCGACGCGACGGTGACGGCGGTGACGCGCGATGCCGTACGACTCAGCGGCGGCCGTGAGATGGCGAGCGAGGTGACCATCTGGACCGCCGGATTCGGTGTGCCGGACCTGGCCGCCCGCAGCGGGCTGCGTACCGACGCCCTGGGCCGCCTGCTCACGGACGAGACGTTGACCAGCGTGGACGACGAGCGCATCGTGGCGGCCGGGGATTCGGCGGCGCCGTCGAACCTGCCGTACCGGATGAGCTGCCAGGCCGCCGTCCAGCTCGGCCCGCAGGCCGCCGAGACCGTGCTCAGCCGCATCGCGGGGGAGCGGCCCGCCACCGTCGACGTGGGGTTCGTCAGCCAGTGCATCAGCCTCGGACGGCGCGCCGGCATCTTCCAGTTCGCCAGCAGGGACGACACCGCCAACCGGTACTACCTCGCCGGCCGTCCGGGCGCCAAGGTCAAGGAGATCATCTGCCGGAGCATCGCCTGGCAGCTGGCCTACGAGGCGCGCAAGCCCGGCAAGCGCACCTGGTGGACCAAGGACGCCAAGCGCCCGCAACTGCTCCTCCAGGCCGTGCGCGACGAGGCACCGGCCGTCGCCGAACCGGCGGCCTGACGAAGCATCCGGGGCGCGCCCCACGCATGCGATCATCAGCGCCGCAGGCCACGAAGGAGATGGCCCCGATACATGAGCGAGAACGCCACCGACCCGGCGACGGAGACGTTCGTCGCCCACCGTGTCGAGGACGCCCGCATCACCGGCCTCGACTATGTCCGCAACCCTCAGAAGCTGTCCCGCGTCGAGTTCGCGACGCCGCTCACCCCGCACTGAACACCGCTGGTGCAGAAGCCACGTGGGAGAGCACGGCAACCCACCAGCCCGGCGGGCGCACGGTGGACGACGCCGCTGACGCCGCCCGGTGAGCGGGGCGGCCCCGGGGCGCGGAACCGCGACGCGTGGGGACGTCGCAGGGCTTATGGCGTTTTCTGCGCAGTAGTGCTCGATGGGGGTAGTAAGAAGACGGCACGTGTCGATGAGAGGAGAAGGCGTGACGTCGGACGAGAAGGACGGGGAAGGTTTGCTGGACGGCCTGTCGGTGGATGAGGCCCGGCCGGAGCGTCCGGTACTGCTCGACGGGCAGGGTGAGCCCCTGCAGACCTGGCGGGAGAACTATCCCTACGCGGAGAAGCTTCGGCGCAAGGCCTACGAACGCCAGAAGCGGATCCTGCAGATCGAGCTGCTGAAACTGCAGAGATCCGTGCGCGAGCAGGGCCAGCGCATCGTGGTCGTGTGCGAGGGGCGGGACGCCGCGGGCAAGGGCGGCACGATCAAACGCTTCACCGAGCGCCTCAACCCCCGAGGGGCCCGCATCGTCGCGCTGGACAAGCCCACCGAGCGGGAAGCGGGCGAGTGGTACTTCCAGCGGTACGTCGCACAGCTGCCGGCCGCGGGGGAGATCGTCTTCTTCGACCGCTCCTGGTACAACCGTGCCGGCGTCGAGCCCGTCATGGGCTTCTGCACGCCACGGCAGCACGACGAATTTCTCCAGCAGGTCCCGCTCTTCGAGAAGATGATCACCGATGACGGCATCGTGCTGGTCAAGTTCTGGTTCTCCGTCTCCCGTGCGGAGCAGCGCACCCGCTTCGCCATCCGCCAGGTGGACCCCGTACGTCAATGGAAGCTCTCACCCACGGACCTGGCCTCACTGGACCTGTGGGACGCCTACACCCACGCCAAGGTGGAGATGTTCCGCGCCACGGACACCGTCCACGCACCGTGGTCGGTGATCAAGTTCAACGACAAGCGCCGCGGGCGCCTCGAAGCCATCCGGCACCTGCTGCTGCGCATCGACTACGAGGCCATGGACAAGGACGCGGTGGGGGAGGCGGACCCACTCATCATCGGCCCCGCCGACACATTGCTGGAAGCGGACGAGGACCCGACGGACCTGTCCCCCAGCCGACTCGCCGACACGGGGGAAGGGCCTGGCCAGCACCCTGGTCAGCACCCATGACACCTGCGGCGGCTGACGGGCCGTCCGCATCACGTCGCCCAGACGGCCAGAGAGAGGGAGGTCGCGCATGACCGCGCTACACGTGACGGTGTGGGACGAGACCGGCGGCGAAGGGGCCCCGGCGGTCTTCGCCCACAACATTTTCACGTGGGGCAGCGACGAGGCGTACGGGTTCGCGGCCCAGCGGCCACTGGCCGACCGCTACCGCCTGCTGCTGGTGGACCGCCGTGGCTACGGCCACAGCCCCGACACCGAGCGCAGCGACTACGACACCGACGCCGACGACCTGGTGGACCTGCTGACGCGGCAGGACGGGGGCGCGCACCTGGTCGGACACGGCAACGGCGGCCTGGCAGCCATGCTCGCAGCCGGGCGCCGCCCCGACCTCGTACGTTCCCTGACGCTGATTCAGCCCGCCGCGTTCTCCGCGGCCGCCCACCACCCCGTCGTCGAGGCCATGCTGGACCGGGTGCGAGACAGCGCGGGTGTGCCGGATTCGGTGACGCCGGAGCAGTACCTGCGTGCCTCCACGGAAGGCCTGGGCATGGCCATGCCCGACCCCACCCCGCAGCGCCTGCGTGCCGTGGCCACGTCGATGCGCGAACGTCCCGTATGGGAAGCGGCCGTGCCCCTGAAACCGTTGCGGGCCGCGCCATGGCCGACGCTGGTGATCTGCGGGACCTGGCAGGACGCACCGGAGATGTACCGCACCTACGCGGGCGAGCCGCTGATCGCCTGCGCCGAAGCCGTGACCGAGGCCGTCGACGGCCGGCTGCTGCGCGTGGACGGCTACTACCCGCACACCCAGCAACCCGCCGCGGTCAACGCGGCCTTGCGCGAACTGTGGGGACGGCCGCGGGGGGGGGGGGGGGGGGGGGGGGGGGGGGGGGGGCCCCGCCGCGCGGCCCGGGCGGGGGGGGGGGGGGGGGGGGGGCCCCCCCCCCCCCGGGGCCGGCGGGGGGGGGGGGGGGGGGGCGCCGGGCCCCCCGGGTTTTCTGAC
>NZ_JBITWR010000032.1:0-34363 GCF_044544025.1 Streptomyces sp. NPDC055243
GCTGGTGACGTGTTGCGCGGGGGCGGCGTGCTCGGGGGCGGGGGCGGCGGGGGGGGGGCGGGCGGGGGGGCCGGGGGGGGGGGGGGCGCCGCCGGCGCCCCGGCGCCCGCCCCCCCCCCCCCCCCCGGCCGCCCGTCGGCCCCGTCCGGCCCGCCTAGCGCGCGGTGCGCGAGCCGACCTCGTCCAGGGTCTCACCGTCGGACAGCCGGGCCCGCACGGTCACATCGGGGTCCTTGGGCGCCCTGACGGCCAGGGTGCGGCCCCGCTCGGTCGCGTCGACCTCGCCGGTCACCTCGATCCCGGTGACCTCGCGGCTGCCCGCGGCGAGGAGATAGCGGCGCCCGGAGCCCGCGGTCCAGGGGGTGGCGGCCACGATGTGCTGGCCGAACCGGCTGCAGGCAGCGGTCGACCGTGCCTGCCCGACGAGCTTCGCCGGTGCGGTGGCGGACGTCGTGGGTGTGCGGAACTGTACGAGGACGTCGCCGGGGCCGCGCCAGGTGGACGCGCGGGTGCAGGACCACACTGCCTTGCCTCCTTGTTCGGGCAGGTCCTGCTCGGCGAAGTCCCATTGGTTGACGGCCCGCACGCCGCTGTGCCGCAGCTCGGGGAGCCGGCACGCGGTGCGGGCCCAGCTCCGCAGCGCCGCGCCGCTGGTGGCCTCGCGCGGCTGGCGGGGCGGCGCTCCGGTGCCGGGCAGGGGGGTGTAGCTGAGATGCGCGGGAGCGAGGCCGCCCAGGTCGGTGACGAGGAAGGCGTGCTTCTCCACGATCTTGCCGGAGGAGCGCAGCTGCAGGACCGGCAGGCTGTCGCACGGCCCCTTGCCCGGCGGCTGGGCGACGGCATCGGTGACGCCTTCGTCCGACATGTCGAGCGGGCGGCCGGGGGAGTCGGGGGTCAGCAGGTCGCGCGTCTGCGCCTCGGCGATCCAAGGGGCGGTCAGGTAGCGGATCTTGCCCGACGCGCGGCTGACGACGAGCGCGGCCGCCGTGGTCACGTCGGCCTCGTCGGAGCGGGAGACGGTCAGGGACGCGGAGCCGCTCGGCGATGAGACCGCTTCGGCGTAGCGGACGACGCGTCGGCCGTCGTGGAACAGCACGACCGCCTCCCGGCCGACGTCACCCGCGTACAGCAACTGGGTCTGGCCGGGCGGCGGTTCGGCGCTGGTGGACCTGGCGACGCCGATGCGGGTGCCGCGTGGCGGATCGGTCCAGGTGGCGAGCGCGCGAGTGATCAGCTCGTCGTCGTCGGCGCGCGCACCGCGTGCGGGCCATGCGGTGAAGTCCACGCGCGAGGTGTCGGCCCAGGCGTCGGGCGGGGTCCGGACCAACTGATCCGGTGTAACGGCTAGTTGGACGTCGGCCGTTCGGTCGCGCTCGCCGGGGGGAGCGGCCCCGACGCCGGTCAGCAGTATCGCGCAGCAGAGGGCGACGAGGCCCGCGGCGAGCCAGGAGAGCTGGTACCGGCGCCTGCGGCGCAGCAGATCGGTCGGGCGGGTCTGTACGGAACAGGCGTCGAACTCCCGTGAACGCAGCAGCGTTTCCGTCGCCTCGCCCGCGGCCGCCTCCAAGTCGCCCGCGGTGTCGACTGCCCGCTCCGGCCGAGGAACATCGGCGGCGGCGAGCAGCTCGACGACCTCGGAGCGCGAAAGACCTTCCAGCTGGAGCAGCACGAAGGCCGCACGGGCGGGCGCGGGTACCTCGGAGAGGACCTGCCCCAGCGCGATCTCCTCGCCGCCCCCGGCGCGCGGGAACAGCCGCAGCCCCCAGACCATCGGGAGCATGGGACGCAGCGTGCGCGGAGGCGGAAGGAAGCCGGGCCAGCCGCGCGGACGGCGGTCGTGGGCCAGCGCCGAGCGCAGGACGCGCGCCCGCGTGCCGGCGACCGCGGGGTCGGGTCTGCCCCTTCGCTGCTCGGGCACACGGGGCGCGGCCCGCCCGATGCGGAATCCGGGCAGGGCGCGCTGTACCAGAGCGTGGGCGACGAGGACTCGCCGATGCCTGCTGAGGGTGTGGGGGAGCGTGAGGTAGGCGAGGCGTACGAGACGGGTGTACTGGTCGACGATGACGGCTTCGGCCTGGTCAAGGGCCACCCGCCCGGACACCTTCGCCGAGGGCCGTTGCGATGTGCTCATCGATCAAGAAGCCTTCCAAAGGCTGACGACGTTGCGTCCTGACCAGGTTCAAACGAGTGAATCGTGCGATGGTCACAGTCGTCCCGGCATCCCGGCATCCCGGCATCCCGGCTCTGGCCATTGCGTCGCTGTGGTGGCCGTGGACGTGGACGTGGAGATGGAGGTGGCGACGGCAGCGTCCGGGCGGAGGAGGCTCTGCCTCGACACTCCACCGGGACCACTTGCTTCCGTCGCCACCTCCGTGTGTCCGAGGTCCCCCACGACCCCTTCGGACACCCGTCATTCGTCGGGGACGGCGTGCTGGATTGGTTCTGTTGCGCGTTCGCTTCACGCCCCCTTCGGCGCCAGGAATGCAAGAGCGCCCCTCCGCACGCCCCCCATCACGCCCTGAATTGCGCCCCCTGATGTTCATGGAACGCGCTTGCCGTGCAGGTCAGAACGCGCTTTCCAGAAGAAGGTGGGGTGGCGCGGGTCTCTCTCGCTTGGCTGAATCGGCTCGGTTCTGCACGACCCCGATTCCGATGGCCGGTGAACGGATCCGGGACCGGCGTGTGTATCTGGCACCTACCGTCCGCTCGGGGGCCGACGACCCCTCTGAGCGGCCACGGTGTCCTGGAGCACCTGCTTCCGCAGTGTCATCTCCCGTCCCGTGTCTCTCATTTCGTACCCCTAAGGGTTGGCCAGCATTTTTCCGCCAGGTTTCACAGAATCCGCACAGACCCCCCAGGTGGGACGCACTATGTGACGCGTCAGAGCGACACGGACACATACTGCGATGTGTGACCGCGTCGTTGGGGGGCGGGCCATGGGGTGGAGACACCCCCTGCGCCCGACCGGGAGGGGACCACACACCGCATGAATCACACCGCGCGAGCGGCGGCTCTCGGCGCCGGCGCTCTGCTTCTCGCGCTCTCGCTGCCCGGCGCTCCGGCCTCGGCGGCCGAGCTGCCACGCATCGACCTACGCGTCCTGGTGGTGACCGACGGCGGTCCTGCCACCGCCGCGCTCACCGCCGAACTCGACACCCAGGGGACGCCGTACACCACCGTCGACCTGCGGCGGAGCGGGCGGCCGGTGATCGACGCCGCGTTCCTGGCCGACCGTGTGGACGGCCGGGCCCGCGCCAAGTTCCAGGCCGTCGTGCTGCCCAACGACAATCCGTTCGGGGCCGGTTCCGCCGAGATGGCGGCCCTGGCCTCCTACGAGCAGACCTACGCCATCCCGCAGGTCGACGCCTACACCTACGCCAGGCCCGAAGCGGGCCTGCGGACCCCGGAGTTCAGCGGCTCGCTCGACGGGGTGCGGGCCCAGGTGACCGCATCGGGCAAGAGCGGCCCCTTCGGCTATCTCGCCGGGCAGGTGCCCTTCGAGGACAACGCTCCCGCCGTCGGCGAGAGCTACGGGTTCCTCGCCGAGCCCGCACCGGGCGCCGACTTCACGAGTTACGTGGACGCACCGATACCCGGCGCCTCCGGCCGTGGCTCGCTCGTGGGCGAGTACCGCCACGACGGGCGGCGCGAGCTGGTGGTGACCTTCGTCTACAACCAGCACCAGCAGCAGTTCCGCCTCCTCGCCCGCGGCATCGTCGACTGGATGACCCAGGGGGTCCAACTCGGCTCGTCCCGCAACTACTTCGCCGTGCACGTCGACGACGTCTTCGGCGCCGACGACCGCTGGGACACCGAGCTCAACTGCACGCCGGGCGACGTGGACTGCCCGCCCGGCCAGGGCACGCCCGACCCGATCCGGATGACGGCGGACGACGCGGCCTACGCGGCCCAGTGGTCCAAGGGCCGCAAGTTCCCGCTCGACATGGCCTTCAACGGCGGCGGCAGCGAGCTCTACCGCGAGGAGAACGGCGGCGCGGACCCGCTGGCGGACCGGCTGATCGCCGACCGCGCCGAGCACCGCTGGATCAACCACACGTACAACCACCCCTTCCTCGGCTGCGTCCAGGACGTCAGCACCGTGCCGTGGACCTGCGCGAAGAACGCGGACGGCAGCACGCGATACACCACCCGCGCCGAGATCTCCCAGCAGATCTCCGACAACCGCAACTGGGGCCAGCGCGCCGGACTCCCGCTCCAGAACGGCGAGTTGGTCACCGGTGAGCACTCCGGGCTCAAGGTGCTCCCGCAGCAGCCCGACGACAACCCGAACCTGGGCACGGCCCTGCGGGACAACGGCGTGACCTGGCTCGGCTCGGACAACTCCCGGGACCGGGGGCAGCGCCAGGTGGGCCCCGCGCTGACCGTGCCGCGCTTCCCGATGAACGTCTTCTACAACGCGGGCCGCGCGGGCGAGCAGATCGACGAGTACAACTGGATCTACACCCGCAAGGCGGACGGCGGCAGCGGCGTCTGTGAGAACTCCTCCGTCGCCACCTGCCTGGAGAGCCCGCTCGACTCCGTCACCGGCTACCAGGACCACATCGTGCCGGTCGAGTCGACGATCGCGCTCGGGCACGTCCTGGGCAACGACCCGCGGCCGCACTTCATCCACCAGTCGAACCTCGCCGAGGACCGCATCGCCTACCCCGTGCTCGGCTCGGTCCTCGACGCGTACGGCGCGCTGTTCGCGGACAACGCGCCCGTGGTCAACCTGCGGATGGCCGACATCGGCGGCGAGCTGCGCTCCCGCGCGGCCTGGGACACGGCCGTCAAGGCCGGCAAGGTCACCGCCTACCGGATCGGCGACAAGGTGACGGTCCAGGCCCCGTCCGGCGTGGCCGCCCGCGCCACCATGCCCACCGGCACCGTCCAGCAACTCCTCCTGGGCACCGACCCGTTCGGGTCCGCCTACGCCGGAAGGGCCTCCGGCTGGGCGTCCCCGGGGCTGCTCCAGAGCCGGGTCACGCTCGACCTGCCGTCCGCCCCCACCGTGGGCACGGCGGCGGCCGAGCGGGCCGACGTCCCGAAGGCGGCCAAGAAACTGCCCGTCCCCTCCGGCGCCACCCGGTACGTGAAGCCGGGCGCCGACGGCCACACGCCACGCGCGCTGCCCACCCGGCGCTGACCTTCCGGTCGCACCCGGCGGCCGGCCGGCCCCTCCCGACCGGCCCCGGGTTCACACCGCGCGCCACGCCTTCGCCGTCGCACCCCGCCCCGCCGTCCCGGGGCCGCACACCGCACCACCTCCCCCCGCGCCCGTACGTCCCGCACGTCGCCGTTCACGGAACACGCCCAGCCCCGGTCCACCGGGTCGGGCGCCGCCGTCGGCTCCCTCGCGTTCGTATCTCACCCGCGGAGCCCCGCCATGCCCGACTCACCCTCACCGGTGCCGATACCGGCGCCCTTCTCCCTGCCGTCGCCCCGCCCCGCACGGACCCGCGTCACCCTGCTGACCGAAGGCACCTACCCGCACAGCCACGGTGGCGTCAGCGTCTGGTGCGACCAACTCGTGCGCGGCATGCCCGACATCGACTTCGGCGTGCTCGCCGTCACCGGCACCGGCAGCGAGAGCCTCGCCTGGGAGCTCCCGCCGCACGTCGACGCTCCCGTCTGCCTGCCCATGTGGGGCCCGACCCCCGCCGGACACGCCCCGCGCGGCCGCCGTCGACGCCAACTCCTCGGCTCCTACGAGCAGTTCCTCGCCGCGCTGCTCGACCCGGCCGCCGAGGACGGCTTCGCCCCCGCACTCCACGACCTCGCCCGGCACGCCCGCGACGGCGCCCTGGCCCCCGCGCTGCGCACCGACCGCGCGGTGCACGTCCTGAGCTCGGTGTGGAACGTCCCCGGCCGCGCGACCGCCGAGGCGCGGCCCACGCTGCACGACGCGGTCACCGCCACCGGCCTGCTCGAACACGCGCTGCGGCCCCTCGCGGCCCGGCCGCCCGAGCACGGCGTCGCACACGCGGTCAGCGGCGGCATCGCGGCCCTGCCCGGCCTGGTGGGACGCCAACTCCACGGCGTGCCCCTGCTGTTGACCGAGCACGGCGTGTATCTGCGCGAGCGCTACCTCGGCTACCGCACCGGACCGTACAGCTGGCCCGTGAAGGCCCTGCTGCTCGGCTTCTTCCGGCTGCTCGCCGAAGAAACGTACCGCCAGGCCGCCCTGATCACCCCGGGCAACCGCTACAACCGCCTCTGGGAGGAGCGCGGCGGCGCGGACCCCGCCCTCATCCGCACCGTCTACAACGGCGTGGACCCCGAGGCGTTCCCGCCCGCGGGCCCCGAGCCGCAGAGCCCCACCCTGAGCTGGGCGGGCCGGGTCGACCCGATCAAGGACCTGGAGACCCTGATCCGTTGCTTCGCCCTGGTCAGGCAGGAGATCCCGGACGCACGGCTGCGCCTGTTCGGCGGCACACCGCGCGGCGGCGAGGCCTACCGCGAGCGCTGTGAGGCATTGGCCGCCGAGCTGGGCCACGGCGACGCGGTGGTCTTCGAGGGCCGCGTCGAGCACATCAAGGACGCCTACTCGGCGGGCAACGTCGTGATGCTCTCCAGCATCAGCGAGGGCTTCCCCTTCACCCTGATCGAGGCCATGTCCTGCGGCCGGGCCACCGTCTCCACGGATGTCGGCGGCGTGCGCGAGGCCGTGGGCCCCACCGGGCTCGTCGTGCCGCCGCGCGCACCGGAGGCCATGGCGCGGGCCGTCGTCGAACTGCTCCGCGACCCCGCGCGGCGCGCCGCGATGGGCGAGGCGGCCCGGCTGCGGGTGATCGAGCAGTTCACGCTCCGCCAGACGGTGGACGCGTTCCGCGCGATCTACGAGGAACTGGCCACGACCGGCCAACCAGGCGCTGTACAGGCGGAGTTCGCCGACCACCTCATCACGGACGAGGTGGCGGGATGAGCGGCCCCCTCCCTCTCGGGCCGCGCCGCCGCGCCCCCCGCTGGGCGGAGACCGACGGTGCCTCCAGCGCGGAGGACACCCTCGCGCTGCGCCTGGCACGCCCGCCCCGCACCGTCCACGACGACGGCAGACCCCGCACACGCCCCGGCGTCGCACTGCGCCCCGCCAGGCTCGACGACCCCGTCGACCGGCTCGCCGCCGAACTCGCCGACGACGCGGGCGCGGCCGTGCACGCCTACGAAGTCGCCGCGCTCCTGGAGTCGCAGGGCCTGACCGGCGACCGGATCCAGGAGACCTATGGGCACCCCGATCTGTTCTCGCTGGCCGACGCCGTCTTCCGGCGGGTTCCGCGCAGCCATCCGAAGCCGCCTGTGCCGCCCGACCCCTGGCGGCCCGACCATCTGCGCTGCGCCCTGCGCGGGCTGCTCTTCGCGCTCCCCGGCACGGCCTACGTACTGGCGCAGGGCGCGTGGGGTTCGACCACCGGGCTGTACGGGCTGATCGCCGCGGCCCTGGTGTCCTGGGCCTGGTCCCAGGCGCTGAGCCACCGGGCCTACAGCCGGCTCGCGGCCGGGCGGCACGAGGCCGGGCGCACCCTGCTGGTCGGCGCCCCGCTCGGCGTCGTGGCCGCGTCGGCGACCGGCCTGTTGGTCGCGGGTCCCGGGGCCGCCGCACTGTTCGCCGTCGGGCAGTCCTGCTATCTCGCCGCGGCCGGGTTGCTGCTCGTGCTGGGCCGCGAGAAGATCCTTGCGGCGGCGCTCCTTCCGGTCGTGCTGGCCGCGGCCGCCCAGCCGTGGTGGCAGCCGCCGCAGCTCCTGCGGACCGGCCTGCCGCTGCTGACCGTGCTGTTGGCGACGGCGGCGGCGGGTCACGCACTGCGGTCGGCGCTTCGGGCGCCTCCCGCGCCGGGGCCCGCACCGCGCCTGGTGGGGTCCCTTCCGTACGGTCTCTTCGGTCTCGCGGCCGGGACGCTGACCGCGGTGGCAGGACATCAGGAGCCGTACGCCGTCATCGTGCTGACGCTGAGCATGGGCCCCGCCGAGTGGCTGCTCTACCGCTACCGCGGACTGGCCGTGGCCGCCCTGCACGCCTCGACCACCCCCCGGGGCTTCAGGCTGCGCGCCACGCGTGCGCTCGCGGTGTGCGGCGTCGCCTATCTCGTCCCGCTCGTCCTGGGCGCCGTACTCGTCGGGGCGAGCGCGGCCCGGCTCGTCCTGCTGGGCGCCGTGCTGTGGCTCGCGCTGCTCCTCCAGGCGTTCGGCGCGGCCTGGCCGTCCGCCGCGCCCTGCCTGGCCGCCGCGGCCACCGCCACGGCGCTTCCGCTCACCGGCATGGTCTCGGTGCCCATCGCGCAACTCATCGGCTGTAGCGCCGCGGTCCTGGCGCTCCTCGCCGTCGCCGTCCACCACTTGGGCAGGCCGACGGCGCACGCCTGAGCCGCCCCGCGCCGCTCGGCGCCCCCTTCACCGGGCCCGGCCCCCGCCCGTCGCACCACCGCGTCACCGTCCCGTCATCAGTCATCAGTCACCGGTCATCCGTCATCGGTTCATCAGCCACATCAGGAGCACTCATGGCATCCGCACCACTCGTCGCCGTCACCGGAGCCGAGGGCTTCATCGGCTCGCACCTGACCGAGGCCCTGGTCGCCTCGGGCCACCGGGTCCGCGCGATGGCGCAGTACAACTCCTTCTCCTCCTACGGCTGGCTGGAGACCCTCGCGCCCGAGGTGCTCGCCGAGGTCGAGATCGTCCTGGGCGACGTGCGTGACCCGGGCTCGGTCCGCGGCCTGGTCACCGGCGCCGAGACCGTCTACCACCTGGCCGCCCTCATCGCGATCCCGTACTCCTACCAGGCCCCGCACAGCTACGTGGACACGAACGTCACCGGCACCCTCAACGTCCTGGAAGCCGTGCGCCACCTGGAGATCCCGCGCATGGTGCACACCTCGACCAGCGAGACCTACGGCACCGCGCAGACCGTGCCGATCACCGAGGACCACCCCATCAACACCCAGTCCCCGTACGCCGCTTCGAAGGCGGGCGGCGACCGGCTCGCCGACAGCTACCACGCGAGCTTCGAGACGCCCGTGGTCACCCTGCGCCCCTTCAACACCTTCGGCCCTCGCCAGTCGATGCGTGCGGTCATCCCCACCGTCATCGGCCAAGTCGCCTCGGGCTCAAGGGAGATCACCCTCGGCGACCTGCGGCCGACCCGCGACTTCACCTTCGTCGCGGACACCGCGCAGGCCTTCATCGCGGTCGGTACCGCGCCGGCGGAGGCCGTCGTCGGCCGCACCTTCAACTCCGGGACGGGTGGCGAGATCTCCGTCGGTGACCTGGTGCGGCTCATCGGCAAGGTGATGGAGGCCGATCTCGACGTGCGCGAGGACGAGCAGCGCATCCGTCCCACCGCCTCCGAGGTGATGCGCCTGGTCGCCGACGCGAGCAGGCTGCGCGCGGCCACCGGCTGGACCCCCGGGCACGACCTGGATCAGGGCCTGGCCCGCACCGTCGAGTTCTTCCGCGACCCGGCCAACCTGGCCCGCTACAAGACGGACATCTACAACATCTGAGCCATCCCTGACCGGCCGTCAACCGACCGTCACCTGATCGTCAACCGCTCTGCTCATCAGGCCACTTGACCACTTCGGGTCACCCACAGGGGAGACGAACCATGCACGCAGTCATTCTCGCCGGCGGCAAGGGCGTCCGGCTCCGGCCGTACACCACCGCGCTGCCCAAGCCGCTGGTCCCGATCGGCGACCAGCACGCGATCCTGGAGATCGTGCTGCGCCAGCTGGCGACCGCCGGCTTCACCAGCTGCACCATCGCGATCGGCCACCTCGGCCACATCATCCGCGCCTACGTCGGCAACGGCGCCCGCTGGGGCCTGCGCGTGGGCTACTCCACCGAGGACAGCCCGCTGGGCACCATGGGCCCGCTCCTGACGATGATGGACCGGCTGCCCGAGCACTTCCTCGTGATGAACGGCGACATCCTCACCGACCTGGACTACTCGGACGTCCTGAACAGCCACACCGCGTCCGGGGCGCCGCTGACCATCGCGACGTACGCACGCGAGGTGCGCATCGACTTCGGCGTGCTCACCACCGAATCGGAGCGCGTGGTCGCCTTCACGGAGAAGCCGAGCATCGACTACCGCGTCTCCATGGGCGTGTACGGGCTCTCGCGCGACACGCTCGCCCACTACACGCCCGGCCTGCCGCTCGGCTTCGACGAGCTCGTCCTCGACCTGCTGAAGTCCAAGACCCCGCCGCACGCCTACGCGTTCGACGGCTACTGGCTCGACATCGGACGCCCGGACGACTACGACCGCGCGAACGCGGAGTTCACCACGCACCGCTCCCTTCTCCTCAAGGGAGCGTGACGGGGCCGTGCGCATTCTCGTCCTGGGCTCCACCGGATACCTGGGCGGGCACATCGCCGAGCGGCTGCACGCCCTGCCGGGCGTGCGGCTGCTCCGCGGCGGCCGCGCCCCCGCGGACGACCTGCGGGTCGACCTCGCCGCCATGACGCCCGCCGCACTGGCCGAACAGCTGACCCGGGCCGAGCCCGACGCCGTGGTCAACTGCGTGGGCGCGGTCGGCGGCAGCGCGCTGACCCTCGCCGAGGCCAACTCCCGGGGCCCCGCGGCCCTGTGCGAGGCCCTGCGCACGGCGGCGCCCGCCGCGCGCCTGGTGCACCTGGGCTCGGCGGCCGAGTACGGGCCGACCGGCATGGGCGAACGGACGGCGGAGGAAGCCCCCGCCCGCCCGGTCGCCCCGTACGGCGCCACGAAGCTGGCGGGCACCCTCACGGTGCTCGCCACGGAACTCGACGCGCTCGTGCTGCGGGTCACGAACCCGGTGGGCCCCCGGGCTCCCCGGGCCGGACTGCCGGGGCGGCTCACCGCCGAGCTGGGCCGCGCGGTGACCCGGACCCCGCACGGCGGCGTCCAGGTCGGCGACCTGTCCGCGTACCGGGACTTCGTCGACGTACGCGATGTGGCGCACGCCGTCGAGCTCGCCCTTGCCCTGCCGGGGCGGCTGCCGCGGCTGCTCAATATCGGCAGCGGCCGTGCCGTGCCGGTGCGCGACCTGGTGCACGGCCTGGTCGGCGCCGCGGGCTTCACCGGGCGGGTGGAGGAGTCGCTCGGCAAGGTGGGCCGCTCGGTGGCCGTGCCGTGGCAGTGCGCCGACATCGGCGCCGCGGAACGGGAGTTGGGCTGGACGCCGACGTACTCCCTGCGCGATTCCGTGACCGCGCTGTGGGAGGCCGACGGCGCGCCGCACGCCCGCCTCGCAGATGAGGACAGGTCGCGCCTTGCGCCCGCCGCCGGGGAGCCGCGATGACCCTGCTCGTGCCGTTGTACGTGCACCCGGCCGCGGACCCCGCGGCCTGGGAGGCGCTCGTGGCGGCCGCGCCCCAGCTGTACGGCGTCGTCCTGAACGCCGCCGACGGCCCGGGCGCGGCCCCCGACCCCGCGTTCACCGCCGCATCGCGGACACTGCGCGAGGCGGGGGTGCGCGTCCTGGGGTACGTCGACACGGCGTACGGACAGCGGTCGATCGCGGCCGTCACCGACGACCTGGACCGGCACCGCGCGTGGTACGACGTGGACGGCTGCTTCTTCGACCAGGTCTCGCCGGGCCGCCGCGAACTGCGGCACTGCCGACGCCTGGTCCGCTCGGCACGGGGGAGGGGCGCGGGCACGGTGGTCCTCAACCCGGGTGTGCATCCGGCGCCCGGGTACGCCCGGGCCGCCGATCTGCTCGTCACGTTCGAGGGGCACTGGACGACGTATCTGCACTCGTTCACCGCCCCGTCCTGGACGGCCAGGCACCCGCCCGAGCACTTCTGTCACCTCGTCTACGGGGTGCCGCCCGCGCTGACACGCCTCGCCGGACGCACCGCCGTACAGCGGGGCGCGGGCGTGCACTGCGCGGTGCCCGGCGCGGGGCCCAACCCCTGGACCCAACCGCCGCCCCTGACCACGGCCGGAGGAATGTCGTGAGGCACCGCCGCCTGCTCGGCCCGGTGCTCGCCGCCGTCCTGCTGCTCGCCGGGTGCTCGTCGGCGCCGCAGGAGGAAGGCACCCCGGACCGGTGGCGGCCCCGGCCCGGCACCACCTGGCAGTGGCAGCTCAACGGCCGCGTCGACCCGCGCGTGAACGTGCCCGTCTACGACATCGACGGGTTCGAGAACCGCGCGTCCGACGTGGCCCGGCTGCACCGCGACGGCCGCCGCGTCATCTGCTACGTCAACGCCGGTGCCTGGGAGTCCTTCCGCCCGGACAGCGACGACTACCCCGCGTCCGTCCTCGGGCGCCCCAACGGCTGGAAGGGAGAGCGCTGGCTCGACATCCGGCGCCTGGACGTGCTGCGCCCGCTGCTCGCGGAGCGCTTCGACATGTGCCGCCGCAAGGGGTTCGACGCGGTCGAGCCGGACCTCCTGGACAGCTATCTCAACCGCACCGGTTTCCCCCTGACCGCACGCCATCAACTGGCCTTCAACCGGATGGTCGCCCGCCTCGCACACGACCGCGGCATGTCCGTCGGCCTGAAGAACGACCTCCCGCAGATCCCGCACCTCGTGCGGGACTTCGACTTCGCCGTCAACGAGGAGTGCGCCCAGTACGACGAGTGCGCGTCGCTGACCCCCTTCATCAAGGCGGGCAAGGCGGTCCTGCACGTCGAGTACGCCGTGCCCAACGAGAAGTTCTGCGCCCAGGCGCGCCGCCTCGGCCTGTCCTCGATGAGCAAGAAGCTGAACCTGGACACGTGGCGCAGGCCCTGCTGAGTCGATCGGGGGACGCCGCGTAACGGACGATCTTGCCCTCGCGTTGGTCTGCCGGGGCCCGGCAATGTGGGCCGGGCCATGACGAAGGCTTGAGGGGCACTCATCATGCACGACATCACCAGGAAGATCGCCGCGGGCGTCGGCGCCATGGCCGCGGCGCTCGGCTGCGTCGTCGTCACCGGTCCTTCGGCGGCGGCCGACGGCAAGTGGTGCAACCACTCGGTCTGCATCGAGACCTACGACAGCGGCACCTACCTCGGCCGGGTGGAGGTGTCGGTCACCAACACCAACCAGCCGAACCGGATCAGCGCGCGCGTGTGGACCACCAACGGCTGGAGCGCCAACACCAAGGTGGAGGACGTCGCCAAGTTCCGGACCTACCGGGACCAGGCCTACCCGCAGCGCCACTTCCCCGCGGGCACCCGGCTGTGCGCGGAGGGCTTCCGGGGCGGGGCCAGCGTGGGCCTGCCCTGCGTCACGCTCACCGACTGACCCCGCCGGTCAGCCGTACTGACGACAGCGCCCGGGGAAGACGGCCCGGACGCGCGCGGTGACGAGGGCGAGGGCGGCCCGCGATGCGGCGGTGTCGGGGTCGGAGCCGAGTTGCAGGGCCAGGCCCTCGGTCAGACAGTGGAGTTCGAGTGCGGCGAGGTCCGGGTCGGTGTCGGCCGGGACCTCGCCGCACTCCTTGCCGTTGTGGACCGCCGTGGCGAGCATCGAGCGGATGAGCCGGCCCGTCTCGGCGTGGGACCGGGCCAGGCGGGGGTTGTCGACGGTGCGGCCCAGGAAGGCGAGCACCACCCGGTGGGCCGAGCGGCGGCGCGGGTCCGCCGGGAGCCATTCGGCCAGTCCATCGACGACGACGTCACGGATCGGCAGCCGCCGGCGCGTGGCGCGTTCCCCCAGGGCGGAGACCCGGTCGAGGATCTGCTGGACGACGCGTTCGTGGGTGAACAGCAGCATCTCGTCCTTGGTCGGGAAGTAGTGCTGCACATGGCCGACGGAGCAGCCCGCCGTCGCGGCGGTCCGCGCCACGGTGACTCTGTCGAGCCCCTCTTCGGTGACCAATTTCTGTACGGCGTCGGCGACCTGGATGCGCCTTGCTTGGTGATCGACGACCTTCGGCATGCCGTCAGGGTATCCGCCGGTGGGCCTTGCGGAACGTTTTTACCATATGCTCATATGGTAAAAACGCTGGGCCGTCGATCAACGGACCGTCGATCAAGGGGTGACTGCGGACATGGCAGTGGCAGTGAAGGCGAAGAGACGCCAAAGGCGGGCGCGATTACGGCAGTTGACGTGTGCGGTGCTCCTGGCGGGCACGGTGACGGCCGCGGGCGCGGGCCTCGCGGCACCCGTCGCCGCCGCCGAGGAGGGGCACGCGGGGGAGTGGTCGGAGGTGGACGCGTTCGTCGGCGGCCGACTCGACGCGACGGATACGCCCGGCGCCGCGCTCGCGGTGATCGAGGACGGCCGCGTCGTGCACGAGAAGGGTTTCGGCGAGGACGGCCGGGGCCGGACGGTCACGCCCGACACTCCGTTCCTGTGGGGCTCGGTCTCCAAGCCGGTCACCGGCCTCGCCGTGATGCAGCAGGTGGAGGCCGGCCGCGTGGACCTCGACGCGCCGGTGCGCGGATACCTTCCGTGGTTCCGGCTCGCCGACCGGGACGCGTCCGAACGCATCACGGTCCGGCACCTGCTCACCCACACCAGTGGCATCCCCACCGCCGCGTCCGGCGAGATCGGCGACCGCTACGACAACGCGCCAGGCGCTCTGGCCGACGCGGCCCGCGACCTGGCACGCGTCGAGCCCGCCGACCGGCCCGGCGGCTCCTTCGCCTACTCCAGCGCCGGTTACGCCGTACTCGGCGCGCTGGTCGAAAAGGTGTCAGGGCGCCCGTTCGGCACCTATCTGCACGAGGAGATCCTCGACCCGCTCGGGATGGAGCACGCCGTCGCCACCGAGGCGGATTTCACGCGAGAGCGGGTGGCGCCCGGCCACCGCTCCCTCTTCGGCGCCCCTGTCCCGTTCGACGCGCCCTACGACACCTCGGGCGTTCCCTACGGCCATGTGGGCGGCAGCGCAAGGGACTTGGCCCGCCTCGCCCTCGCCGAGCTGGGCGGAGGAAAGCTGCACGGCCGACAGGTGCTGTCGGCGAAGGGGATCGCCGACACCCAGCGCGGCCACGTCGACAGCAGCGCCGACCGCTACGGCCTCGGCTGGTCGGTCGGCACGCTCAAGGGCACGGGGGAGCGCATGGTCTGGCACGACGGGGCGCTGCCCGGCTTCCAGGCCATGGTGGTCATGCTGCCCGACAGCGACCGGGCCGTGATCGTCCTGCAGAACGCCTACCACCAGCTGCGGGCCGAGGAGTTCGGCGACGCCGCGTTCGGGGCGGCGCAGTTGCTGGCTGGCGCGGACCCCCGCCGCACGCCGGTCGACCCGATCGCCGTCGCCCTGCCCTGGGCCGCGGCAGCCCTCGCCGGGGCGCTGCTCCTGGGCGTGGCCGCCCCGGCCCTGCGCCGGCTGCCCGGACGGCGGGCCGCGGTGCGTGGCCGCTCCCGGCGCAGGATCGTGGTGGCCACCGTCGCGTCGGTCACCGCCGCGCTGGGCGTCGCGGCGCTCCTGTGGCGGCTGCCGTCGGCCCTCGGCGGCACGCTGCCGATGGCGCTGCTGTGGCTGCCCGACGTGGGGTGGGGACTGATCGCCGCCATCGCGCTCGCCTTGCTGCTGGCGGTGGAGCGTACGGTCCTCGCGGCCGTGGACCTGTGGCGACTGCGCGGCGGCGGGTAGACCGGTCAGGCCGGTTCGCGTGTCGGGGCCGGGGCCGGGGCCGGAGTCGGGGTCGGGGCCTCAGGGGTACTCCCGTCGTCGTACGCACCGTGCGCGCGCTGCTCCTATCGTGAGTTCCGTGACCCCCACCTCCCGCCCCGGGCAGCGGCGCATCCCGTGGCCGCTGCCGCCGCAGCTCACGGACCTGGCCGTGGCCGCGGTCGTCGCGCTCCTCACGGGCCTGGACGCTGCGGTCAACGACTCCGGGCACCGCCAGGCCGACTGGCTGACGTGGCTGCTGTTCGCCGTGTCCGTCGCCGCTCTCCTGGTGCGCAGCCGGTGGCCGGTCGCCGTCACCGTCCTCACCGGGGCGGCCTGCGCGGGCTGGGCGCTCCACGGACACATCGGGGAGCTGCTCAATCTGCCGGTGATGGTCGCGCTGTACGCCATCGCCGTGCAGGGCGACCGGCGCCGCACGCTGCGTACCGCCGTGGTCGCCGCCCTCGTCTCGGGGGTGGTGTCGGTCATCGCGGGCAAAGACGTGGCGCAGCCCCAGGGTGCCCCGCTCCTGGAGATGCTCTGGCCCCTCGTACCCCTGCTCCTCGGTGAGGTGGTGCGCGGACGGCGCGAGTTGATGCGGGAGTACGCCGGACGGGCCGAGCGTGCCGAGGCCGACCGGGAGCGGGAGGCGCGGCGCAAGGTCGACCAGGAGCGGGTGCGCATCGCGCGGGAACTGCACGACGTGGTCGCCCACACCGTGTCGGCGATGACCGTCCAGGCGGGCCTGGCCCTGGACGCGCTCGACAGCAGGCCGGAGGTGGCGCGGACGGCGATGCGGCAGGTGCGGACATCGGGCAAGGAGGCCGTGCGCGAGCTGCGCGCCACGGTGGGCGTGCTGCGCGAGGGGCGCGAGGCCTCCGTCGACCCGGCGCCCCGCCTCGCGCAGCTCGACGAACTGGTGGAGGGGGTGCGCGGTACCGGCCTCCGGGTGTCCCTGCATGCCGACACCGACACCGACACCGCCACCGATTCGGGCGCGGGCACCGGTGGCCGGGAGCTGCCGCGGCTGGTGGAGTTGGCGGCGTACCGCATCGTCCAGGAGGCGCTGACCAACGTGATCAAGCACGCGGAGGCCCGGCACGTGGCGGTGTCGGTGGTTGTCGCGGGCGGCAGGCTCGCCGTGGAGGTCACCGACGACGGGCCCGCGACCGCCGAGGGTCCGGGGGAGGGGTACGGCCTGATCGGCATGCGGGAGCGGGCCACCGCGATGGGCGGCGACCTCGAAGCGGGGCCGCTGCGGGGCGGCGGGTGGCGGGTGCGTGCGGTGCTCCCCGTCGAGAGCGGAGCGACGCCGTCCGCCGAGGACGGAGCGACGTCGTGCGTCGAGGGCGGAGGGGCGCTGTCTGGCGAGGGCGGAGGGGCGTCGCACGCCGAGCGCGGAGCAACGTTCCCCGAGGGACCCGAGGGAGGGGCGGCATGAGCGACCGGCGGATCAGGGTGCTTCTCGCCGACGACCAGACCGTCGTCCGCGCGGGCTTCCGCGCCCTGCTCGACCTCACCGACGACCTGGCGGTGGTCGGCGAGGCCGCGGACGGCATCGCGGCCGTGGAGCTGACCCGCACCACCCGCCCCGACGTCGTCCTGATGGACATCCGCATGCCGCGTGCCGACGGCCTCGAAGCCACCCGGCGCATCGTCGCCGACCGCACGCTCGACGCCGTACGCGTCCTGGTCCTGACGACCTTCGAGGCCGACGAGTACGTCTTCGAGGCGCTGCGCTCAGGAGCCGCGGGCTTCCTGCTCAAGGACATCGAACCGGACGACCTGCGCACCGCGATCCGCACCGTCGCCGCCGGGCAGAGCCTCCTGTCGCCCGGTGTCACCCGCCGGGTGATCGAGGAGTTCGCCCGCCTCAAGGCGCCCGAGGCCGAGGCGCTGCGGCTCCTCGATCCGCTGACCGACCGGGAGCGCGAGGTGCTCGCGCTGGTCGGCCGCGGGCTGGCCAACGACGAGATCGGCGCACGCCTGCTCATGTCGCCGCTCACCGCGAAGACGCACGTCAGCCGGGCGATGACGAAGCTCGGGGCGCGGGACAGGGCGCAGCTGGTGGTCCTCGCGTACGAGACCGGCCTGGTGCGCGCGGGCGAAGGCTGACCGGCGGGCGGCGCTTCCCGGGCTCGATGGCGGCTGCTCCCGTTGCGGTGCGGCTGTTCCTGAGGGCTCCCGGGCCCTGTGGCGGCTGCTCCCGAGGGTCCGCGGTGGCTGCCCCGGGTCCTATGGCTGCTGCTCCTGATGGCCCGCGGTGGCTACTCCCGGGGGAGTAGCCACCGACTCCCGTCGGCAGATGTCCGGGGTGCCCGGCCTCCGTAGCGTCGACGGCATGATCGAAGCACGGGAACTCACCAAGCGGTACGGCTGCAAGGCGGCCGTCGACCGGCTCACCTTCACCGTCCGCCCAGGCCGCGTGACCGGCTTCCTGGGCCCCAACGGCGCCGGGAAGTCGACCACCATGCGCATGATCCTGGGCCTCGACGCGCCCAGCGGCGGCGCGGTCACGGTCGACGGCCGGTGCTACGACCGCCTCGCGGCGCCCCTGCGCGAGGTCGGCTCGCTCCTGGACGCCAGGGCGGTGCACGGCGGACGCACCGCGCGACAGCACCTCCTGGGCCTGGCGCGCAGCAACGGAATCGGCGCACGACGGGTCGACGAGGTCCTCGGAGCGGTGGGCCTCACCGACGTCGCCGGTCAGCGCGCCAAGGGGCTCTCGCTCGGCATGGGCCAGCGCCTGGGCATCGCGGCCGCGCTGCTCGGCGACCCCGGCGTCCTCATCCTCGACGAGCCGGTCAACGGCCTGGACACCGAAGGCATCCGCTGGATCCGCGACCTGCTCAAGTCCCTTGCCGCGGACGGCAGGACGGTGTTCCTCTCCAGCCACCTCATGAGCGAGATGGAGCTGACCGCCGATCACCTGATCGTGATCGGCCGCGGCCGGCTCCTCGCGGACACGGACATGCGGGACTTCATCGAGACCAACTCCCGGGGCGCCACCCTGCTGCGTACGCCCGACGCCGAGGCGCAGCGGATGCGGACCCTCCTTGAGACGGCGGGCGCGTCCGTGCGCCTGGACGCGCGCGGCGGCTGGCGGGTCGGCGGCCTGACACCCGCCGAGATCGGCGAACTGGCCCGCACCCAAGGCCTGGCGATCCACGAACTCACGCCGGTCTTCTCCTCCTTGGAGGAGGTCTACACCGACATGACGCGGGCCTCGGTGGAGTACCGGGGCACGGCGACGACGTACGAGTCCCATGCGCGGGACGAGGCAAAGGAACCGGTCCGATGACGAAGCCAGTGACGAAGACAGCAACGACGACACAGGCCACGACAGTGACGACGAGCCCGCGCGTCCCCGGCTTCCGCGAGGCCCTCGCCTTCGAGTGGACCAAGTTCGCGGGCCTGCGCTCCACCCGCTGGACCCTCCTGGTGACCGGCGCACTGACGGTGGTCGGTGCCGTGTTCGTCGGCCTGAGCGGCAGCCTGCAGCCCGACGACACGGTGCTCGGCGGCAGCCTCACCCTCGGCGTCGTCTCGCTGATGGTCGCGGGCGCGGTGGGCGCGCTGACCGTGTGCGGCGAGTACGCGAGCGGCACCATCGCCGCCACCCTCACCGCCGTACCGCGCCGCGGCCGGGTGCTCGCCGCCAAGGCGGCGCTGCTGGTCTGCCTGCTGTACGCCACCGGGCTCGTCTCCTGCGCGGCGGCGTATCTCCTCGGCGGCGCGATCCTGGAGGACGGCACCTACGCCCCCGGGGAACCCCTGCCCGCGCTGTTCGGCATCGCCGGGCTCTTCGCGCTCGTGGGGCTGCTCGGCCTGGCGGTCGGCACCCTCCTGAAGCACGCGGCCGGGGCCGTCGTCACGGTGGTCGGCGTCCTGCTGCTGCCGTCCCTGTTCGGACCGCTGCTCGGCGACCTCCAGCGCTGGGTGGCGGGGGCGACGCCGACGGCGGCCCTGGAGAAGCTCACGCAGACCTCGGACGCGAGCCCGGAGACGGTCGGCAGCCTCGGCGCCTGGCCCTCGCTGGGCCTGGTCGCCGCGTACACGCTGCTGCTCGTCGCCGTGGCCGCGTGGCGCCTGCGCCGACGCGACGTCTGACCACGCGGCTTTGCGATTCTTTTACAGTGGGTGTAGAAGTTAGCCATACTTCTACACCCACTGTCGTCGTGCGGCCGGGGTGCTCGCCCGACGCGTGGCGGGATGCCCCGGCCGCGCCGAGAATGACCGGCACGCCCCCGACAACGACCACAACGACCGGCACGCCCCTTCATCGGAACGGAGCCACTGTTGCTGTCCGCCGTACTCGGCCTGCTCGCCGTCCTCGTCCTGACCGCGGGCACCGGCTACTTCGTCGCGCAGGAGTTCGCGTACGTGGCCGCGGACCGCCTCGCTCTCGCCCGTGAGGCGGAAGCGGGGGACCGGCGGGCGGCCCGTGCCGTGCAGGTCCTCGGGCGGCTCTCGTTCATGCTGTCGGGCGCCCAGCTGGGGATCACCGTCACCGGCCTGGTCGTCGGCTTCCTCGCCGAGCCGTCCGTGTCCGGACTCCTGAAGCCCGCCCTGGACGGCACCGGCCTCTCGGACGGCGCCGTCTCCGCCCTCTCCGTGGTCCTGGGCTTCGTCTTCGCCACCGTCCTCCAGATGGTCCTCGGCGAGCTCGCCCCCAAGAACCTCGCGCTCGCCGTCCCCGAGCGGCTCGCGAAGTCCCTGGCCGCCTCCACGCTGGCGTACCTGAAGGTCGTCGGCCCGGTCGTCCGCGTCTTCGACGGCGCCGCCAACCGGCTGCTGCGCGCCATCGGCATCGAGCCCGTCGAGGAACTGCACCACGGCGCCACGCTCGAAGAGCTCAGCCACCTCATCGGCGAGTCCCACGAGCACGGCCAGATCCCGCGCGAGAGCGCCGAACTCCTCGACCACGCCCTGGAGTTCTCCGAGCGCACCCTGGACGAGGTGATGGTGCCCCGGGCGGACGTCACCTTCGTGCGCAAGGACGCCACGGCGGACGAGGCCGTGCGGCTCATCGCCGCGCACGGACACTCGAACTACCCCGTCATGGGCGACCACCCCGACGACGTCGCGGGCGTGCTCGGGGTGCGCGAGCTCATGCGGCTGCCCGCCGGCCGCTTCGGCCGCACCACGGCGGGCGAACAGGCCCGGCGCCCGCTGCTGCTGCCCGACACGCTGCCGCTGCCGGGCGCGGTGGCGCAGATGCGCGAGCGGGACGACGAGTTCGCCGTCGTCCTCGACGAGCACGGGGGCGTGGCGGGCATCGTGACGTACGAGGACATCGCCGAGGAACTGGTCGGGGACATCGCCGACGAGTCCGACACCGTCGTCGAACTCGCTGTCGCCGACGGCGGCGGCTGGTTCGTCGACGCGGGCCGCCGCCTGGACGAGGTGGCCGACGCGACCGGCATCGACCTGCCCGAGGAGAACGACTACGACACCGTGGCCGGACTCGTCGTCGACCGGCTCGGCCGCTTCCCGGCCATCGGCGACCGGCTGACCGTGGAGCTGTCCGACGGCAGCCGGGTGTCCGTCGCCGTACTCGGCCTCGACCGCCACGTCCCGGAGCGCGTACGGATCGAGCGCCTGCCGGCGGCGGACGTGCCGACCGCCGAGGAGACCACCGCATGAGCTTCCCCCTGGCCCTCTTCGTCACCGTCCTGCTGCTGATCGCCAGCGGCTTCTTCGTCGCCGCGGAGTTCGCCCTGGTCGCCGCCAAGCGACACCGCATGGAGCGCGCGGTCGCCGCCGGACAGCGCGGCGCCAAATCCGCGCTCGCGGGCATGCGGGAGCTGTCCCTGATGCTCGCCGGCGCCCAACTCGGCATCACCGTCTGCACCTTGGGCCTCGGATCGGTCTCCAAGCCCGCCATCTCCCACGAACTCGACCCGCTCCTGGAGAAACTGGGCCTGCCCGCCGGGCTCAGCTACGGCATCGCCTTCGCGCTCGCCATGGTCGTCGTGGTGTTCCTGCACATGGTCGTCGGCGAGATGGCCCCCAAGTCCTGGGCCATCGCCCACCCCGAGCGCTCGGCGATGCTGCTCACCCCGCCCTTCCGGGCCGTGGTCAAGGCCGTACGCCCCCTGCTCGGCCTCCTCGACAAGGTCAGCAACGCGCTCGTACGCCTGTGCAAGGTCACCCCGCGCGACGAGCTCACCTCGGTCCACAACCGCGAGCAACTCGGCCACCTGGTCCAGGAGTCGTGGCGGCTCGGGCTGATCAGCGAGGCCGACTCGGGCCTGATCACCACCTCGCTCACCGCGCCGCTGACGGCGGTCGGCGACCTCCGGACCGCTGCCGCGCAGATCACGTCCGTCCCCGCCGACGCGAGCATCGACGAGGTGCTGGAGGTGGCAGCGGCGAGCGACCGCACCCGGCTGCTCGTCACGGACGGCGCCACCGTCCTGGGCTCGGTGCACGCCCGTGACGCCCTGGTGGCGCGGGCCCGCAGCCGCGCCCTGACCGCCCGCGAGCTGGCGCGCCCCGTCCCGGAGCTCGCCGCCGACGACACCGTCGCTCACGCCGTCGAGGAGCTGCGCCGCCGCCGTGCCTCGCTGGCCGTGCTCTGCGACGCGTCGGGCCGCCTCACCGGCCTGGTCAGCCTGGACGACCTGCTCGCCCGCCTGATGGAACCGCGAAAGCCGGTCTGATGGCCCGTCCGATGCCGCTTCGCCAGGCAGGAAACGCCACCCCCTACGGGGATGTACGGGCGGCGTGTCCTGTGTCTACTGTGCTCGCCATGTCCCGTGCCGACGAAGTCACGTGTCGTCACCCGGCAGCCCGCGTGCGCGCGGCGCCGCGGTGAAGTTCCGAAGGCCGCCTCCGCCTTGCCCGCAGGCGGTCGTCTACCGGTCCGCCCCGGCGACGGTGCCCGCGGGCCACCAGGTCATCACGCTCCTGGACGGCAGGGGCCACGACATCGGGCACGTCGACTACCAGGTGTGCCACTCCTGCGCCGCCGCCCGCATCAACACGATCGCGATCGCCGGGCCCTGGCAGGGCATAGGCCTGGGACGCGAGGCGCTTCACCGCGCCGCCGACCCCTGGTCCACGTACGCCTGGACCACCTCGCGGCAGTCCACCGACGGCCGGAAGTTCTTCGCCGTGATGGCGGAGGAGTGCGGCATGGACTTCGTGCCGGGAGCCGTGGGGTGTCCGCACATCACCGCGCCGCCGTCGGGAGCCAGGTCCGGCGGAGCGCTGCTCTGAGGCGCCCGTCGACCGGCGATCCGCACGCGATAGCGTCGCCGCCGTGACGATCAACTCTCGTGGGAGCACCGCAGACGCCGCCGGAGACGCGGACGTGTCCGCCGGACAAGGACGAACGGCGCGGCGCGTCGCCGACGGCGTCGTCCTCCTGACCCCCTGATGTTCGTGGTGCCCGTGCTGCTGATCCGGGCCCGCCTGATCGACGACGGATACCTCTTCCTCAACCTGGTCTCGCTCTTCATCAGCGCCTTGGTGGCGGCCTACGCCCACATGGGATGGCGCGCCCGCCCGCACGACGGCGACCTGCTGTCCGCCCGCACCCTGACCGGGCGGCACACCCTCGACCTCGCCCGGCTCACCAAGGTCGGCCGCATGGAGGTGCCCGGCCAGACCAGGACCGACGACCGGCTGATCCTCACCGACGCGCACGGCGTGCGGCTCGTCCTGGACAAGCTCGCGGGCGGGGAGGAGACGGTCGACGCCCTGGTCCGCAGGGCTCTGCTGAGCAGGCCGCGGGGCGCGGGCGTGGTCGTGTCGGACCGCGCCGCCGAACGCCTCGACCTGCGAACGGAGGTGAGCCGCCCGCACGGCCGCCTCAAGGCGGGCCGCACCATCCGCGAGGGGTTCATCGGATGGGTTCCGATGCTGTCGCTTCTCGTGGTCGCGCCGGTGGGCTTCGGCCTGCTGGTGGCCGCCTTCCTGCTCTCGGGCGCCATCTGAGGTTGCCGGGACACGGGCCACCAGGCATGACCGACCGCTGACCGGGGCACTCGGGGACCGGGCGCGTACCGCGCGCCCACGTTTCTGGGAGGACACGATGACGCCGTCTCGAGTGCACACACGCGGCCGGACGAAGAAGGCCGCGGTCCGCCGCTCGGCGGAGAACGAATCACTGACGGCGGCCGGCCGGGCGGGCTTCGTCGCCCGCGGCGTCGTCTATGTCCTCATCGGTGCGCTGGCCCTGCAGATAGCCCTCGGCAGCGGCGGCGAACAGGCCGACCGGGAGGGTGCGTTGGCCCAGGTCGCCGAGCAGCCCTTCGGCGAGGTGATGCTGTGGGCGCTGGTCGTCGGCTTCGGCTGCATGGCGCTGTGGCGCGGCTCGCGCGCGGTGCTGAAGCGCGGGCCGCGCCGCAAGCCCGCGTCGCGGGCCCTCGACGGCGGCAGGGCGATCTTCTACGCCTTCGTCTGCTGGGCGACCGCCACGTACGCCGCCGGGAGCCGGGGTTCCAGCGGCGACGCCAAGTCCAAGGACTGGACGGCGACCGCACTGGAACTTCCCTACGGCAGGATCCTGGTGGGGGTCGGCGGCTGCGTGCTGATAGGCGTCGGCGTCGTGCTCGCCGTACGGGCGATGATGCGCCGCTTCCTGCGGCAGCTCGACCTCGGCTCCCTCACCGGCCGTACCCGGCAGACCGTCACCGGCCTGGGGGTGGCCGGCGGTGTCGCGCGCGGCGCCGTGTTCGCCGCGGCGGGCGTCTTCATCGTGACGGCGGCCGTCCAGTACGACGCCGACGAGGCCAAGGGCGTGGACGCGACGCTCCGCAGCTTCTCGCACACCCCCGTCGGCCCCTGGCTCCTGGCCGCCGTGGCGGCCGGGCTCATCCTCTTCGGGGTCTTCTCCTTCGCCTCCGCGCGCTGGCGGCGCCTGTGAAGGCGGGGATCGGGAAGACGGTGGGGCCGGTGCGGCTAGAGCGGCGCCGACTCGTCGGCCTTGAAGGCGCCACCGTGGCCCGGCACGATCACGTCGGCGGCGGCAAGGACCCGCTGACGTGACGTCCGCAGCACCGTGTGGTCCGGGGCGACCGGGTCGTCGACCGGGCCGTTCGGCCGCCACCACAGGTCGCCCACGAACGCGATCGTGCCCTCGGCGGTGCCCGCGAGCAGCGTGATGTCCTCGCGGCTGTGGCCCGGCGTGCGGATCAGCCGCAGGGACGGGGCGAGTTCGTAGCCCTCGGCGTCCCGGTCGGTCCACTGGTCGTTCTCGTAGATCGCCTTGTGGTCGTGGACCCGGGCCCGGCCGAACAGGCCCACGTTCATGGTGTTGTCCGGGTGGTGGTGGCTGAGCACCACGTCGGTGATGTCGTCCGGGCCGAGGCCCAACTCCGCGAGCGGGTCCAGGATCCGGCTGCGGCTCGCCACCATGCCCGGGTCGACGATCACGTGCCGGTCCGCGTCGCGGACGTAGGAGACGGTGGCGGCGACTCCGGGGCCGGTGGAGCCCGTGTAGCCGGTGGTCAGGATCGTGTACACGGCGCTGCTGCCGAGCGGGGCGTCCGCCTGTGCGTCTGTCCGCGTGTCCGTCTGTGCGTCCGTCAGTGTGTTCGCGTCCGTCTGTGTGTTCGTCATGACCATGAGTCTTCCGGGCGGGGCCAACCGCGGAAAGTGGCCCTTCTGCCACTGATCGCAGGAAACGTGCCACGCTGTGCCACACTCCCGTATGCCGCCTTTCGTGACCATCGCCGCCTACGCCCCGACGGGCGTCGGCATCCTCGGCGCCGGCATCGTCTCCGAGGTGTTCGACGAGCGGGGTTCCGGACTGCCCCGCTTCGACTTCGCCCTGTGCACCGACCGGCCGGGGCAGGTCCGCTCCGACGCCGGGCTGCCGATCACCGTGGAGCACGGCCTGGAGCGGCTCGCCTCCGCCGACCTCGTGATCGCCCTGCCCTGGGCCGACTTCCGCACGCCGCCCGCGCCCGCCGTGCTCGACGCGTTCACCGCCGCGCACGAGCGGGGCGCGCTGGTCGCAGGGCACTGTGTCGGCGCGTTCGCCCTGGCCGCGGCGGGGCTGCTCGACGGGCGGCGTGCCACCACCCACTGGCGCTTCGCCGAGCTCCTCGCCCGGCGCCACCCGGACGTCACCGTCGAGGCCGAGGCGCTGTACATCGACGAGGGGCAGGTCGTCACGGGCGCGGGGGCGGCCGCGGGCTTCGACCTCAGCCTGCATCTGCTCAGACGCGAGTACGGCGCCGCCACGGCCAACACCATCGCCAGGGATCTGGTCCTGCCCTCCCACCGCGACGGCGGACAGGCCCAGTACCTCGCCGCCCCCGTGCCGGAGGACTGCCGGGACGAGCGGCTCGCCGAGGTGCTCGCCTGGGCCCGCGAGCATCTGCACGAGCCGCTGCCGGTCGCGGAGTTGGCCCGCCGCGCCCTGATGAGCAGGCGTTCCTTCGCCCGCCGCTTCACCGCCGCCACCGGCACCACCCCGCACGCCTGGCTCGTGAACCTGCGGCTGAGCGGCGCCGAGGAGCTCTTGGAGACCACGGACCTGCCGGTGGAGGGGATCGCCCGCCGGGTCGGGTACGGCAGCGCGGCCGTCCTGCGCGAGCAGTTCGTACGCCGCCGGGGCGTGCCGCCGAGGTCCTACCGCCGGGCGTTCACGCGAGCGCCGTAGCTTCGGGACGGTCCGGAGCCACGGGAGGACCAGAGCTTCGGGACGGCCTAGGTGAACGAGGGCATCTCGCCCTCCGTGGTCATCAGGTCGATGATGCTGAAGATGGCGCCCTGCTGGTCGGCGACCGTGGCGAAGCGGCCGAAGGGGCTGTCCATCGGGCCGAAGAGCAGCTGGCCGCCGAGCTTGGTGATGGTGGCGATCGCGGCGTCGCAGTTGTCGACGGCGAAGTGCACGTTGACGAACGGCGGCACGTCCGGCGGGAAGTCGTCGGTCATCTTGAGCCGGCCGAGCACGGGCTGGTCACCGACCTGGAAGACGCTGAAGTCGACGTCGTCGACGTCCATCGACTTCACGTCGAAGGGGAAGACGGCGGGCAGGAACGCGTCCGTCGCCGCCGGGTCCCGTGTGGTCAGCTCCGCCCAGCAGTACGCGCCCGCCTCGCCGATCTTCTCGAAGCCCTTGTGGGTGCCCGGCTGCCAGACACTGAAGTACGCGCCGCTGGGCTCCTTGGCCGTCACCATGGTGCCGAAGTCGCCGACCTGCGTCGGTTCCATGGCGAGCGTTCCGCCGTTGTCGCGGATCTTGGCGGCCGTCGCGGCGGCGTCGGGCGTGGCGAGGTAGAGGTTCCAGGCGGCGGGGCCCTCCACGCCCCCCATCTGCGGGACGACCGCGGCCACGGCCTTGCCGTCCGAGCGTGCCTGCGTATAGCCGCCGAACTCCTCCGAGCCGCTGTCGAACGTCCAGCCGAGGACCTCGCCGTAGAAGCTCTTCGCGGCCTCCACGTCGGGGAACATCGCGTCCGCCCAGCAGGGCGTTCCTTCCGGGTGCGCGGACATCGCGAGGGCCTCCTTCTGGGGGATTCCTATTGATTTCACGCTATTCGAACGCAGGCGCTCGCGCCCGTCGAACCCTGGCCCCGCCGACCTCCGCGGCCGGTGCTCACCGCGCCCTCAGCGCGCGCCGAAGTTCTGCGTCCACCAGGGGCCTCCGCTGCCCTGCCGGTAGCCGATGCCGATCTCCTTGAAGGAACAGTTGAGGATGTTGGCGCGGTGGCCGGAGCTGTTCATCCAGGAGTCCATGACCGCGGCCGGGGTGCGCTGACCCGCGGCGATGTTCTCGCCGTAGGTGCTCCACTTGTAGCCGGCGTCCGTGACCCGGTCGCCGGGGTCCTCGCCGTCGGGGTTCGTGTGGTCGAAGAAGTCGCGCTCGGCCATGTCGTCGGAGTGGCCCTGCGCCGCGTCGCCCAGCTTGCTGTTGAGCGTCAGCGGGCCGCAGCCGCTCTTGGCGCGCTCGGCGTTGGCGAGCCGGGTGACCTCCGCGCTGTAGGAGTTGCCCGCCGGGGCCTGCGGCGCCTGGGGCGCGCTGCTGGTGCGGGTGGGCTTCGGGGTGGTCGCCTCGGGCTTCGCCGTCTTGGTCTTCGACGGCGTGGGCTTGGGGGACGGCTTCCGCTTCTTGCTGGGGGAGGCGGAGGGGGACTTGCTGGGCTTCTTCGCCGGGGCCGTGGTGGAGGGAGCCGCCGAGGAGGGCGGCTGCGAGGCGGTGACGGACTGCGCCTCGGTCTGTTCGTCGTCCGTGGGGCGGGTGGCCGAGTAGATGACCCCGGTCGCGACGACGAGCACGGCGATGCCCGCGGCCACCGTGCGGCCCTTGCGGGGTGCCCGGCGGCGCTGCGCGGCATGTCTCGCCGGGGCGCCCGCGCTCCGGGAGCCGGATATCTCGTACGTGTTCGGGGCAGTGGCGTGTGCGTCGGCCGGTATGTGCGGCGCGTCGGCGGCCAGGTGGTGCGGGTCGGCCGTGAGGTACTGCGTGTGTGCCGCGTTCGCCGCGCGTATCGCGCCGGGGGCGGCCAGCGCGGCGGTCGGCGGCACCAGGGCGACGCCCACGAGCAGCCGCTCGGCGAGCACCAGGCCCGCGCCGTGGCCCGAGCACACGGCGCAGTCACGGACGTGCCGGGCCAGGCGCTTGCGCCAGAGGCCGGACGGCGTGCCGTCCCACGGGGCCACCACCTCGCTCAGATACGGGCAACGGGGCTCCGCGGCCAGCGCGCGGACCACGATCCGGGCCGTCTCCAGCTGCGTCTTCATCCGCTGCACCCGGACGGTGGCGTGCTGCGTCGGCAGCTCCATGGCGGTCGCGACCTCGGCCCGGGTGAGCTCGCCGGAGACCTCCAGCCACCACAGCGACAGGAGCGCGCGGTCGTCGGTGTCCAACCAGCGGGTGGCCTCGGCCACCTCGCGGCGCTGCCCCACCAGGCCGAGCCGGATGATCGTCAGGTCGACGAAGTCCGCGCCCGGGTCCACGACGTCGTACGCCTCGTGGAGCGGGCTCGGGGCCTTCTGCCCGGACGCGCGCTGCTGCCAGTGCCTGCGGATCTCGTTCATGGCTATGGCCACGAGCCAGGACCGGAAGCTCGCCGGGTCGCGGAGCGACGCGAGGCCCGCCAGGGCCCGCAGCATCGTTTCCTGCACCACGTCGTCGACGTCGGCATGGCCGTCGAGCGCCCGCCCGACGATGTTGTAGACCAGCGGCAGATATCCGGCCACCAGCTCGTCCTGCGCCTGCTGGTCCCCGGTCTGCGCCGCCGTCACCAGAGGATCGTGTTCACCGATCATGGACTGCCTCACTCGCTTTCTTCGTCGGCACGTTGTGGCCTTACACCTGGGAGATCGCGGGAGCGCACGGAGATAACAGAAATCCGCGAACAGAAATCTGCGGCGAGCATACGCACCCGGTCGTCCCCGGAAGCGAATTCAGTAATATGAATTACGGGAATAATCGAGATTACTGGAGAGTGGTCATGGTCGAGAGTGGAGCCAACAGCCATCTGTCCGGCTTACCGGACATCGACCGGTTCCGCACGGTCGACGAGCTGAACGCGGCAGTCGCCCGACTGGCGCACGAACACCCCGACGTCTGCCGGCTCCGCCGGATAGGCACCTCGCGCCTGGGCGATCCGCTGCGGATGCTGTCGGTGGGCCACGGCCCCCGGCACGCCCTGATCGTCGGCGGCCCGCACCCCAACGAGCCCGTCGGCCTGCTCACCGTCCTGCATCTGGCCCGCCTCGTCGCCGCCATGCCCGCCCTGCGGGAGGACGCCGGGTGCACCTGGAACTTCATCCCCTGCATCGACCCGGACGGCACCCGCCTCAACGAAGCCTGGTTCGGCGGGCCTTACACGATCCGCCACTACCACACGCACTTCTTCCGGCCCGCCTTCGCCGACCAGCCGGAGTGGACCTTCCCGGTCCTGGACGAAGAGGGCTGGTTCGACCGGACGCTGCCCGAGACCCAGGCCCTGGCCCGGGTCATCGACGAACTGCGCCCGGAGTTCCAGTACTCGCTGCACAACGCCGACTTCGGCGGGGCGTTCTTCATCCTCAGCCACGACGTGCCGGGCGCGGCCCAGGACCTCGCGGCCGTGGCCGCGGCCCAGGAGATGCCGCTCGCGCTGAGCCCGGTCGACACGGCGGGCTGGCCCGAGGCGGGCCCCGGCGTCCATCTGATGCCCACCGCGCGCCAGTTGGCGGCCGCGACCGCCGCGCACGGCGGCGGCGAGGCCCGCCACGGCGGTTCCAGCGCGCACTACGGCGAACGCCACGGCACGACCACACTGATCACCGAAGTGCCCCTGTGGCACGACCCGAGGGCGGGCGACGCGTCCGGCAGCGGACGCGCCCATGCCGCCGTGCTGACCGGGAGCGCGGGCCAGCTCCGGGACGGCGCACGCAGACTCGGTGACCTGTACGAGCGGGTGCTGCCGCGTCTGACCGTGCCGTCGCCGATGCGTCCGGCCATCGCCGACATCCTGGAGCAGAGCGCCGTGCTGGCGTCCGCACACGAGGCCCTGTCCGCGACGTACGACGGCCAAGAGGCCTCCGTGGGTGAGGTGTTCGGGGTGCGGAGCCTGGTGCACATGCTGCGGCTGAGGGGTGCGGGGCAGCTCCGGCGTCAGCTCGCCGTCGAGCAGGCCGCGGGCAACCGGCCACCGGCGATACGCGCCGCCGCGGAGGAGGCGGACGCCCTCTTCGACTCCTGGTGCGCGAGCGCGGAAGGCGCCCTGCGGGCCGAGCCGTTCCCGCTGCGCCGCCTGGTGGCCGTACAGATCGGCGCCGCGCTGGCGACGGTACGGCGACTGGGCCTCGGCTCGCCCGAAGATGACTCCACGGACAACAGGCCCTCAGGAGACACCCCATGAAACGAGCCGAGGCCCGGCAGCGCAACACCACCGCCCTCCTCGACGCGGCCCTGACCGAAATGGCGGCGCACGGCTACGCGGCGGCGCGCCTGGAGGACATCGCCGCCCGCGCGGGCCTGACGACGGGCGCCGTGTACTCCCTCTTCGGCAGCAAGCACCGCCTGCTCGCCGCAGCCGTCGAACACCTGGCACACCGCCTGCGGTCCGGCCTCGAAGAACTCGCCGCCAGGCAGGACCTCTCCCTGCGCGAGGTGCTCCGGGGCCTCGCCACGGTGATGCATCGCGCCGCCGCGGAAGAACCGGCCGCGCAGTGGTACGCCTTCGAAGTGGAGGCGGCGTCCCTGGCGTTGCGTGATCCCGAGCTCGCCGGGACCCTCGCCCGGCACACGGGCGAGATCATGGACCTGGTCCGCGGAATTCTGACCGACCGGGTCATCGACCCCGCCGCCCCGACGCCGGCCCGCACCACTCCCGAACAGGCGGCGCACCTGGCCCCCGCGGTCCGCGCCCTGACCGCGGGCCTGGCCCAGCAGGCGATCCACGCCCCCGGCACCCTCACCGGCCGCTACGCCGCCGACGCGGCCGCCGCCCTGGCCCACTTGCTCGACCAGGGCCCGGCAGGGCGCGCGAGCCCTTGACGGGGCGAAGGAGACGACTGCCTCAGCCTGCTGCGTGCGCCCAGGCCGGGAAAGCCCGACCAGGAGGGCCCGGCGGAAGGCCGCGCGGCGCGTCGGTGACGGGGCTTCAGCGGGCCAGGAGGCCGCGCAGCGCCCCGGCGATCTCGGCGGGGGATTCCTCGGCCATGAAGTGGCCGCAGGTGACGGGCGTGTGGTGCAGGTCGGGCGCCCAGGCGCTCCACAGGGCCGCCGCGTCGAAACCGAGCGCCGAGCCCCAGTCCTGCTGGAGCACGGTGACCGGCATCCGCAGCAGGCTGCCGGTGTCCCGGTCGGTCCGGTCGTGGTCGACGTCGACACCGGCGGAGGCGCGGTAGTCGGCGACGATCGAGGGCACCGCGGCGCGGCAGGCGTCCAGATAGGCGGCGCGTACGTCGGCGGGGATCGCCCCCGGGTCGTTCGTCCAGACGTCGAGGAAGTGGCCGAAGAACGCGTCGGGGGCGGCGCCGATCAACTGCTCGGGCAGGCCCGGGGGTTGGGCCATCAGGTAGAGGTGGAAGCCGACGGCGGCGGTGACGCCGTGCATCACGTCCCACATGTCCAGCGTGGGCAGCACGTCGAGGCAGGCCAGGTGCGTGATCGTGCCGGGATGGTCGAGCCCGGCGCGGAACGCGACGAGGGCGCCGCGGTCGTGCCCCGCCAGCGCGAAGCGGTCGTGTCCAAGGGCGCGCGCCACGGCGACGACGTCGGCGGCCATCGTGCGCTTGGAGTACGTCGTTCCGTCCGTCTCCGCGGGTTTGTCGCTCGCCCCGTAGCCGCGCAGGTCCGGGCAGATCACCGTGTGGTCGACGGCGAGATCGGCGGCGACGTGCCGCCACATCAGATGGGTCTGCGGGAAACCGTGCAGCAGCACGACCGGCGGACCCGAACCGCCGACGGCCACGTGCAGGCTGACGCCTTCCGCGACGGGCACGCGCCGGTGGGTGAAGTTCTCGATGGCAGGGGTCATGGTCGCGTCCTTCGCAGCGCCGGAACAGGTGCCTCCGAGCCTGCGGGGCGCCGATGAGCATCCGATGAGCGCGCTACCGTGACCAGGGACGATGCTCACGGAAGGGTGGTTCAGGGTGCCGGTCGCATTCGGGGTCCTTGGGCCGGTGGTGGCCTGGGACGGCGCTGGGGGAGCCGTCGCGCTGAAGGGGCCGCGGCACCGCGCGGTGCTCGCCCGGCTGATCGTCGCCCGCCGCCGCGTCGTCCCCGTGGCCCGCCTGGTCGACGACCTGTGGGTGGACCCGCCCCAGGACGCGGTCGGGGCGGTACGCACCTTCGTCGCCGCGCTGCGCCGCGCCCTGGAACCGGAGCGCCCGCCCCGCACGCCCGCCCGGCTCCTCGTCACCGAGGGCCCGGGATACGCCCTGCGCGCCGAGCCCGCCGCGGTGGACGCCTGGCGCTTCGAGCAGGCGGTGACCGACGCCGCGACCCTGCCGCCGCAGGACGCCCTCGACCGCCTGGAGGAGGCGCTGGGGTGGTGGCGCGGGCCCGCCTACGCCGACTTCCCCGAGGGGACCTGGGCCCGCGCCGAGCGCTCCCGCCTGGGCGAACTGCGCCTGCACGCCGTCGAGCGCCGGGCCGAGGCGCGCCTCGGTCTGGGACGTGCCGCCGACGCGGTGCCCGACCTGGACGCCCACGTGGCCGAGCACCCCTGGCGCGAGGACGCCTGGCGGCTCCTCGCCCTGGCGCTCTACCGCACCGGCCGCCAGGGCGACGCGCTCGCCGTCCTGCGCCGGGCCCGCGCGCTCCTCGTGGAGCAGCTGGGCGTGGACCCCGGCCCGGCGCTGCGCCGCCTGGAGGCGGACATCCTCGGCCAGGCCCGCCATCTCGACCCCGCGCCGCCCCGGGCCCCTGGCGCCGCGGAACGGGTGTGGGCCCAGGCCGCCACCGCCTATGACCGGACCGTGGCGGCAGGCGCCCGCGCCCGGCTGGACTCGACGGTGGGCCTGCTGCGCAACCTGGCGGTGACCGGAGGCGGCGGCCTCGAAGCGGCCCGCGAGCACCGCGTGGCGGCCGTCGAGGCGGCGGAGGAGCTGGGCGACGCCGACCTCACCGCCCGCGTGATCGGCGCGTACGACGTCCCGGCGATCTGGACCCGCGTCGACGACCCGCACCAGGCAGCGCAGGTCGTGGCGGCGGCCGAACGCACCCTGGCCGCGCTCCGGCCGGACGCGCACCCGGCGGCGCGGGCCCGCCTCCTCGCCACCATCGCCCTGGAGTCACGCGGCACCAGCTCGGCGCGCGGGCCCCAGGCCGCCCGGCAGGCCGAGGAGATCGCCCGCCGCCTCGACGACCCCGCGCTCCTCGCGTTCGCCCTCAACGGCCAGTTCATGCAGACCTTCCACCGCACGGGTCTGGCGGCGAACCGGGACGCGATCGGCGCCGAGCTCGTCGCCCTGTCCGCCCGGCACGGCCTGGCCACCTACGAGGTCCTGGGCCACCTGATCCGCCTCCAGGCCCGCAGCGCGCTCGCGGACTTCCCGGGCGCCGACGGCCACGCGGCAGCCGCCGATCTGCTGGCGGACCGTCACGAACTGCCGCTGGTGGGTGTGTTCACCCAGTGGTACGCGGCGCTGCGCCTGGCCGCGACCGGGCAGGCACCGGCAGCCGAGGCCGCCTACCGGGAGGCCGCCGCGCGACTGGACGGAGCGGGCATGCCCGGCCTGGAGCGCGGCCTGCTGCCGCTCGCCCTGCTGTGCCTGCGCCTACGACACGGACAGTCCGCCAGGACCGACGTACGGATCGACGGGCCACTGGACGAGGCCACGGACTGGGGGCCCTACGAGCCCTGGGCCCGCCCCTTGGTGCTGCTCTCCCAGGACCGGCGCACCGAGGCGGCGCAGGCGCTGCGCCAACTCCCGGACCCGCCACGGGATTTGCTGCTCGAAGCCTTGTGGTGCCTGGCAGGGCGAGCCGCGATCGAGCTGGGTGACCGCGAGACGATGGAGCGAGCCCATGCCGAACTGACTCCGGCAGCAGGAGAGTTGGCGGGAGCGGGCAGCGGCCTGCTCACCGTCGGCCCGGTGGCGCAGCACCTGGAAGACCTCGCGTCGGCCCTCCGGCGCCCCCGGTGAGCGCCCCGCTGTCCTCGGCTAGCGTTCACTCGCCTTCACCGGCGACCACATCTCGTACGTTCCGTGCCGCACAGCGGGCCTGATCGGCAAGACTGCCGATCAGGCCCGCTGTGCGCTACGTGAAGTGGGTCAGCCCTTGCGGGTGTTGACCTCTTCGGTGAGCTGGGGGACGACGTCGAAGAGATCGCCGACCACGCCGTAGTCGACCAGGTCGAAGATCGGGGCCTCGGCGTCCTTGTTGATCGCCACGATCGTCTTGGAGGTCTGCATGCCCGCCCG
>NZ_JBITWR010000033.1:0-33691 GCF_044544025.1 Streptomyces sp. NPDC055243
GCCCCCCGCGGGGGGGCGGCCGCGCCGCGCGGCCGCCCCGGGCGCCCCCCCCCCCCCCCCCGGCGGGGCGGGGGGGGGGGCGGGGGCGCCCCCCCCCCCCCCCCCCCCCCCCCCCCCCCCCCCCCTCCACGTACAAGCAGCAGGATCAGGCCTCTCGGCTCTGCTGGGCGGAAGCCGCCTTGCGCTCTTCCTCCGCCTTCTCCGCCGCTTCCATCTCGGCGAACACGTCGATCGGCGCGGGTGCCTTCGCGAGGAAGACCCAGGTCAGCCAGACGGCGAGCAGGAACGGCGGGATCTTCAGGGCGATCAGGACCCAGCCGAACTGGGTCGTGTCCGCCCACCAGTAGAGCGGGAAGAGGATCGCGCACTTGGCGAGCAGGATCAGGCCCCAGGCCCAACTGGCCTTCGTGTACGCCTTCTTGCGCCCGGGGTTGCGGGTCCGCCAGGAGAGGTTCTCCTTGAAGACCGGGCCGAGGATCAGGCCGATCAGCGGGACGCCCGCGATGGCCGTGATGATGTAGGCGAGGGCGAGGCCCAGGGTGTAGAGCATGCCCGGCAGATAGAAGTCCTTGGCGTTGCCGGTCATCATCGCGAAGACCACACCGAAGGCGACACCGAAGACGCCGCTGAAGGCGTGCTTGACGGTGCCCTTCATGACCAGGCGGACCACCACGAGCACCAGGGACACCGCAAGGGCCGCGATGGCGGCCATGTGCAGGTCCTTGTTGATCGTGAAGATGGTCACGAAGAGGAGGCCCGGGACGACGGTCTCCACCATGCCCCGCACGCCGCCGAAGGCCTCGAAGAGCGCGGCCTCGGTCACGGCCCTGGAATCGGCTTCCTGATCCGTGGTTCCCTGGTCCGTCGGCTTGTCGAGGGACGTCACCGGCTACTCCCGTCCGAGGGGTCTGAGTTCGTATTTCGGGTTGAAGAGCACCCGGCGGCCCCGGCTCATCGAGACCCGGCCGGACGCGATCAGCCTGCGCCCCGGCTCTATCCCCACGATGGAGCGCCTGCCCAGCCACACCACGTCCAGTGCCGCGGAGCCGTCGAACAGCTCCGCCTCCAGGGCGGGGACCCCGGCGCGTGGCCGCAGGGTGACCGTGCGCAAGGTACCAGTAACCGTGACTATCTGGCGGTCGTGGCAGTCTCCGATGCGGGTGCACCCCGCCGTTTCGGCGTCCTCGCGCAGCTCCTCCGACTCCAGATCCTCCTGGGAGGAGGACAGCCGGTCGAGCATGCGCCGGAAGCGGCCTGCCGGCTTCTCTGAACCAGGAACAGCACTCATACAGGAAGCCTACCGGGGGGCGGCGACAGCACCGCAATGGGTGCGCTCATCTGTGCTTATGCCCGCTCAGCCCAGCCCCGACCCTTGACTCATCGCTCGAACCTGTAACCCATTCCCGGCTCGGTGATGAAGTGCCGCGGATGCGCCGGGTCCGCCTCCAGCTTGCGGCGCAGCTGGGCCATGTAGACGCGCAGGTAGTTCGTCTCCGTGCCGTACGAAGGGCCCCAGACCTCCTGGAGCAGCTGCTTCTGGCTGACCAGGCGCCCGGTGTTGCGCACCAGCACTTCGAGCAGATGCCATTCGGTGGGCGTCAGGCGTACGTCGCGTCCGTCGCGGTTGACCTTCTTGGCGGCCAGATCGACCGTGAAGTCCTCCGTGTCCACCATCACGTCGTCCTCGCCCGCTCCGGTGGGCTCGGCCCTGCGGATGGAGGCGCGCAGCCGGGCAAGCAGCTCGTCCATGCCGAAGGGCTTGGTGACGTAGTCGTCGGCGCCCGCGTCGAGCGCCTCGACCTTCTCGTCCGAGCTGTGCCGCGCGGAGAGCACCAGGATCGGCACGCGCGTCCAGCCGCGCAGGCCCCTGATGACCTCGACCCCGTCCATGTCGGGCAGACCGAGGTCGAGCACGATCACGTCGGGGTGGCGGGCGGCGGCGAGCTGGAGCGCGGTGGCTCCGTCCGGGGCCGCGTCCACCTCGTACTTGCGCGCCTTCAGGTTGATCACGAGGGCGCGCACGATCTGCGGCTCGTCGTCGACCACGAGCACCCGGGTCATGCGTACCTGCCTTTCGGGCCTTTGGGTCCTGTCGATGGTGGCGGTCATGAGATGACCTGGGCGGAGAGGTCCGGCAGAGCCGGCGGTCCGCCCGACGCCGCCCGCAGGGTCAGGACCATGGTGAGGCCGCCGCCGGGGGTGTCCTCGGCCTCCAGCGTGCCGCCCATGGACTCGACGAAGCCGCGTGCGACCGCGAGACCCAGGCCGACGCCCGCGCCGCGCGGAGCGTCACCGTAGCGCTGAAAGGGCTCGAAGATGCGGTCCTTGGCTCCGTCAGGGACACCGGGGCCGCGGTCCACCACGCGCAGTTCGACGCGGTCGCCGAGCGTGCTCGCGGAGACCAGGACCGGTTCGGCGTCGGGGCTGTACTTGACCGCGTTCTCGACGATGTTGGCGACCGCCCGCTCCAGGAGCCCCTTGTCGACGGTGACCATGGGCAGCGTCTCGGGGATGTCCAGGTCGGCGCTGCCGTCGGGGACGCCGCCGAGCGCCATGGGGACCACCTCGTCGAGGTCGATCTCGCGGATCAGCGGGCTGACGGTGCCGGTCTGCAGGCGGGACATGTCCAGGAGGTTGCCGACCAGGTGGTCCAGGCGGTCGGCGCCGTCCTCGATGCCTTCGAGGAGCTCGGCCTGGTCCTCCTCGGACCAGGACACGTCGTCGGAGCGCAGGGACGACACGGCGGCCTTGATGCCCGCCAGCGGCGTACGCAGGTCATGGCTGACGGCGGCGAGCAGCGCGGTGCGGATGCGGTTGCCCTCGGCGAGGGTGCGGGCCTGCTGCGCCTCGCCCTGGAGGCGCTGGCGGTCCAGGACCACGGCGGCCTGCGCGGCGAACGCGGCGAGCACCCGGCGGTCCTCGGCGGGCAGCACCCGGCCGGACAGGGCGAGCGCCATGTGGTCACCGACCGGCATGTCCACGTCCGCGTCCTCGGGGCGCTCCAGGGTGCGGCCCTCGCCGACCCGGCCCGCGCAGGTCCAGGGGGCGACGTCGCTCGCCCGCTCCAGGAGGGCGACGGAGTCCATGCTGAAGGTCTCGCGCACGCGTTCCAGGAGGGCGTCCAGGCTCGTCTCGCCGCGCAGCACGCTGCCCGCGAGGAAGGAGAGTATCTCCGACTCGGCGCGCAGCCGGGCGGCCTGGTGGGTGCGGCGGGCCGCGAGGTCCACCACGGAGGCCACGGAGATCGCGACGCCCACGAAGACGACGATCGCGACGATGTTCTTGGAGTCGGAGATCGTCCACAGGTGCTGCGGCGGCGTGAAGTAGTAGTTCAGGAGCAGCGAGCCGAACGCCGCCGACGCCAGGGCCGGAAGCAGACCGCCGAGCAGGGCGGCGGCGACGGTGAGCGTCAGGAACAGCAGCATGTCGTTGGCGAGACCGAGGTCCGCGTCGACATGGGTCAGGAGCAGCGTCAGGAGCGCGGGGCCGCCGACGCCCACCAGCCAGCCCCAGATGCTGCGGGAGCGCCCCAGGCGTGCCCCGCGCGCCACGGGCAGGCCGCGCCCCTTGGCGACCTCGTCGTGCGTGACGATGTGGACGTCCAGGTCGGGGCCCGATTCGCGGGCGACCGTCGCGCCCACGCCGGGACCGAAGACGTACTGCCAGGTCTTGCGGCGCGAGGAGCCGAGGACGATCTGGGTGGCGTTGACGCCGCGGGCGAAGTCGAGCAGCGCGGCCGGTATGTCGTCGCCGATGACGTGGTGGAAGGTGCCGCCCAGGTCCTCGACGAGGGTGCGCTGGACCGCGAGCTCCTTGGGCGAGGCCGCGGTCAGGCCGTCGCTGCGGGCGATGTAGACGGCGAGGATCTCGCTGCCGGAGCCCTTGGCGGCCATCCGGGAGGCGCGGCGGATGAGCGTGCGTCCCTCGGGGCCGCCGGTGAGGCCGACGACGATGCGCTCGCGGGCCTGCCAGGTGGAGCGGATGTCGTGCTCGCCGCGGTACTGCTGGAGGTATTCGTCGACCCGGTCGGCGACCCAGAGCAGCGCGAGCTCGCGCAGGGCGGTGAGGTTGCCGGGCCGGAAGTAGTTGGACAGGGCCGCGTCGACCCGGTCGGACTTGTAGATGTTGCCGTGGGCCATGCGGCGGCGCAGCGCCTGGGGCGACATGTCGACGAGCTCGATCTGGTCCGCGCGCCGCACCACTTCGTCCGGCACGGTCTCGCGCTGGCGCACGCCGGTGATCGACTCGACGACGTCGCCGAGGGACTCCAGGTGCTGGATGTTCACGGTGGAGACGACGTCGATGCCCGCGGCGAGGAGTTCCTCGACGTCCTGCCAGCGCTTGGCGTTGCGGGAGCCGGGGACGTTCGTGTGCGCCAGTTCGTCCACGAGGGCGACGGCGGGCGCCCGCTCCAGGACGGCGTCCACGTCCATCTCGGTGAAGAGGGTGCCGCGGTAGTCCAGGTCCTTGCGGGGCACCTGCTCCAGGCCGTGCAGCATCACCTCGGTGCGCGGCCTGTCGTGGTGCTCCACGAAGGCCACGACGCAGTCGGTGCCGCGCTCGATGCGGCGGTGCGCCTCGGACAGCATCGCGTACGTCTTGCCGACGCCCGGTGCCGAACCGAGGTATATCCGAAGCTTGCCGCGTGCCATGGCCCCATTGTCTTCCCGAAACTGCTCTGTACGCAGAGTCGACCTTACGGCCAACAATTCCCGCAATTCGGACAAAGGTGCGCTCACGTGTGCTCCTTGACGCAACCCTGATGTGTCGGGGCCGGGCCGGGGGTCAGCGTTCGACGATCTCGCCGTCGCTCAGTTCGAGGACCCGGTCGGCGAGGTCGAGCAGCGCCGCGTCGTGCGTGGCGACCAGGGCGGTGACGCCCTCGCCGCGGACGACGGCGCGCAGCAGCTCCATCACCGCCAGCCCGGTCTCGGCGTCCAGCTGCCCGGTGGGCTCGTCCGCGATGAGCAGGGAGGGCTTGTTGGCGAGCGCGCGGGCGATCGCCACCCGCTGCTGCTGTCCGCCGGAGAGCTCGCCGGGCCGCTGCTCGGCGTGGTCGGCGAGCCCGACGAGGGCGAGCAGCAGCGCGACGCGCTCCTCCCGCTCGCGGGGGTCGGTCCTGCGCAGCCGCAGCGGCACGCCGACGTTCTCGGCGGCGGTGAGGATGGGGATGAGCCCGAAGGACTGGAAGACGAAGCCGACACGGTCGCGGCGCAGCTCCAGGAGGCCGCTCTCGCCGAGGCCCGCGAGTTCGAGCCCCTCGACGGTGATCTTCCCCGTGTCCGGGGCGTCGAGCCCGCCGACGAGGTTGAGCAGGGTGGTCTTGCCCGATCCCGACCGCCCCTTCAGGGCGACCAGCTCGCCGCGCGGGACGGCGAAGGAGACGCCGCGCAGGGCGCGCACGGCGGACGGCCCGCTGCCGTAGGTCCGGTGCAGGCCCTCGACGACGACCGCGCTCTCCGCCATGTCCGCTCCCCCGTACGGTCCTGTTGGACCGGGCGCCAGTATGGTCACCGCACGCCCGGCCGAACAAGGCCCGAATCAGCTGGGGTTGTCCGCGTGGGTCAGGGTCTCCCAGGCGACGAACAGGTTGTTGGAACCCGCCGGACGGTTCCTCTCGGTGAGCTTCTGGGTGTTGCTCATGGCGTGGCCGAGGCGGCCGTGGAGCGCGTTGTAGCCGACCTCGGTGACCGGCCCCAGGCCCCGGTGGACCGAGCCGCCGCACAGCGAGCTCGGCGGCGCCTCGCCCAGTTCGTACTTGGCCTGGAAACCGAGCCCCTGGCGAAGCCGCTCGCCGACGTCCGTCTTGTAGAGGTCCTCGCCCTGGATGCGGCTGGTCTCGGCGACGTGGGAGATCGCGGAGAGGCCGTATCCGGTGTGGGTGAAGTCGCGGCACGTCTCCTGGGTGAGCCCGGTGGTGAAGGTGCCCTGCCCCTGCCAGTACTTGACGATCTTCGCGCGAGTGTCCAGGTTCTGGCTGGGCACGGTCTTGGGCAGGTCGCCGTCGGAGGCGAGGTAGACGTACGCGGCGGTGCGCGTGCGGAACTTCGCCATCGCCTTGTCGTACGACCCCTTGTCCTCGATGAAGACGGAGATGCCGATGGCGGCCTCCATCATCGACAGCTCCCAGTTGCCGTTGGAGTTGGAGCCGTTGATGATCTCGGGCAGGTAGACGGTGCGCAGCATCGTCGCGAAGCGTCCCGCGTTGCCCCAGCCGCCGGTGTACGTGTGCTTGATGATCTCGGCGGCCCTGGGCCAGGACGATCCCGCCCAGCCGGTCTGCAACGGTGCGTTGCTGTTGGTGTGGTCCTTGATGGTGGCGGACCAGGCGTCCATCAGCTCGATGGACTTCTTGGCGTAGCGCTCGTCTCGGGTGACGTACCAGGCCAGTGCCGTGGTGTACGCGGCTATCGCGTCCTCGCGCTCGTCGGTGCAGCCGTAGTTGGGGTTCGAGTAGGAGCCGCACTCGACGACCGCGCGGGGCTTGGGCGTGCGCGACAGGGAGGCGTACTTGCTCCCCATCATCTGGTCGTAGGCGCCCTTCCAGGGCTGGGCCCCGGCGTTGACCTTCTCCCTGGTGAAGTCCAACTGGCCGCGCGAGACGGTGACTCCGGGGTGCGCGAAGGTGCTGGGCGCCGCGTCGGCGCGCTCGGCCCCGGGCCAGGCCAGGAGGGCGGCGACCAGGGCGGTCACCACGGTGGCGAGGGTCGCGAGGACGGTCGTGCGGGGTCTGCGGTGGTGGCGCACGGGTGTGGGGGTGTGAGCCATGCGAAGGCCATCCATTCTCGTATGTGAACTTCAAGTGCCTTTCTGAACACGCGTGTTGGCCCGAGACCATAGGTACGGACCATGCTTCCGTCAAGGCGTGAAGTTGGAGGTGTCATGCACGAGAAGTCGGAGCTGCTGCTCACGGGGCGGGTGGCTCCTGATCCGGCCCCTCGCCCCAGACACCGATGTGATCCGGCTCCTCCGTGAGCCGGACGCGTCCGCTCAGCCCGTAGCGCTCCACGTAGTCGCGCGGCAGCTGCAACCGCCCCGCCCGGTCCAGAACCGTGAACTCCTCCCCCGGGCCGCCCTGTTCGCGCAGCGTCTCCGTGGACGTACGGCCGTCCCGGATGCGCACCGTGCGGCGGACCTGCCCGGAGACGAGCGGATCGTGCGTGACGACCAGGACGGTCGCGCCGAGCTCCTCGTTGGCGCGGCGCAGCGCGGCGAACACCTCCTCGCCGCTCGCCGTGTCCAGCTCCCCGGTGGGCTCGTCGGCGAGCAGCACGCGCGGGGCGTTGGCGGAGGCGACCGCCACGGCGACGCGCTGCTGTTCCCCGCCGGACAGCTCCGCGGGCCGCCGGTCGCGGCAGTACGCGACACCGAGCACGCCGAGCAGTTCGGCGGCCCGCGCCGCCCGTTCGCGACGGGGCACGCGCGCGTACTTCATCGGCAGCGCGACGTTCTCCAGGGCGGTGAGGTACGGCAGCAGATTGCGCCCGGTCTGCTGCCAGACGAAGCCGACGGTCTTCCTGCGGTAGCCGAGGCGCTCGCGACGCCCCATGGCGAGCAGGTCGTGCCCGGCGACGCGCGCCCTCCCCGCCGTCGGCAGGTCGAGCCCCGAGAGGATCGACAGGAGGGTGGACTTGCCGGACCCGGACGCGCCAACGAGGGCCACGCACTCCCCTTCCCCGACCACCAGGTCGAGCCCCTGGAGGGCCTGCACCTCCACCTTGTCGGTGCGGTAGACGCGTACGAGGTTGTCGCAGACGACGAGGCCCTCCTCCCCCGCGGGACGGCGCGCGGCGTTCGCGCGGGCCTCCAGATCGGCGAGCTCAGTCATCGTTCCTCCCCAGTCGCAGCACGGCTCCCAGACCCCGGCGCCGCCCCAGCCAGGTCTCCACGCCCACCGCCGCGGCCATCAGGGCGACGGTTCCCGCGGCCAGGGCCGCCGTGAACAGGGCGTCGGTCCGCAGGACGGGCGCGGTGGGCCCGCCGGTGAACTCCCGCAGGTCGAGGGCGGGTCCGAGCAGCCCGGGCAGGGTCAGACCGAGCGCGACGCCGCCGGCCACGGCCGCGAGCACCAGGGGCAGCAGCTGGAGCAGGTGAAGCCCTGCCGTGGCCCGGCCGCCGAGCCCCAGGGTGCGCAGCCGGGCGGTGGCGTCGCCGCGTGCGGGCGCGGACAGCAGGAGTTCGAGCACGAGGGCGAGCAGCGCGAGGAGCACGGCCAGGGCGGTGCAGAGAGTGTGCGCCGCGGTCAGGGCGGCGATGAGCCCGTCCTCGTCGGCCTCCGCCCGCTCCTCGGCACGGATTCGCAGCTCTCCGGCGGCGCTGCCCGGCGCGGTGCGCGGGACGACCGAGCGCAGCTCGCGGACGTCCAGGTGCGGGCCGTAGAGGAGCAGGACGGACTCCTCGAACTCGCTTGCGCCAAAGCCCTTCAGGTCACGGGTGTCGGCGAGCAGGAGGTGCTCCCTCGCCTCGGTGGCAGCGCCCACGGGGCCGAGCGCGGGGTCGCGGCGCACGGCCTCGGGGAGGGCGCCCACGACGCGCAGGCGGCGTTCCTTGCCGTGCACGGTGATGGTCAGGATGTCCCCCGCGTCGGCGGCGTCGGCGAGGACGCGGATGTCACGCCCGCTGCCGCGCTCGCCGCCGACTCCGGCGTCCCGCAGGGCACGGGCGGCGGCCGAACTCCCCGCGGCGGACCGCAGCTTCGCGCCGTCGACGCCGACCAGGCTCGCGATGCCGTACCGCCCGCCGTCCGCCGCGCTCACCGGGTCGACCCGCAGCTGCCGCACCTCCACCGTCTGGCGCACCCCACGCGCGCGTGCCAGGCGTCCGGCGGTGTCCGGGTCGCGCCCCGCCCCCAGGAAGGAGGCGTCGGCGCCCACCCGCCAGGCGGCGACGTCCCGCCGCCCTTCCGCCAGCGTCCCCGCGACCAGACCGCCGAACACGGCACCGGCCAGGGTCACCACCAGGACGAGCAGCGCGAGCGCCCGGGCGGGGGCCTCCTTGGCGGCACGGGAGAGCGCGATGAGGGCCACGGCTCCGCGCCCCCGCCCGGCCCAGCGCGCGACGAGGCGCACCGGCAGGGGGTAGAGGCGCACCAGGACCACGACCGCGGCGAGCCCGAGCAGCACGGGCACGGCAGCGAGCAACGGATCGCCTCCCGAGCCGCCCGCCGTCCCACGGGCCCGCAGCGCCAGTACGCCCGCCGAGGCGACGACCACGACAGCCACCTCGGCCACGACGCGGCGCCCGCCACCTCCCTTCTTGTCCCGCAACAGCGCCCGGTCCCGCACGGCCCACCAGGTCAGCAGGGGCAGCACCAGCCACGCGCCCACGGCGACGAGCAGCGCTCGCCCGTACGCGGGTGAGGCCCCCGGCAGCACGGAGGCGAGCGCGCAGCCGCCCCCGAACCCCAGCACCACGGCCGGTGCGGTCTCCACGGCACGCCCGACGGCGACCCCCAGGGCCGAGGCCCCACGCGCGCGTTGCAGACGATGGACGTCGAGCCGACGGCGTACGGAGAGCAGCGCGCCGACCACCACGGCGGCGAGGCCGACCGCCGTCACCGAGGCGAGCGCGAAGGAGATCACGACGCTGCCCTGCCGCCACTGCCCCTGGAACTCCTCCAAGGCGTCCGGCAGTTCGGTGGCGGTCTCCGACTCGGCGGCCGGGTGCGCACCGAAGGCACAGGGCATGCCGCCGCTGACCATCGCCAAGTCACACGTGACGCCCCGCACGGAGTCCGGGTAGCGGAGCATGAGGCGCTCGAAGTCGCGCTGCCCCTGGTCGCCGACGAAGCGCGCGGCGTCGTCGCCGGGGTCGAGCCGCATGCCCCAGATCACGGTGAGGTCGGCGTCCGCCTGGTCCTGCAGCACCTCGACGCCGCGCGGCGCCAGCAGTGCGCCCGCGTACCGCGCCGCTGCGTCCCGCGTGTCCCGTGCCGTCCGCGCGAGCAGGGGCTGCTCGCGCCAGAGCCGCCGCTCGCCCTCGGCGGCGTAGAACCCGACCACCCGTGCCGGTGCGTCCACGTTCTCCAACGCGCCGGGACCGAGCCGGAGTTCCTGCCCCAGGCGCAGCTCGAGCTCGTCCCGTGTCCGGGTGGATACGGCGATCTCCACGACACTCCCCCGGGCGGCGGGGGGCCGTCCCGCTGCGTACGCGGAACGGGGCGGGGCATCGGAGGCGTACACCAGGGACATCGCGGTGCCGTCACCCATGCGCACGCTGGGCAGGGCGATCCGGGTGGAGTCGTGTACGAGGGCTTCGCGGAGAGGGGCGGGGACGGCGTTCTCGACGGCGGTCGAAACCCTGCGGAGATCGGCAGCCAGCGTGCTCCTCGGCCCGCCCCGCTCCTCCTCCGGCCCGAACCGCACCCGGTGGGTGATCCCCGGGGCGTCCCGCTGAACCTGCTCCAGCCGGGACCGCAACGCGTCCCCGGAGGCCCGGTCAAGCAGGCCGGGCCCGCCGACGACCACAGCGCTGAGCGCCAGCACGAGCAAGGCAAGACACCCCAGAAGCCCCACCTCCCCCCGCCACTTCATAAGCCCCCCTCCCCCTCCCCCACACCCACACCCACACCCACACGAACAAGCTTCCCCGCGCACCCACCCGATCGCCCCACAGCACCAGTGACCAGCCGCAAACGGGAACGCACGCGAGGGGACGCGCCGGTATGTCCGCCCGGAGCACGGTTCGCAGGACTCCCCCACCGAAGCACCCAAGGGGCCACCGGACGATAGCGAGGACGGACATACCGGCACGGCCCCGCACCCGCACCCGCACCCGCACCCGCACCCGCACCCGCACCCGCACCAACAAGCTTCCCCGCGCACCCACCCGATCGCCCCCAGGCACCAGTGACCAGCCGCAGACGGGAGCGCACGCGAGGGGACGCGCCGGTATGTCCGCCCGGAGCACGGTTCCTGTCGCTCCGGCGCCGAAGCACCAAGGCGGCCACCGGACGATAGCGAGGACGGACATACCGGCGCGCCCCCGCACCCACAACCGCACCAGCCCCGCAGGGACCCCGCGCCGCCAAAGCCACCAAAGCCGCCAAAGCCCCGCAGGGACCCCTCACCCGTCCTCCCCCGCCCGCAAGACCCGCCCCAGATCCACCCGCCCAAGCACCCGCGCGGCCCCACTCACCACCCCGCAGATCACCAGCGTCACCCCGCCCGCCACCCCGCACACCCGCACCCACGGCACCTCCGTGAGCAGGCCGGGGAAGACCGGTTCGCCCTCCGCGTCCACCGTCACCACCGGCATGATCACCGCCGCGAGCCCCGCCCCGAGAACCGTGCCCAGGAGCGCCGCCACCCCCGCCAGCGCCAACTGCTCCGTCCACAGATACGCGGCGAGCTGCCCCCGCCGCACCCCCAGCGCCCTCAGCAGCGCGAACTCCCGCCCCCTCGCCCGCGCCGAAAGCACCGTATGCAGCGTGAAGGCGATGACGGCGAACGCCGGGGCCAGGACCAGGCAGAGCCAGAGGCCGCCGCGGGCCCCGCGCCGCAGCGGATCCTCGCCGAGCTCCACGCGCGCGTGCGGCACGTCCACGGCCCTGCCGAGCCGCGGGCTGTCCCGCACCGCCTCCCACGCGGCACTCGCGTCACCCCGCGCGGCCCCCGCCCACCACACGCTCTCCGGCCCCGGCAACGCCCCGCTCAGCACCAACTGGGCCGCCATCGCCCGCGAATCGGCGAGCAGCCGGGGCCGGTCGCGCGCGACGCCCGGCACCGCCGCGATCCGCCCGACGATCTTCAGCCGGGCGCTGCCTCCCGTACTGCGCCGCAGCGTCACGACGTCCCCGACCCGTACCGCCCCGGAGTCCAGCAGCGCACGGTCGGCGAGAGCGGGAGCGGGCGCGGTGGCCGCGGAGCGCCCCTTGGCGCCGTCCGTGCCCAGACGGACGCTCCACGTCGGGTACTTGAGCCGCGTGTCAGGCCCCCGGAGCACCGCGTCGAGCAGTACCCCTGCCCCGGGCAGGTCGCCGCAGAGCACGGGCCCCGGAGCATCCCCCACCGCCCCGCGCGACCGCTCGGCCCCGGGGCAGCCCGCTCCGTAGCGGTCCGGTGCGTCCTCGCGCAGGTCGCGCCAGTCGGCCCGCTGGGTGAGCCCCGGCACCCGGTCGACACGGAGCCGGTAGGTACGCCGCACCGCCTCGCCCACCATGCTCAGGTCGATCTGCAGGACGCGTACGCCACCCCTGCGCACCGGCACCTTCAGGGGCACCGTCCGCGGGCCGCCTTCTTTAAGAAGAACGGCAGTTGAGTGGGCGAGTCCGTCATCGTCCTCGAGGAAGACCGTCATCCTGACCGGCACGGGCCTGCCGGACCCGTCCGCGGACAGCCGTACCCGGAGCGGGAGTTCACCCCGTGGGCGAGCGCCATCGGACCCGGCAACCGCGAGCCCATGCCCCGGAATCCCCTTCCCCAGCGGCGCGACCAGCTCCCGCACGGGCCGCTCCGCGAGGTCGGCCCGCAGCGAAGGCACCGGCCCCCGCCCGGTGTTGACCCCGGTGACGGCCACCGCGTCCTGCCCGATGTATCCCTCCGTGGTCACCACGGGAGTCACCGCGTCCACCCCCGGCAGCGCGCTGTACGTCCCGCGCCGCTCCCCCGCCGGCACCCCGTCCCCCGGTTCGATCCGCAGGTCGGCGCCCACCTGGAAGGCGGCCTGGTCGTGGTCGCCCCGGTCGAGAATGGCCAGGGCGGTGCTGCTCAGCGCCGCGACGGCCAGTGCCAGCGTCACCACCAGGGCGGGCCCCGCGTGCCGCGCCGCGCGCCGCCCGATCTGCCACCCGCCCAGCGGCAGCACGAGCCCCCTGCCCCGCCGGGCGAGCGGATCGATGGCCCGCGTCAGGAGGGGCAGCAGGCGCAGCACAAGCAGCGCGGCCGCGGTGGTCATCACCACGGGCGCGAGGACGAGCACGGGGTCCACGCCGTCCCCGGTCACGGGCGACCGGTACTGCCGCAGTTGCAGCCACCCGAGGACGGCCACCGCCCCCAGCGCCACATCGGCCCCGACCCGCTGTGCCCCCGCGAACCTCCCCACCCGCAGCCGAAGACGGCTCACCGCCTGCCGGTCCCGCACCACCCGCACCGTGGGTATCAGCACCGCGCACCCGTGCACCACGACGGCAAAGGCGGAGGCCACCCACGCGGCCCCGATCACACGCGCGTCCGGCACCCCGCCGTGCAGCAGCCCCGCCCCTTCAAGCAGCCGCAGCAGCGGCCCCGCCAGAAAGGGCGCGGCGATCCCCACCGGAAGGGCGACCACCGCCCACTGCACTCCCGTCGACACCACGAGCCGCCGCGTTCCCGCGCCCCGGGCGGCCAGCAACGCCAGCTCCGGGCGCCGGTGTTCGGCGAGCCGGCGCCCGGTGAGCACCAGGGCCGCGACCGCGAGGGCGGCGAGCAGCGTGGCGGGGACGTAGAGCCCGGCGCGGGCCACGGCGATGGGCGTGGTGAGCCGGTCCAGGGCCCTGCGCAGCCCGGCCGAGACGGTCAGGTCCTCCGCCCCTGCCTCCGTACCCCGCGGCACGGAAGCCCCCTGCGGCTCCGAGCTCCCCCGCAGCACCGAGCGCGACGCATCGCTGCCGCCGAACTTCCGGGCCCGCTCCGCCAGCGGCCCGATGTCACCGAGCCGCAGCCCCCGCGCGTCGGGCACGCCGAGCCACAGCGCCCCCGCGTCCTTCGTGAACCCCGGCCGCGCCGTGAACGCGCCGCGCGGCACGAGCGCGATGGAGTCGGCCGTCCCGAACGTGCTGCTCAGGCCCGCCCAGACCGCGGGCCCGCGCCCCTCGGTCGCGTAGAGCCCGACGACCCGCATCCGCAGCAGGCGCTCACCGGCGCCGCGCACGACCACGACGTCACCGGTCCGCACCGCGAGCTCGGCGGCGAACGCCCTGGTCAGCGCGGTCTCCGCGGGCCCACCGGCCGCGGACGTACCGCCGGAGCCAGAACCGCCGGAGCCAGAACCACCGCGCGGCCACCGGCCCGCCACCAGGTCGGCGTGGGACCGGGCCCCTTCGAGCGCGACCACGGACATGGTGGCGTCCTCGCGGCGGCGGCCCCCGGCCTCGGTCACGGCGAGTTCGTCGTTGCGCGCCGCGGGTGCCCGCAGCGCGAGGCGCGTGCGGTGGGGCACGTCGCCGTAGGTGCGGTCGACCGCGGCCCGTACGTCCGCGTCCAGCCGCCGCACGCTGTCGGCGCCGTAGCGCCCGGCCACCTCGACGACGGCTTCGCGGTCCGCGGCGAGCCGCTGCCGCACTCCGCCCTCGACGGCCTTCTCGGTCAGCGCGGCAAGGGCGGCGAGCACCGTGGCCGCCAGCAGCACGGCGAGCCCGGCGGCCACGAGCACCATCCCGTGATACCGGCCGCTCCGCACCACGGCGGGCACGCGCCGTCCGCTCACCGCACCGGTCTCCCCCCGCGTGACCGGCACAGTATGGACGTACGCGATTGTGGCCCGCAACGCTCCGACCGAAAAGGCCGAATCAGTGCGGGCCACAAGGGAGTTGAGCCAGCGTCAGCTCCCGTTCGGCGACGACAGCAGCGTCAGCCCTTGTCGGCGACGAGCTCCTTCAGCGCGATGTTGAGCTCCAGGACGTTCACGCGCGGCTCCCCCACGAAGCCGAGGATCCGCCCGTCGCTGTGCTCGTCGACCAGCTTCTCGACCTGCTTCACGTCGAGTCCGTTCTTCTCCGCCACCCGGTGGGCCTGGAGCTCCGCGTACCGCGGGGAGATGTGCGGGTCCAGGCCCGAGCCGGAGGAGGTGACGGCCTCGGCCGGCACGTCCGATGGACTGACCTTGAAGTCGGCCGTGGAGTTGTCCTTGACCACGGCGGCCTTGGCCGCCTTGACGTTCGCGACGAGGTCCTTGCTGTCACCGGCCAGGTTCGTCGCACCCGAGAGGATCAGGTCGTACTGGGTGTTCACCCCTGAGTCCTGGTTGGAGCCGAGGCCGTTGGACGGCCGGGGCTGGAACCACTTCAGGTCGGGCGCGGCGGTCTCCTGGCCCTTCTTCAGCGGCAGGTCGTACCGCTGTCCGATGAGCTCGGAGCCGACGACCTTGCCCTCGCTCCTGATCTCGGAGCCGTTGGCCTTGTCGTTGAACAGGCCCTGGGCGATCCCGGTGACGGCCAGCGGATAGACGACACCGCAGATCACGGTAAGGACGAGCAGGGCACGCAGGCCCGCTCCCAACAACCGCGCCGTGCTTCCAACGGAGTTGTTCATGACGATCAGCACGCTTTCAGGAAACTACAGCCCGGGAATGAGGGAGATGATCAGGTCGATGATCTTGATGCCGATGAACGGGGCGACCAGACCGCCGAGCCCGTAGACACCGAGGTTGCGCCGCAGCATCTTGTCCGCGCTCATCGGCCGGTAGCGCACGCCCTTCAGGGCCAGCGGCACCAGGGCGATGATGATCAGCGCGTTGAAGATGACGGCCGACAGAATGGCCGACTCCGGTGACGACAGGTTCATGATGTTGAGCTTGTCGAGACCGGGATAGACCACGGCGAACATGGCGGGGATGATCGCGAAGTACTTCGCGACGTCGTTGGCGATCGAGAAGGTCGTCAACGCGCCCCGGGTGATCAGGAGTTGCTTGCCGATCTCGACGATCTCGATGAGCTTGGTGGGGTTGGAGTCCAGGTCCACCATGTTCCCGGCCTCCTTGGCGGCCGAGGTGCCGGTGTTCATGGCCACGCCCACGTCCGCCTGGGCGAGCGCGGGCGCGTCGTTCGTGCCGTCACCGGTCATCGCGACGAGCTTGCCGCCGGCCTGCTCGCGCTTGATCAGCGCCATCTTGTCCTCGGGCGTGGCCTCGGCGAGGAAGTCGTCCACGCCCGCCTCGTCCGCGATGGCCTTGGCCGTCAGCGGGTTGTCACCCGTGATCATGACCGTCTTGATGCCCATGCGCCGCAGCTCGTCGAACCGCTCCCGCATGCCCTCCTTGACGACGTCCTTGAGGTGGATGACGCCGAGGACCCGCGCCCCCTTCTCGTCCTTGGCCGCGACGAGCAGCGGTGTGCCGCCGGCCTGCGAGATGGTGTCGGTCAGGCCCTGCGCGTCCTGTGCGACGGTGCCGCCGTTCTCGGTGACCCAGGCGACCACCGAACCGGTCGCGCCCTTGCGGACCTCGCGCCCGGTCCCGCCCTCGACGAGGTCGACACCCGACATCCGCGTCTGCGCGGTGAAGGCGACCCACTCGGCCCCCTCCAGCTCACCCTGGTGGCGCTCGCGAAGCCCGTACTTCTCCTTCGCCAGTACGACGATGGAGCGGCCCTCGGGCGTCTCGTCGGCCAGCGACGAGAGCTGGGCGGCGTCCGCGAGTTCGGCCTCGGTGGTCCCGCGCACCGGCACGAACTCGGCGGCCTGCCGGTTGCCGAGCGTGATGGTGCCCGTCTTGTCGAGCAGCAGCGTGGAGACGTCACCGGCGGCCTCGACCGCCCGTCCGGACATGGCGAGCACGTTGCGCTGGACCAGGCGGTCCATGCCCGCGATGCCGATCGCGGAGAGCAGCGCGCCGATGGTCGTCGGGATCAGGCACACCAGGAGCGCGGCAAGCACGATCATGGACTGCTCGGCACCGGCGTACACGGCGAACGGCTGGAGCGTGACGACGGCGAGCAGGAAGACGATGGTGAGGGACGCGAGAAGGATGTTGAGCGCGATCTCGTTGGGCGTCTTCTGCCGGGCCGCGCCCTCGACCAGGTTGATCATGCGGTCGATGAAGGTCTCGCCCGGCTTCGTCGTGATCTTGATGACGATGCGGTCGGAGAGGACCTTCGTGCCGCCGGTGACGGCCGAGCGGTCACCGCCCGACTCCCGGATGACCGGGGCCGATTCGCCGGTGATCGCCGACTCGTCGACGCTCGCGACCCCCTCGACGACGTCGCCGTCGCCGGGGATCACGTCGCCCGCCTCGCAGACGACCAGGTCGCCGATGCGCAGCTCGGTGCCGGGCACCTGCTCCTCGGTCGTGCCGTTCAGGCGGCGCGCCACCGTGTCGGTCTTGGCCTTGCGCAAGGTGTCCGCCTGCGCCTTGCCGCGGCCCTCGGCCACGGCCTCCGCCAGGTTGGCGAAGATCGTGGTGAGCCAGAGCCAGGCGGTGATCGCCCAGCCGAACCAGTCCCCCGGCTCCTTGACCGCGAGGACCGTGGTGATCACCGAACCGACGAGCACCACGAACATGACGGGCGACTTGACCATCACCCGCGGGTCGAGCTTCCGCACGGCGTCCGGGAAGGACTTCAGGAGCTGCTTGGGGTCGAACAGGCCCCCGCCGACACGGCTGTCGCCCTTGGCGTCCTGGTGCCCGCCGGGCACGTCCTGGTGCGGCGCACGGGTGGGAGTAGCGGTGGACATGGAGCCGGGCTCCTCTGGCTTCCTTGTGTCGGTGGTCATGACGCGAGCCCCTCGGCCAGCGGCCCGAGGGCCAGCGCGGGGAAGTAGGTCAGACCGGTGATGATCATGATGGTGCCGACCAGCAGCCCGGTGAACAGGGGCTTCTCGGTACGCAGCGTGCCCGCCGTCGCCGGGATCGGCTTCTGCTCGGCCAGCGAACCCGCGAGGGCGAGGACGAACACCATCGGCAGGAACCGGCCGAGCAGCATCGCGAGCCCGATCGTGGTGTTGAACCAGTTCGTGTCCGCGCTCAGCCCCGCGAACGCCGAACCGTTGTTGTTGGCGCCCGAGGTGTAGGCGTAGAGGATCTCCGAGAAGCCGTGCGCCCCGGAGTTGAGCATCGAGTCCTTGGGCGTGGGCAGCGCCATCGACACCGCCGTGAAGCCGAGCACCAGGGCGGGGGTGACGAGGATGTAGCAGGCCGCCAGCTTGATCTCGCGGGTGCCGATCTTCTTGCCGAGGTACTCCGGCGTACGGCCCACCATCAGACCGGCGATGAACACCGCGATGATCGCCATGATCAGCATGCCGTACAGACCCGACCCGGTGCCGCCCGGCGCGATCTCACCCAGCTGCATGCCGAGCAGATCGAGCCCGCCGCCGAAGCCGGTGTTGGAGGAGTGGAAGGAGTTGACCGCACCCGTCGAGGTCAGCGTGGTGGCGACCGAGAAGATCGCCGAGCCCGCGATCCCGAACCGCGTCTCCTTGCCCTCCATCGCACCGCCCGCGACGTCGAGTGCGGGAGCCCCGTGGTGGAACTCCGTCCACATCATCAGCGCGGTGAACCCGACCCAGATGGTGACCATCGTGGCGAGGATCGCGTACCCCTGCCTGAGGGAACCGACCATCCGCCCGAAGGTTCGCGTGATCGCGAACGGGATCAGCAGGATCAGGAAGACCTCGAAGAGGTTGGAGAAGCCGTTCGGGTTCTCGAAGGGGTGGGCGGAGTTGGCGTTGAAGTAGCCGCCACCGTTGGTGCCCAGCTCCTTGATGACCTCCTGCGAGGCCACCGCCCCGCCGTTCCACTCCTGGCTGCCGCCCAGGAACTGGCCGACTCCGTGGATGCCGGAGAAGTTCTGGATCGCGCCACAGGCGACCAGGACGAGCGCGCCGATCACGGAGATCGGGATCAGGACGCGTACGACACCGCGCACCAGGTCGGACCAGAAGTTCCCCAGCTCGCCCGTGCGGGAGCGGGCGAAGCCGCGCACCAGGGCCACCGCCACGGCGATGCCCACGGCCGCGGAGACGAAGTTCTGCACCGCGAGGCCGCCGGTCTGCACGACGTGGCCCATGGCCTGCTCGCCGTAGTACGACTGCCAGTTGGTGTTCGCCACGAACGAGGCAGCGGTGTTGAACGCCTGGTCGGGATCGATCGCCTTGAAGCCCAGCGATCCGGGCAGCGAGCCCTGGAGCCGCTGGAGCAGATAGAGGAAGAGCACGCTCACGGCGGAGAAGGCGAGCACTCCGCGCAGGTAGGCGGGCCAGCGCATCTCGGCGTTGGGGTTGGCGCCTATGCCCTTGTAGATCCACTTCTCGACCCGCAGGTGCTTGTCGGAGGAGTAGACCTTGGCCATGTAGTCACCAAGCGGACGGTATGCCAGGGCCAGCGCCACGATCAGCGCGAGGAACTGGAGCACACCGGCAAGAACAGGGCTCATATCCGTACTCAGAACCTCTCCGGGAACACGAGAGCGAGGACGAGATAGCCCAGCAGGGCGACGGCCACGACGAGACCGACGATGTTCTCGGCAGTCACAGCTTCGCCACCCCCTTGGCGATGAACGCCACCAGCGCGAAGACCGCGATCGTGGTGACGACGAAGGCCACGTCGGCCATCGTGTGCTCCTAGATGAGATGCGATTGATCTGACGCCTTGAGCAAACCCCCTCCGTGGCTGGATTCGACCGCCGTTGACGGCTCCCTTACGTCCGCCGGCGCTCCATTGACGACTCTCTTACGGTTTCCTGCGCTCTCCCGCCCTCACCTGCAAAAACGCCGGTGGGCCGCACCCCCGTCAGGGAGTGCGGCCCACCGGCCTCTGCTTCGCGATCAGGCGCTCAGGCGCCTGCGCACGTCTGGATGCGCTCAGCGCACCTCGGTGATCTCGGGGCCCCGCTGGAGCTGGCCCATGCCGCCGGAGAAGCGCGAGCCCTCCTGCTGCTCCTGCTGGACCGCGCCCTCGGCGACCATCTGGGCGTCGTCCGGCAGCTTCAGGACGATCGGGTCGCGGGGCGCCATCGGGCCCTCGCCGCGCACGATGACGGTGTCCCGGAAGATCTGCTCCAGGAGACCCGCGGCCTGCGGCTGCACCGCGCCCTGGCCGGAGATGACCCCGCGCAGGAACCACCGCGGACCGTCGACACCGATGAAGCGCACGACCTGCACGCCACCCGTGCCGTCCGGCAGCTGCACCGGCACCTGCGCGCGCAGCTCCCAGCCGAGGGGGCCCTCGACCTCGTCGATGACACCGCCCTGCTGGGTGATGCCGGAGGCGATCTCCTCGCGGACCTCGCCCCAGATGCCCTGCTTCTTGGGGGCGGCGAAGCCCTGGAGCTGGATGGCGCTGTCCTGGAGCACGACGGTCGCCGCGACGATCGCGTCACCCGCGACCTCCACCCGCAGCTCCATGCCCTCGACACCCGGTACGAAGAGGCCGCCCAGGTCGACTCGACCCTCGCCGGGCTCCCGGACCTCCGAGACATCCCAGGGACCGTCGGGGCGGGGCTCGGGCTCGAGCCTCACGCGCGACGACGCCGCGGCCGTGTCATCACTGTCACGGTCAGCGTCCTCGACGACCTGCTCGGCCTCGCCCGCCGCGTCCTCGGCGGCACTGTCCTTCTTGCGACGTCCGAACACGTCACTGTCCTTCCCGGTCAGATACGACCGATGCGTATCGATTCCCACCCGTTTGTTGACCCGAGCCTGCGCCCACGGCGGCATGGCCGCCGGTGGACCCGAAGCCCCCCTCGGCCCGCGCCGAGTCGGGAAGCTCCGCCACCTCGCGGAAGCGCACCTTCTCGACCTGCTGGACGACCAGTTGGGCAATCCGGTCGAAGCGCTCGAACCGCACACGCTCGCGCGGGTCGAGATTCACCACGATCACCTTGATCTCTCCACGGTACCCGGCATCCACCGTCCCTGGGGCATTCACCAGGGCGACACCGCAGCGGGCGGCGAGACCGGATCGCGGGTGCACGAAGGCCGCGTACCCCTCGGGCAGCGCGACAGACACCCCGGTGGGCAGCACCACCCGCTCGCCCGGCGCGAGTTCGTGCGCCTGGGTGGTCCGCAGATCCGCTCCGGCGTCGCCGGGCTGCGCGTACGACGGCAGCGGCACCTCGGGGTCGACGCGGCGGATCAGGACGTCGAGCTCCGGTCGGGGGGCGGGGGTCACGGGTTCACCTCGAAAGCGCGTGCGCGGCGGAGCTGGTCCGGGTCGTCCATGGCGGCCCGGATCTCCTCCGGGCGGCCGTTCTCGACGAAGTGGTCGACCTTGACCTCGATGAAGAGGGCCTTGGCACGGACGGCGACGGGCCCCTCGGGGCCGCCGATCCGCCCGGTGGCCCGGGAGTAGATCTTCCGCCCTGCGACGGCGGTCACCTCGGCCTCGAGGAAGAGCACGGTGCCCAGCGGCACGGGCAGCGCGAAGTCGGTCTCGAGCCGTCCGGTCACGGCGATCACCCGCAGCAGCCAGTTCAGCGAGCCCAGCGTCTCGTCGAGCGCCGTGGCGAGCACCCCGCCGTGGGCCAGGCCCGGCGCGCCCTGGTGGGCCTCCCGGACGGTGAACTCGGCGGTGACGCCCACGCCTTCACCGGCGTACGCCGCGAGGTGCAGCCCGTGGGCCTGCCCTTCGCCGCAGCCGAAACAGTGCTCGTAATGGGCTCCGATGAGCTCGCCGGGGGCGGGCGCGTCGGGGTGGCGGACCGGCGCTATGGCGTCGGCCGGGGGCGTCAGAGCTGCTGAAGTACCACTCACAGCCGCAGACCTTACCCGCGAGTCCGCTGACTCAGCTCATCGTGCCAAGCTTGCGTACATGCAGCCTTACGAAGAACGCCTGACGGCGCCCCGCTCCTGGTGGCTTGTCTCGCTCCTGGTCGGCGTCGCGACGGCACTGATCATGGTCCCCTTCGGGACCCTGCCGCTGCTCGGCGGCCTGGTCGCCGGCACGGCGGTCGCCGCGGTCGTCACCAGTGCGTACGGCTCCCCGCGGATCCGCGTGGTGGCGGGCTCCCTGGTCGTGGGCGACGCGAAGATCCCGCTCTCCGCCCTGGGCGAGCCCGAGATCCTGGACGCGGAAGGGGCGCGCGCCTGGCGCGGCCCGCAGGCCGATGCGCGCGCCTTCATGCTGCTGCGCGCCTACATCCCCACGGCGCTGCGCGTCGAGATCACGGACCCGCAGGACCCGACTCCGTACGTGTACGTGTCGACGCGGAACCCCGAGGGGCTCGCGGCAGCGCTCACCGCGGTACGGGCTTCTTAGGGACCTGCTGTCCGGGGACGTGCTGCGGGGTCTGCCGCGTCAGCGCCCCAGCTCCTTGGACGGGCCGCCAGGACGCAGGGGGTGCAGGGGGTCCAGAGGCCTCACGGGCTGCTCAAGGGGCGGCAGCTCGGGCAGGGCCTCCCAGGGCACCTGCGACCTCCGCAGGTCCGTACGGACCCGCTCAGCGAGCTTCTTGGTGTCACGGCGGTTCATCACCGCCCCGACTGCGGCGCCCACCATGAAGGGCATCAGGTTCGGGAGGTTGCGCACCATGCGCTTCATGATCTGCTGGCGCAGCTCGCGCTTCATCTGACCGCCGAGCGCGGAGTTGATCGACGCGGGCTTGACCACGTCGATGCCGCGCTCCTCGGTCCACGCCGTGAGGTAGGCGGAGCTGCGCTCCTTGAGGTTGCCCGGCGGACGCCGGCCGTAGACCTCGTGGAGCTCGGCGATCAGCTTCAGTTCGATGGCCGCCACGCCGGTGATCTCGGCGGCCATCTCCGCCGGCATCGCGGGCGGCACGGGCATCATCGCCGCGGCGCCGACTCCGGCCCCGACGGTCGAGGTCGCGTTGGCCGCGCCGGAGATGAGTTTGTCCGCGAGCCGCTCGGCATCCAGGCCCGGGAACTGCTTGCGGAGGGTGTCCAGGTCGCGGACCGGGATCCGCGGGGCGTTCTCGATGAGCCGGTCGGCGAGGTAGCCGATGCCGGCCTTGGCGCCGCGTCCGCTCATGCGTACGCCCGCCTTGACTCCGTCCGTGACGGCGGCAACGCGGCCCTTGGACCCGTTGGTCCTGGACGCCATGTCGTCCGCCGTCCCGTCGTCTGCCACCTCCAGGGCGTTCGCTGGTCCGAGCGAGGCTGTTCCTGTGGGGGAAGAGCCCCGCTCGTCGTCGCGTACGCCGTCGGGGGCGGCGCTCTGTTGGTCCGCTCCGCGCTTGCGGAAGCGGCGCTTCCTAGGCGGGGTCGAGCCTGTCACGGCCGACCCTGCCCTAGTCGCAGTCGCGGCAGATCGGCTGGCCGTTCTTCTCCCTGGCCAGCTGGCTGCGGTGGTGCACCAGGAAGCAGCTCATGCAGGTGAACTCGTCCTGCTGCTTCGGGAGCACCCGAACGGCGAGCTCCTCGTTCGACAGGTCCGCGCCGGGCAGTTCGAGGCCCTCTGCGGCCTCGAACTCGTCCACGTCTACGGCCGACGTCGACTTGTCGTTCCGCCGCGCCTTCAGTTCCTCGATGCTGTCCTCGTTGACGTCATCGTCGGTCTTGCGTGGGGTGTCGTAGTCCGTTGCCATGTCGCTCTCCCCCTCTGGGTGTCTGCGGTGTCTCAGCGCACGTAACGCGTGAGAGGCCGGACTTGTGCCCGACCTGAGGCGGAGATTTTGCCTCACATCAAGGTCTGTTACTCAATCGACACCCAACCGCACCCCTCAAGGGGTGATCGGTTTGGATGGCGATCGGGACCGTACACGGTCCGAATGTCGCACTTCACAGGCGCCACCCCGTGTACTTCCCGTGATCAAGACCCCTGAAAACCCGGATTTTCCCGGCTTTCCGACGACTTTCACGATCACGGAGAGTAGATGGCCGAAAATTCGCCCCTGTGATCGATCGCACACGAAATCTCCAGGAACAGTTCCTAAAAATTCCGCGCAAAGCGAACACCGCGGCGCGTCCGCGGCAGCATCTCAGAGAGGAAGGGTGACTCGCATCACGAGCCCTCCCCCCTCGCGCGGCTCCGCGATGATACGGCCCCCGTGGGCCCGCGCCACCGACCGGGCGATCGACAGGCCGAGTCCCACGCCCTTGTCGCTGCCCGTGCGCTCGGTCCGCAGCCGCCGGAACGGCTCGAAGAGGTTGTCGATCTCGTACGCGGGCACCACGGGGCCCGTGTTCGACACCACCAGGACCGCCTGACCGTGCTGTGCCTCCGTGGTGACCTCGACCCAGCCCTCGTCCGGCACGTTGTACCTGACGGCGTTCTGGACGAGGTTCAGGGCGATCCGCTCCAGGAGGACGCCGTTGCCCTGCACGACGGCCGGGGCCCGCTCCCCGCGGATCTCCACGCCCTTCGCGTCGGCCTCGGACCACACCTGGTCGACGGCCCGGTCGGCGACCTCGGCGAGGTCGACCGGTTTGCGCTCCACGATCTGGTTGTCGCTGCGGGCGAGCAGCAGCAGACCCTCCACGAGCTGCTCACTGCGTTCGTTCGTGGCCAGGAGCGTCTTGCCGAGCTGCTGGAGCTCGGGGGGCGCCGCCGGGTCGGAGAGCTGCACCTCGAGCAGCGTGCGGTTGATCGCCAGCGGTGTGCGCAGCTCGTGCGAGGCGTTGCCGACGAACCGCTGCTGGGCGGTGAAGGCCCGCTCCAGGCGGTCGAGCATCTCGTCGAAGGTGTCCGAGAGCTCCTTCAACTCGTCGTCCGGGCCGTCCAGTTCGATGCGCCGGGACAGGTCCGTGCCGGCCACCCTGCGCGCGGTGCGCGTGATGCGGCCCAGCGGCGACAGGACGCGTCCCGCCATCGCGTAACCGAAGGCGAAGGCGATCACCGCGAGCCCGAGCAGGGCGAGCAGCGAGCGGCTCAGGAGGTTGTCCAGAGCGTTCTGGCGCATCTTGTTGACGCACTCGTTCAGCGCGGAGTTGAGCTGGTCCGCGGGGATCTGGGTCCCGGTCGGCAGGTTGTGGCAGGTCTTGCTGCTCACCGTGGATCCGCCCTCGATGGCGAACGGCAGGTCGGTCCCCACGTTCAGGGCCTGCGCGGCGAGCAGATAGATGATCGAGAGCAGCAGGATGCCCGCGATCAGGAACATGCCCCCGTACAGGAGCGTGAGCCGTATGCGGATCGTGGGGCGCAGCCACGGGAAGGGCACTTCGGCCTTCCGGGGGTCCCAGGTGGGTTTCGGAGGCGCTGCTGGTGGCGCCGGGGTCGCGGCCACCGGGGATCAGATCCGGTAGCCGGAGCCGGGCACCGTCACGATGACGGCGGGCTCGCCGAGCTTCCGCCGCAGGGTCATGACGGTCACCCGGACCACGTTCGTGAACGGGTCGGTGTTCTCGTCCCAGGCCTTCTCCAGGAGCTGCTCGGCGGAGACGACGGCGCCCTCGCTGCGCAGCAGCACTTCGAGGACGGCGAACTCCTTGGGCGCGAGCTGGATCTCCTTGCCGTCGCGGAAGATCTCGCGGCGGTTCGGGTCGAGCTTGATCCCGGCGCGCTCCAGGACGGGCGGCAGCGGGACGCTCGTACGCCGGCCGAGGGCACGCACGCGTGCCGTGAGCTCGCTGAACGCGAAGGGCTTGGGGAGATAGTCGTCGGCGCCGATCTCCAGGCCCTCGACACGGTCGCTGACGTCGCCCGACGCGGTGAGCATCAGGACGCGGGTCGGCATGCCGAGCTCGACGATCTTGCGGCAGACGTCGTCGCCGTGCACGAGCGGGAGGTCCCGGTCGAGCACCACGACGTCGTAGTCGTTGACCCCGATACGTTCCAGGGCGGCCGCTCCGTCGTACACGACGTCGACGGCCATGGCCTCCCGGCGTAGTCCGGTGGCCACCGCATCGGCGAGCAGCTGCTCGTCCTCGACGACGAGTACGCGCACGGCGCTGTCCTTCCTCTGTGCCCCTGAGGGCAGGTCTGTTCGTGGGGTGTGGCCTCTATCCTGCCCCTTTCGGTCATAAACCGGCTGTAAGGCGGGGTCTCGGCCGGGGAATGCGGGATTTTCTCCGACGGTTGAGGTTTCCGTGGAAGGGAGCCCGGGGAGGACGACCTCACACCCGCGATCACGCTTTGTATGTGGCGCGCCACAACCCGCTTTCCCCAGGGGGCGGCTTGAGACGTGATCGCCCCTTCCTTGAGGGCACACCCCCGTGCCATCGACCCACGACCCAGCCGAGGGGGCGCAACCATGGACGCTTTTACCGCAGGACTGCTGCAGCGCATAAAGGCCACGGAATCCGACCTCACGAAGGCCCGTGAGACGGGCGACGACTTCCTTGCCGAGGTCGAGCAGGCCGAGCTCGAAGATCTCCACCGGCTGGCCGCCGAGCACGGGGTGGAGGTCGGCGTGCTGCACGCCTGAGCCGCTCGACAGCAGCCAGCAGACCAGCAGAGGGGCCCCGGCATCCGTGGACGAGATGCCGGGGCCCTTCTGCGTGCGCGTTCACGCGGGGCCGGTCAGTCGTGCCAGGCGCCGAACTCCTCCAGGCGTCCCTGAAGGTCCTCGAAGAGGCCGGGCGGGGCCGCTACGGTCAGCTCGCCCGACAGGGCCTGACCGGGCCGTCCGCCGGTCAGCGCGCCCGCCTCCCGCGCGACGAGGTCACCGGCCGCGAAGTCCCACGGGTTGAGGCCGCGCTCGTAGTACGCGTCCAGGCGGCCCAGCGCCACATCGCACAGGTCGATCGCCGCCGAGCCGCCGCGGCGGATGTCCCGGACCAGGGGGATCAACTGCCGGGCCACCTCGGCCTGGTGGGCGCGGCGCGCGGCGACGTACCCGAAGCCGGTGCCGACGAGGGCCTGGTCGAACGGGGGCGCGGGGCGGGTGTGCGCGGGCCTGTCGTTGACGAAGGCGCCCTCTGCGAGGACCGCGCGGTAGGTCTCGCCGCGCATCGGGGCGTGCACCACGCCGACGAGCGTCTCGCCGTCCTTGAGCGCCGCGATGGACACGGACCAGTCGGGGCGTCCGTAGAGGTAGTTGACGGTGCCGTCGATCGGGTCGATCACCCACTGGACGCCGCTGCTGCCCTCGGAGCTCGCGCCCTCCTCGCCGAGCACGCCGTCGTCCGGCCTGCACTCGGCGAGGAAGTCGGTGATCAGCTTCTCGGAGGCGATGTCCATCTCGGTGACCACGTCGACCGCGCTGGTCTTCGTGGCGGCCACGCCCAGGTCGTCCGGGCGCCCGTCGCGCAGGAAGGCCCCGGCGCGGTGCGCGGCCTCCAGGGCGACGCTCAGGAGTTCGGCCTTCAGCTGCTGGTCTGCGGGGTCGGTCACGGTGCTCCTGGTGCCTTCGTGGGTTACGCGTACGGGCTGTCGGCGCCCGCTGCCGCGGGCTTCGGGGCGCGCGAGGGGCAGCAGCCCACCGGGCACAGGTCGTGGCTCGCGCCGAGCGCTCCCAGGGCGCAGGGCGCGACCGCGCGACCGCTCTCCGTGCCGGCCCGCTCCAGGACCAGCTCCCGCACCGCGGCGGCGAACCGCGGGTCGGCGCCGACCGTGGCCGAGCGGCGGACCGGCAGGCCCAGCTCCGCGCCCTTCGCGTCGGCCTCGGTGTCGAGGTCGTACAGCACCTCCATGTGGTCCGAGACGAAGCCGATCGGGACCATCACCACGGCGGGTGCGCCCGCGGCGTGCCGCTCCTCCAGGTGATCGCAGATGTCCGGCTCCAGCCACGGGATGTGCGGGGCGCCGCTGCGCGACTGGTAGACGAGCTGCCAGGGGTGCTCGACGCCGGTCTCCTCGCGCACCGCGTCGGCGATGAGCCGGGCCACGTCCAGGTGCTCCGCGACGTACGCTCCGCCGTCCCCATGGTCCTCGACGCGCCCCGAGGTGTCGGCCGCCGCGGTCGGGATGGAGTGCGTGGTGAAGGCGAGGTGCGCCCCTTCGCGTACGTCGTCGGGCAGTTCGCCCAGGGACTTGATGACCCCGTCGATCATGGGGCGGACGAAGCCGGGGTGGTTGAAGTAGTGCCGCAGCTTGTCGACGCGCGGCACCTCAAGGCCCTCCGAGGCGAGCACGGCGAGGGACTCCGCCAGGTTCTCGCGGTACTGGCGGCAGCCCGAGTACGAGGCGTACGCGCTGGTCGCGAGGACGAGCACGCGGCGGTGGCCGTCCTGGACGAGTTCGCGCAGGGTGTCGGTCAGATAGGGCGCCCAGTTGCGGTTGCCCCAGTAGACCGGCAGGTCAAGGCCGTGCTCCGCGAAGTCCTTGCGCAGGGCGTCGAGCAGGGCGCGGTTCTGGTCGTTGATGGGGCTGACCCCGCCGAACAGGAAGTAGTGCTGGCCCACCTCCTTGAGCCGCTCCTTGGGGATGCCGCGGCCCCGTGTCACGTTCTCCAGGAACGGGACCACGTCGTCGGGGCCTTCGGGGCCGCCGAACGAGAGCAGCAGCAGGGCGTCATAGGGAGAGGCATCGAGCGCATCGGACATACATCCGATCCTGCCACCCGCCGCTGACAGCCGAAAATCACGGTGCGGTCGGGCCTGTCGGAGCCGTAAGCTGTATCAGCCATCTTTACGCCTTACCGGCGCGGCTCCGTACATGGTCCGCACGGAGCCCCGCCGGCGCCTCAGCGGAGTCCCACGTGCCAAGCCCCTACCGCGCCATCTTCGCCGCCCCCGGCACCAAGGGGTTCTCGACGGCCGGCTTCCTCGGACGGATGCCGCTGTCGATGATGGGCATCGGCATCGTGACGATGGTGTCCCAGCTCACCGGGCGGTACGGACTCGCGGGCGCGCTCTCCGCGACCGTCGCCCTGTCCGCCGCCGCGATCGGCCCGCAGATCTCGCGCCTGGTCGACCGGTACGGACAGCGCCGGGTGCTGCGGCCCGCGACCCTGGCGTCCCTGGCCGCGGTCGCCGGGCTGCTGCTCTGCGCGAAGTACGAACTCCCGGACTTCACGCTCTTCGCCTTCGCCGCGCTCGTCGGCTGCGTGCCGAGCGTCGGCTCGATGATCAGGGCGCGCTGGGCGGTGCTCTACCGGGACACCCCGCAGTTGCACACCGCGTACTCCTTCGAGTCCGTGGTGGACGAGATCTGCTTCATCTTCGGGCCGATCATCTCGATCGGGCTCTCCACGGTGTGGTTCCCCGAGGCCGGGCCGCTCATGGCGGGCGTCTTCCTGGCCGTGGGTGTCTTCTGGCTGACGTCCCAGCGGGCCACCGAGCCCGTGCCGCACGGGCGTGAACACCACACCAAGGGCTCGGCGTTGCGCTCCGGCGGGCTACAGGTCCTGGTCGCGACGTTCGTGGCGACGGGTGCGATCTTCGGATCCATCGACGTGGTGACCGTGGCGTACGCCGAGGACCAGGGGCACAAGGCCGCGGCGAGCCTGGTGCTCGCGGTGTACGCGCTCGGCTCCTGCGTGGCGGGGGCGGCCTTCGGGCTCATGCACTTCAAGGGGGCGCCCGCCCCGAGGTGGCTGCTGGGTGTCTGCGCGATGGCCGTGAGTATGATCCCGCTTCAGTTGGTCGGGAACCTTCCGTTTCTGGCCGTGGCGTTGTTCATCGCGGGCCTCTCCATAGCGCCGACCATGATCACGACGATGGCCCTCGTCGAACAGCACGTACCACGCGCGAAGCTGACCGAGGGCATGACCTGGGTGAGCACCGGACTCGCGGTCGGCGTCGCGCTCGGCTCCTCCGCGGCCGGCTGGGTCATCGACGCAGCCGGTTCGGACGCCGGGTACGCGGTACCCGGTCTCTCCGGGGCCGTCGCGGTGGCGGTCGGTCTCCTGGGGTATCGCCGGCTGAAGAAGCCGGTTCCGCGACGGGGAGGAACCCATGAGCACGGCAACGGGCAGCGGGAAGAGCACAGCAGCGTGGCGTAACTGGGCGGGCACCGTCAGCGCCCGTCCGGCCAGGGAGGTCACCCCCGCGTCGGTCGACGAGCTCACCGCGGCGCTGCGGCAGGCCAAGGACGACGGCCTCAGGGTGAAGCCGGTCGGCACCGGCCACTCCTTCACGGCGGCCGCGGCGACCGACGGCCTCCTGATACGCCCCGACCTCCTCACCGGCATCCGCCGGATCGACCGCGAGGCCGGCACCGTCACCGTGGAAGCGGGCACTCCGCTGAAGCGTCTGAACGCGGCGCTCGCCCGCGAGGGCCTCTCGCTCACGAACATGGGCGACATCATGGAGCAGACGGTCTCCGGCGCGATCAGCACCGGAACCCACGGCACCGGCCGCGATTCGGCGTCGATCTCCGCGCAGATCACGGCACTTGAACTGGTCACGGCGGACGGCACGGTCCTGACCTGCTCGGAGAAGGAGAATCCAGAGGTCTTCGCGGCGGCCCGGATCGGCATCGGCGCACTCGGCGTGATCAGCGCGATCACCTTCGCCGTGGAGCCCGTCTTCTTCCTCACCGCCCGCGAGGAGCCGATGACCTTCGACAAGGTCACGAGCGAGTTCGACGCGCTGTACGCCGAGAACGAGCACTTCGAGTTCTACTGGTTCCCGCACACCGGCAACTGCACCACCAAGCGCAACAACCGCAGCGCGGGCCCCGAGGACCCGCCGGGCAGGATCAGCGCCTTCGTGGAGGACGAGATTCTCTCCAACGGCCTCTTCCAGGTGGTCAACTCGGTCGGCAGGGCCGTCCCCGCGACCATCCCGGGCATCGCCAAGATCTCCAGCAAGGCGCTCTCCGCCCGCACCTACACGGACATCCCCTACAAGGTCTTCACAAGCCCGCGCCGCGTGCGCTTCGTGGAGATGGAGTACGCCGTTCCGCGGGAGGCCCTCGTGGAGACGCTGCGCGAGCTCAAGGCGATGGTGGAGCGCTCGAACCTGCGCATCAGCTTCCCCGTGGAGGTCCGCACGGCCCCCGCGGACGACATCACGCTGTCCACGGCCTCGGGCCGGGACAGCGCGTACATCGCCGTCCACATGTACCGGGGCACGCCCTACCAGGCGTACTTCACCGCCGCCGAGCGGATCTTCACCGCGCACGAGGGCCGGCCCCACTGGGGCAAGCTCCACACCCGGGACGCCGAGTACTTCGCGCGGGCCTATCCGCGCTTCGCCGAGTTCACGGCCCTGCGCGACCGCCTGGACCCGGACCGCATGTTCGGCAACGCCTACTTGCGGCGCGTCCTGGGCGACTGAGCGACGGAGCGACTGAGCGGCCGTCTACGGGTTGGGGGTCGCGTCCCGCTGCGCGTCGTCGCCGCTTCCGGCGCCGCTCGACGGAGTCGGGGTCGGAGTGGGTGTCGGGGTCGGCGTGGGCGTGGGTGTCGGCGTCGGATCCGTCTTGGAGTCGTCGCCGGAGTCCGAACCCTTGTCAGGGTCGTCCTTCGAACCTGAATCCGAGTCGTTTCCGGTGTCCGGGGACTGCGGGTTCGTCCCGTCCGGGTCCTGCGAAGCGCCGCCGTCCTGCTGCGATCCGTCGTCCGTACCCGTCGAGGGGCCGTCGGACGGCTGCCCGGAGGGGTCGGTCGAGGGCGGGGTCGGCTGGTCCCGCGAGCCGTTCTTGCCCGAGAAGCCGTTGCCGATCGTGGTGCCGTGACCGCCGCTGAAGTCCTCGCCCGAGACGATCTCGTACGTCGTGATCCCGGCCATGGCCACACCGAAGACGACCGCGGCGGCGATCAACGGCCGCTTCCAGCTCCGAATTCGTGTGCGATGCGTGGTGCCGTCGGTGAACTCGTCCGAGGGAAGCGGCGGCACGACCGGCTCCATCGGCACGGCGGGCGCCGCCTGGCGCAGCACGCGCGTGGCGTCGTCCCGGGGCACCGGCCGCGTGGCGTCGATCGACCCGAGCAGCTGCGTCTTGTCGGCGTCGGCGTCCGCCGCGGGTTCCGCCACGGGCAGCAGGGTCGTGCGGTCCGCGTCGACGTCCGAGGTCACCGGCAGCACGGTCGTGCGGTCGGCGTCGGCGGCCGGCAGCACCGAGGTGGCGTCCGGCTCGACCGCCCTCCCCCAGGTCGTCGTCACGGGCCCGGCACCGCCGTGCGCCGCCGCTCCCGTGTACGCCGCCGCCCTGAACGTCTCGGCCACCGGCGCGCCCTGGGCATCGGTCAGCGGCACCTGGTGCGCCCGCGGCTTGGCCTGCACCGCCACGTCACGTATCTGCTCGCCCGTGCGGCGGAAGAAGTGCTGGAAGATCGTGCCGCCACAGGTCGCGACCACGCTCACCAGGCCGGCGCCGAGGATCGTGCCGTAGACGCCGAAGCTCGCGGCGAGCTTCGCTCCCACGACGGCGGCCACGGCGCTCCCCGCCACCTGCGGCAGACTCAGATCTAGGCGCCGCTTCTCCGACTCCTCCTGGCCCTTGGATTCCTCGCCGGAATCCGGCTTTTCACGCATCTCCGACCCTTGCCTCCCTTTCTCGACTGACTACACGAGAAAGGGACGTATGGGTGTTGGGGATAGTTCCGTTTCTGGAGATTCCGTGAAGTGTGCCACTCATGCACCACCCTGCCCGGGTATCCCGGGGCGCCAACTCCCGTCCCCCGCGAGAAGTTCGGCGGCGCGGCGGACCACCCGCGTGGCCCGAATGGAGTACTGTTGCGAGCCCTGGGTCCGGTCTCCCACCTGGGTGCCCGGGGCCTTCCAGGACCGCCGGGAGGGGGCTCGCTGCACAGGGTGACCGAAGTGGTCACTGAGAGTTGCGAAATGGTAACCGTGCCATAACGGCGACCTAGGGCCCATGCCCGACACGCCGGGCAACTCGGCAAGGTTGTGGCAGGCTGCACCCGGGCAGGCCACACTCGACTAGCGGAAGCAGCGACGCACGTGACGTCGGCAGGCACCACCCGGGAGGTCCCCATGCCCGAACTGCGTGTCGTGGCCGTCAGCAACGACGGCACACGGCTGGTGCTGAAAGCTGCGGACAGCACGGAGTACACGCTTCCGATCGACGAGCGACTGCGCGCCGCGGTGCGCGGTGACCGCCCGCGTCTCGGCCAGATCGAGATCGAGGTGGAGAGCCACCTCCGCCCCCGCGACATCCAGGCACGGATACGTGCGGGTGCCAGCGCGGAGGAAGTCGCCTCGCTCGCCGGAATCCCCGTCGATCGCGTCCGCCGCTTCGAAGGACCCGTGCTCGCCGAGCGCGCCTTCATGGCCGAGCGGGCCCGGAAGACCCCCGTGCGCCGTCCCGGCGAGAACACCGGACCCCAGCTCGGCGAGGCCGTGTCGGAGCGACTGCTCCTGCGCGGCGCCGACAAGGAAACCATTCAGTGGGACTCCTGGCGCCGCGACGACGGCACCTGGGAGGTCCTGCTCGTCTACCGCGTCGCGACCGAGCCGCACTCCGCGAGCTGGACGTACGACCCGCCCCGGCGGCTCGTACAGGCCGTGGACGACGAGGCCCGTTCGCTGATCGGCGAGACGGACGACATCGCCGCGCCCGAGCCGAGCTTCCCGTTCGTGCCGCGCATCGCCCGGCTGCCCCGGGACAGGCCCTCGCTCGACCGGCCGCTCGACCGTGCCCTGGACCGGCAGTTGGAGCGCCCGAGCGCACCGCTGCCCCCGGAGCCCTCGGAGGACGGCACCGCGACCGGTGCGACCGCGTCCGTCTCCGAGTCGGAGCGGGACTCGCTCACCAGCCTCCTGGAGGCGGTGCCGAGCTTCCGCGGCGACATGATCGTGCCGGAGCGCCCCGCGCTGCCGGCCACGGACCTGCCGCCCGTGGAGGAGCCCGAGCAGGACCCGGAGGCCGAGGAGCCCCCCGCGGCGTCGGCCGGGGCGGGTTCCGCGTACGCGGACGTCCTGATGCCCCGCTCGGTGGCCAGCCACCGCGACCGTCTCGTCGGCACCACCGACCGCCAGGCGGAGGCCGACGGCGTCCGCCCCGGGCGGCGTGCGGCGGTGCCCAGCTGGGACGAGATCGTCTTCGGCACGCGCCGCAAGAAGCAGGAGTAGCGCCTCCGGGAGCAGGAGTAGCGCTTTCGGGAGCAGCACTTCGTCGTACGCAGTCGGGGGGGGGGGGGGGGGGGGGGGGGGGGGGGGGGGGGGGGGGCGGCCGGGGGGGGGGGGGGGGGGGGGGGGGGGGGGGGGGGGGGGGGGGGGGGCGGTGCGAGCGGTGGGCTTCGAGGCGGCGGATGCCGATGCAGCGGATGTCGAGGGCATGACAGATCCGGGCTCCGTTCGGGGAGGGCAGG
>NZ_JBITWR010000034.1:0-13904 GCF_044544025.1 Streptomyces sp. NPDC055243
GACGGTCAGGTCATCGGCGAAGTGCCGGTCGCCGGTGGCGTCAGGCACGTACTTCACGGTGACAACGATCCTCAAGCTCACGCCGGCTCTCCTACTGCATCGTCTTTACTGGGCTGCTGCCTTGCTCTGGCCACTGCCTTCTTGCAGGCAGCATAGGCGCCTGAAGGGGCGGATCCCGGTCGGGGCGGCCCGCGCTCCGACCAGAATATTACTCGCCAGTACACCTATTGCATTCCCACTAAGCAAGCGCTTTGAACTGTGACCTTCCCAACGCTCTGTAATCGGGCGTCGGGAGGGCCGTTCGGGAACTTTCAGTCGCGCAGCGCGTTGAAGCGCCCTTGGTGGTAGAGCAGCGGCCGCCCCGCTCCTGCGGGGTCCCCCACGACCGCCTCCGCGAGCACGATCCGGTGGTCACCGGCGGGCACCCGGGCGGCGACCCTGCACACCAGCCAGGCCAGCGTGCCGTCGAGCACGGGCACGCCCTGGGGCCCCTCGTACCAGCGCGTGTCGGCGCCGAAGCGGTCGGCGCCGCTGCGCGCGAAGGTCGTGGCGAGGTCGAGCTGGTGCTCGCCGAGTATGTGGACGCCGACGTGCTCGGCCTCCGCGACCGCGGGCCAGCTGGAGGCCCCCGTACCGATACCGAACGAGAGCATCGGGGGCTCGGCGGAGACCGAGACGAGCGAGGTGGCGGTGAAGCCGACGGGCCCGGCGGGCCCCTGCGCGGTGATCACGGCGACTCCCGCCGCGTGCTGCCTGAAGACGGAGCGCAGGAGGTCGGGGGAGGCGAGCTGGGGGGTGCGGAGATCGGGCGTGGCCGTCATGGACGTGTCCTTCTGCAGGAGGTACGAGCGGGTCCGTGGCTGCTCAGCAGCCCGGACAGCGCGCACTTGCATGACGGGCGAGGTCCACGTGGACGCGCTCGTAGAGAAGGAGCTCCGGAGGCATGGGAGCAGGCTGGCGATAGATGCCGGGGGCAGTCAAGTCCGTTCCGCGATGTGAAAACCGGCTCGCGGCGTCCTGGAACTGCGTCGACGCGATCTTCCGCCCCCACCTCGTCGCCATCTGCCGCCCCTGTGCCACGCCGTCCCATCCCTGTCTCGCGCCCGTGCGTTCCTGCCTCATGGCGCTCCTCCCCCGCACGCTCCGGTCTCACACGGCCTTGCCGAGGGCGGCGATCACATCGGCCTTGCGCGGCTGGCCGGTCGCGCGCCGCACGACCCGTCCGTCCGCGTCGAGCACCAGAACCGTCGGTGTCGTGAGGATGCGCAGGTCCCGTACGAGTTCGAGTTCGGCCTCGGCGTCGATCTCCACATGGGAGACACCGGGCACCATTTCGGCCACGTCCGCGAGGACGCGCCGGGTGGCCCGGCAAGGCTGGCAGAAGGCGCTGGAGAACTGCACGAGTGTGGCGCGCTCCCCCAGTTCGCGGCCCGCCCACACGCCCGGTGCCGGCTCGTCGATGCGGTCTCCCGCGTCGCGTATCCGCACGTCAGCCTCCCGCCCCTGCGTCATGATCCAACCGTCCTCGGCTTCAGCGCCCGCGCGCCCGGGAACATTCCCAACGTGACGAGAATCTCGCGCTCCCCGGGCACGATGGCTGGCCAGCCGTCCGTTCTTGGGGCACGATCTGCGCAACGCCGAAAAACCTACGGCTGCGTAACTTCCCGCCGGGAGCCCCCTCCCAAGGCAGACACGAAGGGCCCTCCCCACCCATGGCAGAGCTTGTCTACCGTCCGGTCGTCGGAGCCGCGAAAACGCTGTTCAAGGCCTGGGACCTGAAGATCGACTGCAAGGGGTCGGAGAACATCCCTCGCACCGGCGGTGCGGTCCTCGTCAGCAACCACATCAGCTATCTCGACTTCATCTTCGACGGCCTCGCCGCCCTGCCGCAGAAGCGGCTCGTGCGCTTCATGGCCAAGGAGTCGGTGTTCCGGCACAAGATCTCCGGTCCGCTGATGCGCGGGATGAAGCACATCCCCGTCGACCGCACGCAGGGCGAGGCGGCCTACCAGCACGCGCTCGACTCGCTGCGCTCCGGGGAGATCATCGGCGTCTTCCCCGAGGCGACGATCTCGCCGTCGTTCACGCTGAAGTCCTTCAAGTCCGGCGCCGCGCGCCTGGCGCAGGAGGCCGGCGTCCCGCTGATCCCGATGGCGCTCTGGGGCACGCAGCGGCTGTGGACCAAGGGGCAGCCGCGCAACTTCAAGCGCAGCCACATCCCGATCACGATCCGGGTCGGTGAGCCGGTGGAGGCCCCCAAGGACCAGTTCGCGGGCGCGATCACCCGGCGCCTGCGCGATCGCTGCCAGGAGCTGCTCGAAGCCGCGCAGCGCGCCTATCCCGTACGCCCCAAGGGCCCGGACGACACGTGGTGGATGCCGGCGCACCTCGGCGGCACCGCGCCGACTCCGGCCGAGGTGAAGGCCGCCGAGGCGAGCTGAATCGATTGGCCCGGGCGCTTTGCCCGCCCGGGTGCTTCTACGCCCCCTGCGGCGCGTGGACGGTCAGTCGCGCGCCGGGGCTGAACTTGGCGAGCAGCTCGGTCAGTTCGGCGCCCGCCGCCTCGACACCGGAGTCCGGCCCCATCCCCTCCAGCAGGAAGATGGCGTTGACCGACTCCTCGGTGAGGCGGGTGCGCGGACCCTGGCGCCAGTTCCAGCGCCGACAGGTGACGCCCTCGTCGTCGCACCAGACGACCTCGCCCGCATCCGGGTGCTCCACGGCCTGCTCGCCCGCGGCCATGGTGACGAAGTCCTCGGTGCCGGTGGCCCGCACCAGGCGCATGCCGCCCTTGATGTGGTCCAGGTCCTCGCCGCCGACCGGGATCAGGTGGGCGACGCTGATCGCGTTGTAGACGTCGACGAGGGTGTTGATCCGCGGCAGGCCGCCGTCGGCGAGGGCACGCTTGGCCAGCGCCTCGGCGGAGTTGCGGGTACGGGAGGGCTTCGCGCCGAAGGCGGTGTACGCCGCGCGCCAGGCCACCATGTGCGGGTCCTCGTGCGGGGCGCGGCCCGCAAGCCGCTCGGTGAGGCGGCGCGCGGCCTCGTCGAGCAGGGCCGAGGTCTCGTCGGTGCTGGGCGCGTTGACGAGCCCGTAGGCCTCGATGGCGACGTGGGTGAAGCCGGGCGCGATGGCGCGCACGTCGTCGGTCACGGTGATCTGGAAGGTCATCGTCTGCCTTGCGTTCAGAGTGCGTCGGGGAGGGTCTCCCACAGGTACGGCCGGTCCGGGGCACCCTTCAGGGCGCGGAGAACCGCCGCATGCGGTGCAGCATAGAGTACTGGATAGTCCACCTCACTGGACTCAACATTCACCTTGAAGGCGAGGCGCTCGCCGCCGAGCGAGAACCGGGCGTCGACGCCGGGCTTGTTCCCGCGGCAGTCCTGCCGGTGCCAGGCGCCCTGGAAGCGGACGGCGAGCAGGCCGTGCACGACGTACCCCGTCCCCGCGTCGTGCGTCAGCCGCTGATAGCAGAACGCGGTGGGGATGTCCTCGGCGCGCAGCAGCGCGGCCAGCGCGTGGGCCTTGGCGTGGCAGATGCCCGTGCCCTGCTCCAGGACGTCGGAGGCGCGCCAGGTCACGCGCGGGTCGCCGCTGTCGGCGGAGTGCGGGATGGCGTCACGCACGAAGTCGTAGGCCGCGTGAGCGTATGCGTATGAATCCGCGGCATCGGCGGCGAGGCGCGCCGCGGTCTCGCGGACGAGCGGATGATGGTGATCGACGACCTCGTCGGCGGCCAAATAAGCGGAGAGGTCGGGGGTTTCCTGGATCAGCTGCATGCCAAGGGAGCATAGAAATGCGACCGACCGTGAGTCAATGCTTTTACGGTCGATCGCATATCTATGCAGTTCTGGCGAGTGGATCAGGGCTGGTCGGTCAGCGTGCCATCTCTTCCTTGAGCGCCGCGACGAACCCGTCCACGTCCTCCTCGCGCGTGTCGAACGCGCACATCCAGCGGACGTCGCCCGCCGCCTCGTCCCAGAAGTAGAAGCGGTACTGCTTCTGCAGCCGCTCGCTCACGTCGTGTGGAAGCCGCGCGAAGACCGCGTTGGCCTGCACCGGGTAGAGGATCTCCACGCCGTGGACGGCGCGCACCCCTTCGGCCAGGCGCTGGGCCATCTCGTTCGCGTGCCGGGCGTTGCGCAGCCAGAGGTCCTTGGCCAGCAGGGCCTCCAACTGCACCGACACGAAGCGCATCTTGGAGGCGAGCTGCATGGACAGCTTGCGCAGGTGCTTCATGTGGCTGACGGCGTCCTGGTTGAGGACGACGACCGCCTCCCCGAACAGCGCGCCGTTCTTCGTGCCGCCCAGGGACAGGATGTCCACGCCGACCGCGTTCGTGAACGTCCGCATGGGGACGTCCAGGGACGCGGCGGCGTTGGATATCCGCGAACCGTCCAGGTGCACCTTCATGCCGAGCTTGTGCGCGTGATCGCATATGGCGCGGATCTCGTCGGGCGTGTAGAGCGTGCCCAGTTCGGTGTTCTGCGCGATCGAGACCACCTGCGGCATCGCCCGGTGCTCGTCGTCCCACCCGAACGCCTGCTTGTCGATCAGCTCGGGGGTGAGCTTGCCGTCGGGCGTGGGCACCGTCAGCAGTTTCAGGCCGCTCATGCGCTCGGGAGCGCCGCCCTCGTCGACGTGGATGTGCGCGGACTCGGCGCAGATCACGGCGCCCCAGCGGTCGGTGATCGCCTGGAGCGCGACGACGTTCGCCCCCGTGCCGTTGAAGACCGGGAACGCCTCGGCGGTCGGGCCGAAGTGGCCGCGGATGACCTGCTGGAGGTTGGCCGTGTAGTCGTCCTCGCCGTACGCGATCTGGTGGCCGCCGTTGGCCAGCGCGATGGCCGCGAGCACCTCGGGGTGGGCGCCCGCGTAGTTGTCGCTGGCGAACCCCCGTACATCCGGGTCGTGATGGCGGCGTGCGTCGGTCTTCGGAGGGTTCACGGCTTCTCTGTCACGGGGGTCGCGAGCGGTCACGGCTTCTCGGTCAGCCACAGGCGGGTTCCGTTCACTTCTGCGGCGGGCCGCTCCCAGACCCCGGCGATGGCCTCGGCCAGCTCCGTGACGTCCGTGAAGCCCGCGAACTTCGCGTTGGGCCGCTCCGCGCGCATCGCGTCGTGCACCAGCGCCTTGACCACCAGGATGGCAGCCGCCGTCCTCGGGCCCTGCTCGCCCCCCGCCTTGCGGAAGGCATCGCCCAGGGCGAGGGTCCAGGCCTCGGCGGCGGCCTTCGACGCGGAGTACGCCGCGTTGCCCGCCGTGGGCTTGGAGGCGCCGGCCGCGCTGATCAGGAGATAGCGGCCGCGGTCGCTGCGCTGCAGGCCGTCCTGGAAGGCGAGCGAGGTGTGCTGCACGGTGCGGATCAGGAGCTTTTCCAGCAGGTCCCAGTCGGCGAGGTCGGTCTCGGCGAAGGTGGCGCTGCCGCGCCAGCCGCCCACGAGGTGGACCAGGCCGTCGATCCGCCCGAACTCCTTCTCCGTGCGGGTGGCCCACTCCCGGGTCGCGTCCAGGTCCAGGAGATCGACCGTGTCGCCTATGACGGTGGCCCCGCCGTGCGCGTACCGCGCCGCGTCCACGGCCTCCGCGAGGCGCGCCACGTCGGCGTCGGACGCCACGACCGTGGCACCTGCCTCCGCGAGCCTCAGCAGCGTGGCACGGCCTGCCGGACCGCCGGCCCCCGCGACCGCGACCACGGCTCCATCGAGTGCGGACATCGTCCTCGCCTCCTTGGTGGTGCGGTCGTTCATGCGGCGACCTGCTGGGCGCCCGCCGCGGTGATCCCCTTGGTCTCGGCGATCACGTGCTTGAGCTTCTTGGAGAGCGCCTCATAGAACATGCTGAGCGGAAACTCGTCAGGAAGCACGTCGTCGACCAGTTTTCGGGGCGGAAGCTGCACATCCAGCGCGTCGGGGCCCTTGGCCCAGCGCGATCCGGGGTGCGGGGCGAGGTACTGGGACACCAGGTCGTACGCGGCGAACCAGTGCACGAGCTTGGGGCGGTCGATGCCCGCGCGGTAGAGCTCCTCGATCTCGGCGCACAGCTGGTTGGTGACCTGCGGCGCACGCTCCCAGTCGATCTTGAGCTTGTTGTCGGTCCAGCGGACTACGTCGTGCTTGTGCAGGTACGCGAAGAGCAGCTGGCCGCCGAGCCCGTCGTAGTTCTTGACGCGGTCGCCGGTGACCGGGAAGCGGAACATCCGGTCGAAGAGGACCGCGTACTGCACGTCACGCGCCTGCGGGATGCCCTCGGCCTCCAGCTTCACGGCCTCCTTGAAGGCGGTGAGGTCGCAGCGCAGCTCCTCAAGGCCATACATCCAGAACGGCTGCCGCTGCTTGATCATGAAGGGGTCGAAGGGCAGGTCGCCGTGGCTGTGGGTGCGGTCGTGGACCATGTCCCACAGGACGAACGCCTGCTGGCAGCGGTCCTGGTCGCCGATCATCTCGCGGATGTCGTCGGGCAGTTCGAGCCCGAGGATGTCGACGGAGGCCTCGGTGACGCGGCGGAAGCGGGCCGCCTCGCGGTCGCAGAAGATGCCGCCCCAGCTGAAGCGCTCGGGGGCCTCGCGCACGGCGATGGTCTCGGGGAAGAGCACGGCCGAGTTCGTGTCGTACCCGGCGGTGAAGTCCTCGAAGGTGATGCCGCAGAACAGCGGGTTGTCGTAGCGCGTGCGCTCGAGCTCGGCCAGCCAGTCCGGCCAGACCATGCGCAGCACGACCGCTTCGAAGTTGCGGTCCGGATTGCCGTTCTGCGTGTACATCGGGAAGACCACGAGGTGCTGCAGACCGTCCTCGCGGTGCGCCGCGGGCTGGAAGGCCAGCAGCGAGTCGAGGAAGTCCGGCACCTTGAAGCCGTTGTCCGCCCAGCGCCGCAGGTCCGCGCCGAGCGCCTGGTGGTACGCGGCGTCGTGCGGCAGGAGCGGGGCGAGCTGGTCGATCGCGGATATCACGCGGTCGACGGCGAGTTCGGCCACGGACTTCGCCGGGGCACCCTCCGCGTCGAAGTCGATCGAGCCGTCCGCGGACTGCCACGGGCGGATCTCTTCCACGGCGTCCTTGAGCATCGGCCAAGCCGGGTGCTCCACGACCCTTCCCATGGGGGCACCCCCACTCGCGGGAGGAACCGCCTCCTCCGTAACCCTCTGCACAAGAATTTCCGTCACTTGTCAACCTCCACGGGAGAACCTCGCGTATGGACACCGTATGCGTGCAAGGTTCTCCACCACAAGAGGAGGCTCGGGAAATTATCCTGTGACACCCCCAACATCACCGCTAATTTTCCTGCCGGATACCGTCGCGGCGATCGCTTCTGCCACATCTGCCACCGCGGCCCGCGCATCCTCCAGGAGCCGCGGGAAGCCCAGGAAGCCGTGGAACATCTCCGGATAGTGCCTCCGCGTCACCGGAACCCCCGCCCGGCGCAGCTCGACCGCGTACGCGGCGCCCTCGTCGCACAGCGGATCGCAGCCGGCGGTGACGAGGTGCGCGGGCGGCAGCCCCGCGAGATCCGCGCGCAGCGGCGAGGCGTAGGGATCCGCACCGTCGCCGTCGGGCCCCAGATACTGCTCCCAGAACCAGCGCATGTGCGCGGCGGTGAGGAAGTATCCGGACGCGTTCGACGTATACGAGCCGCTCCCCTGCCCCGCGTCGAGCACGGGGTAGATCAACAACTGGAGTGCGACGGCGGGCCCTTCGCGATCCCGCGCCATCAGGGCCGCGACGGTGGCGAGCCCGCCCCCGCTGCTGTCCCCGGCCGTCACCACGGCCCCCGGCTCCCCGCCGAGCGCGCCCGCCCGGGTCTCGCCCGCGGCCCAGCACAGGGCGGCGTACGCATCCTCGGTCGCGGCGGGAAAACGATGCTCGGGGGCGAGGCGATAGGCGACGGAGACCACGACGGCACGGGCCTCGGCGCAGAGGGTACGGGCCGTGGAGTCGTGGGTGTCGAGGCCGCAGAGGGTGTAGCCGCCGCCGTGGAAGAAGACGACGGTGGGGCGGGGATGAGGGCGAGGGTGGGGGCGGGAGTGGGGGCGGGAGTGGCTGGTGACGTCGGGCCAGTAGATGCGTACGGGCAGGCCGGGGTCACCGACGGGTCCGGGGATGACCCGATCTTCGACCACCCCCACGGCCGGTGTCGCTTTCCCGCTGCCGGATGCGGGAGCGGCGGCGAGGATGCGGCGGGCTTCGGCGGCGTCGGTGACGGTGCCGCCGAGGTCGGGAAAGGCGGCGCTGAGGGCATCGACGAGGGGGCGGGCGCCGGGGGCGAGACGGTCACTGTCCGCGTCATCGGCCGTCACGGGGTCATCACCCCACCTCCTGGGCACGGAAGTACGGGATGACCTTCTCGCCCCACTGCCTCGAGGGACTGCGGGCATCGGGGGCAAGACGGTCACTGTCCGCGTCATCGGCCGTCACGGCGCCATCACCCCACCTCCTGGGCACGGAAGTACGGGATGACCTTCTCGCCCCACTGCCGCAGGGTCTCCATGCAGGCATCCTGCGGGACGGTGCCCATCTGGATGAGGCACATGATCTCGTCGGCCCCGGCATCGCGAAGCCGCTCGACATAGGCGATCGCGTCGTCGGCGGTCCCATAGGCATGATCGGCATTGAAGGTGGCGGTGGAGGTGGGCCGCACCGGGATGTTGTGCTCGTGCAGCCGCGCGACGACCTGCTCGGCGGCCTCGCGCATCGCGACAGCCTCATCGGCGCCTTCGACCACGGCCTCGTCGGGGATGCCTGCTCCGCCGTACCAGTGTCCGATGGACTGCGCGAAGAACCGCTGCCCGCGGATGCCGATGCGCTGGGCCGCGTCCCGGTCGTCGAGCACGATGGTCGGGCAGAGCACGGAGAAGTGGTCGTTGACGACGCTGGACACGAAGCGGGCATCGCCGCGGCCGGCGATCGCAGCGTCGTACGCCGCACGCATCTCGGCGATGGACTCCGGCCCCGCGAAGCCCATCACCAGGGCACCGATGCCGAGTTCGGCGGCCTGCGTCAGGGTCTCGGTCCGGCTACAGGCGAGGAAGAGCGGGGGGTGGGGGGTCTGGCGGGGCCGCGGCAGGATGGGATGCGGATCGATGTCGAGCAACGCCCCGTGGTGCTCCAACTCCTCCCTCTCCCAGGCCTTCCCGATGATCTGCAGGGCTTCCTCGACCTCCTGGGTCGTACGATCCTTGTCGACGCCGCAGAGTGAGGTCTCCTGGAGCGTTCCGCCCCGCCCCGCCCCGAGGTCGAGCCGCCCGCCGGACAGCAGGTCGAGCATGGCGGCACGCTCGGCGACCCGCGCGGGGTGGTTGAACCGGAACGGCATACAGACCACGCCGTGCCCGATACGGATGGTGCTGGTGCGCGCGGCGACCCAGGTCAGGAAGATCTCGGGGGCGCTCATGTGGGCGTACCACTTGAGGGAGTGGTGCTCGACCGCCCATACGCGGTCGAATCCCATCTGCTCGGCCAGGACGGCCTGTTCGACGCTGTCGCGGATGAGTTGATGCTCGCGCTCGACGGTGGGGTCGGCGAGCTGAGCTTCGAATATGACGGAGAACTTCACGTGCCCTCCAGGGGGTTGAGCCGCTGCGGCGGGGTCGCCCTTGTTTCGATTAGCCATATGACTAGTCGTCAGATGTCGAAGTCGCAAGGGCTTGTGCGCAGGGATCTCCCGGAACGAGGGTCGGGCGCCTGGCGGGTTGCGGGTTGGTGATCAGTGGCGGGCGCCGCCCGACCGGAGCCCATGGACGCGAGGGCCAGGCCCCTGCCGACCGGCTCGGCGCCTGGCTGGGTTCGCTGGATCACACCCAGCTCCCTGCGGCGCTTCCCGCAGGGATGACGGCACGGAGAACACGATCGTCATGGCCTGGGAGAACACGATCGTCATGGCCTGCCGGTGCGCTTCGGGCGCCAGTCCGCCTCGGACCAGCCGTACTCCGCGAAGTCGTCGGGGACCTCCCCACAAGGGGCGTAGACACTGATGAACAGAGTCGTGGTCGAGTCGTTCCACCGCACGTCGACCTGGTCGCCGCTTTCCGGGTCTTCGAATCGGAAGCCCAACTCGCGCAGGGCGGCCCCTGCGCGGTCGCCATCGTGGGTGTGCTTCCATCCCTGCTTCACCAGCCGCTGACGCACACGCTGTTGTGCGTCCCGTGCGGTGGCCTCGGGGACGTGGGGCACGCTCCAGTCGAGTCCGAAGCTACGGACGTCGCTGTGTGCCTCGTCAATGTGGGCGAAACCCCTCAGCCCTCGGTAGTAGCAGGCGCCGGTAGCGATCTTGCCCGGGGCCGCGGCGTACTTCCGGGATTTCTTGTATTTCCCGGATTTCTCGGGTACCTCGGGTATCTCGGGCAGGGCGAAGTCGTCGTACACCTCGTCGGACCGGTCCTTGAGTCGTTGCGCGACCGCGTCGGGGTCGACCGACGGGTACGGCTCGCCGTTCCACACCTTCCCCACCTGCCCCACCACCAAGTTGCCCACGACGGCGACAGCGACTGCCAGCGCCAGCCCTGCGACGGCATGGGGGATGGGCCGCCCGAAGGCCCGGACTCTTCGTACAGGGGTCTTGAACATGCAGGTGACGGTAGGCGTCAGCGTGGTGCGGCACATGAGTAGCAGTACCCAAGCAGTACCCAGGTGAGTTCTGGGCGCCTACGGGACACTCACGGCACGGCCTGCAGTCTGTGCAGTGGGGCCCGCACCTTGAGGTGCGGGCCCCACTGCACAGCTGCATGCCCGGGTCATCCGGGCATGGTGGTCTCGACCGTCAGAGGCCGAACTCCTGCGGCGAGACGCCGAGTGCCGCGCACGCCTCGCGCAGGACCTGCTCCTCGGCCGGGGCGATGTACCCGTCCGCGCCCGCGACGACGAAGCCGGTCTGGATGACCGCCTTGGCCTCCATCGGCTTCTTCGACGCCTTGGCGATCTCCTGCATGGCCTCGGTCTTGCCCTGCTGGAAGTTGAACGTCAGCTGGTCGACGTGCTTGTTGAAACGCTGCTGCAGCTGCTCGGGCGGGAAGTTCTTCAGGACGTCGTTCTGCAGGATCAGTGACTCCACGTGCTGCCGCTCGGCCGGGTCGACCGAGCCGTCGGCGGCCGCGACCAGGGCGCACATGGCCATGCTGGCGTCGCGGTAGGCGCCGCTCTTGAGCTCCGTCTTGAGCGAGGCGAGTTGCGACTTGAGCACGCCCACGAGCTGAGCCTTCGACCCCCCTCCGGACCCCGACCCCGACCCCGGACGTCCCTGACCGCCGGAGCTCCGTGCCCCCTGGGACTGCTGCTGCAGACCCTTGGCCTGGTCCTTGATCCGGTCCCACATCGCCATCCGTGCCACCTCTGCTACCAGTTCGCTCGTCCGCGCGCGTTCCACGCGTCCTTCTGGCAACGCCTCCCCACCGCCCGAAGTTCCGCGCCCGGCTGCTCTGAAGAGTGACGCAGACGCGGAACCTCAACACGAACGGGTACGGGCCTTGCGCGAGCCGGTGGAGGGCCGTGCTGTCGCTCTCCGCACCCGCCAGTTCGAGGTCGTCGGCAGGTGTGTTCACGTGTTGCCTCGACGCGGCTGCCGATCCGCTGAAACCCTCTACAGGGTCAGGAGCAGGTCGAACATGTCTTTGCCGAAGAGCGAGCCGTGCAGGTCGCCCGTGACCTGGGTGCCGTTGATCGCCACCGTGGGCGTGCCGGGGCCGCGGGGGTCGTCTCCGCCCGTCGCCTCGAACCCCTCGACCACCGGGCAGCGCGGATCCTCGTACAGCCGGACCGCGGTCGGCGCGGCCGGGTCTCCGCATCACCACCCCTTGATCGCGCAGACTCTAAGCGCTCAAGGTCACGGTCCGCACCGCGATTTCGGCCGTCGGCCGTCGGCCGTGTGTGTTGCGAGGCGTGCGGAGCGGCGCCCCGGAGAGAATCGGGGACGCACCTGCCCTCATCTGCCGACAGGAGTCGCCGATGTCCATCCGCCGGGCCATGCCCGACATCCGAACCGAGGCCATGGAGGAGAGCCGGGACTTCTACGGACTCCTGGGTTTCGAGGAGGTCATGAACCTCGGCTGGGTCATGACGCTCGGCTCCCCCTCCAACCCCACCGCCCAAGTCACCTTCATGAGCCACGACAAGAGCGCTCCCGTCGTGCCCGACATGACTGTGGAGGTGGACGACGTGGACGCGGTCTACGCAGCGGTGCGCGAGAGTGGCGCGGAGATCGTGCACCCCCTGCAGGACGAGGAGTGGGGAGTGCGCCGGTTCTTCGTACGTGATCCCAATGGGCAGGTCGTCAATGTGGTGAGCCATCGGTGACCTCGACGCCGGCACTCCGTCGTTCTACGCGGCGCTTCACGCGTCGAGGCCGCCCCTCTTCACCAACTGGCTCGCGATGACGTTGCGTTGGATCTCGTTCGTGCCCTCGCCGACGATCATCAGCGGGGCGTCACGGAAGTAGCGTTCTACGTCGAACTCGGTGGAGTAGCCGTAACCGCCGTGGATCCGGACGGCGTTGAGCGCGATCTGCATGGCGGTCTCGGAAGCGAAGAGCTTGGCCATGCCCGCCTCCATGTCCACGCGACGGCCCGCGTCCGCCTCCTGGGCGGCGTACAGGGTGAGCTGGCGTGCGGCGGTCAGCGATGTGGCCATGTCGGCCAGGTAGTTGCCGATCGACTGGTGCTTCCAGATCGGCTCGCCGAAGGTCTCGCGCTCCTGGGCGTAGGCCACGGAGTCCTCGAACGCGGCCCGGCCGACCCCGAGTGCGCGCGCTGCGACCTGGAGCCGTCCGGTCTCCAACCCCTTCATCATCTGCGCGAAGCCCTTTCCCTCGACCCCGCCCAGTACGGCGTCGGACGGCGCCCGGTAGTCGTCGAACGACAGCTCGCAGCTCTCCACACCCTTGTAGCCGAGCTTGGGCAGGTCGCGCGAGACCGTCAGGCCGGGGCCGTGCTCGACCAGCAGGATCGAGATGCCCTTGTGGGCGGGGGTGGCGGCCGGGTCGGTCTTGCACATCAGGGCGATCAGGCCGGACCGGCGGGAGTTGGTGATCCAGGTCTTCGCCCCGTTGATCACGTATCCGCCCGCGTCCCCGTCCCCATCGATGTACGTGCCCGTGGACTTGCGGGCGTACGTGCGCATCGCCTGGAGGTCCGAACCGCCGCCCGGCTCGGTCAGCGCCATGGTCGCCCGGATCTCGCCGGTGGCCATCTTGGGCAGATAGCGGCGCTTCTGCTCCTCCGTACCGAAGTGGAGCAGCAGCTTCGCTACCACGGTGTGGCCGCCCATCGCACCGGCCAGGCTCATCCAGCCGCGGGAGAGCTCCTCGGTGACGAGGACGTAGCAGGGCGTGGAGACCGGGGTGCCGCCGAACTCCTCGGGGACGGCGAGGCCGAAGATGCCGAGCCGCTTCATCTGCTCGATCAGGGCTTCGGGGTAGGTGTCGGCGTGCTCCAGCTCCTGGACGACCGGCTTCACCTCCTTGTCGACGAAGTCCCGCACCGTGCTGACGACGGACTGCTCGTCCTCGGACAGGATGTCGAGAGTGCTCATGCTGTGACGCTCCTCGATGAGTGGCAGGGTTGTGGCGAGTGGCAGGGTTGTGCGAGTGGCATGGCTGTGTCGCAAAGGTCCTGGTGAAGCCCTGCTGAGGCCTCTGGAACCGCACTTCAGGCGACGGGCTCGCGGATGCATCACCCTGACCTTCCTGGCCACACTCCTCGTACGGGAACCCTCCCGCGACTCCCTCCCGGAAGAGCCGACCCAGGCGCCCGCAGCCCAGGCCCAGCCAGCTACGGCTACGGCTACGGCTACGGCTACGACGACGGCCCAGCTGCCCTGACCATGTCCCCCCCATTACCGTTTTCGTAGCCCCGCAACGGGGTTACCGGCCTTCGGAGTTGGCATGACTACCTCCCCTTGTCGAGGACATGGCCTGGGGGG
>NZ_JBITWR010000035.1:0-11099 GCF_044544025.1 Streptomyces sp. NPDC055243
CCCCCAGGCCATGTCCTCGACAAGGGGAGGTAGTCATGCCAACTCCGAAGGCCGGTAACCCCGTTGCGGGGCTACGAAAACGGTAATGGGGGGGGATACTGATGAAGTCTCTTGTTGTGCAGATCGTCGTGATTGTCGCGGCCTTCTGCATTGTTCTCCTCGCCCTCGGATCTGGCTTCGGGGTGGTGGAGTTGGGCATCTGGGGAATTGCTCAGGTCGCTCTCATCGACGTCAGAGAGCGAAGACCCGCCGTGCGTTGCCGGACAGGAACAGCTCCGTGGTCTGCTCGTCCAGGTCCAGTTCCGCCAGGTGCTCCAGCGCCTTGGCCGGCGTGATCATGGGGTAGTTGGAGCCGAACAGCACCTTCCCGCGGCCCCGGCCGCGCAGGTAGTCGACCAGCTCGGGCGGGTAGCGGCGGGAGGTGTAGGCGCTGGTGTCGATGTGGACGTTGGCGTGCTTGTCGGCCACCGCGATCATCTCGGTGGTCCAGGGGTATCCGATGTGGCCGCAGACGATGGTCAGTTCGGGGAAGTCGAGCGCGACCTGGTCGATGTACGGGATGGGCCGGCCGGTCTCGGACGGGCGCAGCGGACCGGTGTGCCCGACCTGGGTGCAGAACGGGATGCCGAGCTCGACGCAGGCGGCGTACAGGGGGTAGTACAGCCGGTCGGTGGGAGGGAGTTGCCACAGCCAGGGCACGATCCGCAGGGCCACGAAGCCGAGTTCCTCCACCGCGCGGCGCAGCTCCCGCACGGCCCGGACGGGTCGGGTGAGGTCGACGCCGGCCACTCCGCGCAGCCGTCCGGCGGACCGGGCGACGAACTCGGCCACCTCGTCGTTGCTGATCAGCGGCCCCTGCGGCCCGTACCAGGCGGCCGAGAGGCCGGTCTCGACGTCCGCCGCGGCCAGCGCGGCCACGGTGACCTCGACCGGCAGCGGCTCCTCCAGCAGCTCCATCCCCGTCCACCGACGCAACGACTCGAACATCTCGTGGTTGGAGTGGCGGAGCGTGGGGTGCTGCATCCACGCGTCGACGACCGGCACAGGCTCCCTGCCTCTCTCCGTACGCCGCCGCCGGGCACGCCACCGACAGCGGCTAAGCGACCGCTTACCCGGGACGATAGCCGCAACGCGCCGTGCGCAGCCACCCTTTGGGCAAGCGACGACAGGCCGCTCCCTTCCGGGCCCTGGTTACGCTTCCGCTGTGGATCTCTACTTCGACCCCGTGGCCCGGCTCGGCGACGCGCGCCCGTTCTTCCGCGGGACGTGGCCCGACCGGAAGTGGCTCAACGTGCCCGGACCCTTCTACGGGGCGGACACCGACAACTGCGGCACGGGCCGGATCCACGCGCCGGGCCTCGTGCTCTACGAGGGCGAGTACTTCACCGAGTACGTCTACCGCCAACCGCGAACGCCGGACGAGCTCCGGCAGTTGGTCGACGCCGCCGAGGCGGAGGCATTCGGCGGCTACGGCTGTGACGGCGACGCGCACTGGACGCCGACAGCCGTACGGCAGTGGTGGCGCGACAGGGGGCAGATCCGCCAGTACCTCGCGGAGGGGCGCGAGAAGTGGGAGGCGGACGACGCCACATCGGGTCAGGGCACAGCCGCTGCCGCCCGCGACTACGCCGCGTACCTCGACGGCGAGTCGGCCGCGCACCTGCGGATCTATCTCTTCTGGCTCGAGGAGCGCCGCTCCCCGGTGCCGGGGGAGCGACTGCCACAGCTCTGAGGGAAACCCTGCCGGGCCCGGTGCAACACGCCAACTGACCTTTCATGCCGGAAAGTTGATGTAATCGGAAGGCATGCCCAGTACGCTCCGTGCGACATCGACCACCCGCCGCACAGCGGCCACTTACGGCACGGGGGTAAGCCGGTGAGCCGGGAGCTGGGATTCGAGGGGCTCATCGAGGACGGCGGGTTCTTTCCCAGGCTCCTCGGCCGGAACGCCCGGGGGCGCGACGAGAAGCTTCTGTACGGGCCCGACCTGCCCGTCGTGCTGCTCACCGGCGGCCCCGGCATGGGCAAGCAGCGGCTCCTGGAGCTGCTGCGCGACCGGTTCGGGCGCAAGGTGCCGGTGGCGTACGTGGACTGCGCGGACGCGCGGTACGCGGAGGAGGCCGCCCGGCGGCCGCCCTGCCGCTCGGAGACGACGGAGACGATGTACGACGTCGCCCTGCGCATGAGTGAGTGGGAGGGGCCCGGCGGGGCGCTGCCCACGCCCCGCTTCTTCGCCGGGATGGCGGCGGTGGCGGCCGGCGCACGGCTGCGGCGGCGCGAGCTGGAGCAGGAACTGGCCCGCTACCGGGCGCTGTTGCAGCCGCGCAAGGCGCTCGGCCGGTTCATGCGCAACGTGCTGACCGGCTACCTCTCCGCGCTCGCCGGGGTGGTCGCCCCCGCGGCGGCGCCACTGGTGGGCGCCGCGCTCACGGAGTTCCTGGAGAAACTGGCGAGCACCGGCGCCGAACCGGTGCGCGCCACCTACGGCGACTATCCCGGCGCCGCGGGCAGCGCGGGTACCGGCCTGCGGCTGCTCGCCCACGACTTCCAACAGGGCGGCGAGGAGAGGAAGTTCGCGGAAGGCTTCCTCTTCCGTGCGCTGCGCGAGGACCTGGACGCCGCCTACACCGGAATCGGCGCCGCGCTCACCCGGGTCGGCCGCCCCGCCGTACTGCTCCAGCACGCCAACTGGCCGGTGGGCCGGGCACTTCTGGCGGCGGCGCTCACCGACCGGGCCGACGGCCACCGCGAGCGCACGGTGCTCGTGGCGAGCGAGCGGATGGCCGAACCGCTGTTCCTGGCCGACGAACCGCGCACCGAGGGCCTGGCCGGCTACCGGCCGGATCAGGACGAGCCGCCCGGCTGGCAACGGCTCATCGCACGCGGCCGGTTGGGGCAGGGCGTGCTGCTGGTGCGGATGCCGCGGCTGACCACCGAGCACATCCACAAGGAGCTGCAGCAGCACACGGGTGGCGCACCGGAGGCGGCGCGGCTGCGCCGGGCGCAGAGCGCGGTGCACCGGCTGACCTGCCGTCGGCCGCGGATGGTGCAGCGGCTGGTCGAGGCGGCCGGGGAGCTGCCGGAGCTGGACAACGACCGCGAGCTCCTCGACCAGCCCGCGGGGCTCGACGGGGAGCCGCGCGCCGTACGGGACGTGCTGCTGGCCGAGTTGGTGCTCCGACAACTGCCCGAGCGGCTGCCCGTCGAGCACACCGACCGCTGGCTGGACCTGCTGACCCAGCTGTCGGTCGCCCACACCGGGGACTGCGCCCGAGCCCTGCTGCGCGGCCCGCAGCTGGAACAGCTGGCCGGCGGGCTCACCGCGGACGAGGTGGGGCGCTATCTGCTCGAAAGCGGCTGGCCCGTCTGCGAGCGGCACTTCATCGGCGACTTCGGCCTGCGGCAGCTGCTGATGAGCAGGCTGCACGGGCCGCCGGACGCGGGCGGCGAATGGCGCCGCAACCACAGCCTGCTGCACGCCCACTACCGCAGCCGCCCCGAATCCCCCGACCGGGCCTTCGGCACCACAGCGGCCCACGGCCTCAACCACGACCTGGTCGCCAACGGCCCCGAGCGGGCCGTGCACCACCTAGCCGCCAAGTTCCCGTTGGACGGAGTGGGCGCGGAGGAGTGGTGCGATCAGCTGCTCGCGCTCGCCCAGGCCCCCTCGCCCGGCGGCCACGACGAGCGGCACGCGCGCATGAGGGTCGCCCGGGTCGACGGCACCAAGCTGGAGCGCCAGCTGGACGAGCTGCTGCACGCCGTGTGGCTGTGCGAGGAGCGCACCCGGCCGCCGGACATCGCCGCGGCGGACCGCATGGCGCAGCTGCTGCGGGAGCTGGCCCGGGAGTACGCCGGGGCCGCGCCCGTGCTGACCGCGCGGGCCGGTCGCTGGGATCGCCGCGCCCGCAACCGGCAGCCGCTGCAGTCCTGTTCCTGTACGGCCCACATCGGAGAGGGGAACTGAGCGGATGTTGCAGAGCGCCGCCGACTGGCTGCACGAGCAGCTGTGGAACACGCTCCTGAAGAAGATCATCACCTGCGCGGTGGCGGCCCTCCTCGCGTTCGGGGCGTACGTCCTGGTCTCACGGCTGACCGAGGGGGCGGGCAGCTGCGCCGACGGCGTCACCGAGTCCGGCGGCGAGTGCATCGGCGTCAACGGCTCCGGCTACGACTTCGGGGAGCCGGAGATAGCCCCGGTCGCGGCCCGGATCGCCGAGGAGAACCGCCGCATCGATGAGCAGCCGCACGTCACCGTGGCGATGATGCTCCCGCTCCAGCCCGATTCGCGGGCCGAGCGGCGCCAGCTGCGCAGCGAGCTTCAGGGTGCCTTCCTGGCGCAGTACCGCGCCAACAGGGAGCCGGGGAAGCCGGTGGTGCGCCTGGTCCTGGCCAACCCCGGCAAGGACTTCCTGCGGCAGGACGAGGTGGTGCCCGACCTGGTGCGGATGGCCCGCTCCGAGCGGGACAACCTGCGCGCGGTGACCGGGTTCAACCTCTCCCTGGACGCCACCAGGGAGGCGGTGCACAGCCTCACCGAGCAGCAGGTGCCGGTCCTGGTGGCCAGGGCGTCGGCGAGCACCCTCGCCAACCGGGAGAGCAAGGACGGAACGTACGACTTCAGGGGCCTCGCCCGCATCATCCCCACCAACGAGGAGCAGGCCCGGGCGCTGGCCGCCTACAACGGCAGCCGCAAGGACCGCCAGACGGTGCTGGTCCGCGACACACGCCCCGACCCTTACGTCCGCTCACTCGCCCGCGCCTTCCAGCGGCTCCCGGAGGACGGCCCGCCCGGCCCCGACGACATGACCTTCACGTCCCCCGGAGTCGCCGACCCGGGCGACGTCGACAACCAGTTCCGGCCGACCGTCAACACGATCTGCAACTCGGGCGCGGACACGGTCTACTTCGCGGGCCGCTCGACACATCTGCGGCTGTTCCTCAAGCGCCTGGCCAAGGAGGCCTGCGCGGAGCGGAGGTTCACCGTGGTCTCCGGCTCGGACGCGGCCTCGCTGAACAACCGGATGACCGACGCGGACTGGGCCGAACTCCGCGACAGCTCCGGCACACCCCGCCTGACCGTGCAGTACGCGGCGCCCGCCCACCCCGATTCCTGGCGCACCGAGGTGCGGGAATGGCAGAAGCGCGAGGAGAACCGCACCGGCAAGAAACCGCCCGCCTCCAAGGCCCCCGGCTCGCTGCGCGACCCGATGGCCGAGCTGGCGGGACTGGAGGCCACGGTCACCGCCCTGAAGGCGGCGGACCGCGACATCGGCGAGGTGCAACTGGGCGACTCCCGCACCATGATGGTGCACGACGGGGTACGCACCGCGGTCGAGGCGATCCGCGGCGCGAAGCCCACCGGGCAGCCGACCCCCTCCGCCGAACAGGTGGGCAACCGCTGGGCCACGATGCAGTCGAAGAACCGCGTGAACGGCACCAGCGGCCGCATCTGCCTCACCAAGGCAGGCAACCCGTACGACAAGCCGCTGGCGGTGGTCGAGCTGAAACCGGGCACGAAGGCGGGCCCGGGCACACTGGAGTTCGTGGGCCTGGCCTGGCCGACGGGCAGACCACAGCCGGAGGACTGTGTCGTACGGGGCGGCTAGAAGCTAGAAGGAGGAGGCGGCGGCGGGGCGTCAGTGGATGACGTCGAAGACGTTCTTCTGGAGGCCGTTCGCGTATGCCTCGTGCTCGACGAGCTTCAGCCTCTGGGTGTCCTTGTCCGTGTCGCTGAACAGCCGCTTGCCCGCGCCCAGCAGCAGCGGGAAGACGAGCAGGTGGTAGCGGTCGATGAGACCGGCGTCGGAGAGGTTCCGGTTGAGGGTGGCGCTGCCGTGCACGATGATCGGGCCGCCCTCGGTCTTCTTCAGGGTGGCCACGTCGTCGAGGGAGCGCAGGATGGTGGTCTCGCCCCAGTCCGACACCAGGTCGCCGTCGGTGAGGCTGGTGGAGACGACGTACTTCGGCATCACCTTGTAGTCGGCGAACTCCTCCATGCCCGGCCAGACGGGGCTGAACGCCTCGTAGCTGACCCGGCCGAGCAGCAACGCCGCGGCCTCCTGCTGCTCCCGGCCCTTGATCTCGTACGCCTCCGGGACGAACTCGATGTCCTTGAAGGTCCATCCGGAGTTGCGATACCCGGGCTCGCCGCCCGGAGCCTCCACGACGCCGTCGAGCGAGACGAAGGCGGTGCTGATCAACGTACGCATCTCAAGATCTCCTGGTTGATTGTGGCTCTGCCGCTTGCTGCCGCTTCATCTTCGCGGTCACAGGGGTACTGACTGCGGCATACGCGGGAACTCATCGGTGGCGGCCGGCGCGAACAGGGTCACCTCCAGGCGGAATCAATGCTTCCAGCGCCGAGCGGTCCTCAATCACCCGTTCGTGCGACAAGGCTGGGCAGGGCCCCGGGAATTCGACCCGGCCGCAGAGCGCATGCGCGGCCTGATTCCCTATGGGCATGGTCGTCTCGGAGGTCGGAAAGGCGTTGTCCGCCCCTGCCCGCTCGTTCTACCCTGGCGCCGAGGCCCGCCCCCAGCCCCCGGAGCGGCCCGACCGCACCGCTCACGCTCCGGCGCCGGGCGGCAGGCGCGTCGGCAACTCAGGCTGCCGGTTCCGTACTCCTTGCAGCGGACGCACGGACACCGGCCTGTCCCACCGGTTGTTGCACCAGGGGGCCACTCCCGCGGTTCCCCGGTCAGCAGCCGGTGCGGACACCTGCTCCTGGGGCGTCAGGGGGAGCCTGCCCCCGGGAGCGCCGCGGCCGCCGCCGCCGAATTCGGCGGCGGCCGCAGGCTCCGACAGCACTGTCCGCTGCCTGGAGCACACCCCGCATACCCGCCATCCACGGCCCGACACCCCTCTGCGGCGAGCGGGCGCTCGAAGTGGTGCGGTGAGCGGTGGCGTGATGAGTGGGCGGGCCGGGCCGCGGGGAGCAGTCGATGTCGGGCTTGCCATGCTTCGTCCGGTGCCGATCGTCTTCCCGCTGCCGCTCATGGGATGAGCAGCGGATACGGTGCACTGGTGACTGATGGGGAGGGAACGGTGCCCGGGACCGCGCTGCTGATTGCGGCGGCGCCGGTCGGCAAGGCCCGTATGGTGGATGCGGCCTCCGTGCTGCCCGTGCTCGCGGCGGTGTCGCCCGCGGTGCTCGCGGGGACCGCGACGGCGAGCATCGTGGAGCTGGCGGACCCGCTGGACCCGCAGACCGTGCTCACCCGGCTGCGCGCGGCCGCGATGGCGCCGGGGCCTTTGACGGTGTACCTGGTCGGGCAGTTGCATCTCGATCGCCGTCAGCAACTCCAGCATGTGGCGCTCGCGCGGACCACGGCGGCGACGGTGCGCTACACCGGATTCCCTTGGCACTGGATCGCCCAGGAGCTGCGGCTGCGCGCGCCGGGCAGCACGACCGTCATCGCCGATCTGCACGCCGACACGGACAGCTGGCTGCAGTTGGCGCGGCGCCCCCTGGAGGTGGGGGCGGGCGTGGCGCTGTACGGGCGGATCGCCCCGTCGCCCGGTCGGCGTGCCGTCGCGACGCCCTCGTACATGAAGGCGCTGGCCACGGTCCTGCGCAGCGGACACCGGCCGCCGCTGCCGGACCTGCATCAGCACGTCGCCGCCCAGGTGTTGGAGGAGAGCGCGACCGACATCGTGCTGTCCGCCGACCCTGCCGCCGCTTTCCACGCGGGCGGTCACGGGGGTATGCCCAACTTGGTGCCGGTGCCCGCCCAACAGCAGGGCCCCACACCGGGTGCGAGCCCTTCCGCGCCCCCATCCACGACGCCGCCGACCACCGCTTCCGACCCGCACGCGGCCATCACCAAGGCCGTGGAAGCGGGGCGGCACGGCGAGGCCGCGGCCATGGCGGCGGCCTGGGAGCGGGAGGCGCTGCGTACGCACGGGCCCTCCTCGCTCGAGGTGGTGCACTGGATGGAGGTCCGCGGACATCTGGCGATCTTCGCCAAGGACCCGGCCCGCAGCTGCGAGATCTGGCTCGCCGTGGTCTCCACCCGCATCACGGCAGGCCAGGCCCCCGACGCCCCGGACGTCGAGGCCGCCGCGGACCTGGCCCACCACCAGTGGGAGCAGATCCGCGACCCGGACACCGTGCGCGAACTCGGCCCGGCGCTGGTCGCGTTGCGACGCCGTGTGCCGGGCCGCCGGCGCGGCACGGTGAACCTCGTCCAGCAGCGCCTCGTGCAGTTCCACACGCAGGTCGGCTGAGCGCCGGGTGGGCGACCAGGCGCCCACGCCCACCCGGACGGGCGTCTAGGCGCCTGTACCCCGACCCTCGTGGTTCGGTGCGCCGAACCACGACGGCAGGCGGTCGAGCAGATCCTGCTGATCGTCGCCGACCCACGCCACATGGCCGTCAGGCCGCAGCAGCACGGCAGGCACGTCCAGTTCCTCGCTGACGTCGACGACATGGTCGATCCGGTCGGCCCACCCGGCGACGGAGAGCCTGCCGGTCTGGTCGAGCAGCAGGCCGCGCCCCTCGTGCATCAGCTCGTAGAGACGGCTCTGCTTCAGCTGTACGTCCCGCATGCGCAGGCCGAGCAGTTCGTGGCCCTCGCCGAAGTCGTAGCGGACGTCGACCGCGGTGATCATCCCGGTCACGTACCGGTTGACCTCCTCGAAGTCCATCAGCTTGGAGAACAGCTCGCGCAGCGCGGTCGCACCCGGATCGGTCCCCAGGAGCGTGATCTGCGCGCGGGTGTTGTCCAGGACGCGGGCGCCCACCGGGTGCCGTTCGCCGTGGTAGGTGTCGAGGAGCCCCTCCGGCGCCCAGCCGTTGACCGCCGCGGCCAGCTTCCAGCCGAGGTTGAACGCGTCCTGCACACCGAGGTTGAGCCCCTGCCCGCCGGTCGGCGGGTGGATGTGCGCCGCGTCACCGGCCAGAAGGACCCGGCCGACCCGGTAGCGCTCGGCCTGCCGTGTGGCGTCGCCGAACCGGGAGAGCCAGCGCGGCGAGTGCACGCCGAAGTCGGTGCCCGCGATCGCCTGTAGCCGCTGCTTGAAGTCGTCGAGCGTCGGCTCGACCGCCCGGTCCTCGGCGACCCCGTCGGCGGGGACGACGACGCGGTACAACCCGTTCTCGCTGGGCGCGATTCCGAAGCGCAGCTGGGTCCTGCGGACTTCCTCGACGACGGCGGTGATCGTCGCCAGGTCCGCGGTCAGCTCCATCTCGCCGAGGAGCGTCTCGACCGTGGCGGGCAGGCCGGGGAAATCGACGCCGAGCAGCTTGCGCACGGCGCTGCGGCCGCCGTCGCACCCGACGAGATAGCGCGAACGAAGCTGGGTGCCGTCCGCGAGATCGACACTCACCCCTTCCTCGTCCTGGCGCAGCCCGACCACTTCGCTGCCGCGCCGGATGTCGGTGTCGAGCTCGACGGCACGCTCGTGGAGCAGCCGCTCGGTGACCGGCTGCGGAGTGGCGACGCCGTACGGGTGGCCCGTGTCCAACCGGTCGGGCCACGGCTTCATGATGCCGCCGAACAACCCGCCGACCTGGAACTTCTCATTGACCGCCAGGAACCGCTCCAACAGGCCACGCTGGTCCATCACTTCGACGCTGCGCGCGTGCAGGCCCTGCCCGCGGGACTGCGGGGTCGCCTCCGTCAATTTCTCCAGCACGACGGTGTGCACACCGTGCAGGCGCAGCTCGCTCGCCAGCATCAGACCGGTCGGACCGCCGCCGACCACGATTACGTCAATCACTTGAGACCCCCATTCACGAAGTTGGTTTCGACGTTGAGGACGTGCCGGAATGGCGACGACAACACACGCACTTCGTGACTCTCATTTCGCTGAGTTCTGCCTTAGGCCGATGATTCTGCGGTATGACCCGGGTCTTGCCGCAAGGCCCCCCATGCGCTATAAGTTGAGAGTGGCAAGGAGCGCGGACGCTCCTTGCCTTTGTTGTGTGCGGCCCCAAAAACCGTTGACGATGCGTCTCATGGCGCGTCTCATGGCGTGTCGAGCATGCGCCGGGCGCCATCCAGGACCGGCTTGTCGACCATCTGTCCGTCGACCGCGGTGACCGATTCCCCGGCTTCCAGGACGGACCGGGCCCACCGCAATTCCCGCCTCATGCGTACGTCACCTCGGCGGTGGCGTGCCGGGCTTCGCGGTGGGTGGCGATGCGCAGCTCGGCGCGGTCGTCGGAGGGTGTGCCGCAGGCCGCCAGGTGCTCGCCGGCGAACACCGGCCGCCGGAGCCGGTAGGACAGCGTGGCCACCCGCCGTGCGGGGGCGTTGCGGCGGGCCAGTTCCAGCATGAGCAGGGCCAGCAGCGGGCCGTGCACGACGAGGCCGGGGTAGCCCTCTTCGCCCCGGCAGTAAGGGGCGTCGTAGTGGATGCGGTGGGCGTTGGCGGTCAGGGCGCTGAACCGGAAGAGCAGCGTCGGGTCCGGGCGCAGGGGCAGCTGCCAGGGTGCGTCGGCGTCCGGGAGCGCGGAGGTGTCGAGGACGACGGGGTGCTGACCCGCGGTGCGTCCGGAGCGGTAGACGATGTCCTGTTCCTCGACCAGGCAGGCGCGGCCGTGCTGGCGGAACTCGCGGCGCTCGGTGACGAAGAGCATCTCCCCGGTGTGGCCGTGCTTGGCGGTGACCGAGCTGAGGCTGCTGACGCGTTCGGCGGGCTCGCCCAGGCGCAGCGGTTCGGTGATCTCGCAGCGGCCGCCGGCCCACATGCGCTGCCGGTGGGGGAGAGGGGGCAGGAAGTGGCCGTGCAGGGGGTGACCGTCGGCGCCCAGTTCGCGCTGTGCGGGGAAGCCCAGGAAGTAGAGCCACTGCCACAGCGGAGGGAGGGAGCCACCGGCTGTGGCGGCGGCGTCGGGCAGGTCCAGGGCCGCCGAGAGGGCCGCCACCGGGGCGGGGTCCAGGCGGTCCGCGTCCGTGACCGGGCCGGGGTTCCACGTGTCCACGTACGAGCTGAGCGGGGGCGGGGTGGGGTGCATCGTCTCTCAGTCCTCGATCGGGGTGTGTCCGCGATGGCGGCGGGGGGGTGCCCCTATCTGTTTGGTCAAGCCGGGTGAGGATGGTCGGCATGACGGATCGTGATCGGTTGGGGCGGGCGGCAGTGCACTATGCGGC
>NZ_JBITWR010000036.1:0-8766 GCF_044544025.1 Streptomyces sp. NPDC055243
CAGGGGCTCCAGCTTGGGGCCCCGACGAGGAACTGACGCACCAGCAGCAGAAATCACACACCTACTAACGGCCAACTACTGGCGCAGGACACTAGGACCTGTCCGGCGGATCATGGAACTTGTAGTCGTGTTGGCTGGTACTCCTGGATCAGTAGCAATGTAGGGGGAGCATGTCGCCCGCGTTGTTGGCAGTACCACTGAGGCAGCCCTGCGCTGCCCCGACGACCCATCAAGGTCCAAATCTTCCCGTCATGTGAGCCCTCTATACTCCGCCGGTCAGAGGCACGGCCGAGGCGGGGGCGGAATGGATGAACACGGGCATGTGACGGTGACCGATGCGGTGCTGATCGTGGTCGGCTGTGCGCTGGTTGTGCGGTTGGTGACGTTTCGCCTGCTGTCCGGTTCGCAGCGATGGGTGAGGCGACGGGAGGCTGCGGCCTTTACGGGTACTACGGGTGGCGTGGGTCATTGGACGATTGCAGCCATCGAGAGTCTGCTGGTCCTGATGTGTGCAGCCGGACTGACGTACTTTCTGCCCAACACCGACAGGCCCGTCGACTTCCGGAACCTGACGACCGCGCCGTGGCAGGGCAGCCCCCTCAACCTGGGCGGCTGGATCTTCGAGTTGCAGCACTGGGAGGACCTCCGCCTCAACCTGTACTGGGACGCCGTCTACGTATTCATCGTCTGCATGCTCCTGATCCTGGTGTTCTGGACGCTCACCCAGCGGAAGTTGCTGACGGTGGGTATGCCCGCGGGGTTGTGGCACTCACCGCGTACGCGGACCCGGATCATCGGCGGCTTCGTCCTGTGGCTGCTGCTGATGGTCACGGTGATGCCCATCGGCGTGACCGTGGCGGCCGCGGTGTTCCAGATCGTCGCCTTCGTCGCGGCCTCCCGACACCAGCCCCTGGCCACCGCCGCCGCGCCCCCGGCATCCGCTGCACCCAGCCCCACTCGGCACGGTCCGTCCGTTGCCGCCGCGCCGGACACCCCTCCCCGGACCGGTCTCCCGTCCCAGGAACTCCTTCACGCCTTCCCGCCCCTGCAACCGCACGAACCTCAGGCCATCGGCGCCTACCACCTGCTCGGCAGGATCGGAGCCGGCGGCATGGGAACGGTCTACGCAGCCCGCCGCGCGGGCTCCGCCACACAGGTCGCGCTCAAGACCATCAACCCCGAACTCCTCGACGACGCGGACCTGCTCGCCCGCTTCGAGCGCGAGGCGGAGGTACTGAGCATGGTCCCGGGCGCGTACACGGCCCGCGTCCTCGATTCCGGCGTGGACGCCGGACGGCCCTTCCTCGCCATGGAACTCCTCGACGGCCGCCCCCTCGACGCCCACCTGCGCGAACAGGGCCCGATCCACGCACCGCAGGCCCTGCGCGCACTCGCCCTCGCACTGGCGACGGCGCTCGGCGGCATCCACCGTCTGGGCCTCGTCCACCGGGACCTCAAACCGGGCAACATCATGCTGACCAGTGACGGCCCGCGCCTCCTGGACTTCGGCATCGCGGCGATCGTGGACCGCACACGGCTCACCCGCACCGGCGGTTCACCGGGAACGCTGACGTACATGGCCCCGGAGCAGTTCGACGAAGCCCAGCCCGGCCCGGCCGCCGACATCTGGGCGTGGGCCTGCTGCGTAGTCGCCGCCGTCCACGGGGACAGCCCGTTCGCCGCGACCAGCATCGGCGCGGTATACCGCAAGATCACCGAGACCGGCCCGGAACCGACCGCCCTCGCCGCACTACGAGCCATCGACCCCGCCCTGTCCGCAGTGGTCCTGCAAGCCCTGAACACCCAACCGGCGGACCGCCCGGCCGACGGCACCGCACTGCTCACCCTGCTCACCCACGGCCCGGGAAACACCGTGCCCAATCCCAGATCCGTCCACGAAGAGATCACGCAGGGCTGGCAGGCATTGACTTAGGGCCCTCTGGCAGATCATGGGCGGAGCCATAAGCGGACTGCCGCTGCGGTGACGGTGCCGTGGAAGACGTAGGCCCTCTTGTCGTAACGGGTGGCGACCGCGCGGGAGTTCTTGAGCCGGTTGATGGTCCGCTCGACTTCGTTGCGGCGCCGGTAGTGGCCGCGGTCGAAGCCGGCAGGTCTGCCGCCCGCGCTGCCTTTGCGGCGGCGGTTGGCCCGCTGGTCCTTCGGTTCGGGGATCGTGTGCTTGATGCGGCGTCTTCGCAGGTAGCGGCGATTGCGGCGGGAGCTGTAAGCCTTGTCGCCGCTGACATGTTCGGGCCGGGTCCGGGGCCGCCCGCCCAGCCGGCGGGGAACTCGAATCCGGTCCAGGACCTCGATCATCTGCGGGGCGTCACCCCACTGACCTGGTGTGATCAGAAGCGCCATGGGGCGGCAGCCGCCTTCGCCGGCGAGGTGGATCTTGGAGGTCAGGCCGCCTCGGGACCGTCCGAGTCCCTCGTCGGGGCGGTGGTGCCGGGGCGTCGTCCTTTTTTCGGGACCCGTGGCCTGGTCTTGCGGGCGCCGGCCGCGTGCTGGTGGGCCCGGCAGGACGTCGAGTCGACGCCGACCATGCCCCAGTCGATCCGCCCGGCAAGGTCGGCCTCGGCCTGGACCGCTTGCAGGAGCCGGTCCCAGGTACCGTCCGCCGACCAGCGGCGATGCCGCTCGTAGACGGTCTTCCACGATCCGTAGCGTTCGGGCAGATCACGCCACGGAACACCGGTACGGACCCGGAACAGGATCCCGTTGAGCACAGTCCGGTGGTCGTTCCACCGACCGCCCCGACCACCCGGCAAAGGCAGATGCGGATTCAGCAGCGACCACTCGCGATTCGTCAGGTCCCCCCGACCCATGACCCAACCAACGAGCAACCGGCCGGAAAGTCACATGATCCGCCGGACACCCCCGAAGTGCGCAGATTGGCGCTACGGGAAATCGGCAGATTAGCCCGGACGTATTCGGTCCCGGCAGGCTGAGCGCTACCCGCCGGACGCGGACGGTTCGATGCGGCGGGAGAGTTCCGACCAGGAATATCACCTCGGCGGCATCGTGCCACCGAGGGGTGCCGTCGCGCATGAGGCTGTGCCACGAGACCTGAGACCCTGCAAAATGACTCGGAACGGCAGTTGTCCGTTGCCAGGGAAGTTAGTCGCTGTGTCATCCAACCCAATCGCAGTGCAGCGGAACGTTGGCCGTGCCTGCGATCGATATCTAGGGTTGGCAAGCGAACTTGCTGATAGCAGCCGTGCAAGCCTGCTAAGGGCTGTCCCGTAAACGATCTTCAGAGGGGCGACGCGCGGTCCAGCACGCGGCCTTGCTGGGTCCTCTGCTCGTGTACTGCCCCGCTTCAGCCCCGTGCGGGGAAGTCAGGATGGTCGGCGTAAGGCGAGGCAAGGTCACGTAGGTCGTGGCACGGCCAGGGGTCGCGGGCGTGACGGGCCAGGATGCGCCGCTTGGCCTCGACCTCGCGCAGGACGCGGGCCGGGTCGTGCAGTGCCACATGCAGAGCAATCGTGGGGTGGAATCCGGAGAGGTCAACCTGGCAGAAGTCGACCGTGTGTCCGTGGGCAGACCATTCCCCGCATCCGTCACCGTCGCAGCGTCGTGCCAAGTCGGCCTCCTCGTCGAGCCGCGCCTCGAGAAACTTCACCAGCTTTTCAGTCATAGGAGCATTCTCGACGTTGTGTCGGCACCATGAAACGATCTTGTGGTGTCTGGTGTGATCACGGCGTCGGAGTCGTCCTGGATAACCCCGTTCACGGGGCTGAGCCCGCGTGTCTTCGGCAAGTTGGTGGCTGAACTGCGCCGCGAGGGTGCGGATCCGGTGCGCAAGGGCCGCCCGTGGTCCCTTCCGCTGGAAGACCGGGCGCTGCTTGTCGCGGCGTACTGGCGCACGAACCTCACCTTGCGCCAGCTTGCCCCGCTCTTCGGGATCTCGAAGTCCGCGGCCGACCGCATCATCGATGACCTCGGCCCGTCGCTCGCGCTGCAGCCCCGCAAGCGATTCCGCAAGGACACCGTGCTCATCGTGGACGGCACCCTGGTGCCCACCCGCGACCACACCATCGCCGAGCAGTCCAAGAACTACCGGTACTCCACCAACCACCAGGTCGTCATCGACGCTGACACGCGACTCGTCGTGCTGGTCGGCCGGCCACTGCCCGGCAACCGCAACGACTGCAAGGCGTGGGAAGAGTCCGGCTCGAAAGCCGCCGTCGGCAAGACGATGACGATCGCCGACGGCGGCTACCCGGGCACCGGGCTCGTAATGCCCCACCGGCGGCGCAAAGGCGAAGAGCTGTCCGACTGGAAACAGGCCCACAACAAGTCCCACAAACAGGTCCGCGCCCGCGTTGAGCACGTCTTCGCCCGCATGAAGACCTGGAAGATCCTTCGCGACTGCCGCCTCAAGGGCGACGGCGTCCACCGCGCCATGCTCGGAATCGCCCGCCTGCACAACCTCAACCTCGCCGGATAGCAGAGCAGTCGGGTTGGTCACCGACCACGTCCACACGACTCAGAGATCATTTACGGGACAGGTCTTAGGCATGTGATGCATGTCCGAGCAGGAGAGACGTACCGTCGGACCATGGGAGAGTCACACAGGCGACGACCGTCGAGCCGACGGCAGCACACTGTGCCCCGGTTCTACTTGAAGCGGTTCGCCGACGCGGATGAGCGCATCATGCGCGTCCCCATCGGCATCGAGCGAGCTCCCCGCCTATGCGGCATAAAAGACGTCGCAGTACGCAATGACTTCTACTCGTTCCCCGATGACACCGGACAGCTGGATGACTCTGTCGAGATTGCACTCTCCAAGCTGGAGGGGGAAGCCGCCCACGTGCTCCGAATGGTGGTCGATGAAGACTGCTGGCCGCTGCCAGCATCCGAACGAGAGACGATGACGGACTGGGTCGCTGCACAGTCCTTGCGGGTCCCGGCCAGGAGGCAGGCTGCCAACGAGGTGTTCGACCACCTGACGAAGATCACGTTGGCGATCGAGGGAAAGCAGGGACTGCGCGAACGGCTCGAAGCGGAGTCTGGCGGACCGGTCTCTGACGAAGAGGTCGAGCGGAAGTGGGCCGAGAAGACCGACTTCTCCAACTACACCGTGAAGCCCCCGGTCGTGCACCACCTGGCGAGTATGGCCAGCGGCATCCCTGCGGCAGCTGATGTCCTGATGCAGCGCGGTTGGGTGCTGTACCGCTTCAAGCGCAAAAAGTTGATCACATCGGACCACCCGGTGACCCTCATACGTGGCCCTCGGACACCGCACTGGATAGGCGTGGGCCTGGCAACGGCCGCTGGGGTCGCGATTCCCCTCGACAGGCAGGTGGTGCTGCTGATGTCGGCTCCCGGAGCTCCGGACCGCACGGGGGCGCCGACTGCGGCACTAGCCCAGGACTTCAATCAGCGGTTCACGTTCAGCGCGCGATCCGCGGTCTTCCATCATCCGGACGACACGCCTCTGGTCGGGCTGGAGTTGCCCCCCAGACGGACAAGCGAGATGCAGGTTAGCCAAGATCCGGAGGACTTCATTCGGCCCGAACCCCTTCGTGACGCGTGAGCTGGCGACCCGGACACGTGAGGCGACTGCGTTGACTGACACAGCGACTAGCTTCGGTGACAACGGACAGCAGTTCTGTCCTTTGACATCCAATCAAGGCGTTTGACATCGAACCCAGTCGTTCAAGACTGGCGGAGCGGGCCCGCGTCCGTGGCCTGGTCAGACCACGGACGCGGGTCCGGGTGGCAGATGGACGGTCATGATCAGTTCGCAGGGCTCGTCGCCCACCCCGCGATAGGTATGGGGGGCGTCACCGTCGAACGTGGCGGTCTGCCCGGCTTCGACGGGGTGTTCCGCGCCGTCTACGACCAAGACCATGCGGCCCGCGGTGATGCTGACGGTCTCCACGACACCGGCCTGATGAGGGTGGCTGGGGTACTCCTCGCCCGGTTCGAGACGCCAGCGCCACACCTCGACCGGAGCGGGGCCCGAGGTCGTCAGCATGAGCCGGGCCTCGCTGCCCCGCTCGCCCGCCCACAGTGGCATCACAGTGCTGGCCGAGACCACACGGACGCGCCCTTCGGTCGGACCGTCCATCAGCGCGGATACCGAGACACCCAGCGTGTCGGCCAGTCGGACCAGGGTCGCGAAGTTCGGATTGCCCTGCGCCTTCTCCAGCCCGACCAGGGCCCCCTTGCTGACCTTGGCCCGGCGGCCGAGTTCGTCCAGGGACAGGCCAGCGCGAGTGCGAGCTGAGCGGACGTTGTGCGCGAGCGTGCGCAGGGCCGCCTGTGTCTCGGTCACCTGGTCACCATCCCCATCGTTCGGTCAGTGGAATGCGCCACTCGGTCGTTCGGTTGACAGAGGGCGGTCGTTTCGTTGTACGGTTTAGTCGTTCTACTGTAATCGTAAGGGATCATCTCGTGATAGCTCTACTGCTGGCGCTGGGCAGCTCACTGGCCTACGGATGCGCCGACTTCCTCGGCGGCCTGGGCGCCCGTAAGGCCCACGTGCTCCGCACTGTGATGGTCGCCGCGCCGGCCAGCCTGGCGGTCGAGCTGCTGTTGTGGCCCGTGCTCGGCGCCTCGTTCAGCCCTGCGGCGCTTGGCTGGGGCGCCGCCTCTGGCGTGGCCTCCGCCGCTGCGTTCGCCCTGCTCTACAAGACCCTCGCCATCGGTCCGATGAACGTGCTCTCCCCGGTCACGGCGCTGGTGTCCGCCGTGCTCCCGGTCGCGGTGGGCCTCCTGCAGGGCGAGCGCCTGGGGATGGCTGGCCTTTTGGGTCTACCGTTGGCGCTGGTCGCGGTCGTGCTGGTCAGCGCCGGACACGGGACAGGCTCGTCCCGGCCGTCGCGTACGGCGCTACTGCTGGCCCTCGGCGCGGGCGCGGCCATCGCGCTGCAGCTGATCTTCCTGCACCAGGCGCCGTCCGACAGCGGCGTGGCGCCGTTGATCATCGGCAGAGCGGTCGCATCGGTCGTCACGCTGACCGCGGCCGGGCTCCTGTACCGCAGGCTCGGCCCCGAGAAGCCCGCCTACGCCCTGTCGGCCACTGCCGGTGTGCTGGACTCGCTGGCGAACCTGTTGTTCCTGTTCGCCGCACGCAGCGGCGACCTCGCCGTCGTCGCTGTGATCACCGCCCTCTACCCGGCCGGCACCGTCCTGCTCGCCCGCCGTGTGCTCGCCGAACGCATCCACAAGGGACAGCTCGTCGGCCTGGGCGCAGCCGCGGTCGCCGTCAGCCTCCTCGCCCTCACCTGACCGCCCTGCGCACTTCAAGGAGCCCCGCATGTTCATCCAGCCCTGGGACGCCGCCCTGGACGAGGCCGAATGGCAGACCTGGATCGCCGAAGGCCACGACTTCGGACTGCTCAGCGTCAACGGCCTGCCCGGCCACGCACCAACCACCGTGCCCACCCACTTCGTCTCCGACGGCAGTCAGCTGCTGATACATCTGGCCCGCCCGAACCCGGTCTGGGATTCGATCGAGTACGACCCGAACGTCACCTTCACCGTGATCGGCGACTACGCCTTCGTCCCCGGCCCCTGGCGCGCCAAGACGGGCACGCCTTCCACCGAGGGCGTGCCCACCAGCTACTACGCCGCCGTTCAATTCATCTGCCGGGCCCACATCGTCGACGAGCCGGATGCCAAGGCTGAGCTACTGCGCCGACAGATGGCCCACTTCCAGCCCGACGGCGACCACGCCCCTATCGAGGTCGACCAGGCGCCGTACGGGCGGATGCTGCCCGGCATCCGCGGCCTGACGCTGGAGGTGACGGAGGTCCGGGCCAAATTCAAGTACGACGACCACAAGCCCGTAGAGCACCGCACCACTGTCGCCGACCACCTCACCGCCCGCAGCCAGGCCCTCGACGAGCCCACGGCTCTCCAGCAGCGGCGCCGCCTGGACCGCATCGGCCCCTGGAAACCCTGACCCCGCCCACCCCGCACCACCTCGGAACGGAGCCCTGCCCATGACCGCCTTCCGCATCACCCCCGCCGTCGCCAACGCCTTCCCCGACACTCTCATCGCCGTGGTCACCGCCAGCGGACTGCGCAGCCACGAGCCCTGGCCCGACACCGCCGCCGCCCTCGACGACCTCGAACAGCAGCTGACTGCCGGTACCTGGGCCCCGGCTGACGAGAGCGACCCGCGGATCGAGGCGTGGCACACCGCCTACCGCTCTTTCGGCACCAACCCCCGCCGCATCCGCCCCAGCGTCGACGCCCTAGGACGCCGCATGGCCAAGAAGGGCACCCTGCCGCGCATCAACCCGGCCGTCGACTCCTACAACGCCGTCTCCGTCCACCACGGCCTGCCCGCAGGAGCCTTCGACCTCGACAACGTCACCGGCACCGTCGAGATCCGGTACGCGGACGGCACCGAGGAGTTCACCCCACTCGGCGAACCCGACACCACCGAGAACCCCAAGCCCGGAGAGATCATCTACACCGACGCCACCGGTGTGCTGACCCGGCACTGGAACCACCGCGACGCCCACCGCACGCGCGTCACCGAGGACTCCACCCGCGTCGCCTTCGTCCTCGAAACCCTCCACGCCACCCGCGACGGCCACCTGCTCAAGATCGCCGCCGAGGAGCTGCACGGCCTGCTGGTGCTCCACGCCGAGCAGACGCGTGTGCACTACCTCAGCCCGGAACATTCCGAAGTCACAGCGTGAGCCAGCTAGGGTCCGTCTTCAAACTGATCTTGCCCAGAGCAGGAATGACGCGAGAGTGACCGCTGCTTCGTAGGAGGAGGCGGTCTTGTCGTACCTGGTC
>NZ_JBITWR010000037.1:0-8308 GCF_044544025.1 Streptomyces sp. NPDC055243
GGCCGCGTTGCAATTCCCCCTTCATGAGGCCATGTTCGTCCACGAGGATCCGGCGTAACGCATAGCCTGCAGGTCCGCCTTGCCGGAAACCGAGCTCGATCAACCGACACTGGCCAGCGAAGACCTTCGCTGACAACTCGCGGCTGTACTCACCGGCCATCGCACGCTTCACACCTTTGACGATCGTCGAAACTGGCGAGCCGTCGTTCTCGAACTGTTCAGCGCAATAGGCGACCTGGATGCCTGCACGCCGGCAGATGTACTCGTAATAGGCACTTTCGTCTGCATCCTGGAATCGTCCCCAGCGGCTTACGTCGTAGACGAGGATGACCTGGAAATCGGCCATGCCGGTTTCCACGTCCCGGATCAGTTGCTGCAGCGCCTGGCGCCCATCGATACGCAAACCGCTTTTACCTTCGTCGGCGTAGGTCCGCACGATCTCAAGATCGCGACGAGCAGCGTAGTCGCGAATGCGATCACGTTGATTCTCCGTCGAGTATTGCTGGTGCTCCGTCGACATCCGAACGTATTCAGCAGCCCGCATCCTGCAGGCCTGCTCGTCAACGGATTCGCATGTGCAATCGAGGTCCACGATCCAGCTCCGACTGGCAACCGCCCCTCGCTGCGCCATCCCCGGCATCGATTAGGGGATTTGTATCGGTGAACGCGTCGCGCCTTGCAATGACGTCGAATGCGAGCGAGTACACAGCCAAGGTAGCAGGCCATAGACTCTTTTCGTACACGTCATCTCTTTGCAATCACGCCGGAACCGGCCTTGGCTCAGATAGCACGGCGATGTGCACCGTCCACGCGTTCATCTTTGCAACGCCTGCCTCAACCGCGTTGCGCAGGATGTAGAACCCAGATGCCAACGGGCGACAGGCCGGCCACACGTCCATGTTTGCAATGGCACCAGCAGTCCGCCGTGCATTTCGTCGTCGCTGCATCGCGCAATTGCGATCGCGATAGGCCGGGTGCGTCTCGCGGTAGTGCCGCCAGTAGTCAGGATGTCGGGCCCGCCAGCTGGCCTGGGCGCGGATCTGGTTCTCGCGATAGTCGGGATCGACTCGCATGCGCTGGTGCTGCCATGCACGCCGGCGAGCACGCTGGCATGCCTTGGCCGAGCAAAAGCGTTGATGAGGGATGTGTGAGAGCGGAGTGAAGGGTGTGCCGCAGGCGGCACAGATCCGATCCGATTTCATGGCCGTACTCCACAGAGGATTCACAATGGGGTCGGCCGTGTTCGGGGCCAGGGTCAGTTGAAGCCAGCTCGCGGGACGCGGCGTCCCACCCTCGCAGATTTTCCGCCGCTCGCGATGCTCGTGCGATTCACGCCTATCAGTTCCACTCTCAGTTCGCGCGGCGCAGAGCCTTGTGCCGCGAGCCTCTGCGGTCCACCCGCAAAAATTTTCACGTTTTGTGGCGTGACTGCCGAGTTTTTTCACTATTCGCGTCAAAAAGCTCGAAACGCCGTGACAGAGTTAGTGAAAAACTCCAATAAATTCAATGGGGCGACTTTTCAACATTTACGACACCCGACACGTAGATAGCACAACCTGAAAGCAGACCCATAAGTTGAAAGCTTACCCGATCGTTCAGGGCTCCAGCCAGTACACTATTGAAGGCCGCGCCGTTGCGCTGGACGGGATGAAGACTGCATGTGGCGCATCGCTGATCGCCAGCCAACAAGAATTCTTGGCAAGCGAGTGATGCTCTCTGATTTCAAATGAATCGGGCCTTGCCCGCTTCACACGCATTTCCGCCGCTGAAATGCAAAAACCCCCGCCTTTCGGGCGGGGGTTTCTGGCTTAGGGAGCCTGACGATTACCTACTTTCACACGGGAATCCGCACTATCATCGGCGTAGAGTCGTGTCACGGTGCTGTTGGGGGTGGGGAGGGGTGGGACCGACTCGCTATGGTCATCAGGCAAAGAGGGTTGTTGCGCTGGCTTCGCAGCACAACCAATCTTGGAAGAAGCAGTAATTTTGAGTTGTGTGTATCACACACGAGAATCCAACTTGTCGCTTTGGATCGCAGCCAGTGCTGTCGCACGGCGCCGATCTACAAGGCAGACTTGTTATAGGATCAAGCCTTACGGGCAATTAGTATCAGTTAGCTGAACGCATTACTGCGCTTACACACCTGACCTATCAACGTCCTGGTCTCGAACGACCCTTCAAGGGGATCTAGTCCCCAGGGATATCTCATCTTAAGGCGAGTTTCCCGCTTAGATGCTTTCAGCGGTTATCTCTTCCGAACATAGCTACCCGGCGATGCCACTGGCGTGACAACCGGTACACCAGAGGTTCGTCCACTCCGGTCCTCTCGTACTAGGAGCAGCCCCCTTCAAATATCCAACGCCCACGGCAGATAGGGACCAAACTGTCTCACGACGTTTTAAACCCAGCTCACGTACCTCTTTAAATGGCGAACAGCCATACCCTTGGGACCGGCTACAGCCCCAGGATGAGATGAGCCGACATCGAGGTGCCAAACACCGCCGTCGATATGAACTCTTGGGCGGTATCAGCCTGTTATCCCCAGAGTACCTTTTATCCGTTGAGCGATGGCCCTTCCATACAGAACCACCGGATCACTATGACCTGCTTTCGCACCTGCTCGACTTGTCGGTCTCGCAGTTAAGCACGCTTATGCCATTGCACTATCAGCACGATTTCCGACCGTACCTAGCGTACCTTCGTACTCCTCCGTTACGCTTTGGGAGGAGACCGCCCCAGTCAAACTGCCTACCATGCACTGTCCCCGACCCGGATCACGGGCCAAGGTTAGAACCTCAAACAAACCAGGGTGGTATTTCAAGGACGGCTCCACCGAAACTAGCGTTCCGGTTTCATAGCCTCCCACCTATCCTACACAGATCGGTTCAAAGTCCAATGCAAAGCTACAGTAAAGGTTCATGGGGTCTTTCCGTCTAGCCGCGGGTAGATTGCATCATCACAAACACTTCAACTTCGCTGAGTCTCGGGAGGAGACAGTGTGGCCATCGTTACGCCATTCGTGCAGGTCGGAACTTACCCGACAAGGAATTTCGCTACCTTAGGACCGTTATAGTTACGGCCGCCGTTTACCGGGACTTCAATCAAGAGCTTGCACCCCATCATTTAATCTTCCGGCACCGGGCAGGCGTCACACCCTATACGTCCACTTTCGTGTTTGCAGAGTGCTGTGTTTTTATTAAACAGTCGCAGCCACCAGTTTATTGCAACCCCTTCACCCTTCTGGCGCAAGCCAGTCAAGCTACAAGGGCGTACCTTATCCCGAAGTTACGGTACCAATTTGCCGAGTTCCTTCTCCCGAGTTCTCTCAAGCGCCTTAGAATACTCATCTCGCCCACCTGTGTCGGTTTGCGGTACGGTCATCGTTAGACTGAAGCTTAGAGGCTTTTCTTGGAACCACTTCCAATTGCTTCGCTCCCTAAGGAGCTCGCGCCACACCCTTGAATTCCGCGCCCGGATTTGCCTAAGCGCCTTCTCCAATGCAGCGACCGGGACTTCCAACACCCGGACAACCTTCCGCGATCCGTCCCCCCATCGCATCTAACAATGGTGCAGGAATATTGACCTGCTTCCCATCAGCTACGCATTTCTGCCTCGCCTTAGGGGCCGACTCACCCTACGCCGATGAACGTTGCGTAGGAAACCTTGGGCTTACGGCGAGGGGGCCTTTCACCCCCTTTATCGCTACTCATGTCAGCATTCGCACTTCCGATACCTCCAGCACCCTTTACAAGGCACCTTCGCAGGCTTACGGAACGCTCTCCTACCATGCGTGCTAAGCACGCATCCGCAGCTTCGGTATATAGCTTAGCCCCGTTACATCTTCCGCGCAGGACGACTCGATCAGTGAGCTATTACGCTTTCTTTAAAGGGTGGCTGCTTCTAAGCCAACCTCCTGACTGTTTTAGCCTTCCCACTTCGTTTCCCACTTAGCTATATTTGGGGACCTTAGCTGGCGGTCTGGGTTGTTTCCCTCTTGACACCGGACGTTAGCACCCGATGTCTGTCTCCCGTGATTGCACTCTTCGGTATTCGGAGTTTGCTATGGCGGGGTAATCTGCAATAGACCCCCCAACCATGACAGTGCTCTACCCCCGAAGGTGAGACACGAGGCACTACCTAAATAGTTTTCGGAGAGAACCAGCTATTTCCAGGTTTGTTTAGCCTTTCACCCCTATCCACAGCTCATCCCCTAACTTTTCAACGTTAGTGGGTTCGGACCTCCAGTACGTGTTACCGCACCTTCATCCTGGCCATGGATAGATCACCTGGTTTCGGGTCTACGCCCAGCAACTGAACGCCCTATTCGGACTCGCTTTCGCTACGCCTGCCCTATACGGTTAAGCTTGCTACTGAACGTAAGTCGCTGACCCATTATACAAAAGGTACGCCGTCACCCCTTACGAGGCTCCGACTGTTTGTATGCATGCGGTTTCAGGATCTATTTCACTCCCCTCCCGGGGTTCTTTTCGCCTTTCCCTCACGGTACTGGTTCACTATCGGTCGATCACGAGTATTTAGCCTTGGAGGATGGTCCCCCCATCTTCAGACAGGATTTCACGTGTCCCGCCCTACTTGTCGCACACCTAGTTCTTTCATACTGTTTTCGCCTACAGGGCTATCACCTGCTATGGCCGCACTTTCCAGAGCGTTCGGCTAACAATACAAATAAAGAGTGCAAGGCTCATCCCATTTCGCTCGCCACTACTTTGGGAATCTCGGTTGATTTCTTTTCCTGCGGTTACTTAGATGTTTCAGTTCACCGCGTTCGCTTCGCATGGCCTATGTATTCAGCCATGGATACTCCAAAAGGAGTGGGTTTCCCCATTCGGACATCTACGGATCAAAGCTTGTTTGCCAGCTCCCCGTAGCTTTTCGCAGGCTACCGCGTCCTTCATCGCCTGTGATCGCCAAGGCATCCACCACATGCACTTGTTCGCTTGACCCTATAACGAGTCTGTCTCTCGACAGTCGCTACAGGTTGAGTTCTCGCGTTGTGCCGTATTCCAATTGAGTCAAACATAGAGTTCGAATCATCTTGAGATACATCGATACAATCACAACCCGGATAGTTTTCACGTCCATCTCAAGACGCTTCCGCTATCCAAATTACTTACTTCTTCCAGATTGTTAAAGAACGACAGCCGATATCTGTTGATATCCTCTGACTGGCTCAATCGCCAATGACAAAGACTCGAACAATCGTCATTCGAATGTTTGTCATTGAAGATTGGTGGAGGCAGACGGGATCGAACCGACGACCCCCTGCTTGCAAAGCAGGTGCTCTCCCAGCTGAGCTATGCCCCCATGAGTACAGATGACCTCAGGTACCTACCGCCAGACAATGGTGGGTCTGGTTGGATTCGAACCAACGACCCCCGCCTTATCAAGACGGTGCTCTAACCGACTGAGCTACAGACCCCTGAGTCTGTCTTTAAATTTACAGCCGATAAGCGTGAGCGCTCAACTTTGCGAGATAGCTCTGGAAAGGAGGTGATCCAGCCGCACCTTCCGATACGGCTACCTTGTTACGACTTCACCCCAGTCATGAATCCTACCGTGGTGACCGTCCTCCTTGCGGTTAGACTAGCCACTTCTGGTAAAACCCACTCCCATGGTGTGACGGGCGGTGTGTACAAGACCCGGGAACGTATTCACCGCGGCATGCTGATCCGCGATTACTAGCGATTCCAGCTTCATGCACTCGAGTTGCAGAGTGCAATCCGGACTACGATCGGTTTTCTGGGATTAGCTCCCCCTCGCGGGTTGGCAACCCTCTGTTCCGACCATTGTATGACGTGTGAAGCCCTACCCATAAGGGCCATGAGGACTTGACGTCATCCCCACCTTCCTCCGGTTTGTCACCGGCAGTCTCCTTAGAGTGCTCTTGCGTAGCAACTAAGGACAAGGGTTGCGCTCGTTGCGGGACTTAACCCAACATCTCACGACACGAGCTGACGACAGCCATGCAGCACCTGTGCGCCGGTTCTCTTTCGAGCACTCCCGCCTCTCAGCAGGATTCCGACCATGTCAAGGGTAGGTAAGGTTTTTCGCGTTGCATCGAATTAATCCACATCATCCACCGCTTGTGCGGGTCCCCGTCAATTCCTTTGAGTTTTAATCTTGCGACCGTACTCCCCAGGCGGTCAACTTCACGCGTTAGCTACGTTACTAAGGAAATGAATCCCCAACAACTAGTTGACATCGTTTAGGGCGTGGACTACCAGGGTATCTAATCCTGTTTGCTCCCCACGCTTTCGTGCATGAGCGTCAGTATTGGCCCAGGGGGCTGCCTTCGCCATCGGTATTCCTCCACATCTCTACGCATTTCACTGCTACACGTGGAATTCTACCCCCCTCTGCCATACTCTAGCCTGCCAGTCACCAATGCAGTTCCCAGGTTGAGCCCGGGGATTTCACATCGGTCTTAGCAAACCGCCTGCGCACGCTTTACGCCCAGTAATTCCGATTAACGCTCGCACCCTACGTATTACCGCGGCTGCTGGCACGTAGTTAGCCGGTGCTTATTCTTCCGGTACCGTCATCCCCCGACTGTATTAGAGCCAAGGATTTCTTTCCGGACAAAAGTGCTTTACAACCCGAAGGCCTTCTTCACACACGCGGCATTGCTGGATCAGGCTTTCGCCCATTGTCCAAAATTCCCCACTGCTGCCTCCCGTAGGAGTCTGGGCCGTGTCTCAGTCCCAGTGTGGCTGGTCGTCCTCTCAGACCAGCTACTGATCGTCGCCTTGGTAGGCCTTTACCCCACCAACTAGCTAATCAGCCATCGGCCAACCCTATAGCGCGAGGCCCGAAGGTCCCCCGCTTTCATCCGTAGATCGTATGCGGTATTAATCCGGCTTTCGCCGGGCTATCCCCCACTACAGGACATGTTCCGATGTATTACTCACCCGTTCGCCACTCGCCACCAGGTGCAAGCACCCGTGCTGCCGTTCGACTTGCATGTGTAAGGCATGCCGCCAGCGTTCAATCTGAGCCAGGATCAAACTCTTCAGTTTAAACCTGTTACTGTTTTCGGTTCAGTTAAGAACCGGTCGCTCACTCAAAGCTGACAGGAATATGAATCACTTCATAAACCTGACTTACTTTAGTGTGAGACTCTTGATACTTTCGCTATCTGATCCGAGGATCAGCTCGCTGCCATCAAGCGCCCACACTTATCGGCTGTTAATTTTTAAAGAGCATTCTGCGAGGAACTTCGTGTTTCCCGGCAGCGCTGCGTTTTCAGCAGCAGAGAAGCGAGATTATCAACCGTTTTTTTAAATCCGTCAACAACTTTTTTAACTACTTCGTTGCGACGACTGCGGTTTAATTTCGTCAGCACTGGAATCGATAAAACCGACTTCAACAGCACCGCTTCCCTTCTTTCCCCGCGCCGCGTTTCCGTTAGCGCGAAAGAGGCGTGATTCTAAGCACCTGCCTCAGTTTCCGCAACCCCTTTTGTGAAATTATTTTGACATGTGGTAGCGGAGGTCGCTGAACCTTTCCTCCGCTCATATATATGCGACACGGCGGGAGCAGCCCCGGTTGCCCGTGAACCGCCCCGCCGCATCGAGCGCAATCCTCCGCCGCTCACCGCCCCACCATCGCCCTCACCACACCGTCCCGCCGAATCAGCCCGTGATACAGCGCAGCGGCAAAGTGCGCGAGGAACGTCGCGAAGAACAGATACGCCAGCACCCGGTGCGCGACCCGAAGCCACGCGAACGTCACCGGATCAGCCGACACCAGCGCCGGCAGCTGCACACCACCGCCCAGCGTCACCGGATACCCGCCCGCCGACAGCATCGCCCAGCCGATCAGCGGCATCGCGAGCATCAGCGCATACAGCACGAGATGCGAACCGTGCGCGGCAACCTTCTGCCACCACGGCAGATCCTCCGGCAGCGCCGGCGGCTTCGACAGAACCCGCACCACGATCCGCACGCACACGAGCACCAGCACGGCAATGCCCAGCGGCTTGTGAATCGCCACCAGAAGCGCATGCCGCTCGGAAACGGACGCCACCATCCCCACCCCGATGAACAGCATCGCGATGATCATCGCGGCCATCACCCAGTGCAGCACCCGCGCCGGCAAGCCAAACGTCGTCGAAGCCTTCATCACCGTCCCTCCCCACTCAATCGCGCCACGCCCGCTACCCCGGCCTCTTCACTCGTCCTGCGCAGATACGAATCCGCATAAGCCGCCGACCGCGCCGCCAGCAACGGATCCCCCGATACCTGAATCCCCTGCGGCAGCACCGTCGGGTCGTAATTCACGTCGCGGC
>NZ_JBITWR010000038.1:0-5350 GCF_044544025.1 Streptomyces sp. NPDC055243
CCCGGATCGCCGGAGTGACGCGTCGACGCCCGGGAAAACGGTTGATTCAGTGATCGCGAACGGTGTGGACCGTTCGCCGCCTCGTAACCAGTTTCTTCGTCAGCTTCCTTTCGAATCGTTGCTCATCTGGCGCGCATTATTTCGACTGTTTGAATGGCCGGTTGTTTTGTTGTTTTAAAATCGAGTAACCTGATGAAAATCCTGCCAAACAAAATCGTACGTCGCAATCGAAATACTCAAATGCCGCCTTGATATTGCAATGCTTTACATTTTCAACGAGTTTCAATTCCGATATAGAGGGTCGGAAATATTCATTTCATCGCGACCCATAGCAGGCTTGCATTGCGCGGGAACACCACATTGGATGATGGAGCCGATTTAAATACCTTTGCCGGCACGGAAAATTTGTTTGATCGAAAGAAAATAAATTAAACAGTTCAAACGATTTAAATAATGATCGCCGGTATTTTATTAGGTTGCATGACATCAAATACTGGGAAACTCGGGTCCCTCACGGCCAATGCCTCGCGGGGCCGTCGGCGCGCGAATACGTGCCGGCACGCCGCTGCGTCACGATCAATTGCCGGCAACGTCTGCAGAACCGGCAACGCGCCGACCGTCCGATCGTCGTGATCGACGCGCCGTCGAGCTGGATGAAACGCATCGGCGGCAATCTCCGCCGCGAGCCGCCAGTCCCCCTGTAGGTTCGCAGAAAAGGTGGTCTCTGCGGTCCATATGAATCAATAGCTTGAGCACCTTTTCTGAGAATTTCGCTCGGGAAAAGTGGCAGAAAAGGTGGCCTTTTCCTATAAAATTCGCAGAAAAGTTGGCCTCCGACCGAAGCAAACTTTATAACACCCGAAAAATCAAACACTTACGCACAGATCAGGACCAGTGAACAAGTGGCGCTCGTGGATCGAGATGGCGTCCCTTAGGCCGCACACGAACTCGTTGACCGTCAAACCGTTGGAGAATGTGTGCTTAAACATCGAGCAACGGTACGGGCGGCGGCGAGTTCGAATAGATTCGGTCACTCTGATCACGCATGTTTGATCTGCAGTGCCAGATAGAGATTGCCTCGACGTTCGAGCCTGCGAGAGATCACGGTAATCATCAACTGTATAGGCCGAGACCTGACCGGTCAGTCAACGTCAGATCAGGTCTCGGACAATACGACCGCTCGTTGCCAATGGCGGTGATCGACTGCGGATTCAACCCGTCTGTTGATGTCCGGGCAGAACTGACCCACTAGAGCTGGAAATTTTCATCGAATTTTGACCCACGTGATTGAATGCTCTGCTCAATCTTTGAGCAGGGGATACAAAGGTGATCACGGTGGGTATATTGGCCAAGATCAGGCGGATGTATTTCCGCGAGAAGGTCCCGTTGCGCGAGATTGCGCGGCGTACGGGCCTGTCCCGAAACACGGTGCGCCGCTGGCTGCGGCAGACTGATGCCGTCGAGCCGAAGTATCCGAAGCGCGTCAGCCCGAGCGTCATCGACGACTGGGCCGCACAGCTGACAGGTTGGCTGCGTGCCGACAGTCATCGCCCGAAGCGTGACCGGCGCACCGCCCGGTTCATGTTCGAGGCGATCCGCGCCGAGGGTTACGCCGGCAGCTACGGCCGGGTGAGCGCGTTCGTGAGGCGTTGGCACGAGGAGCAGGCTGAGGCGCCTCGCAGGAAGGCCTTCGTGCCGCTCGCCTTCGAACCCGGCGAAGCCTTCCAGTTTGACTGGAGCTGCGAATACGCGTTTGTTGGCGGGCTGCGGCGACGCCTGGAGGTCGCCCACGTCAAACTTAACTCCAGCCGCGCGTTCTGGCTCGTCGCCTATCCCACACAGAGTCACGAGATGCTGTTCGATGCGCACGCCCGCGCGTTCGCCGCGTTCGGCGGCGTGCCGCGGCGCGGCATCTACGACAACATGAAGACCGCCGTGGACAAGGTTGGCCGCGGCAAGGAGCGTGCGGTCAACGCGCGCTTCGAAGCGATGTGCAGTCACTACCTGTTCGAGCCGGAGTTCTGCAACCGGGCTGCAGGCTGGGAGAAAGGCATCGTCGAGAAGAACGTTCAGGACCGGCGACGTCAGATCTGGCACGAAGCAGCGCTACGGCGCTGGGAAACGCTGGAGATCCTGAACGAATGGGTCGCTGGTCAGTGTCGTGAGGCGTGGCACATGCGGCACCCGCAGTGGCCTGAGCTGACAGTCGAGGATGTGCTGCAGGACGAGCGTACCCGGCTGATGCCCAATCCACGGCCGTTCGACGGCTACATCGAGCAGACCCTGCGAGTCTCGTCGACCAGCCTGATTCACTTCCAACGCAACCGCTACAGCGTGCCCACCGAGTACACGAACCAGTTGGTGAGCGTGCGCTGCTATCCGGCATATCTCAGCGTCGTCGCCAACGCCCAGGAGATCGCACGCCACGAACGCAGCTTCGAGCGGCACATGACCTTCTACGATTGGCGCCACTACGTCACGTTGGTCGAGCGCAAACCCGGCGCACTGCGCAACGGCGCGCCGTTCATCACGATGCCGCAGCCGCTGCAACTGCTGCAGCGGCATCTGCTGAAACACCCGGGCGGCGATCGCGTCATGACGCAGGTGCTCGCTGCGGTGCGCGAACACGGGCTCGATGCGGTGCTGCTCGCCGTACAGGCTGCGCTGGATTCAGGACGCCCCAGCGCAGAGCACGTCCTGAACGTGCTGAGCCGGCTGAAGGCGCCCGTCACGAATGGCAGCCTCGCCACGACGAAACTCCAGCTCAAGGAAGAGCCCGCGGCCGACGTGAACCGTTACGAGACGCTGCGTGCCAACCCACCGGAGGATCGTCATGTCTAACGATATCGCGGCCCAGCTCAAGGGTCTTAAACTGCACGGCATGGCGAGCACGTGGCCGGAGCTGCTCGCGCAGTCGCGCCACACGGACTTCGAGCCGGAGCGCTTCATGAAGCAGCTGTTGATGGCTGAAACCGCCGAACGGCAGGTGCGCTCGATTGCCTATCAAATGACCGCTGCGCGCTTCCCGGCCCACCGCGACCTGAAGGGCTTCGACTTCGCGCAGGCACACGTCGACGAAGCGCTGGTGCGCGAACTGAGCGAGCTGTCGTTCCTCGAAAGCGCGCACAACGTCGTGTTCATCGGTGGTCCGGGCACTGGCAAGACGCACCTCGCCTCAGCGATCGGAATCGAAGCCGTACAGCGCCACGGCAAGCGTGTGCGCTACTTCTCGACCGTCGAGCTGACCAACGCCCTGGAGCAGGAGAAGTCCATCGGCAAACAAGGCCAGGTCGCCCACAAGCTGATGTACGTCGATCTGGTGATTCTCGATGAGCTGGGCTATCTGCCGTTCAGCCAGACCGGCGGTGCATTGCTGTTCCATCTGCTCTCAAAGCTTTACGAGCACACGAGCGTCGCGATCACGACCAATCTCAGCTTCGGCGAGTGGGCGAGCGTGTTCGGGGATGCAAAGATGACGACAGCGCTGCTGGACCGCGTCACCCATCACTGCCACATCGTTGAAACGGGCAATGAATCGTGGCGCTTCAGGACCAGTTCTGCCAAGGCGAAGACGACAAGAAAGAGAGCAGCAAAACCAGCGGGTAACGAAGAGTTATCCACACCGGAATAGATGTACTACGCTGTCTCGGGGTGGGTCAGATTTAGATGAAATCGGTGGGTTAAGACTCGGTGGAAATCAACAATCGCTCGTATGACCGTATGAATGCTCGGTTCCTGCGTTGCTTTCGGCGTGCCGAATTCCCGGATGTCCGCTCCGGCCGAGAAGCCGCTGTCTGCCCCAGTAATGACAATGGCCCGTACACCCGCGTCGGCTGCTGCTGCGGCCATTGCCTCGACGATGGCGAGACGTGTCGTGTGCCCGAGCCCATTGACCGGTGGGTTGTCGAGCGTGATAACCGCCACGTCATCGTGCACCCTGTAGTGCGCTGTCATGTTCCCTTCCTTTGTATGTGCGGCGCACGGGACGGGGTACCGTGCATCCAGGTTGAGCTATGTCGCTGCCAGTTCGATACAGACAGCTCGATTGGATCCAAAATCAAATAAACACTCGAACGTTCGGCCTTTTTTGAAGGCGAACACGAAATTCTTGTAGTGCCGCTCATCTCGAGCCCCGATAACGGGCCAGTTCCATTCGCCCTATCTGATTGCGATGCACTTCATCCGGACCGTCCGCGATGCGCAGCGACCGTGCGGCAGCATAGGCGTGCGTCAGGAAGCGATCCTGCATTCCATAGCCCCCGCAGGTCTGAATCGCCCAATCGATGACTGTGCATGCCATGCTGGGCGCTGCCACCTTGATCATCGCAATTTCGCGTGCGGCCGCCTTATTGCCGATCGCGTCCATCTTGTGCGCAGCATCCAGCACCAGTAAGCGCGTCTGGTCGATCGAGATACGTGCGTCGGCAATGCGGTGCTGCGTCACCGTTTGGTCGGCAATTGCCCGTCCAAACGCCGTTCGCGACAGGCTACGTGTACACGTCACTTCGAGTGCACGCTCCGCGAGACCGATCAGGCGCATGCAGTGATGGATACGACCGGGGCCGAGACGCCCTTGAGCAATCTCGAAGCCGCGCCCTTCGCCGAGCAGCATGTTCGTTACCGGCACACGTACGTTCTCGAAGACGATTTCCGCATGCCCGTGCGGCGCGTCGTCGAAACCGAGCACCGGCAGATGGCGAAGAATCGTCACGCCGGGCGCGTCGCGCGGCACGAGGATCATCCCTTGCTGACGATAGCGCTCTGCCGCGTCAGGGTCCGTCTTGCCCATGAAAATGAAGACTTTGCAGCGTGGATCGTTGGCACCAGAAGTCCACCATTTCCTGCCATTGATCACGTATTCGTCACCGTCACGCACGATCGAGCTCTCGATGTTCGTTGCATCGGACGAGGCCACAAGTGGCTCGGTCATTGCGAACGCCGAGCGAATCTCGCCACGCAGCAACGGCTCGAGCCACGTCTTCTTCTGCTCCTGCGTGCCGTAACGGACCAGCACTTCCATGTTGCCTGTGTCAGGTGCCGAACAGTTGAAAACCTCCGGTGCCCATGGCACCCGGCCCATGATTTCGCAAAGGGGAGCGTATTCGACGTTCGTCAGTCCCGCCCCATGTTCCGAATCGGGCAGAAACAGATTCCACAAACCTTGGTCCTTCGCGTGCGCCTTCAGCTCTTCAATGAGCGCGATCGGCTGCCAACGGTCGCCGTCGCAGACTTCTCGCTCGTAACGTTCCTCGTTGGGGTACACATATTGATGCATGAATGCCGAAACACGGCGCTGCAGGTCCTTAACCTTTTCCGAAGGTTCGAAGTTCATCTATTCCTCTTCCGAATT
>NZ_JBITWR010000039.1:1880-5082 GCF_044544025.1 Streptomyces sp. NPDC055243
GCTGTGACGGGTGGTTGGTCGTTGTTTGAGAACTGCACAGTGGACGCGAGCATCTGTGGCCAAGTTTTTAAGGGCGCACGGTGGATGCCTTGGCACCAGGAACCGATGAAGGACGTGGGAGGCCACGATAGTCCCCGGGGAGTCGTCAACCAGGCTTTGATCCGGGGGTTTCCGAATGGGGAAACCCGGCAGTCGTCATGGGCTGTCACCCGCTGCTGAACACATAGGCAGTGTGGAGGGAACGCGGGGAAGTGAAACATCTCAGTACCCGCAGGAAGAGAAAACAACCGTGATTCCGGGAGTAGTGGCGAGCGAAACCGGATGAGGCCAAACCGTATACGTGTGAGACCCGGCAGGGGTTGCGTGTGCGGGGTTGTGGGATCTCTCTTTCACAGTCTGCCGGCTGTGAGACGAGTCAGAAACCGTTGGTGTAGGCGAAGGACATGCGAAAGGTCCGGCGTAGAGGGTAAGACCCCCGTAGTCGAAACATCAACGGCTCGTTTGAGAGACACCCAAGTAGCACGGGGCCCGAGAAATCCCGTGTGAATCTGGCGGGACCACCCGTTAAGCCTAAATATTCCCTGGTGACCGATAGCGGATAGTACCGTGAGGGAATGGTGAAAAGTACCGCGGGAGCGGAGTGAAATAGTACCTGAAACCGTGTGCCTACAAGCCGTGGGAGCGTCGCTGTATGTGCTTGCACATACAGTCGTGACTGCGTGCCTTTTGAAGAATGAGCCTGCGAGTTTGCGGTGCGTTGCGAGGTTAACCCGTGTGGGGAAGCCGTAGCGAAAGCGAGTCCGAATAGGGCGGTTCAGTAGCGCGCTCAAGACCCGAAGCGGAGTGATCTAGCCATGGGCAGGTTGAAGCGGCTGTAAGAGGTCGTGGAGGACCGAACCCACCAGGGTTGAAAACCTGGGGGATGACCTGTGGTTAGGGGTGAAAGGCCAATCAAACTCCGTGATAGCTGGTTCTCCCCGAAATGCATTTAGGTGCAGCGTCGTGTGTTTCTTGCCGGAGGTAGAGCACTGGATAGGCGATGGGCCCTACCGGGTTACTGACCTTAGCCAAACTCCGAATGCCGGTAAGTGAGAGCGCGGCAGTGAGACTGTGGGGGATAAGCTCCATGGTCGAGAGGGAAACAGCCCAGAGCATCGACTAAGGCCCCTAAGCGTACGCTAAGTGGGAAAGGATGTGGAGTCGCACAGACAACCAGGAGGTTGGCTTAGAAGCAGCCACCCTTGAAAGAGTGCGTAATAGCTCACTGGTCAAGTGATTCCGCGCCGACAATGTAGCGGGGCTCAAGCGTACCGCCGAAGTCGTGTCATTCCAGCATTAGGGCCAACGCCTGCTGGGATGGGTAGGGGAGCGTCGTGTGCCGGGTGAAGCTGCAGCGGAAGCTAGTGGTGGACGGTTCACGAGTGAGAATGCAGGCATGAGTAGCGATACATACGTGAGAAACGTGTGCGCCGATTGACTAAGGGTTCCTGGGTCAAGCTGATCTGCCCAGGGTAAGTCGGGACCTAAGGCGAGGCCGACAGGCGTAGTCGATGGATAACCGGTTGATATTCCGGTACCCGCTGTGAAGCGTCAAACATCGAGCCCATTAATGCTAAGGCCGTGAAGCCGTCCTGGAGCCTTCGGGCAAAGGGAAGTGGTGGAGCCGCCGACCCAAGGTGGTAGTAGGTGAGTGATGGGGTGACGCAGGAAGGTAGTCCAGCCCGGGCGGTGGTAGTCCCGGGGTAAGGGTGTAGGCCGTGTGATAGGTAAATCCGTCGCACATTAAGGCTGAGACCTGATGCCGAGCCGATTGTGGTGAAGTGGATGATCCTATGCTGTCGAGAAAAGCCTCTAGCGAGTTTCATGGCGGCCCGTACCCTAAACCGACTCAGGTGGTCAGGTAGAGAATACCGAGGCGTTCGGGTGAACTATGGTTAAGGAACTCGGCAAAATGCCCCCGTAACTTCGGGAGAAGGGGGGCCATCACTGGTGATCGGATTTACTCCGTGAGCTGGGGGTGGCCGCAGAGACCAGCGAGAAGCGACTGTTTACTAAAAACACAGGTCCGTGCGAAGCCGTAAGGCGATGTATACGGACTGACGCCTGCCCGGTGCTGGAACGTTAAGGGGACCGGTTAGTGCACTTTCGGGTGTGCGAAGCTGAGAACTTAAGCGCCAGTAAACGGCGGTGGTAACTATAACCATCCTAAGGTAGCGAAATTCCTTGTCGGGTAAGTTCCGACCTGCACGAATGGCGTAACGACTTCTCGACTGTCTCAACCATAGGCCCGGTGAAATTGCACTACGAGTAAAGATGCTCGTTTCGCGCAGCAGGACGGAAAGACCCCGGGACCTTTACTACAGTTTGATATTGGTGTTCGGTTCGGCTTGTGTAGGATAGGTGGGAGACTTTGAAGCGGGCACGCCAGTGTTCGTGGAGTCAACGTTGAAATACCACTCTGGTCGTGCTGGATGTCTAACCTGGGTCCGTGATCCGGATCAGGGACAGTGTCTGATGGGTAGTTTAACTGGGGCGGTTGCCTCCTAAAGAGTAACGGAGGCGCCCAAAGGTTCCCTCAGCCTGGTTGGTAATCAGGTGTTGAGTGTAAGTGCACAAGGGAGCTTGACTGTGAGACCGACGGGTCGAGCAGGGACGAAAGTCGGGACTAGTGATCCGGCGGTGGCTTGTGGAAGCGCCGTCGCTCAACGGATAAAAGGTACCCCGGGGATAACAGGCTGATCTTCCCCAAGAGTCCATATCGACGGGATGGTTTGGCACCTCGATGTCGGCTCGTCGCATCCTGGGGCTGGAGTCGGTCCCAAGGGTTGGGCTGTTCGCCCATTAAAGCGGTACGCGAGCTGGGTTTAGAACGTCGTGAGACAGTTCGGTCCCTATCCGCTGTGCGCGTAGGAATATTGAGAAGGGCTGTCCCTAGTACGAGAGGACCGGGACGGACGAACCTCTGGTGTGCCAGTTGTCCTGCCAAGGGCATGGCTGGTTGGCTACGTTCGGAAAGGATAACCGCTGAAAGCATCTAAGCGGGAAGCCTGCTTCGAGATGAGTATTCCCACCCCCTTGAGGGGTTAAGGCTCCCAGTAGACGACTGGGTTGATAGGCCAGATCTGGAAGCCCGGCAACGGGTGGAGGTGACTGGTACTAATAGGCCGAGGGCTTGTCCTCAGTTGCTCGCGTCCACTGTGTT
>NZ_JBITWR010000040.1:0-1548 GCF_044544025.1 Streptomyces sp. NPDC055243
TCTTCCTGGCGGAGGCCTTCACGCGCCCGGCGATGATGCGCACCCTGGCCGCGATCGGCTTCCAGCAGTCCTACACCTACTTCACCTGGCGCAACGCCAAGGACGAACTGACGGACTATCTGCGTGAATTGGCGGGCGAGACCGCCCATTACCTGCGGCCGAACTTCTTCGTCAACACCCCCGACATCCTGCACGCCTACCTCCAGAACGGCGGACGCCCCGCCTTCGAGGCCCGTGCCGTGCTCGCCGCAACCCTGTCGCCGACGTGGGGCGTCTACAGCGGGTACGAACTGTGCGAGAACGCCCCGGCACGGCCCGGCAGCGAGGAGTATCTCGACTCGGAGAAGTACCAACTGAGGCCGCGCGACTGGGAGTCGGCGGAGCGCACCGGCGCCACCCTCGCGCCCCTCATCACCGCGCTCAACCGCGTGCGGCGCGCCAACCCCGCCCTGCGGCAACTGCGTGACCTGCACTTCCACTCCACGGACCAGGAGGCGGTGATCGCGTACTCGAAGACGGCCGACGACACGGACGGATCGAACACGGTTCTGGTGGTCGTGAACCTCGACGCCCACCACACCCAGGAGGCCACGGTCTCGTTGGACATGCCGAAACTCGGCCTCCACTGGCACGAGACCGTGCCGGTGCGCGACGAGCTCACCGGCGACACCTATCACTGGGGCAGGGCCAACTATGTGCGCCTCGAGCCGGGCCGCGCGCCCGCGCACATCTTCCGCGTCCTGCGACCGTCCTCACCGTTGATCGGAGGGTCACCCACACCATGATCATCAACGAGCCCGTCCAGGACACATTCGAGGACACGCCCGCCAAGGACCGAGACCCCGAATGGTTCAAGCGTGCCGTGTTCTACGAGGTCCTGGTGCGGTCCTTCCAGGACAGCAACGGCGACGGCATCGGCGACCTCAAGGGCATCACCGCCAAGCTGGACTATCTGCAGTGGCTGGGCGTGGACTGCCTGTGGCTGCCGCCGTTCTTCAAGTCGCCGCTGCGGGACGGCGGTTACGACGTCTCGGACTACACCGCCGTCCTCCCCGAGTTCGGCGATCTGGCCGACTTCGTGGAGTTCGTGGACTCCGCGCATCAGCGGGGCATGCGCGTGATCATCGATTTCGTGATGAACCACACCAGCGATCAGCACCCGTGGTTCCAGCAGTCGCGCACCGACCCCGAAGGCCCCTACGGCGACTACTACGTCTGGGCCGACGACGACAAGCAGTACCAGGACGCCCGCATCATCTTCGTCGACACCGAAGCCTCCAACTGGACCTTCGACCCGGTACGCAAACAGTACTTCTGGCACCGCTTCTTCTCCCACCAGCCCGACCTCAACTACGAGAACCCCGCCGTCCAGGAAGAGATCATCTCCGCCCTGCGGTTCTGGCTGGACCTGGGCATCGACGGCTTCCGCCTGGACGCCGTGCCCTACCTCTTCGCCGAAGAGGGCACCAACTGCGAAAACCTCCCCCGCTCCCACGGCCTGCTCAAACGCGTACGCGCCGAGATCGACGCCCACTACCCCGACACCGT
>NZ_JBITWR010000041.1:0-1427 GCF_044544025.1 Streptomyces sp. NPDC055243
GGCGCAGGACACTAGTAGTACTTCGTTAGCTCTATGCGTTATCGCTGATCAAGAGCATGTTGGGTGTGTGGATACGCATGAAGTGAACCGATTACGGGCTGGGTTGGGGCTCTTCGTGGAGGATGCGTTCGCCTCGTTGCCGCGCAAAGATCAGCGGCGGTGGGGCGACTGCTATCTGCGGGGGCTGATGCTGGACGGCCGGCGCAAGTCCATCCAGCCGATGGCCGAGCGGCTGCCAGACGGCAATATGCAGGCTTTGCAGCAGTTCGTCAGCCAGTCCCCGTGGGAGTGGACGCCAGTCCGACGGCGGATCGCCGAGCAGTTGGTCCAGGTGGTGAAGCCCGAGGTGTGGGTGATCGACGATGTGTCGTTTCCCAAGTGCGGCAAGGCGTCGGTCGGGGTGGCCCGCCAGTACTGCGGAGCGGTCGGCAAACGGGCGAACTGCCAGGTTGCGGTCAGTGTCCATGCCGCCACCGACACCCACTCGTGCCCGTTGGAGTGGCAGTTGTATCTGCCGCGCGAGTGGACGGACGAGCCGGACCGATGCCGCAGGGCAGGAGTCCCCGACGACGTGGTGCACCAGGAGAAGTGGCGTCTTGCACTGGGCCTCCTGGACACACTCGCCCAGTGGCAGGTGAAGGCGCGGGTCGTGGTCGCCGACGCCGGCTACGGCGTCAGCACCCCGTTCCGGCTCGGTCTGGAGAAGCGGGAGCTGTCCTATGTCCTGGCACTGAACGGGAAGGAAGTCGCTCACCCAGAGGATGTCGAACCGCACCAGCCCGCTTATGGCGGGCTCGGGCCGCCCACCCTTCCCCGCTATCGCACTCCGCCGCGAGCCGTCTCCACCCTCGCGGCGGAGGTGGATACGGAGCGGTTCACCGAGGTGACCTGGCGGCAGGGCAGCAAAGGCGCGATGACCTCACGGTTCACGGTGCTGACGGTGCGGCCCGCGGGCAAACAGTCCCTGGCCGCCGCTCAGGAAGCGGGCGGCGGCCGCAACCGGTGGGACGGCGTTCTGCCCACCCAGACCCTCCTGGTCGAATGGCCGGACGGCCAGAACACCCCGACGGACTACTGGATATCGAACCTGCCGATCACCACACCAGCCGCTTATCTGGTGCGGTGGGCGAAGATGCGCTGGCGGATCGAACACGACTACCGCGAGCTCAAGCACGGCCTGGGACTCGACCACTTCGAGGGCCGCACCTGGCGCGGCTGGCACCACCACGTCACCCTCGTCACCGCCGCCCAGGCCTTCCTCACCCTCCGCAGGCTCGACCCAAAAGTCGAGGCACCAGCCCGAGCCTCTACCAGACCCTCGACGCACTCCAAGACATGCTGAGGTGCTGGACCCGCACCTGCACCACCTGCGGCCGCCCCCTCAAGACCAGCAGAACCAGAACAAGAACCTAACGAAGTACTACTAG
>NZ_JBITWR010000042.1:0-1354 GCF_044544025.1 Streptomyces sp. NPDC055243
TGCCCGTAGCCGTCGCAGGCGAGGTGAATCTTGGTGGTCAGTCCGCCTCGGGATCGGCCGAGGGCGTGATCGTCCGGTTCGTCCCGCCGGTGGAGCCCCCTTTTCGCCCCGTCGCGGCGGCGTGCTGGTGGGCGCGGACGATGGTGGAGTCGATCTGCACCAGCCAGTCGATGTCGCCGGCCGCGTCCGCGCGGGCCTGGATCTGCCGGAGAGCTCGGGTGAACACACCGTCCAGTGCGTATCTCCGGAAGCGCGTGTAGACCGTCTTCCAAGGGCCGTAGCGTTCCGGCAGGTCACGCCAGGAGATCCCGGTCCGGATCTTGTAGACCATTCCGTTGACGACCTGCCGGTCCGACACACGCGGACGCCCTGTCGAGGCCCGCGGTATCAGCAGAGCGAGCAACTCCCACTCCCGATCGGTGAGTTCATGACGGCGTATCACCTCACTATGATCCACCACGCCGTGAACTTTAAAGACGGGCCCTAGCAGGGGGACGACGCCGTAAGCGTTGTCCCCCTGCCCAGCCGCTGATCCGGCCTGCGCGGGGAAGGACGGGGGCAGGTCTCGTGTGCTGCGGGTCAGTCCGTGACGATCTCCGCTTCCACAATAGTTCGACGGCGTCGAGTCGAGGTCAGATCGCGATAGCTGCGACCTTGCTGCCTACCGCGCTACCTGTACCACCCGTGCCCATTGTCACGCTGACGGTTCCCGGGCCGAGCAGGAGCGGATCGGTACGTGGGTTCAGTGCATCCACCGTGAGCTCCACGACATCCGGGCGGCCCGTGCACGTGTATGAAAAGACCCCGAACTTCGTCCGGTTATTGGGCTTGGCCGTGTTCGCCCACCAGGCCGTCAGCTTCCTCTGTTCGCCTTCTGGACACTCCACCTCGGCGCTGATCGTTGCTTGGCTTCCGCTTGCATTGAGGACGACGATGGGGTTGGCATTCAGCGTTCCGGCCGAGCCGGTGTCTCCGAATGCACTCGAAGCGCCACCGCCACCCACCGTCATTGCAGCCACCACGGCAGCCACCGCGGCCGCCGTCCTCGAACGCGCATGCACCATGAGGCGCTTCCTTCCCGAGCCCTACATCGAGCGGGCAATCTCTTGGACCGGAATTATCTACTCCGGTTAGGTCTCGATCATGCTAGTGCTTCGGAGGCGCGCGAGGGAGTAAATCCGAGACTTCCCCTCAATACCGAACACATCACCGAATACTGCCAGTTGGTCCGGATCACCGGAATGTGTAACACCATCGCGATCAGAAGGGTGGAGGCAAGCAGCCCAGCCAGATGAAGTGCTTGGCACTGAGATACATGCCGTTCATCCCAGCCGCCTTGCGACGGCTACGGGCG
>NZ_JBITWR010000043.1:0-1184 GCF_044544025.1 Streptomyces sp. NPDC055243
TCGGGGTCGGTGCGCGACTGCTGGAACCACGGGTGCTGATCGCTGGTGTGGTTCATCACGAAATCGATGATCACGCGCATGCCCCGCTGATGCGCCGCATCGATGAACTCGACGAAATCCCCGAGATCACCGAACTCGGGCAGCACGGCGATGTAATTGGCCACGTCGTAACCGCCGTCGCGCAGCGGGGAGGTGAAGAACGGCGGCAGCCACAGGCAGTCCACGCCCAGCCACTGCAGATAGTCCAGCTTGGCGGTGGCGCCCTTGAGGTCGCCGATGCCGTCGCCGTCACTGTCGTGGAAGGAGCGGACCAGGACCTCGTAGAACACGGCACGCTTGAACCATTCGGGGTCCCGGTCCTTGGCGGGCGTGTCCTCGCCCAGCTCGGACACCGGCTCATTGATCGTCATGGGTCCTCCATTGCCGCACGGCTGGGGAGCGCGTGCTTCCTCACCCGACCGCGCATACGTGCGCGGGGGACACGCCCGGGGTCAGACGGACGTAATTGACCTCGCCCCACGTGTAGGTCGCGTCGCCCAGTTCGTCGTGCACCTGGAAGGACGTGCCGGGCGCGATGTCCAGGCGTGCGCAGTCCAGGCGCACGGTCGCCTCCTGGGTGTGGTGCGGGTCGAGGTTCACCACCACCAGCACCGTGTCACCGGGCACATGACGGCTGTACGCGATCACGTGCTCGTTGTCCGTGGAGTGGAAGCGCACGTTGCGCAGCCGGTGCAGCGCCGGATGGCGTCGACGGATCGCGTTGAGCGTGGTGACGAGCGGCGCGATGGTGAGCCCTTCGCGCCGCGCCGACTCCCAGTCGCGCGAGCGCAGTTGGTACTTCTCCGAGTCCCGGTACTCCTCGCTGCCGGACTGCACGGGCGTGTCCTCGCACAGTTCGTAGCCGCTGTACATGCCCCATGTCGGCGCGAGGGTCGCGGCGAGCACCGCGCGGAGCTCGAAGGCGGGGCGTCCGCCGTGCTGGAGGAACTCGGGCAGGATGTCGGGGGTGTTGACGAAGAAGTTCGGCCGCAGGTAGTGAGCCGTCTCGTCGGTCAACTCCTGGACGTATGAAGTGAGTTCCCGCTTCGTGTTGCGCCAGGTGAAGTAGGTGTAGGACTGCTGGAAGCCGATCGCGGCCAGGGTGCGCATCATCGCCGGGCGCGTGAAGGCCTCCGCCAGGAAGA
>NZ_JBITWR010000044.1:0-1160 GCF_044544025.1 Streptomyces sp. NPDC055243
CTAGTGTCCTGCGCCGGAGATCCGTCGGCAGAAGCGGGCGAGGGAGTCGAGGATCTCTTGGGCTGTCTTGGTCCAGATGAAGGGCTTGGGGTCGTGGTTCCAGTCCTTGACCCAGTGCCGGATGTCGGCTTCGAGGGCTTGGATGTTCTTGTGTGCGCCGCGGCGGATCATCTGGTGGGCCAGGTAGCCGAACCATCGCTCGACCTGGTTGATCCAGGAGGAGCCGGTCGGGGTGAAGTGCAGCTCGAACCGCGGGTGTTTGGCCAGCCAGGCCTTGATCGCAGGGGTCTTGTGGGTGCCGTAGTTATCCACGATCAGATGGATTTGCAGGTGGGCGGGGACCTCCTTGTCGATCCGGATCAGGAACTTCTTGAACTCCGCGGCCCGGTGCCGGCGGTGCAGGGCCGTGATGACTTCCCCCGTGGCGACGTCGAACGCGGCGAACAAGGTGGTCAGTCCGTTGCGCACGTAGTCGTGGGTGCGCCGCTCGGGCATGCCCGGCATCATCGGCAGCACCGGCTGGGACCGGTCCAGGGCCTGGATCTGGCTCTTCTCGTCCACCGAGAGCACCACCGCACCCTCGGGCGGGTTGAAGTACAGGCCCACCACGTCGTAGACCTTCTCCACGAACAGCGGGTCCGTCGACAGCTTGAAGGTGTCCGCCAGGTGCGGCTTGAGCTGGAACTGCCGCCAGATACGGCCCACCGTCGACTTCGACAGGCCGCTGTGCTCCGCCATCGACTTCCGCGACCAGTGGGTGGCATTCTTCGGCAGCTGTTCCAGCGTCGTCACCACGACCGCTTCCACCTGATCGACGCCGATGGTGGGCGGACGGCCCGGCCTCGGCTCGTCGGCCAGCCCGTCCAGCCGCTCAGCCAGAAACCGCCGTCGCCACTTGCGGACCGTGTCCGCGGCCACCCGTAGATCCCGGGCGACCGCGACGATCGGCGGCACCTCAGGTCCCGCACACGCCAGCACAATCCGCGCCCGCAAAGCCAACGCCTGGGCCGATGTTGCCCGGCGGGCCCACCGCTCCAACTCCGCCTGTTCTCCGGCGGATAGCAGCAGGGGCTCCAGCTTGGGGCCCCGACGAGGAACTGACGCACCAGCAGCAGAAATCACACACCTACTAACGGCCAACTACTGGCGCAGGACACTAG